>JAHDRN010000013.1 GCA_018433245.1 Candidatus Proruminimicrobium quisquiliarum
AACGGAAATGGTAATGCCCGGCGATAATATAACGATGGATATAGAGCTTATAATGCCTGTAGCAATGGAACCGCAATTGAGATTCGCGATAAGAGAAGGCGGAAGAACTGTAGGTTCAGGCGTTGTAACTGAAATAAAAGAATAATTATACAGGAATAAACTATGTCAAATGAAAAAGTAACAGCAAGTCAGCCGCAAACGCAGAGATTAAGAATAAAACTTCGTTCCTACGATTGCAAAATGTTGGATGATTCTCTTAAGAAAATTGTAGAAACAGCAAGAAGAACAGGCGCTACCATAACAGGCCCGATACTTCTTCCTACAAATATTAAGAAATACACGGTTAACAGATCAGTTCATTCTGATAAGAAATCGAGAGAACAGTTTGAAATGAGAGTTCACAAGAGACTGGTTGATATTTGTGAACCGTCAGGATCCACAGTTGAAGAATTAATGAAATTAGATCTTCCTGCCGGCGTAGATATAGAAATAAAGATGTAATAAAAAATTGTATTAGAGAGAAATTATGTTAAAATCAATAATAGGTTCAAAAGTTGGAATGACACAGGTTTTTGATGAAAAAGGCAAGCTTGTTCCGGTTACAGTAATAGAAGCCGGTCCGTGCGTTGTCACAGCCGTCAAAACAGTTGAAAATAACGGCTACAATGCCGTTCAGCTCGGGTTTGCAAATGTTGAAGAAAAGAAACTCAACAAAGCCCAGGCCGGACTTTTTAAGAAGAATAATATAGCTCCTAAAAAAGTCTTGAAAGAAATCAGACTCAGCGACGTTTCAGGTTTGACTGTCGGTCAGGAAATAAAAGCCGATATTTTCAAAGCCGGAGATTACGTTGATGTTACCGGCGTTTCAAAAGGTAAAGGATTTGCCGGCGTTATTAAAAGACACAATTTCGGACAGCAGCCTGTAACAAGAGGTGCATCCGACAGAACAAGAGCAAGAGGATCGTCAGGTTCTCAGGGCCCTCAGAGAGTTTTGAAAGGCATGAGAATGTCGGGACGTCTCGGACAGGATACGGTTACAATTCAGAAACTTCTGGTCGTAAGCGTTGATGCCGAAAAAAATGTTCTTCTTTTAAGAGGAGCGGTTCCTTCGGTAAAAAAAGCAACTCTTGTAATAAATAACACAGTAAAGAAAATTCCTGCTGTCGTTGTTAAGAAAGAAGAAAAGAAAGCTAAAAAATAAAATTTGTAAATAGGACGAGAAGATAATGGATACAAAAGTTTATACGGTAGAAGGAAAAGAAAAAGGAAAATTTGAGCTTCCCGCGTTTTTTAACACGGAAGTTTCAACGGCTTTGCTTCATGAAATAACAACAGGTTATATGGCTAACAAGAGAGCCGGAACTCATGCAACAAAAACAAGAGGAGAAGTTTCTTTCTCGGGCGCTAAGCCTTGGAAACAAAAAGGCACCGGCAACGCAAGAGCCGGCCAGAAAAATTCGCCTCTGTGGAGAAAGGGCGGCGTTATATTCGGACCTCAGCCGAGAGATTATTTTCAGAAAATGTCAAAACAGAAAAGACGTTTGGCGCTTAATATGGCGTTTTCAAATTTGGTAAGCAAAGACAATCTTATTTTGATTGATCTTATCAAAATTGAACAGCCTAAGACGAAGAAAATCGTTGAATTTTTGAAAAATCTTAAAGTTGACGGGCAGAAAGTAATAATTGCTCTTTCAAAAAATGACGAGGTTGTCAAAATAGCGTCGAAAAATATTAAGAATTTAGTTGTTGACAATATTGCAAACCTTAATGCCTATCACGTTATGTGGGCTGACAAAATTGTCACAACCCCTGAAGCTATAGACAGCATTAAAACTAAGCAGACTCTTTAAAAACAGCAGGCAGTACTAAAAGACACGGATAAATAGGAAAAGAAAATGGAAATTAGAAACATTATTAAGAAGCCTCTCATTACTGAAAAGTCTTCGGTTGCGAAAGAAAAAGAAGGAAAGTACACGTTTGTTGTCGATAAAGATGCCAACAAATACCAGATTAAACAGGCAGTAGAAACAATGTTTAATGTAAAAGTAAAAAGTGTGCATACCGCGATTTTCGCAGGTAAAGCAAAAAGAATGGGAAGAAGTGAAGGTTATAAAAGTGACTGGAAGAAAGCTATAATAAAGCTTCAAAAAGGTCAGGAAATATCAATAGTCGACGAAGCATAAGTGTTTCGTAAGAAGTAAATATGGGTTTAAGGATTTTTTTTAATTCCTACCCGATAAATAGGAAAATTTAGTATGCCAATTAAAACATTTAAGCCGTATACACCGGTAAGAAGATTTATCACGATGGAAGATTTTTCGGAAATAACCACAAATAAACCCGAGAAATCGTTGACGATGCCTGCAAAGAAAACCGGCGGCAGAAACAATACCGGTCAGGTTATGGTCCGTTTCAGAGGCGGCGAACACAAAAGATTTTACAGAATCATTGATTTTAAAAGAAATAAAATCGGAGTGCCCGCAAAAGTAGTTTCAATAGAATACGATCCTAACAGAACAAGCAGAATAGCATTGCTTGAATATAAAGACGGAGAAAAAAGATACATTATACAACCTAAGGGTTTGAAAGTAGGAGACGAACTTATGTCCGGTCCGGATGCCGAAATAAGAGACGGTAACGCTCTTCCTCTTTCCAATATTCCTGTAGGTACGTTTATACATAACCTTGAGTTAGTTCCCGGAAAAGGCGGACAGTTAATAAGGTCGGCAGGTTCAGCTGCGCAGTTACTCGCGAAAGAAGATGAATATGCCCACGTAAGAATGCCTTCCGGAGAAATAAGATTAGTCCTGGTTAAGTGTTACGCAACAGTGGGTCAGGTGGGAAACATTGAACATGAAAATATGACAATTGGTTCTGCAGGAAGAAGCCGCCACTTCGGTAAGAAACCTCATGTGCGCGGTACTGCCATGAACGCTACAGACCATCCTCACGGTGGTGGAAGAGGCAAGTCTAAAGGTGCAAACCAGCCTCGCAGCCCATGGAATCAGCCGGCAAAGGGTTTCAAAACAAGGCCCAAGAAGGTTTGGGACTGGATGATAGTAAGTCACAGGAATAAAGCTAAGGCATAGGAGAAATAAATGAGCAGGTCAGTAAAAAAAGGTCCTTATGTAGATGCCAAACTTTTAAAGAAAATGGAAGCGTTGAATCAATCGGGCGAAAAGAAAATAATAAAAACGTGGGCAAGAAATTCAACGATTACTCCTGATTTTGTAGGACACACGTTGGCAGTGCATAACGGAAAAAAATGGTTACCGATTTATATATCGGAACAGATGGTCGGGCATAAGCTCGGTGAATTCGCGCCTACCAGAGTATTTAAAGGCCACGGCGGAATGACAAAGCAGGAAACATCGTTAACATAAAAAGCAAAGGACAAAAAAGATGCAAGCAAAAGCAATAGCAAAATTTGTAAGATATGCTCCAAGAAAAGTCAATCAGGTTTTGACCGTAATAAGAAACCAAAATGTTGAAAAAGCATTCGAGATTCTTTCTTTTCTGCCTAAAAATTCAACGGAACTCGTTGAAAAGGTTTTAAAGAGCGCGGTTGCAAACGCCGGCAAACTTAAAGATTTTTCGGGACTTAAAATTAAGGAATGCTGGGTAGGCCAGGGTCCTACTTTGAAAAGAATGAGACCGGGTCCTATGGGCAGAGGAATGCCGTATAAAAGAAAAACTTCACATCTTACGGTAATCGTAACCGATGAGGGAGTCGTCGCAAAGAAAAGCAAGAAAAAAACTGCGGTAAAAAAACCGTCAGCGGCGGCGGAAGTTAAGGCTGTTAAAGAAACAAAAGAAAATAAAAATAAGGTAAAAGGGTAAGGTTCATGGGTCATAAAATTCATCCTAAAAGTGTTCGTCTAGGTTATATTAAGGATTGGGATTCAAAGTGGTTCAACCTGAAAGAAATGCCTGACTTTGTAGAAGAAGATTTCAGAATAAGAAGATACTTGAAAGATAAACTTAAAAGCGCTTCTGTTTCAAAAATCGGAATTGAAAGAGCCGGCAAATATATCAGAGTAAATATCTACACGTCAAGGCCGGGGATAGTAATCGGCAAGGGCGGACAGGGTATGGAATCGCTCAGAATGGAAGTTGAGCAGATGACGCAGAGAAAAGCGTTTGTAAACGTTATGGAAATAAAAAAACCTGAAGCGGACGCGCAGCTTTGCGCCGATAATATAGCATACCAGCTTGAAAGACAGATCGCTTTCAGAAGAGCAATGAAAAAAGTTATGGAAAAAGCGATGCTTGCCGGCGCGAAAGGAATAAAAGTTATGTGCGCAGGAAGACTCGGCGGCGCCGAAATTGCAAGAACGGAATGGCTTAAAGAAGGCAGAATTCCGTTGCAGACTTTCAGAGCCGAAATAGAGTACGGTTTTTCAGAAGCTAATACAACAATGGGAAAAATCGGAGTAAAAGTTTGGATATTCAAAAAAGAGCATTTCCAGAAAACCGCAAAGGAACTTTTGGAAGAAGCTAAGCTTATTGAAAATCCGGCTGAAGCAACAGCAAACGTTCAGGAAGAAAAGTAGTTTATTTAAAAGTTAAGGAAGGACAAACATATGTTGATGCCAAAAAGAGTAAAATACAGAAAGACTCACAGGGGAAGAATGAAAGGTTACGCCAAGGGCGGAACCGAATTGTCTTTCGGGACTTATGGTCTTCAGGCTTTGGAACCTGTCTGGCTGAACAGCAATCAGATAGAAGCTGCCCGTATAGCTTTGACAAAGTTCATAAAGAAAGGCGGGAAAATCTGGATAAGAGTATTTCCGGATAAGTCTGTAACGAAGAAACCTGCCGAAACCAGAATGGGTAAAGGAAAAGGAGATCCGGCGTTTTGGGTCGCCGTAGTAAAGCCCGGAAGAATAATGTTTGAAATGGAAGGTATTTCGGAAACGGACGCAAGAAGAGCTTTGAGACTCGCATCCGATAAATTGCCTATACATTGCAAAATCTTAGTAAGACAAGAAATATAATAACGGAAAAAGAGATATGAAACAAAAAAATTGGCAGGAAATCAAAAGTATGTCGGATAAAGAATTGGCGGCTAAGCTTACTGAACTTGAAGAAAAGTATTATAAAATTAAATTCAGAAATGCGACGTCACCGGTTAAAAATCCTCTTGAAATAAGAGAATTAAGAAAAACAATAGCAAGAATAAAAACACTTCTTGCTCAACAGAAAAAAGGGAAATAATCCCGTAGGAAGGAAGAAAAATGGCTGAACGTGCAAAAAGAAAAATAATGCAGGGAACGGTAATCGCAGACAAATCTCCCAAAACGAGAGTTGTCTCGGTTGAAAGAACTATAGCTCATTCAAAATACGGAAGAGTTACCCGTATGAAATCAAAATTCTCGGTTCACGACGAGAAAAATGAATCCAAAACGGGTGATTTGGTATCTATAATGGAATCAAGACCTCTTTCAAAAACGAAAAGATGGATTTTGATGTCAATAGTAAACAAAGCGTAAGGAAACCAATATGATTCAAGAAAGATCAATTTTAAATGTTGCAGACAATTCAGGCGCAAAAAAAGTACGTTGTTTCAGAGTCCTTAAAGGGATGAAGAGAAGATATGCAGGCTTGGGCGATGTTATAATTGCCTCAGTGCAAGATGCAATTCCTCATGGTAACGTAAAAAAAGGAGAAGTTGTCAGAGTTGTTATCGTAAGAACGGCAAAAGAGTACCGCAGAGAAGACGGAACATATATAAGGTTCAGCGATAACGCGGCTGTTATCATAAACGAAGAGGGTGAACCTAAAGGAACCCGTATTTTCGGTCCTGTCGCAAGAGAATTAAGAGAAGCAAATTTTCTTAAAATAATTTCTTTGGCGCCGGAAGTAATATAATTAATAGTAATAGGATAGAAATATGCTTAACATTAAGAAGAAAGACAAAGTAGTAGTTTTAGCAGGCAAAGACAAAGGCAAACAGGGCGAAGTCTTGAAAATGTTTTTTGAAGAGGAAAAAGTTGTTGTTTCCAAAGTCGCTTTTGTGAAAAGACATACAAAGCCTACTCAAAGAGATCCGGGCGGAATAAAAGAAAAAGAATCGCCCATATCAATTTCAAACGTTATGCTTGTATGCCCCAAATGCAACAAGCCGAACAGACCTAAATTTGATAAGCTTTCAGACGGTAAAAAAGTAAGAGTATGCAGAAAATGCGGTGAAATAATAGTTTAACAAGGGAAAAGAAATATGAATCAAGTTCCTAGAATGAAAGAAGTATTTTTGAAAAACGTAGTGCCGGCTTTGGAAAAAGAATTCGGTTTTAAAAATATAAACCAGGTTCCCAAGCTGACGAAGATTGTTATCAATATCGGACTTTCCGAAGCTAAAGACAACGTGAAAGTCGTTGAAACGGCAAGCGACGAACTTGCGGCGATAACGGGTCAAAAACCTGTTGTCTGCAAAGCAAAACAGTCTGTTTCAAACTTTAAGATAAGAGAAGGCATGCCTATAGGGATAAAAGTAACTCTCAGAGGCGCCATAATGTATGAATTTTTGGACAGGTTAATCAATATCGCTATTCCGAGAATCAGAGATTTTAGAGGGATTGAACCCAATAAATTTGACGGCAGAGGAAATTTCAATCTCGGTCTTACGGAACAGTATATATTTCCGGAAATCAACGTTGAAAAATCCGATAAAGCAAGAGGAATGAACATAACTTTTGTTACGACGGCAAAAGAAGACGAACATGCCAAGAAACTTTTGGAATATCTCGGAATGCCGTTTAAGAAAAGAGATTCAAAGTAATTTAAAAAGTTTTAAAGAACGAAAACCATAAGATGTTTATAGAGAAAGTAAATAAAAAAAAGTAGAGGTTTATTATGGCAACACTATCAGCAGAAGCAAAAATGCGCAAACCTCAGAAGTTTGCAACTAGGTACAGGAACAGATGTCGCCTGTGTGGAAGACCTAGAGGCTACTACAGAGATTTCGGTCTGTGCAGAATTTGTTTCCGTAAGCTTGCTCACAACGGAGAAATTCCGGGCGTGACAAAGTCAAGTTGGTAAGTACGGCAGGTTAAGAGCAAAACAAAATTAGAAAGAGGTTGGGTAATGATTACAGATCCTATATCAGACATGTTTGTGAGAATAAGGAATGCGAATTCCAAATTACACGAAAAAGTTGATATTCCGGCGTCAAAAGTAAAAACGGAAATTGCAAAAGTTTTGAAAGACGAAGGATATATTACAAATTATAAAAATATTGAAGACCAAAAACAGGGCGTTTTGAGAGTTTATCTGAAGTACGATTTAAACGGAAAACCGGCCTTGAGTGGTTTGAAAAGAGTTTCAAAGCCGGGATTGAGAATATACAAGGGCTATGAAGATTTGCCTAAGGTTCTCGGAAGTTTCGGTATTGCTATTATTTCTACGCCAAAAGGAATGATGGCAAGCAAAAAAGCCAAAGATGCCAAAATCGGCGGCGAGTTGATCGGTTACGTTTGGTAAATTTTTATATTGAGGTTGCAAAATGAGTCGCTTAGGAAGAAAGCCAATAGCAATACCTGAAAAAGTTAAAGTAGAATTTAAGAACGGAGTGCTTGAAGTTTCCGGTGCAAAAGAAAAACTTTCTCAGAAGATAAATGAGAAATTGGACGTTAAGCTTGATAAAGGCGCGGTTACTCTTGAAATGAAAGAAACAACCAGAGAAGCCAATATGCTCCAGGGCCTTACGAGAGGGCTTATCGTCAATATGATTGAAGGTGTAACAAACGGTTATAAAAAAGAACTTGAATTAAACGGTCTCGGTTTTAAAGCCGTTTTGACCGGTGCAAATCTGACGTTAACCGTCGGACTTTCGCATACGGTTACAAAAGAAGTTCCTAAAACCGTTAAAGTCGTCGTCGGAATGAACGCAGATAAAATGCCGACGCTTACGATTACAGGAACTGACAAGCAGGCTGTAGGCGCGTTTGCGTCCGAAGTCAGAGCGGTAAAACCTCCTGAACCTTACAAGGGTTTCGGTATAAGATATGTCGGAGAAAAGATTATAAGGAAAGCCGGTAAAGCTGCGGCAGCCGGAGCAAAAAAGTAAAAGTTTAAAAGCCGGCGGGCTTTAACTTGGAAACGACAAAGACAAAGAGGATATAGTAATGAAAGGGTCAAAAATAAGGCTGGATTTAAGAAAAAAAAGAGTCAGAAGCAAAATTTCCGGAACTACGGAAAGGCCGAGATTGAACGTAAAATGCGGACATAAAAATATTTATGCCCAGATTATTGACGATTCAAAAGGATTTACTTTGGCGTCAGCGTCTACATTATCGGAAGAACTTAAAGGGAAAATAAAATCAACCGATACCGTTGAAGCGGCAAAAGCAGTGGGCAAACTGATAGCCCAGAAAGCAGCCGAAAAGAAAATTAAAACGGTTGTTTTTGACAGAGCCGGAAAATCGTATCAGGGTAAAATTAAAGCGCTTGCCGAAGAGGCAAGAGCAGGCGGATTAAATTTCTAAAAATTTTTATATGGTCGCAGTCGGGAGGATAAGTTGGCTGATAATAAATATAACAAAGAGAATGAAAGCGGTTTAACGGAAACGGTAGTATCCGTTAACAGAGTAACAAAAGTCGTTAAGGGCGGAAAAAGAATGTCCTTTAATGCGCTTGTCGTAGTCGGCGACGGAGCAGGAAAGGTAGGTTGCGGACTCGGCAAAGCAAATGAAGTTCAGGCTGCAATTAAAAAGGGCAGTACCAGAGCGCAGAAAAATATGATAAGCGTATCTCTTAGAAATACAAGTATTCCGCACGAAATCATGGGAATCAGCGGAGCGGGAAAAGTTTTGCTTAAACCTGCGGTTCCGGGAACGGGCGTTATCGCCGGCGGTTCCGTAAGAGCCGTTCTTGAAGCTGTAGGTGTAAAAGACATTCTTACAAAATCAATGGGTACGGCAAATCCGTTTAACGTCGTATACGCCACAATTGAGGCTCTTAAAGGTTTGAGATCAAAAGAAGATGTGGCAAAAATAAGAAATAAAGAGGTTGCAGAAATATGATCGGATTAAATACATTAAAACCTGCGGAAGGTTCAAGGCACAGAAAGAAAATCATAGGAAGAGGAGTCGGTTCGGGCCACGGCAGAACTTCCACCAGAGGAAGCAAAGGCCAGAAAGCAAGATCCGGCGACGGCAAGATGTCATATTTTGAAGCCGGTCAGACAGCTATCGTCAGAAGAATGCCTAAAAGAGGTTTTAACAATACGGCGTTCAGAAAAGAATACGAAATAGTAAATCTTGATTTAATAGCTTCAAAGTTTAATTCCGACGATGAAATTACCGTCGCAAAACTTAAAGAGGCGGGACTTGTAAAGAAAGGCAAACTCGTTAAGATTCTTGCAAACGGAAACGTAGATAAAAAGTTTAACGTTTCGGCGAACTCTTTTTCAAAAACAGCGAAAGAAAAAATTGAAAAAGCGGGCGGCAAAGCCGTTGTAGTTGAAGCTTAATAAAATTTTGATATTCGTGCTTAATTAAGTAAAATATTAAAATATAATTTTGTTATAAATAAAAAGGTGGGACAATGCTAAAAACATTCGGAGACGTATTTAAAATTCCCCAATTAAGAAATAAAGTTCTATTTACCCTTGCGATCATTATCGCCTACAGAATAGGAGCGTCAGTTCCTATACCGGGCATTAATGCTGAGGCTGTTAAGTCTCTATTTCAAGCGAACAGCAACGGGCTACTGGGATTTCTTGATATGTTTTCCGGCGGCGCATTAAACAGGATGTCAGTATTTTCCATGGGAATAATGCCGTATATTAACGCGTCTATTATAATGAGTTTGATGCAGGGCGCTCATGTTATTCCTTACCTTGACAGGCTTGCAAAAGAAGGAGAGCAGGGCAGAAAGAAACTAACGCAGATTACAAGATACGCCACGCTTATTTTGGGCGCTATACAGTCTTTCGGTCTTACAATGGCTATTACAAAAATGCCTACACCCAGCGGTATGCCTATAGTTTTGGACCCTACGATGGCATGGATGACGATGACCGTTATGACGCTTGTTGCAGGGACAGTTCTTATAATGTGGCTTGGCGAACAGGTTACCGAAAGAGGAATCGGAAACGGTATCTCTTTAATCATTTTTGCAGGTATAGTTGAAAGGCTTCCGACTGCAACTTTAGGAGTATTCAAACTCGTACAGATGGACGAATTGTCGCTGCTTTTGGCTATATTTTTGCTTGCTCTTGTATTAACCGTTTTGGCTGTCGTTATATGGGTTGAAACTGCTCAGAGAAGAATACCGGTACATTATGCAAAAAGAATGGTCGGCAGAAAAATGTACGGCGGACAAACTTCATTTTTGCCTATTAAAGTTGACCAGTCCGGCGTTATCGCGGTTATCTTTGCGGTATCTATTTTGTCGGCGCCTCTTACCATAGCGCAGTTTGCACCGGAATGGACGGTATTCGGAATTCCGATGTCAAAAAAAATACTTGAATGGTTTAACCACAGTTCCATAATTTACAATGCAATTTATGCCGCTCTTGTAATATTTTTCTGTTATTTTTACAATTCAATTTCGTTTAATCCGAAAGATTTATCGGAAAATATGAAAAAATCGGGCGGATTTATACCGGGCGTAAGGCCGGGCGAGCCGACTGCCGTATATATTCAGAAAATACTTGAAAGAGTAACTCTTGGCGGCGCATTGTTTGTAGCCTGTATAGCGGTTCTTCCCGATTATATCAGATCTTTTATGGGAGCGCCTTTCTTCTTCGGAGGAACATCGCTTCTTATCGTTGTCGGCGTATCGCTTGACACCATAGGCCAGATTGAGTCTCATTTGATTATGAGGCATTATGAGGGGTTTATGAAAGAGGGACGCATAAAAGGCCGTTGGTTCAACATCAAGTAGGCGACCGAATCTTTTTAATTTAAATTGACGTTTTAAAAATCTTATGTGCCGTTTCACTTACGCACACTGCAATTTTTAAAACGTCAATTTTCTTTTAAAAATCTACTTCGGTTTATCAACTTTGTTGATAAATCCGCCCAAAGTCTAGTCGTAAACGGCTCAAAAACTTAAATACAAATTCAATTTCCAGTCAACTGACTTGAATTTTTTTTATTATAAGTATACAATATCAAAACAATAATTTGTTTTGGAGGTTTTGTGAAAAATATCATAGTTTTTGTCGCTGTTTTTGTTGTTTCGGCCTTTCTATTATCTTGTGCTTCTACCACAGTCAATAAAAATCAAAATACTGACAATCTTAGTATCGCAAAAGTTCAGAGAGAAATAAAGACAGGGATGTCTTCAGCAGAAGTTGTTGAA
Organism: Candidatus Proruminimicrobium quisquiliarum; assembly: GCA_018433245.1. Lineage (GTDB taxonomy): Bacteria > Elusimicrobiota > Endomicrobiia > Endomicrobiales > Endomicrobiaceae > Proruminimicrobium > Proruminimicrobium quisquiliarum. The sequence goes on from JAHDRN010000013.1 coordinate 11,311, forward strand.
ATATTAGGGTCACCTAATATGGTAACTACTGATGATCAAAGAAGAGAGACTTGGGTATATGATAAAATTTCCACACAAGTAGATTCATCTTCAGCTAGTAGTGGAGTTTGGATTTTAATTGCAGGTGCTGGCAGTAAAAAAGAATCTCAAACCTCATCACAAAGAACATTAACAATTATTATAAAATTTGATAATAATGGTAAAGTTAGAGATTTTGCTTATAGAACATCTTCTTTTTAACATATGAATAAAATTATATTGTTTTTAATTTTTGTTGTTACAATCGGTCTAATAGGATGTGCTACCCATAAGACTTTATATGTTCTTGACAAAGATTATTTAGAAAGACGAAACATAGAAACACGTGTATTTGATTCTGACAATGAAAAGCAAATCATAGTTGCCTCTGCACAAGTATTACAAGATACAGGATTTACGATAAAAGAATCAGCATATTCTCTTGGAGTATTAACTGCTCAAAAAAACAGAGAATCGGGAAGTACGGCTGGTAAAGTCACATTGGCAATTTTGGCTGGCCTTGCTGGGACAACACCACAGTATGAAGATAAACAAATTATATACGTTAATATTGTAACTGTTAAAATAGATAAGGCTGTCAAAGTTAGAGTATTATTCACTAGAAGAACTTTTGATAATTATGGTAATATTATGAAAATAGAAAGAATTGCAGATGAAAAGATATATCAAGATTTCTTTAATAAATTAAGTCAATCAGTTTTTTTAACGGCTCATGGAATTTAAGGGGAAGAAATGAATAAAATTTATATATGTTTTGTTTTTGCTGTTTTTATGTCATCTTGTACAACTCTCAATGATCGTGTATTAGACTCTTCTCAATCACAAGTACAGGTAAGAAGTTATCAAACAAAATCTTTTGATACAACTGACAAACATAATGTTTTAAGAAATGTAGTTGCTACAATGCAAGATCTAGGATTTATAATTGATAAAGCTGATGAAGATATAGGAACAGTTTCTGGATATTCATTCACAAATAAAACGAATATGACAGTTTCTGTGCGTGAAGTTAATAAGCAAACAGTTGTCAGAGTTAATGCTGAATATAACTCCAAGCCTGTCACAGAACCGTTAGCATATCAGAATTTTTTTAATGCTTTGTCGCAATCATTGTTTTTGACGGCAAATGATGTTTTGTAAATAATAACAAATTAATAATAAAAAAATTCAAGTCATACAGACGACTTGAATTTTTTTTATGTTACTAAGCTTCCCAGCTTCTAACATCAGAACTTCCAGTCTTCTGAGACGTTTCTAGTGAGGGCTTTCAGGCCGGAGTCGGTTATTTTATAAAGGCCTTTGGTGCCTACTTTTATAATGAATTCTTTTTTTTGCAAGTAAGACATTGCCCATAAAACTCTGTTTGTAATAACGGCAGGGATTTTGCTTGGCAGTAAAAGTTGTAAATCTTTACTTGAAATTCTTAAAATAGGACCAACGACAGCTTCTATTTGTTCCTGTGTCTTTGCTTTTCCGTCTGAAAAAGCTTTAAGGACAGGTTTTACGCATTCTTTGCGTTTGAGTTTTAGGATAAATCCTCCGTGCAGATTCCAATAATTAATAGTACAACTGAATTATACATTAAAATTGTACAAAACAAAACAATTGAAAAATCATATAAGATTTTAGTTTTTGATTTTTTTAATTTGAAAGTCTAATTTCTAGGCTTTTGATGGTTCTTGTTTCCAGGCATCATGCATGTTGTCATTAAGGGCTTTGAGACCGGTGCTGGTTATTTTGTAATATCCACGATTGTCTACTTTTACAAGCAGGTCTGATTTTTGCATGTGGGATATTGCCCACGATACTCTGTCTGAAATAACTGTTTGGATTTTGCTAGGTAATAAATGTGCCAACTCTTCATTGGAAAGGTTTAGAATAGAGGCGACGATTGTTTCTACTTCTTTCTGTGCTTTTGCTTTTCCGTCTGAAAAAGCTTTTAAAACAGGTTTTATACATTCATGGCGGTAAGGTATTGTCATAAATTCCTCCGTATCGGATGCAAACAATCGGAAGCTATACAATATAGTGAGATTATACAATAAAATTTAACAAAAATCACAAATAGATTTTAGTATTTGATTTTTTGTTTCGGTGTTAAAATTTTTGCCAAGCCTCTGTCGTTACCGTTGTTGCTAAGCTTCCAAACTTCTAAACTACTTCGGTTTGCTTCGCAAATCCGCCCGACATCTCAGCTTCTATCGTTAACGTCGTTGCTAAGTTTTTAAGCTGCCAAGCCTCCAAGCTTCTGTCTTTATATGCGTTGACTTGTCAATTGTTTTTATTGACAATATTTGAGTCTCATATTTTAATTAAATGTTAAGGAGAGGGTATGAAAAAGTTTTTCTTGTTCGTTTTGGCATTGGCTTTATTTATTCCTCAAATAGCAAGTGCAGAAATCAATTTGTACGGACAGCTTGATATTATGGGTTCAGATACGCAATGGAAAAACATTGGAGATACTTTTGCAAACGGCAAAAGTTTTACAAACACAAGATTTTTACTCGGAGCAAATTTTGATTTAATAGAAAATGTTGAAGGAAATGTCGCTTTTTTATACATAAGTTCATGGGGCGACAACTACTTGGCAGGCCAGCAGATAGATAACAGTTCAAATTCAGGCTTGTTGAACAAAATAACTCTTACCGAAGCAAACGTAATATTCAAAAACTTCTTTGACAATGACAGATTATCATTAAAAGCCGGTAGATTTTATTACGGCGAAAAAGGCGATTCAATATTTTATGTGGGTTTAAGGGATATGACAAGATGGGTTGCATATTCGCAGAATTACTGGCTTGGTGCATATAACGGCGGCCTGGACGGAGTTGTATTAAATTATAACGATAAAGAAAAATTAGATATGGATTTTTTATATTCAAAAATATCAAATGAAAATGCCGATACAAGTATGATGGCACAGACAAAAGTAAATATATCTTTGATAAATGCAAAATATAAATTAAATGATAATCTGAGTTTAAGAGGATACATATATGACTCGGAAACGGCAGAAATTGTTCCAATCGGACTTTACGGCACAAACAGAACGGATATTATAGGTTTTAAACCTGAATTCAGAAAATGCAGTTTAAGCGCTTCTGCGGAAATAGCAAAACTCTTTTATAGTTTGGAATCAAATATGTTTGATCAGTCCGAAACAGATTCTCTGCTTACGAAATTAAATGCGGAGTACAGAATTGTTTTAAAAGATATGATGATTACACCGAGAATTCAGTATTTAAGAGCCGGAGAATATTTTGCATCAAGTTTGTCTGATGCAAATTTCGGTATAATAACAAATAATTTTGATTTTATGTGGGGTTTGTACAATATTGAGTCCTTTAATGCGGGAGTTGATTTTTCAAAGGATAAGTTTACGGTTATGTTGGATGTATTTAAAAACAGCAACGCATCCGGCGGAGATCTTAGCTATGAATATGATGTAAAAGCGGAATATAATTATACGGAAAATCTTAAATTTTATATAGGATATGCTTATTTGGATATGGATGAAGCTGACCATTGGGTTACAAATGCAATTATGGGCGCGACATGGAAGTTTGGTAAATAGACGTTTTTTAATATTAATCAAAAGAGACAGGTTTTTTTGAGACCTGTCTCTTTTTTATATGCAAAAGCAGATTTGAGCCGCATATATCTCATTATCAATAACGCAAAACATTTATTTGAAAAATTTTTTCTGCTATAATGCGGGAAAGACAAACCGTCATCAAAAAAATAAAGAGGTTTTTTATGAATTATTTAAAAATTTTCTTAAGTTTTTTTGTAATTATGTTTTTTGCGTCTTATGTTAAGTCTGAAACTTTGGAAGAACTCACGGCAAAAGCACAAAACTGGGACTCGGAAGCGCAGTATAAACTGGGCGATATTTATTTTAACGGAGACGGCGTTGATAAAAATTACAAAGAAGCTTTCGGCTGGTATTCTAAGTCCGCGATGAAAGCTTATGCGCCCGGCGAATATAAAACCGGCTATATGCACGATTACGGGTACGGCACAGATAAAAATTATAAAAAAGCTTTTGAATATTATATGAAAGCGGCCGGCAAAGGAAACGCAGACGCGCAATGCGCGGTCGGTTCCGTATATTCAAGCGTTACTTACGGCGATGTTTACGGAGTAAAAACAGATTATAAAGAAGCGTTTGAATGGTACAAAAAAGCGGCTGAACAAAATCACGCTTTAGCACAGTTCCATTTAGGCAATATGTATTACGGCGGCAAGGGAATTGACGAAGGGCCCGATTATAAAAAGGCTTTTGAATGGATTGTTAAATCTGCCGAGCAGGGTAATCCCGACGCTCAAAGCGAAACGGGATATATGTATTATGAAGGCATCGGTGCTGATAAAGATTATAATAAAGCGTTTGAATGGTATTTAAAGGCAGCCGAACAGGACGATGAACATGCCCAGTGTTATGTCGGCAATATGTATTACGACGGAAACGGCGTTGAAAAAGATTTGAATAAAGCGTTTGAATGGTATTTAAAGGCCGCCGAAAAAGGCAACGCGCAGGCCGAATATAATTTAGGTTTTATGTATTATACGGGACAGCCGGTTGAAAAAGATTTAAGAAAAGCAATAAGGCTTTTTATTAGTTCGGCGGAAAACGGCTGCAAAGATGCAAGATATATGCTTAAAAAACTTGACGTAAAGCCGGAAATACGGTAGTTTTATTAAAACGAATATTTTAAAGGATTTTATATTATGCCAAAATCGCAGGAAGCTGAAAAATTATTTAAAGAAGGATATAACTGCTGCCAGTCCGTTGTGGGCGCCTTTAGCGGCGAGTTGAATATTGATTTTGAAACCGCGATGAAACTTTCTTCTTCATTCGGCGGCGGAATGGGACGCCTTCGTGAAGTTTGCGGAGCCGTAAGCGCAATCTTTATGATCGCCGGTTTAAAATACGGATATACGGACCCGCAAGACCGTAAAGCAAAAACGGAACATTACAAACTTATACAGGAACTTGCAAAAGAATTTGAGAATAAATACGGTTCAATAGTATGCAGGCGGCTTTTGGGGCTTGAAGAAAAAAAAGACAGCCATGTTCCTTCCGAAAGAACACAGCAGTATTATGAAAAAAGGCCGTGTTCGCAATATGTGGCTTTTGCAGCCGAACTTGCCGAAAAGATGATTTCTTCAAAAGAGCCGCAAATAAAATAAAAGCAATAAAACGCTTGACATTGCAATAAAATTTAATATATAATCTGCAAATCTATCTTTCGCATCCGTGACGTTATGAGAGTATCATAGCGTCAGAGATGTATTACGCTTTTATTATTTGCATAAGGAATTTTATGAAAAATTTTATATTATTCGGACCTCCGGGCGCAGGAAAAGGCACACAGGCAAAAACGATAAGCAAGGCTTACGGAGTGGTTCACCTTTCAACGGGCGATATGTTGAGAGAAGCTAAAGACGATCCTATGTTTGCCCCATATATGTCGGCAGGCAAACTTGTTCCGGACAACGTTATAGTTGAGATGGTAGTAAAAAGATTAAAAAAACCGGATTGTTCCGAAGGTTTTTTGCTTGACGGTTTTCCGAGAACTTTATCGCAGGCCGAGGAACTTGATAAATTTTTGGCGAAAGCAAATAAAAAAGTATCAGCAGTATTTTGCATCTTGACTGAAAGCGAAGAAATAGTAAAAAGACTGTCCGGCAGAAGAGTATGTCCGGCATGCGGCGGAAGTTTTAACGTAGATTCAATGCCTCCCAAAAAGGAAGGCGTATGCGATTTATGCGGCGCAAAATTAATACAGAGAAAAGACGACAATCCCGACACGATAAGAGAAAGGCTTGCCGTTTATGAAAGACAGACGAAAATTTTAATTGATTATTACGATAAGCAGGGCGTGCTTGCAAAAATAGACGGTATGCAGACACCTGAAAAAGTTTTTAAACAGATAGCAGATTACGTAAAAAATATGAAGTAAAGGCCGTTATTTTGGGTAAAATAGAATTAAAGAGTCCTTCCGAGATAGAAAAGATGAGAGTTGCCGCAAAAGCAATCGCGGAGATTTTGGAGGATTTAAAAAGTTTTGTAAAACCCGGTCTTACGACAAAAGATATAGACGATTTTGTAGCGAAAAAAATAAGTTCTTTTAATATGAAACCGGCTTTTTTGGGGTATGGTGGGTTCCCTGCATCAGCATGCGTTTCGGTAAACGATGAGCTTGTACACGGAATCCCGAATGATTCCCGCGTACTTTCTTCCGGCGATATCGTAAGTGTTGACGTCGGTACTATTTATGACGGGTATTACGGTGATGCGGCTTACACCTATCCCGTCGGTAAAATATCCGACCAAACGCAGAAATTATTGCAGGTAACGGAAGACTCATTGTATGAGGCTATAGAGCAGGTCAAACCGGGCAACAGATTGGGCGATGTCTCCTACGCAGTCCAAAAATACGCGGAGAGTTTCGGTTATTCAATCGTAAGAGATTACTGCGGTCACGGTATCGGCAGAAATCTCCACGAAGAACCGAGTGTTCCTAATTTTGGAAAAAACGGGACAGGAGTCAAGCTGGAAGAAGGGATGGTTATTGCTATAGAACCGATGGTCAATGCCGGCAAATATTATGTTGACGTGTTGCCGAACAGATGGACCGTCGTGACAAGAGACGGCAGTTTATGCGCCCACTACGAACACACAGTGCTCGTTACTAAAAATGGTTATGAGATTTTAACAAAAATCTGACCAAGGAAAAAAAATGAGCAAAGAAGAAAAAATTGAAGTGACCGGAAAAATTCTGGAATCGCTGCCAAATGCGATGTTCAGGGTTGAAATTGAAGGCGGACATGTAATTTTGGCGCACATCTGCGGGAAAATGAGAATGCACTACATTAAAATTTTGCCCGGAGACAAAGTAAAAGTTGAACTTTCTCCCTATGATTTAACGAGAGGAAGAATCACTTACAGAGACAAATAAACAGGAGTATTTTAAATGAAAGTCAGAGCATCGGTAAAACCTATCTGTCAGAAATGCAAAGTAGTAAAAAGAAAAGGCGTAGTAAGAGTTGTCTGCGAAGATCCCAGACATAAACAGAGACAAGGTTAATTTTTTCATTAAATTAATATAAGTAATATTTTAAACGGGGGACACAGAGAATGGCAAGAGTTGCCGGAGTAGATTTACCTAAACAAAAAAGATTAGACATAGCGCTCAGATACATTTACGGTATCGGGCCGGTGCTTTCAAACGCGATTATAGCAGAACTCAATCTTGATCCAGCAAAGAGAGTAAAAGATTTAACGGAAGGCGAAGTAAACCAGATCAATAACCTTATAACCAAGGAGTTTAAGGTTGAAGGCGATTTGAGAAGAGAAATTCAGGCAAACATCAAGAGATTGATAGACATCGGAAGCTACAGGGGAGCAAGACACAAAAGGAATCTTCCCGTAAGAGGTCAGAGAACAAAAACCAACGCCAGAACAAGAAGAGGAAAGAGAAAAACTGTCGGTGCGGGTAAAGCGGCAGCAGCGAAAAGACAGCCAGCAAAATAAATTAAATAAAAAGTTTTCGGAGGAGTTAAGATAATGGCAGAAGTAAAAAAACCGGTTGCAAAAAAGAAAATCAGATATGCCGGCGGAATAGCAAGAGCATATATACAATCTACTTTCAATAATACAATAGTCACAATCGCAGACGACAAAGGCAACACTTTGGCTTGGGCGTCGGCAGGCGGTTCGGGGTTCAAAGGCGCAAAAAAAGGAACTCCGTTTGCGGCTCAGATGACGGCCAACGCGGTAGGAAAAAAAGTGCTTGATATGGGCGTAAAACAGGTTGCAGTTTTTGTTAACGGCCCGGGGCCGGGAAGAGAAACGGCAATCAGAGGATTGCACGCTTCAGGACTTATGGTAGCGGCGATTAAAGACGTTACGCCGGTTCCGCATGACGGTTGCCGTCCGCCAAAACCAAGAAGAGTATAATTAAGTTAAAAATTTTTTCGGAGGATTTTAATAGATGTCAAGATATACAGGGTCAGTATGCAAACAATGCAGGACGGAAAGAGAAAAGCTTTTTCTAAAAGGCGAAAGATGCAATACAAATTGCACGCTTGAAAGAAAAAGAGGCAAAAACGCGCCCGGACAGCACGGAGCCAGAAAAGGCAAAATGTCCGATTACGGAAAACATTTGAGAGAAAAACAGAAAGCAAGAAGAGTATTCGGTCTATCCGAACAGCAGTTTAGAAGATATTTTGACGTAGCGGATAAAATGCCGGGAATGACAGGCGACAATCTTCTCAAACTTTTGGAACTCAGACTTGACAATACCGTTTTTAAACTGGGCTTGGCGTTTTCAAGAAAAATGGCAAGACAGCTTGTAATGCACGGAAATGTTACAGTTAACGGCAAAAAAGTTGATGTTCCGAGATACCAGGTTAAAGCGGGCGACGTTATCACCGTTAAAGAAAAATACAAAACAAACGCTAATCTTGTTAAATTGATGGAGCATCCGGCTGCAGTCCCTTCGTGGCTGGAATTTGACAAAACTACTGTTGCCGGCAAAGTGAAAAATGAACCTTCTGTTGAAGAGTTTTCACATCCGATCAACAGTCAGTTAATTGTTGAATTGTATTCTAAGTAAAAAAATAAATAACCGCTTGAAAAAGTGGGTTAAACGGAGTTATATAGGATGAAAACATCAAATTTAAAAAAATTAGAAAAGTTACAGTTGGAAGAGTCAACGGCTTCCAAAACTTTCGGAAGATTTTTTGCCCAGCCTTTTGAAAGAGGATACGGACACACTATCGGAAATTCGTTGAGAAGAATTCTTCTTTCAAGCATTGAAGGTTCGGCGATAACTTCAGTTAACGTCACAGGCGCTTCACACGAATATTCGGTAATCAAAGGCGTAAGAGAAGACGTATTGCAGATAATGCTTAATCTTAAAAAGGTAAGAGTGAGATTAACGGGAGAAGGACCTGAAACATTATATTTAAAAGTTTCAAAAGCGGGCACGGTAAAAGCGAAAGACATAGAAAAAAATGCATCCGTTGAAATTCTTAATCCCGATCAGGAAATCGCCAACATAGACGCAGGCGCGACTCTTGAAATGGAACTTGAAGTTTCAAAAGGAAAAGGCTACGTTTTGGCGGCCGACGTCAAGAATCATAAATATTCTGCCGGAACCATCGTTATGGACGCTCTTTTTTCACCGGTAACGAAAGTAAATTACGAAGTTGAAAATACCAGAGTAGACCAGTCTTATAATTACGATAAACTTATAATGGAAGTCTGGACTGACGGCTCAATCACTCCTCAGGACGCGTTGATAGAATCTGCAAAAGTATTGCAGGCAAGCCTTGCGATATTTACAGGCGTAGCAAGCGTCGCCAAAGAAGTTGAACCTGCAGAACCTGTAGAAGCAAAACCTGAAGATAAAACCGAAGAAGTAAAATCGCAGCCTATCAGCATTCTTGATTTGTCAACCAGAGCTTCAAACGGTTTGAAAAACGAAGGGATTGAAACTATAGGGGAACTTGTAAAATATTCCGAAGACGAACTTCTCGGCCTTGATAAATTCGGGCAGAATTCTCTTAAAGAAATAAAGAAAAAACTTGATGAAATCGGTTTGACTTTGAAGGAGCATAAATAATGATTAAGAATCACAATACAAGAAAATTAGCGGTAACCCCTTCTCATAAAAGGGCTATGATGAGAAATATGACAAGAGATCTCTTTTTGCATGAAAAAATTACGACCACGGTTCCAAGAGCCAAAGAAGTCGTAAGATTTGCAGAAAAACTTATAACAAAAGCAAAACCTGCGGATTTGAATGCTAAAAAAGCATTGCACGGCGAAATCAACAGCAAAGAAGTCGTTAAGAAACTTTTTGAAGTATTGGTCCCGAGATATAAAGAAAGAAACGGCGGATATACTCAGATTTTGAAGCTTGATAACAGAAAAGGCGACGGCGCTCAGAAAGCGATCGTCAGATTGGTTATCTAGTTAACACAAAATACAAAGACGGTAAAAATAAGGGCACTGTTTGTTCACACGCAGACGGTGCCTGTAGTACGTATACACACTTATAGCGACCGAAATCTTTTGGCTACGGCTTTGGATTTTCAAAGCTCATTTACCGCTCACGCCTAATGTAAACTTCACTTTGTAAATCCTTTGCCTCACTCAAAATCTTTCTAGTCTCTAACGAACACCCCAATGACAAAGCAAGTTGCTGTTAGTGCCCAATATAATAAAAAATCATACATCACTTTTTTTATTATAAATTTATAAAAAATAAATATGCTCACTTTAAGAATATTATTGTATAATAGAAAAAAGTATATGTTGGAGTTGAGGATTATAATGGTCGGTTTTAGTAACAGTAAAATTTATATTTTATAGAGGGATTATGGAACTCATTGAATTAGCAAAAGAGTACGGATTGAGGACTATCAAATGTAAGTATTGCAAAAAAGAAGTAGTTGCAACAGCACCTTGTCAAAAGGTATGTAAGTCTGTCAGTTGTCAAAAAAAAAGAATTGCAGAAAAACAGAAAACATATTTGCAGAAGATGAAAAAAATTGATGATGCTATTTAACTCGTATATGGATCTAATATATGTAATTTCAAATTTATTTGAAAGTGTCGAATAATTTTCATTTTTCACAGAAATTTCACAAATATTTATGAAATTTTTAGGTTTATGTACTATTGAAATTCTTTGCTTCGCTCCAAATATCAACGGCTACAATAACGGCATATCACGTTTGCAAATTCCTCGTCTCGCCTCAAACTTTAAAGCTGAGATACAGTTTTGCTTTAAAAATGTAATTTTTATATAATCTAAGTCCAAGATAAATAACAGAAAAAGGTGTGTATGAAATTAAAAATTGAAAATTTTGGTAAAATCAAAAGTGCTAATTTAGAACTTGAGGGCTTGACAGTTATTACAGGTCAAAATGATACAGGGAAAAGCACGGTTGGGAAAATTCTATTTTGGGTAATCAACTGTCTCAATAATTATGAAAAAAGTTTTAATGATTTTCTTATATCCTATTGTAAAGCTTGGATGAGTAGAACATTAAAGTATCTTGCGCGTAAAGAGTATAAACTTCCAGAAGATTTAAACAAATTTATTGGGATTTCAGATAGTATTCCAAATAAATTATTTAATGAAACTGAAAATCTTACTTCTGATGTAATTAAATTTACAATGCAAACTTTAAATTTCATAAAACAAAAAAATTTAGAAGAAGATAAAGTTTTAAAAGAAGAGTTAGTATTTCTTAAGAAGCTGTTAAACTCCTCTGAAAAAATGAAAATAGAATTAATTTTATGGTTTGATAAAAGTAAAATTTTTAAAGATATTTTAAATAATTCTGTTCATAGTGATATAAAAGCAAATATCAGTTTTGAAACTGCTGATAATAAAGTGATTGAAATTGAAATTTCTAAAGATACTAGTGGTATAGATATAAATTTTGATAAAGATAAAATTAAAATATTATGGAGTAATGTTGATTTTATAGAAACTCCACTAATGATAGATAAAAAAGATTACAGTAGTTCAGAAGATAAAAAATGGATAAAAAAGTTCAATGATGTCAGAAAGAAAATAAAAGATAAAGATTCGTTTTTTATATCAAATGAGATACATGATATTATCGATGGGGATATTAGCATATCCGATGATGATGATTTATATTATCAAAAAAATAAAACTTCAAAAAAATTACATATTATGAATGCAGCAGCAGGTGCCAAATCATTTGTGGTTTTAGATTTATTGAATAAATTTGGTAATTTCAAATCAGATTCAATTACTGTATTTGATGAGCCTGAAAATCATTTGCATCCAGAATGGCAGATAAAATATGCTGAGTTGATAATTGACTATGTGCAAAAGGGAGCAAATATCATATTAGCATCGCATAGTCCATATATGATACAAGCATTGATTCACTATGCAAAAAATAGAAATCTTGCACAAGAAAAATTTAGGTTGTTATTGTCAAAAAAAGAAGAAGAAAATTGGGTTAGATTGAATGATGTTACAAAAACACCACAAAAGATTTTCGAATTATTAGATAAACCTTTTTATGATGTTTTAAAAGGTTAATGTATTATGCTGACTAATTTACAATTAAATCTTAAAACAGACTATCCAGAATATGTTGATCAAACATTATGTGATTTATGTCATGCTGATTCTAAAGCAAATTGTACTGGTTTAAATTCAACAAGTGATTCTCTTGCAAGTGTTCAATACATTAATATTGATGAAATTAGTCATAAAATTGCACTTCCTAAAGTTAAAATTTGTGATGGTATTATTATAGATGTTTTAAAGAAAGAAATTCTATTAGTGGAAATTACAATTCCAGCAAAACCTTTGAGTAAATCTTGTGAAGATTATAAAAAAGAATTCACTGATAAAATTAGAGGAACTAGATTTATATTAAAACATTTGGCTTATAAAATATACAAATTAAAATTTCATGGGAATAATATTAAATTGAAATTTAAACCTATTTTTTCAAAAGTTCCTCCAAGTCTAGCTCCAAAACAAGCGCAATTAAATATCGCAGAAATGTTAATGTTAAAGTCCATATCAGTAAATAATATAGTTATATTAGATATGCATATATGTTAATTTTGAGTAATCGCTTAGTTTAAAAATACCTATTCAACAAAATAATCCAATTCATTTTTTACAGAAAATTCAGGGGTTTATATTTTGGTTTTCTGGTGGGAAAATCTGAATTTGGTTGAGGTAAATATTGAGAAATGTTCCCGAGCGGGAATAATTGTTGACAAATGGGTGGTAATACACTATAATATTCCCGAGCGGGAATATTTTTTTATTTTTTGGAGAGAAAATGACTATAAAAAACATAAAAGATGTTGCTAAGATCATAAAAGATACGAGGAAAAAACAGGGTTTAACGCAGGCTGAACTTGCAGGGGCAAGCGGAGTCGGTGTTCGGTTTATCGTTGATTTGGAAAACGGAAAAGAGACGTGTCAGATAGATAAAACTTTAAGAATAATTAAAATGCTGGGCATAAGCATAAATGTTGAATTGCCGGAAGGTGATAAATAATGGGGCAGAAATTATCGGTAAGATTATACGGTAAACAAGTCGGTATATTGGAACAGACAAAAACAGGCAAATTGCAGTTTACATATGAAGATGACAGCGATTTGGCCATATCAAACAGTCTGCCTTTGGATAAGAAAACTTTTACCGATAAAGAATGTAAACCATATTTTAACGGGCTTTTACCGGAAAGCGATATTGTAAGACAGCATATAGGTAAAATGTTTGGTATTAACGCAAACAATGATTTTGTGCTTTTAAAAGCGATAGGGCATGACTGTGCCGGTGCTTTATCTCTTCATGATATTAACGAGCCTGTGCGGGTTCAGGAATTTATTGAATTAAACGCAGAGCCTCAGACGGATGAACAATTACTAAAACATATTCAGGAACTTCCGAATAAACCTTTTTTTACCGATCTTTCAAATGAAGTAAGGCTTTCTCTTGCAGGTACTCAGGATAAAGGAGCGGTAACAGTTATTGACGGTAAAATATGTTTGCCGAAAAACAGTACGCCGACTACCCATATAATAAAACCGTTAATAAAAAATTTAGATAATACGATTCTTAATGAATATTTATGTATGAAGTCAGCAAAAGGAGTCGGTATTAATACCGCAGGAGTTGAAATAGGGGAAGTAAAAGGTATTCAATATCTTCTCATAGAAAGATACGACAGAGAAATTAAGAATAATAAAGTTAAAAGAATTCATCAGGAAGATTTTTGTCAGGCACTCGGTATTTTAAGTATAAATAAATATCAGGCAGATGGCGGACCTGACATAAAACAATGTTTTGACCTGTTGGATATAGCAAGAACTCCCGCAAGTAGCAGAAACATGTTAATGAAACTTGTAATATTTAATTTTTTAACAGGAAATAACGATGCACATGCAAAGAATTTTTCTTTGTTGTATTTTAATACAAAACCTGTTTTGGCGCCTGCTTATGATTTGCTTTCAAGTCAAATGTATCCTAATTTAACTAAGAAAATGGCAATGAAAATAGGTTCTTCTTATGAAAAAAAATTCGTAACTAAGTCGTCTTTTGAAAAAATGTGCGGTGATATCGGTTATTCGTATAAAATGTTTAAAAAAGAATTTGAAGAAATTTCTCATAAACTTCCTGAAGTTTTAAAAGAGGAATTTTCAAAACTGGGCGGTAGTTTTGACGATACCGTTTTAAAAAATATCAAAGCTGTTGTTAAAGAAAATTCAAAAATAGATTTATAACGTAAATGTCGCATAAATAATACATTAAAAAATCAATCTTATTTATTGTTAAATCTGTCAGTTTTGTCGTTAATTCTGTCGTTATTTTTTTGTCAGTCCATTGACAAAAGTATGTAAAAAATGAAAGTTTTATCAGTCTATTGACATTTGTTTATTATTGTATTATTATTTGTATAGCTGATATGGTTAATAATTTGTAAGAGGCTGATTATGATAAAAAGAGAACAATATTTAAATAAACTTATACAATTTAGGGATAAACAGTTAATAAAAGTGATAAGCGGTATCCGCAGATGCGGAAAATCTACGCTTTTTGAGCTTTATCAGTCTTATTTAAAAAGTCAGGGCGTTGCGGACAATCAAATAATATCAATAAATTTTGAAGATTTACAATTTGAAGATTTATTGGATTATAAAAAGCTGTATGAATATGTGGTTAAAAAAATATCAAAAACAAAAAAAACTTATATTTTTCTTGATGAAATACAGCATGTAAAAGAATTTCAAAAAACGGTTGACAGTTTGTTTATAATAAAAAACGCTGATGTTTATATAACGGGATCAAACGCATACATATTGTCCGGAGAACTTGCCACTTTGTTATCGGGAAGATATATAGAAATTGAAATGTTGCCTTTATCATTTAAAGAATATTTGGATTTTGCGGATAAAAAAAGCGATAAAAAAGAAAAATTTAAAGAATATTTAAAATATGGTTCATTTCCCTATATAACTGCACTTGATAATAACAAGGAAGCAATAACTGAATATTTGAAAGGAATATACAATACCGTTTTATTAAAGGATGTTGTTGCCAAAAATAAAATACAGGATGTTATGATTTTGGAAAGCGTAATAAAATTTTTATTTCATAATATCGGCAGTTTCATATCCGCAAAAAAAATATCGGACACTCTAAATTCAAACGGAAGGAAAATTTCCGTCAATACGGTTGAAAGTTATTTATCCGCATTAAAAAACAGTTATATTGTTTATCAGGCAAACAGATATGATATAAAAGGCAAACAATATTTAAAAACACTGGCAAAATACTATGTAGTTGATATAGGATTAAGAAATATTTTACTGAACAATCAGTATACAGACCTTGGGCATGTTTTGGAAAATATAGTATATTTAGAGTTAATAAGAAGAGGGTATAAAGTTTCAATAGGAAAAGTTATAGGAGATAAAGAAGTTGATTTTGTCGCCGTAAATGAAAAAGAAACCGTGTATTATCAAGTTGCTTCAAGCGTCGCGGATTCTAAAACATTACAAAGAGAGTTGTCATCGCTTGAAATTATTGACGATCATTATCCGAAATATTTAATAACATCTGATGATTATATAGATGCAACACATAACGGCATAAAACAAATGAATGTCATAGATTTTTTATTAAGTTAATTTTGTGGAATAACCAAAATTTTTATCTTTTCAGTTTTTACAAAAAATCATAAATTTCTAAGGTTTTTTTATTGTGAATATCCGACGGCAGAATGCTTCGTTTTGTGCGCTCAAAATCTTTCTAGTCTTTAACCACAAAACAGTCTTAAAATATCAACCATAGGATTGATTAAAAATTTATCGTATCAAACTTTCATTTTTTATCTTATTGAATTTTTTGCGGTTCTTGGTTTGTAAAGGTGTTGGTGGATATATTTACTTCCTGGATTTCGTTCCCTTTTTCATCATGTTTTTTTAAACCTAATAGGCTCATAAAACCTTTTTTCAGTCCGTCGGATACGGCATTATTTAAAAGAGACTGGCTTACTATTGACGAAACGCTTCCCAACAGGCTTAAACTGCCGCTGGGTTCTTCAGTTGTACCCGTAATTTTCATTGTTAAAGGCATTATCCCGTCGTCTTCATGTCTGCCGGGAGCGGCATTTACCGTCATATCTAATTTATCTTCTTTAAAATTCATTTCTCCGTCCACTTTAAAAGACAGCAGCCCCGAAACGAACGAACACTTTTCAAACGCTGCTTTCCCGTTATCAAGTTTCAGAAAAGTAATAAATGAATCAAAATCCATTTTTCCGTCTAATTTCTGTTTTTGTTCGGGTTGTGCGTCCGTCGCCGCAGAATCTGTGTTTTTGGCGTCAGACGTAAAAACCGCGCTCCCTATGCTGTTTAAAATATCCAGAACATTGAGAGCGTTTATAACTCTGCTGACTACGTCAAGAGATAAAAATAATCCTTTCATCAAAGCGTTTGAATTTGTAAGTTTATATAAATCTTTTATCGTTCCCTGCCCGCTTTGAAAATTCATGGTTCCCTTAACTTTATCAAGAACAGGCGTAACGTCGGACAAATTCATTTTAAACAGTATATCTTTGCCTTTAAAAAACATTGTGTCAATATCTTCAACCATGAAATCCGCGGTTATATTCAAAGGCGGCAGACTCCATTTTTTAGTTTCACTTTTTGTTTTTTCGGCTGTCTTATTTTTAGGAGCGGAAACTTCTTCTGCTGTCTCGGTATTCTGCGCAGCCTCGCCTAATATTTTTTTTGCCCTAAACAGCATTGAAATATTTCCGGAATTTTTTCCAATTAAATAAGACGCTTCCAAAAGAAAAGGGTTTTTATTCAAATTGCCTGTAAGTTTTGAAATTTTAATATTGTCGGCGTTTTTAACTGCAATATTTGAGTTTATATCCGTAAAATAACCGAGCCCCCGCATATAACAACCGATATTGACGAGCCTACAGACTCCGCTTATCAAATTTTTATCGGTCAATGTAAATTCGCCCTTTAAATTCCCGGTTGGTTTATATTCTTGAAGCATTTTAACGGTATTTCCGATTTTTTCTAAAAGCAGGTTGAAAGACGCTTTAAAATCATAAGCCGGTTCTTTTTGTCCGTAATCAAGATTACCGTTTAAATCTATTGTTGAATCCATTGTGGCAATATTTAAAGAATCTATACGTATATTTCTTTTTTCAATGAAAGCAATAATTTTTGCGGTTATATCAATTTCAGGTATTAAAAATTCCGGAATTTCAGCGATATCTGCAAAAGTATTATGAGATAAATCTTTAATTTTGATATTCAGATTAACTGCAGGGTCATTGAAATTTTCAATATTGCCGTTTAATAAAATTACAGTTTCTTTAAATTTTATTACAAAATTATCAATATCAATTTTTGCTTTGTTTAAATCAAGAGAATGAAGATTAATAAAAGTATTAAGCGCCAAGTATACGGTATCAAACTGTTTATTGTTTAAATTTGTATCAATTTGTACGGAAGCGTTTAATTTAAAAATTTGATCAAAAGAAAACTGCTCTATAAAAAAAGATATCTGACTGATGTTTAAAGTCAATTTATTTTGTAGGTCAATATATCTGATGGCCCCGTTTTGAATATGAGTTTTGCATAAAAGCAGATTTATGAATTCTTTTGTTTCTTTCTGTTCTTTCTCAGAAGGCTGTTCCGGTTCCGATTCCGATACGGATTTATTTATCAAGTTTTCAAAGTTAAAATGACCGTATTCATTTTTTACTACATCCAATTCAACGGTATGAAGATTTATGCTCAATATTTTGATTTTGCCTTTCAAAAGATGCAAAGGTGAGAAATATATATGAACCTTTTCAATATGCGCGAATTTTTCCTGTCCTGATGAAATGTCAACGTTATTAAGCGAAAAATCAAGCAAACTTGCCGAAATTTTATTTATGCTTACAGAAGCATTCGTATTTTTTTCAATTATTGTAATAATCTTGTTTTTTACATCATCAATAGGTAAAATATAAACCAATGCAAAATGTAACAGAGTTAATGATAATAGGATAAAAGACAAAATACATATAAAAATTTTTGTTATTAATTTCATTTGAAAAACTATTATACAAAAAATAATATATTTTACACAGATATTTACATAAGGCAAATAATTTGATAAAATAATCGTTCAGTTTGGAAAAAGCAAACAAGTAAAAAATACGGGGGAGCAGTACGATGGTATTACAAAAGAAAGAAGTTGTGGAAAAATTTAAAACGCATGCGACCGACACGGGTTCGCCTGAGGTTCAAATCGCATTGTTAACTACAAGAATTAACTATTTGGCGGATCATTTCAAAAAATTCCCTAAGGATTTTGCTTCAAGAATAGGATTTTTAAAGATGATCGGACAAAGAAGAAGTCTTTTAGATTATTTGAAAAGAACTAAAAAAGAAACTTATCAAGAAATATTAAAAAAACTTGATTTGAGAAAATAAAACAGTTCGTCATAAACACAAAGGATGCAAAGAATCTCATGCTTCGGCATGTGGTTTTCTGGATCTTTTGTGTGATGTTTATAGACGGACAAACAGGAGTCAAAATGGAAATAATCAAAACATCATTGAATGTTGCGGGCAAAGAGATTCTTATTGAATCAGGAAAGCTTGCAAAACAGGCAAACGGATCTTGCGTTGTAAGAGTCGGAGACACTATGGTAATGGCAAACGCCGTTGCTGCGTCTGTGCCTAAAGAAGGTACGGATTTTATGCCGCTTACCGTAGATTACAGAGAAAGAGGGTACGCTGCAGGTAAAATACCGGGCGGTTTTTTCAAAAGAGAAACAAAAGCAAGAGACAGCGAAATATTGGTCAGCAGACTGATAGACAGAACAATCAGACCTCTTTTTTCGGAATATTGGAGAAACGACACTCAGATATCAAACATAGTATTGTCCCATGACGGCGTAAACGATACCGATATTATAAGCATAATAGCTACTTCGGTAGCGCTTCATGTTTCAAATATTCCTATTGCAAAACCGGTAGGAGCCGTAAGAATAGGAAGAGTTGACGGTAAATTTGTAGTTAATCCTACTTTGGAAGAACAGGAAGCGGGCGATTTGGATTTGATAGTCGGCGGAACAGATGAAGCTATCACAATGGTAGAAGCGGGAGCCGGCGAATTATCCGAAGCAGAAATGATAGAAGCTTTAAATATTGCAAAAGAAGAAATAGCCAAAATATGTAATTTCATAAAGGCGCTTCCTTCAAAAGAAAAAATAGCCGTAACAGAGCCGGTAATAGACTCAAGTCTGATTTCTGAAGTTGAATCGGAAACAATTCCTAAAGCAAAAGAATTCGTAACTATAAAAGATAAAGCGACAAGAGACAGCGCATGGGCGTCTTTTAAGCAGGATTTGCAGGCAAGACTGTCTGAAAAATATCCTGAAAAATCAAAAGATATTGATTTTATAATGGAAAATGTTTTCTACAAACAGGCAAGAGAACTGGTTCTTACAAAAAATGTAAGAACTGACGGAAGAACTCTTACTGAAATCAGACCGATAACATGTGAAGTCGGATATTTGCCGAGAGCGCACGGATCTGCCGTATTTACAAGAGGTCAGACTCAGGCGTTGGCTTCCGTAACTCTTGGAACTCCGGGCGATATGCAGATTATGGATGAATTGACCGGCGAATATAAAGAAAGATTTATGCTTAATTATAATTTCCCCGGTTTTGCAACCGGCGAACCAAAACCTGACAGAGGTCCCGGAAGAAGAGAAATAGGTCACGGAGCGCTTGCAAGAAGAGGATTGAGCGCTATTTTGCCTTCCGAAAAAGATTTTTCTTACACAATAAGAATAGTATCCGATATATTGGAATCAAACGGTTCGTCTTCAATGGCGTCGGTTTGCGGCGGATGCCTTGCGTTGTTTGACGCAGGCGTGCCTGTAAAATCCGCATGCGCCGGTATCGCAATGGGCCTTATGAAAGAAGGCGACAATTACGTTATTTTGACCGATATTATGGGTATGGAAGATCATCTGGGCGATATGGACTTTAAAGTCGTAGGTACGAAAAAAGGAATAACTGCTTTGCAGATGGATATTAAAATAGCCGGTCTTACAACAGAAATTATGGCGAAAGCTCTTGAGCAGGCCAGAATAGGAAGACTTGAAATTTTAGGAAAAATGGAAGCGGCTATTACCGAACCGAGAAAAGATTTGTCACAATATGCTCCGAGAATGGTTACGATAGTTATTCCGCAGAATAAAATCGGCGGATTAATAGGCCCCGGAGGCAAAAATATAAGAAATATTCAGGAAAGCACCGGCGCGAAAATAGATATTGAAGAAGACGGAACGGTTTATATTTCTTCAGACAGTTCATCTTCTCTTGAATGCGCAAAAAATATGGTTGAAGGATTGACCGCCGAAGTTGAAGTCGGAAAAACATATAAAGGCAAAGTAACAAAAATAATGGCGTTCGGAGCATTTGTTGAAATACTGCCGGGCAAAGAAGGTCTGGTTCATATTTCAAAACTTGCCAAAGGACACGTTAAAAAAGTTGAAGACGTAGTATCGGAAGGCGAAGAAATAGTGGTAAAAGTAGATGAAATTGACAAACAGGGTCGTATCAATTTAAGCAAAACTATATAATTGAGGAATCCGTATGCCAAGTCCAGAAAAAGACATCAAACTGCAGGAGCAGGTTAAATCTCTGTATGAGATTATGCAGGAAGAAAAAGTTGAAGAATTGGAAATAAAATCTCCCGATTTGAAACTGCATATAAGAAGAAAAGGTCACAATGCGGTCCGTCATGTTATTCAGGCGGCGGGTGCGGGCTCAAACGATTCCGCTTTTCAGGCGGAGCAGGCCTTTTCGGAACAAAAAAATCCCGTTATAACCGGATTTACAAAAAAGTCTCCGATTACCGGTATGTTTTACAGAGCGCCGTCTCCGGCGTCTCCGATGTTTGTAAAAGAAGGGGATGTCGTTGATGCGGGTAAAACGCTTTGCATTGTTGAAGCGATGAAAGTTATGAATGAAATCAAAGCTACCGAAAAGATGAAAATAGTAAATATTCTTGTTGAAAACGGAAAACCGGTTGAAAGAGACCAGGACCTGTTTATTATAGAGAAATTATAATTTTTAAGGAGTACGTCATAACATGGTGGATATTATAGGAAACGTCGCCGGTCAAATCTGGAGATATCTTGATTCTGTCGGCGGAGAGTCTACTCCGATACAAATAAAAGCGCAGCTCGGATTGTCCAACACCATGCTTTATTTGGCGCTCGGATGGCTTTCAAGGGAAAACAAAGTCGCGATAATACCGCACGAATATACATATAAAATCAGTCTCATAAGAGACTGATTTTGTTATTAAGAGGTTAAATAGCAGGAAATTAAATAAAAAAGAAACAATAGAAATTTAACTTCTAAGTTTTCAACCTGCTAAACTTCCGTTGATCTGAGGGTTAAGTTATGGCAAGTTCAAAATCTCAAAACACAAACCGTTTATTGATGGGAACCGTATGCGCGTTCTTGTCATTTTTTTTGCTTTATTGCCTCGTTTCGGCAAAAAATACCGGAATGGCCGGTCAGGCGCTTTACAATATAATGATAAATCTTTTCGGAAACGGAGCTTACGTTATACCTCCTCTTTTTTTGTGGTTTGCAATATTATATTTTCGTATTTCTCTTCAGTTAAGAACAAGGCTTGACCTTGCTTTTTCGGTTTTTACCGTCGTTTTATTTTCCGTTTTATTTGAATTGCTGAAAGTTTATTTTCGCGTAAACGGCGGCTGGACCGGCAGTGTTTTAGAGCCTTTTTTTACTAAATTTTTCGGGTTATATATTTCAATTTTGGTCATAATTCTTGTTCTGGTTTTTTTGATAACCAGAATTTTAAGGCTTTCAACAAGAAAGATGATAGCGTACTTCTGGTTTTCTCTTATTGAAGACATAAAAAACTGGAGAGCGGCAAGACTTGAAAAACAGAAAGAAAAAGCAAGAATAATTAAAAATGAAAAACCGAAAGAAATAAAAAAAGAAGAACCGCAGCAGCAAAAACCTAATATAGTTGATACGGAAATAACAGAAAAAAAACAAAAACCCGTCTTAGAACAAAAAGAGCCGCCAAAAGAAAAGATAGACAGCAAAGGTTTTGCTTATAAACTTCCCGGTCTTGACCTTTTAAGAAGCGGCGGCGACGTAAACGTCATATTAAGCGAAGAGGCTCTTCAGGAAAGAGCAGAAAGATTGAGGCAAACGCTGGCAGATTTTAATATAGAATGTTCCGTCAAAGATATTATTCCCGGTCCCGTAATTACGCGTTATGACATTATTTTGGCGCCCGGCATAAAAATACAGTCCGTTTTAAATTTATCCGATAATATTTCGCTTGCGATGAAAACGTCCGCGACAAGAATAGTTCCGGTTCCGGAAAAATCAGCGGTCGGAATAGAAATTCCTAATCCTAAATCATCGCTCGTTTCTTTAAAGAGCATACTTGAAACGGAAGAATTTATATCTTCAAAATCGCTTTTGACATTGGCGCTCGGAACGACTACGGAAGGCAAAGGATACGTCTCCGATTTGGGTAAAATGCCGCATTTGCTTGTGGCAGGCGCGACAGGTTCGGGAAAATCGGTAGGGATACACAGTATTATTTTATCAATTTTATATAAAGCAAGGCCTGATGAAGTTAAATTTATGCTGATAGATCCGAAAAGAGTTGAAATGACGGTTTATCAGGATATTCCACATTTGTACGATCCGTGCTGTATGGCCGAAGACGCAAAAGTCATTACGCAGCCCAGAACTGCCGCTGCTGCTCTTAAAAGGCTTGTTTCAATAATGGAAGCAAGATATGAAAAATACGCAAAGCACGTAGTCAGAAACATAGATGATTTTAATAAGAAAATGTCGGAAACAGGCGAAGAAGAAAAAGATTATTTTATTGTGGTTATAATAGACGAATTGGCCGATTTGATGCTTGTTGCGGCAAAAGAAATTGAAGATTCAATACAGCGTCTTGCGCAGATGGCCAGAGCCGTCGGCATTCATTTGGTGCTGGCAACGCAGAGGCCGTCAACAAACGTTATTACCGGCGTTATAAAAGCGAATTTCCCGGCAAGAATTGCGTTTCAGACTACTTCAAATATAGATTCAAGAGTTATACTTGACACAATAGGCGCCGAGGATTTAATAGGCAAGGGTGATATGCTGTTTTTAACTCCGTCGGAATCAAGACCGGTAAGGCTTCAGGGCGCTTTTGTATCGACAAAAGAGGCTTCAAATGTGGTAAAATTTATTTCTGAACAGGAGTTTCCGAGAATATATGAGCCGATTATCGTTGAAACAAGCGCAAGCTCTGTCGCCACTATGGAAGATAAGGCCAATAAAGATTTAATACCGGCCTTAAAATTGATTTTGGAAAGAAGAAGAGTATCGCAGGATTTATTAAAAGCGAATTTCGGATCTTCGGCAAGGGCTACGAACATATTAAGCGTTTTGGAAATGAAAGAATTTATCTCAAAGCCGGAAGGCACCAACAGATGGGAAATAAATTTTGCTAAAATAGAAGAATATATTTTATCAAACCAATGAGGTACGTTATGAAAAAAATATTTTTTGCGTTTTTAATCGGAATTTTTTCAGCCGTTTTTGTTTTTGCGCGCGAAACAAGCCCGCTTGCCGCAAAAGTCATTAAATCTATGGAAAAAACTGAAAATACGATCGTTGACGCAGGGCTTGAATATACCCAGACGATAACTTATTTTTCAACAGGCGAGAAACAGTCAAGCAGAGGCGAAATAAAAATTAAAGGGCAAAATATTTATATGTTTCAGCGGCTTCCAAAACGGCAGTACGTTTATATTGACGGCAAAAAGATGATAACATACATTCCGGAAAATAAACAGGCTTTGGTTGACAAATGGAAAGATATCCTTGAAAACGACATTGTGCTTGCAACCGCAATCAATTTCAGCAAAAATTATAAGCGCGATAAGAAAGAATATACTGTCAGCTTGATTTTGCAGACGGATCAGGAATACTGCCTTCTTGTAAAATCAGTAAGCGAAAAGCAGACCTGGAAATTATATTTAAATGTTGGCGTAAAAACATTTTTGGTAAACAGCGCCGTTTTTGAAAACGACAATTTTAAGTCAGAAGTTAAACTGTTAAATTATAAATTAAATACCGGATTAAGCGACGGAATTTTCCGGTTTGACTGTCCCAAAGACGTTGAAATAGTGGAATTATAAAGGAACAACATTGATGAAAGAGATCGGCGGAATTTTAAAAAAAGCCAGAGAAAGCAAAAAGCTGTCAATCGGCGAAGTTCATAAAAGCACAAAAATCAAAGAAGCTTATATCACCGCTTTGGAAAATGACGATGTTAAAGCGTTTCCGGCTGAGCTTTACTATAAAAACTTTTTAAAAAATTACGCAAAATGTCTTGATTTAAAAGCCGACGAACTGCTTGAAAAGTACGAATCGGCAAAGAAAGAAGAATATAAAAATGAAATTAAAGAGCAGATAAAAAATAACGCTATAAATCAAAAACAGCAAAAAAAACTGATAATTACTTTGGTTTTTGCGGCCGTTATGTGCGCCGCTCTTATCGTATTTGAATTTTTATTGAAACAGCCGAAGACTTCGCCGGCTGAGTATCTTGAAGACGTAAAAATTTCATCTGCTGCGATTGCGCCAAAGCCTGAAATTCCGGCCGAACCCCGGAAACAAAAGCTGTCCTTAGATGCGTCCGGAAGTGTTTGGGTCAGCATAGAAGCGGATAATAAGAAAGTATTTGAAGGCATTGTAAACAAAGACGAAAATAAGACATTCTCGGCGGATAATGGTTTTGCCGTAAAAATCGGCAATGTTTTAAACGCCGCCGTCTATTTCAACGATAAAAAAGTTGACATAACCTCCGGTGCAAGTAAAAACAAAGTCAACAGCATAATTTTGAAGAAAACAGAAGAAAACGCCATTGAGTAACCGGAAAATTTCAATCATCACATTAGGCTGTTCCAAAAATACCGTAGAGTCCGAATCTGTCGCGGGCATTTTTATTAAAAACGGATTTGAACTTACAAATAACATTTTTGAAAGCGGCGTAATAGTAATCCACACATGCGCTTTTATACATGACGCTCAGATTGAATCCGAAAACTGTATTAAATACGCCGGCGGCATTAAGGCAAAAAAGAAAGAGTTGAAAATCTTTGTTTCCGGATGCCTGCCGCAGCTTGTAAAAGACGATTTATTAAAAAAATATCCTTTTATTGACGGATATGTCGGAACCGGTAATTTTTCGAATATAGTCAAACTTATACAAAAGGACGTTTTTTTTGCCAAAACAGAAACTGCCGGCGGCATGAACGATTCAAGAAGAAGAGTTCTGTCAAGCAGTCTGCCGTCAACGTATATCAAAATATCCGAAGGCTGCGGCCACAGATGCAGTTTTTGCATTATTCCTAAACTAAGAGGAAAGTACCGCAGCAGGAGTATAAATTCAATAGTAAATGAAGCAAAAGCTCTTGCCGGCTGCGGAATAAAAGAAATAAATATTATCGCTCAGGATACGACAAGTTACGGCGTTGATATTTACGGAGAGTTTTATTTATATAAGTTAATGGATAATCTTTCCAAAATCAAAGATTTAAAATGGATAAGGCTTCTTTACGCCTATCCTTCCGGCATCAACAGAAAATTATTGGATGTTATAAGCCAAAGAGGCAATATATGCAAGTATATTGATATTCCCGTCCAGCATATTTCAAAAAAAGTTTTAAAAAATATGGCAAGACCTTTAAATACGAGAGAAGTCGTTGAAAATATAAAAAAGCGATATCCCGGTATTGTTTTAAGAACATCTGTCATTACCGGTTTTCCTTCCGAAACGGAAAGCGATTTTAAAGAACTTGCGGATTTTATAAAAGAAAATCATTTTGAACACGTCGGAGTATTCGGCTATAGCGACCAGAAAGACGCAAAATCTTATACAATGAAAAATAAGATAAACGACGGATTAATTGAAAAAAGAAAACAGACAATAGCTTCGCTGCAGTTTGAAAACGTTTTAAAAAACAATAAAAATAAAATCGGAAAAACTTTTGAAGTTTTAATTGAAAACATAAACGGCAAAAAGGCGTCCGGCCGGGCGAATTTTCAGGCTCCGGAAATTGACAATAATTTTATTTTTGATTTAAAATCAAATAATATAAAAACCGGAGAATTTAAAAAAATAATTGTTTCCGGCGTTAAAGATTATGATATAATAGGAAAACTGGATACTAAGTAAATATTAAAAGGTTTAAATTTGTTATGAATTTGGCGAACAGACTTACTTTATTGAGAATTATTCTTGTTCCGGTATTTGTTGTGTTTATGGCGATAGATACTTTTTGGACGAGTATTTTTGCTTTACTGATTTTTATCGGCGCTTCAATTACCGATTATTATGACGGCGTTATAGCAAGGCAGCAGAATACAATAACGACTTTCGGTATTTTTCTTGATCCGCTTGCGGATAAACTTTTGGTAACATCGGCTTTCGTTTCTTTTGTCGCTATCCCGGAATTGCGAATTCCGGCATGGATGGTTATAACTATAATTGCAAGAGAATTTATTATAACGGGTCTCAGGTCGCTGGGCGCTTCAAAAAATGTCATTATTCCGGCAAGCATATTCGGAAAATTTAAAACAACTTCGCAGATAACGGCGATAATAACTATATTGGTGATTTTGGTTGCTGAAGCCGGAACCGCTAAATTTTTAAAATTAACGCAGTATGATTTACTGGAAATGTCGGACGGATGGCAGTATATTTTAGGATGGCTGCTGATAAATCTTCCTTACTGGCTGATGTTTGTGGTTACGATTTTAACCGTTTATTCCGGAATAAATTATATTTTGCAGCATAAGGATGTTTTCAGGGACAGCCAGAAATGATGACTATACAAAGATCTCATATTATTTCAATGGGAGTTATAGAAACTAATTGTTTTTTGATTTATAATGAATTTACGAAAGGATGTATAATTATAGACGCCGGCGAAGATGCGCAGGCCGTTATTGACAAAGTTACCACGCTTGATTTAAGACCGGAACTGTTGATAAATACGCATGGACATTTTGACCATATCGCCGCAGATGACATAATAAGAGAAAAATACAAAATTCCGCTTGCTATACATGAACTTGAAGTTCCGTTACTGTCAGATCCTTATAAAAATGCATCCGTTATGACGGAGCGCGACGTCAAAATAAAAAACGCCGAAATTTTGCTTCAGGAAAAAGAATATAAAGCAAGTTTTTGCAGTTATTCGGTTATACATACGCCGGGCCATACTCTCGGTTCGGTATGCATCGCCGCCGGTAAATGGCTTTTTTCCGGAGACACGCTGTTTACAGGCTCAATAGGCAGAACGGATTTTCCTACCGGCAGCATGTCAATGATGAAGAAGTCGCTGGAAAAACTGAAAAAACTTGATAAAGACACCGAAGTTTTTGCCGGACACGGAACTTTTACGACAATAGGCAATGAACTTGCCAAAAATATATATTTGAGATAGACTATGCCGACCGCTTAACCGGTTATTTTAAAAATCAACAAAAATATACGGGATTTTTATATGGCAAATGAAAAGCTTGAAGATTTTATCGGTTATATACTGATAGAAAAAGGTTTGTCAAAAAATACGGCACTTTCGTATAAGAGCGATCTGCGTATATTTTTACAATATTTGCAGAATAAAAACATTCCTCCGGAAAATCTTACGCATGAAGAAATAACGAATTTTTTATGGTATCTTAAAACTGATAAAAAACTCAAAGCAAGAAGCATATACCGCATGATTGAATCCGTCAGGCAGTATTATAAATTTTTAATTTCCGAAGATATTATAAAAACCGATCCCACCGTATATTTGACGGTGCCTAAAATACCCGTAAATCTTCCTGATGTTTTAAATAAGCAGGAAGTTGACAAATTGCTCAACTCCGTCAATGATTCGGATGATTTGTCGGTAAGAAACAGGGCTATGCTTGAATTATTGTACGCAACGGGTTTAAGAGTGTCTGAACTTATAAATCTTAAATTTCCCGATATCAACATAAATGAAAAATTCATAAGAATTATGGGCAAAGGCAAAAAAGAAAGGCTTATCCCGTTCGGCGAAACGGCAAAACAATATATTAAGAGATATTTAAAAATAAGAAAAGATAAAAATACCGAAACAGTTTTTTTAACAAGACTCGGGAAAGGGATTTCAAGAGTTGAATTTTGGCGCCAGTTAAAAAACGCAGCCGTTAAAGCCGGCTTGGTTCAAAAAGTAAAACCGCATACTTTAAGGCATTCGTTTGCCACCCATCTTTTGGCGGCAGGTGCGGATATAAGATTTGTTCAGGAGATGTTAGGGCACAGTTCGATATCGACTACCCAGATATATACGCATGTTTCAAAAGAATATCTGAAAGAACAACATACCAAATATCATCCCCGTTCATAATAACGGTTTTATATTTTGGGCTGCAGTTTTGCAATTTCAAGTCTTATGTACTGTTCGCTCCGCTTCACTTCCGTACACCGCGCCTTGAAATTGTTTCACTTCGCACCAAACTATAAAACCTAAAAAAAGACAATAAAAAATTATTTGAGAGATGTAAACTTCGTTTTGAAAATACTTCATTTCGGCTGAAACTTTGAAGTCTCTTACGACAATTTTTTGTACACCGCGCCCTGAAATTGCTTCACTTCGCACCAAACTATAAAATCTAAAACGACAACGGCAAAAGATTTTTGTCGGGAATTTTGTTGTTGCTAAGCTTCCAAGCTTCCAAACATCCCGGCTTCTGAGCTTCTGCTTTTATTTCAGAGTGTTTGTTGATTTTTTTACTTCCGGAACGGGCTGTTCAATCTTTATTTTATCAAGGTCTGCCAATTCAATTTTTTTACGTAATTCAAACAATTCTTTATCCTGTCCGCTTAAAGTAACAGACGGAGGAGTTTTCATTTTAATGAAATTAAAAAATTTACCGTTTCTTTTAATTCTGAAATCAAGATGCGGTCCGGTTGCGGTGCCTGTCATTCCGACATATCCTATAAGCTGACCTTGTTTTATTTTAGCTCCTCTTTTAATACCTTTGGCGTATCTTGAAAGATGTCCGTAATAAGTTTCATAACCGTTCGGATGTCTTATGATTATTAAATTGCCGTATCCGCCGGATCTTTGCGCTTTTTTGACGGTTCCGTCTGCTACTGCCGAAACGGGAGTTCCCGAGGGAGCGGCGTAATCTATGCCTTCATGCGGTCTGTAATATTTTAAAATCGGATGATATCTTTTTTTGCTGAAAAAAGAACTTATGCGCGTAAACTGCAAAGGAGCTTTTAAAAATACTTTTTTCATTGACTGGCCGTTTTCGTCAAAATAAGCTTCGTTGCCTTTTAAATTTTTATAAAGAATAGCGGTATACGAACTTGTTCCCATGGTATATTGACCCGCTAAAATTTTTGACGATATTATCGTATGCGTTTTTTCAACGATGTCCACTTCATAAATTATTTTAAAGGTATCTCCTTTTCTTACTTCGGTTACAAAGTCTATCTTTGAAGCGAAGATATCTGCAAAAGCCATTATGGCGTCGGGTTTTATTTTTTGCAGAGACATTGCTTCCCAAAGCGAATTTTCTATCGTTCCGGAAGCGCTAATCGTTTGTTTTGACGTCTGCAAATCTATTTTATCGCAGGTTACGGTGTTATCGCTTGATTTTTTTAACGAATAATAGCAGATGTCCTGCGGGAAATAATTAAAATCCGTCCAGCTGGAATCGGAATACGTTATTTCATAATAATCGTTGGGTTTGCATTTGTTTACGTCTATTAATTTTCCGAGATTTTGCAGAATAAGAGAAACATCTTGTTCCGTCAGACGAGTCTGTTTAAAAGTATTGATAAAAACATCTCCATAATTGAAAAGCACAGTTTGGATTTCATGCATCGGAAACATATTTTGTTTTGTTAAGGCAGCGGGCTGTTCAGTCAGGACTTCGTCCTGTTTATTTGTTGAACATCCGCAGGAAATAAAAAACAAAGTACAAAGCAGATAAAAATGGATTTTGGTTTTCATATAGTTTTTTTAATTTTTACTGAGAATGATATTACAAAATAATCTTTTTTTTTTCAATAAATTTATATACGTAATAAATTTTAATATTCATATTGGCTTGAATTGTTAAAAATGGTATAATTTCCAAGTATGCAATGATACAATGGAGTATTAAGAATTTTTGTCCAGAGGTAGAAAGATGAAAGAAATGACGGGTTCGGAAATTTTTGTTGAAAGTTTATTAAGAGAAAATGTTGAAGTCGTGTTCGGCCTTCCCGGCGGAGCGCTGCTTCCCATTTTTGATAAAATACACGCTTCAAAATTAAAATTTGTGTTGGCTAAACACGAACAGGGCGCTTCCCATATGGCAGACGGCTTTGCAAGGGCAACCGGAAAAACCGGCGTTTGTCTTGCGACTTCGGGGCCGGGAGCCACAAATATCGTTACCGGTCTTGCGACCGCTTACATGGATTCAATTCCTATGGTTGCTTTTACCGGACAGGTTGCGACTTCTTTGATAGGAAACGACGCTTTTCAGGAGGCAGATACTACCGGAATAACCAGACCTGTAACAAAACATAATTTTTTGGTCAAAGACGTTAGAGAACTTGCAAAAACAATCAGACAGGCTTTTCATATCGCAAAAACAGGAAGACCCGGACCGGTTTTAGTTGATATTCCTGTTGATGTTCAAAGGGCGAAATGTAAATTTGTATGGGAAGATGTAGTTGAGATCCGCTCATATAAGCCTAACTATGAAGGTCATAAAGGTCAGATAAAAAAAGCATCAGACGCCATAAATGCAAGCAAAAAACCTATTCTGTATATAGGCGGAGGAGTTATAAGCTCAAATGCGCAGGCTGAAATTATGGAGCTTGCAAAAAAAGCAAATATACCTGTAACGTCAACGCTGCTTGCTCTGGGAGCTTTTCAGGGAGATGAAAAACTTAATCTCGGAATGCTTGGAATGCACGGAACATATTGCGCGAATATGGCGATGCAAAGCAGCGATTTGATTATAAGCGTAGGTTCAAGATTTGACGACAGATGCACGGGCAAAGTATGTGGTTTTGCTCCAAATGCAAAAATCGTACATATTGATATTGATCCTACTTCAATTTCTAAAATAGTTGATGTTGATATTCCGGTTGTAGGCGATGCGAAAACGATTCTTACGGAATTAAACAAAACGGTTGAAAATAAAGAAAATAAACAATGGCTGGCCGATATTGCAAAATGGAAACAGGAAGTTCCTTTACAGTATGATAATTCAAAAGGATTAAAACCGCAGTATATAATTGAAAAACTGTCCGAAATTACGAAAGGAAATGCAATCGTAGTAACGGAAGTAGGGCAGCATCAGATGTGGGCGGCACAGTATTACAAAGCGTCTGCTTCAAGGAATTTTTTAAGTTCCGGCGGACTTGGTACGATGGGATTCGGTTTTCCTGCAGGTATCGGCGCCAAGATAGCATGTCCTAAAAAAGAAGTTGTTGTTATAGCAGGTGACGGTTCATTTCAGATGAATATACAGGAGCTTGCAACGGCTGCTCTTTACGGGATAAACGTAAAAATATTTATTTTGAATAATCAGTATCTCGGTATGGTAAGGCAATGGCAGGAAATGTTTTACGGCAAGAGATATTCTCATACTTGTTTGAATAAGTCTAAAGATTGTCCGGAAATATGCAATACTCCCAACAAAAATTGTCCGGTTTATATACCTGATTTTGTTAAAGTCGCCGAGGCTTACAGCGCTCATGCCGTAAGAGTAACAGATTCAAAAGATGTTGAAAATGAAATAAAAAAAGCTCTGGCGTTTGACGGAGTATATTTAGTTGAATTTATGGTTGACAGAGAAGAGAATGTTTTGCCGATGGTGCCGGCGGGGGCGAACCTGGATGAAGTTATTACCCGCTTAGCATAACATTATAGCGGCTTCAAATTTTCGCCTGCAACTTTGTATTTTCAAAACTTATTTACCAATCGCTTACGCTTTTTTACCGTAAACTTCGTTTTGAAAATACTTCGTTTCGGCTTAAACTTTGAAGCCTTTAAAAGACAAAAAAGTTCTAAGATTTTTCTTAGGACTTTTTTATTTTATTGCCGAATCTTAAAGTTTTTCAATCCGCTCTTGAGTTTCTTCATTTAGGCTAAAAATCTTAAAGTTTTTCAATAATAATCTTAAAAATAATACTTTGATGTTTTGGGGGAGAAGGCGTTTTTGATGTGTTCGGTTTCAGCGCCGCATATTGAAACTACGTCAAAACGAAAGTCGCTTTCAATATTGTTTTGTTTTAAGTAGAACAACGCCGTTTTTATGATTTTATTTTGTTTTTGAATCGTTACAAATTCCGCGGGTGTTCCGAACTCTTTTGACTGTCTGTATTTTACTTCAACAAAAACGAGAGTTTTTTTGTCTTTGGCTATAATATCAATTTCACCGATTTTTAAACGGTAATTTTGTCCTATTATTTTATAGCCCGATTTTTTTAGATATTGAACCGCGGCTTGTTCATAGTTTTTGCCTATATCCGTTTTTAACATAAATTAAATAAGTTATGACGGTTTTATAAAATCTTTTACGGGAGCAAAAGTTTTTCTGTGTATTTCGCATGGACCGTATTGTTTAATGCATGCGATATGTTTTTTTGTGCCGTATCCTTTATGGTCTTCAAACAAATACTGAGGGAATTCTTTGGCGTATTGGTACATCAGTCTGTCTCTTGTAACTTTTGCAAGTATTGACGCGCAGGCGATGCATGCGCTTTTTGCGTCTCCGTCAACAATAGCTTCCTGATTTATATCTAAATCAGGAATTTTATGATTGCCGTCGACAAGAATTACTTCGGGTTTAATTTTAAGGCTTGATACGGCGTTTCTCATGGCAAGAAAAGTTGCTTCTAAAATATTTATTCTGTCAATAATTTTATTGTCAACGGTTGCTATGCCGTAAGCCGCCGCTTTTTGTGTTATGATTTCAAACAGTTCGTTTCTTTTTTTTTCGGTAAGTTTTTTTGAATCGTTTACGCCGTCAATGCTGGTGCCTTTTGGAAGTATAACTGCCGCCGCTACGACCGGACCTGCTAAAGGACCCCGCCCTGCCTCGTCAACTCCCGAGACAAAACTGAGTCCTTTATCGTAATATAATTTGTCAAAAAGAAAAATAATATTTCCCGTTTACTGTATTGCCGCCGGCGCCTGTTCCGCCGCTGCCGCTTCTTCCTGTTGTTTTGCCTGCATTTCTGAAATTCTTGCAGCTTTTCCTGAAAGATTTCTAAGGTAATAAAGTTTTGCTCTTCTTACTTTACCGGTTTTTACAACTGTTATTTTATTAATTCTCGGCGAATGAATAGGGAATATTCTTTCAACACCTATGCCGAAAGATATCTTTCTTACCGTGAAAGTTTCCGAAAGACCGGAACCTTTTCTCTGAATTACGACGCCTTCAAAAATCTGTATTCTTTCATTTCCGCCTTCAACAACTTTGAAATGAACTTTTACCGTGTCGCCGGATTTAAACTGTACCTTTACGTCTTTTTTCTGACTGGCTTCTACATGTGCTATAAGTGACATTTTGCTGCTCCTCTATTATTTTAATAAGTCAGGTCTTCTTTTTTTAGTTCTTTCCAAAGCCTGTTCTTTACGCCATTTTTCTATATCAGAATGGTTCCCCGACAATAAAACTTCGGGAACTTTCATTTTTTTAAATTCCGCGGGTCTTGTATAATGCGGATAATCAAGAAACCCGTTGTAAAACGAATCCTGTTGGACCGATAATTTATCCTGAACTACGCCCGGCAGCATTCTTGCGACGGAATCTATCAAAACCATTGCGGGAATTTCGCCGCCCGTTAAAACATAATCGCCGATTGATATTTCTTCGTCAACCCATTCGATTATTCTTTCGTCTATGCCTTCGTAATGACCGCACAATAAAACAAGATGTTCGTATTTTGCAAGTTTTTTGACGATGCCTGTTTTTAATGTTTTCCCCTGAGGGCTCATATAAATAACAAGCGGTTTTTTGAACGGATTTTTATATAAATTGTTCCGTTTTTTTACTCCGGCGCTTTTAAGCGCTTCGTAAACAGGTTCGGGTTTCATTACCATTCCCGGACCGCCGCCGAAAGGTCTGTCGTCAACTTTATTGTGTTTGTCTTTTGTAAAAGATCTTATATCCGTACAGCTTATGTTTAAAATTTTCTTATCAGCGGCTTTTGCCAAAAGACTGCAAGTCAAAGGCCCTTCAAACATTTTCGGGAATATAGTCAGAATATCAATCTTCATATACTATGTAACCGGCGTATTCCAAAATATCGTCAATTTTGATTTTTGAGCCGTACATGCTTTCATATCCCTCGGGCAAAGTTACGAATATTTTTTTTCTTAAAATATTTACTTCCGTAACTATGCTTTTTAACGCCGGTATTAAAAGTTCTTCTTCGTGCGATTTTATCACCCAAATATCATTTGCCCCGGTCGTCATAACATCTGATAAAAGACCCAGCTTGTTGCTTTTATTGTCGTAAACTTCAAAACCCAATATATCTTTAATTTTCCACTTCAAATCTGTCATATTACTCTACTATTTCAACATTTGTTCTTTTGTCAAGTTTGGCTGATGCAGAATTTACTATTATTCTTATGGCTTTTATTATTCTGCCTTCTTTTCCGATAATTTTTCCTCTGTCGCTTTCGGCGACTTTAAGTTCCAATATTGTTGATTTCTCTCCGGCAACCTCGTTTATCTCAACCTGTTCCGGATTGTCAACAAGAGCCTTTGCTATATAAAGAATCAAATCTTTCATTAGTCCTCCAAAATTAAACAGGCTGCTTTTATCCGGCAGGTTGTTGTTTTTTTACTAAAGAAGCAACTGTATCCGAAGCTTGCGCGCCGGTTTTTACCCAGTATTCAAACCTGTCCATTTTAATGTTAAGTTTGTTTTCCGTAAGCAACGGATCATACTGCCCGAGTATTTCTATAGGCTTTCCGTTTCTTTTTGCTCTTTGGTCTATGGCAACCACTCTGTAGTAAGGTCTTTTAGGTCTTCCGATTCTCTGTAAACGAATCCTCACGCTCATCTTTTGTCTCCTTAAAAATAATACAACCCGCTTTTTGCAGGCTTAGAAAGTTATTCTATATGTTTTTGCTTATTTTGTCAATAATGATTAAATCTCTTTTCTATTTTTGGCAAAGAAGTAAAAAATTGTTATTTATTTATGGCATTAAATATTCAATGTGTTTTCATTTTCCATGTTGTGGTATTTATAATGTTTGGCGGAAAAGCAGGATAGTGTTAAATTTCAATCCTAAGAAAATAAAAAATATGATCTCATAAATGCTTCAATCAATTTGTTATTTGTTTAATCAGTAAATTAAATATGCCGGAATATGAGAATACTTTTGTTGTTTTAGCAATAGCTTAAAGTTCAATCTTGATTTAATAATAAAAAGTTTGTAAAATCCATTATAGTCAAAAAAGTTTTGAGAAGGAGAAAAAAATGGCTGTAAAAAAATCAGTAAAAACAGCAGTAACGGGAAAAGAAGTAGAAAAGAAGAAATCTGTTGCAAAATCAATTAAAAAATTTGCGGCAAAAAAACCTGCCGTAAGCAATCCGGAACCTAAAAAACAGGAACAGGTAAAAGAAACTGTCACAAATTCTAATTCCTATGTTCTTATTGATCATCCGTGTGAAAAAGAAAACATCACAAGCAGCGAATATGTCATAAGAATAGGCGCATCAATGGACGGATACGTTGAAATATCTTTTAACGACGCAGAATGGGAACCTTGCAGGTTTGCATCCGGATACTGGTGGTTTGACTGGAAATATTATAAACCGGGAAATGTTAAAATATCTGCAAGACTCGTTTCAAACGAAGGACAGATTTTAAAACTTTCCGATGTGAGAAAATGTAAGGTAATTTAAATATAATGTCTTGCGACACGGATAAAGAATCTTGCAGTTTGATTAAATTAATATCCATAGCGGTTTTTTCAATATCTGTTTTTGTTATAATTTTTTCTGTTTTTTCAAAAAAACAAACATTGCAGGAAAGATTAAAAAATGTCTATGACGGTTTATCTCCACAGGATTATGAATAATCCGTATAAACCGTTTCGGTAATATAATAATGTATTTAAAAAAATTAGAGCTTTGCGGGTTCAAATCATTTGCCGACAGAACTGTTCTTACGTTTGAACAGGGCGTTTCTTCCATTATAGGGCCTAACGGCTGCGGGAAATCAAATATTTCCGACGCAATACGCTGGTGCTTGGGAGAACAAAGGGCAAAGTCAATGAGAAGCAAGGCTATGCAGGACGTTATTTTCAGCGGCACAAAATCAAGAGCCGCTACGGGTATGTCCGAAGTTACTCTCGTTTTTGATAATTCGCAGAATACAATCCCGATAGATTATTCGGAAGTCGCAATAACAAGAAGGCTTTTCAGAAGCGGCGAAAGCGAATATTTCATAAATAAAAACCAATGCAGGCTCAAAGACATAAGAGATTTGTTTCTTGATACGGGTATCGGCAGCGGCGGCTATTCAATAATAGAACAGAATAAAGTTGAAGAGCTCGTTATGGCTACGCCTGAAATAAGAAGAGAGTTTTTTGAAGAAGTCGCCGGCGTCGCAAAATATAAAGCAAGAAGGGAAGAGACTCTTCACAGGCTTGAAAAAATAGAAACCGATATGGCAAGGCTTAAAGATTCTCTCAATATTTATGAGGATCAGATAAAGAAACTTGACGTTCAGGCAAGGAAAGCCAAACAGTATAAAAAATATCAGGAAGAACTGGCAAAATACGAAATAGCGGATATCGTCAATAATCTTGCAAGAGGTTATGAACAGATAGAGCAGCTTAAAAAAAACCTTGAACCGAAAATAAGAGAATTTGAAACCGCAAACACGCTGTTAAACCAGATGGAAACCGAAGTTGAAGAATTGAGACTTTCACAGATAGAAACCGATGATAATTACGTTTCCTTAAATAACGAATATTCGCAGCTGAAAAGTTCAATAACGATCGCCGACAGCGCAGTAAAAAATTTAAGACAGAAAGACGCCGAACTTTTAAACGAACAGGGCCGTTTGAAAACTGAAATAGAAGAGTCGCAGGAAAAAATTTCAAAGTATGAGAACGATATTCTTACGATTAATACAAACGACGACGGAATAGAACAGGAAGTCGCGTCTTTAAAATCGGAATTTGAAGAAAAAGAAAAAGATTTCAACGCTCTTAAAGAAAAACTTGCCGAACTTGAAAACAAAGAAAATCTTACAAGAGATAAATTATACGAGCTTGAACAGAAAAAAGACATTTTAATAAATTCAAAAACAAGCATTTATCAGGAACAGTCGGAAGCAAACGCCGAAGTAGGCTCGCTTACAAGGCAGATTGAAAGACTAAAATCGGAAATACAGCCGTCTACCGACGAGATAGAGTCGGATAACAAAGCGCTTGCCGAAACTCAGGCCCAGCTTGAAGAACTTACGAAAAAAGAAGAAGAATCAAAACAGATTGTTTTAAATATAGAAACGGAAATATCAAATTTAAAAGAAAAAGAAAGCAGTCTGAAACAGAATATAGCCGCAATTGAGGCAAGAATCAGCACTCTCAAAGAAATGGCTCAGCGCGATCCGGTAACGGCTTCAATTAAAGCAGTTATAGACGCCGGTTTTGCAAAGACGACAGTAAGCTCAATTATCGCTCCGGACGAAGATAAAATAGAAACGGCGGCGGTCGCTTTGGGCGATAAGCTTGATTATTTGATATGCGATACGCTCAGGCAGGCCGAAGACGCGGTAAAATATCTTAAAGAAAACAATCTTTACAAACTAACGTTCTTGGTTTTGGAAAAATTGCCCGAAATTCAGGAACAGACCGCCAACGCAGGATTTGCCAAAGGTACTGAGCTGTTTAAATTGTTAAACTGCTCTAAAGAAAACGAAAAAATAGGCAGATTTATAGCTTACGGAACTTATATTGACGATGATAAAATCTACGGGCAGGCGACTGTTTTCGGCGGCGGCAGAAATTTGTCGGATAAACCGGTTTTAGTTGAAGAGCAAATTAAGAAATTAAACCACGACATTGAAAATAAAAGACAGGAACTTGAAGTTCTTAATAAAGAAATTTCGGTGCATGAAGACAAAGAACTTAATATAAATCTTGACAACAGGACAAATTCAAACGAAAAGACAAAAGTTGCGTTAAGAATTGAATATTTTAAAGAAACCATAGAACAGAAAAAATCAAATATCGCCGAAACCGTCAGCGAAATTGAAAGGCTGCAGTCCGAACAAATCGCTAAAAAACAGCTGGCCGATTCCGTAAATGAAAAATTTACCGAAATAGACAACAGCCTGGCTGAAATTGAAATTGAAAAATCACGTCTTGAAGAAATATTGCAGGCGACCGAAACCGAAGCCGGGCTTTTAAAAAATACCGAAGAAGAAAAACACGATATTTATATGGCCGTTTCAACAAAATTCGCCCAGAGAGAAAGCGATTTAAACAACAGACAGCAGGGTAAAAAATATATAGAAGACAATATCGCAAATTTAAAAGAGCAAATACTTCAGAAAACAAACAGAATCGCCGAGATAGAACTTTCTCTTCAGGAAATTTTAACTTCTCAGGAACAGGAAACGGCGAATATCAGAAAATATAACGATGAAATAATAGAAAAAGAAACGGCTTTACAGCTTGTAAAATCAAAAAGAGACGAAATTATAGCAAGCATAGAATCAAAAAACATAGTCATACACGAAACAAAAATTAAAGTGGAAGCTCTCAGGCAGGAAGTAAGCAATATGGAAGGCGACCAAAAAAGTTTTATAACGCAGAAAAACTTTTTGGAAACAAGAATAAGAGAATCTTACGGAAAAACTTTTGAAGAGCTTAAAGACCAATATCTAGGCGTTGAAGTTGACAGAGAGACGATTGATAAAATAAAGAAAAAAATGGAAGATATGGGTCAGGTCAATATGGCCGCTCAGGAAGAATACGACCAGCTTTCGCAGAGATACGATTTTATAGTCACGCAGCAGAACGACCTTATAAAAGCCAAAAAAGATCTTGAAGAAGTTATACAAAAGATAAATCAGACTACCGTTGAAAATTTCAAAA
The DNA here is from genome assembly GCA_018433245.1 of Candidatus Proruminimicrobium quisquiliarum. Classification (GTDB taxonomy): domain Bacteria; phylum Elusimicrobiota; class Endomicrobiia; order Endomicrobiales; family Endomicrobiaceae; genus Proruminimicrobium; species Proruminimicrobium quisquiliarum. The sequence goes on from JAHDRN010000013.1 coordinate 50,656, forward strand.
AGACTTTTGACGTTGTCAGAGAAAATTTTAAAATACAGTACAAAAAATTGTTCGGCGGCGGAGAAGCGGATCTTACGCTTACCGATGAAAACAATCTTCTTGAATCCGGCGTTGATATTTCGGCGCAGCCTCCGGGAAAAGCCGTTAAAAATATTCTTCAGTGTTCGGGTGGGGAAAAAGCCCTTACGGCCGTTGCGCTTCTTTTCTCGTTCTTTCTTACAAAACCTTCGCCTTTCTGCATACTTGACGAAGTTGACGCTCCTCTTGACGACGCAAATATAGGAAGATATATAAACGTCATAAAAGAATTTGCCCAAAAAACACAGTTTTTGGTTGTTACTCATAATAAACGAACAATGGAAATGGCGGACGTTCTTTACGGCGTGACTATGGAAGAACAGGGTATTTCAAAAATAATATCGGTCAGAATGAGCAGGGAGAGCGAACAAGAAATAGACCAGATACTCGAATCAAAACCTAAATAAGCAAAAAGACTTTAATATTTTGGCTACAACTTTATATCGCAAGAGCTTATGTACCCCTCACGGGCATGTACACCACGCTCTTGCGATATTTTGTTTCGCTCAAAATCTTAAAGTCTTAAAAGATTTGAAATACTTTTAGTTCGCACAAAATATTGCCAGTCACCGACTACACAACTGCAACAACTAACAAAATCTAAAATCTTAAAGTCTAAAAATTCGGCATATTTTCTTTTTATAAAATAAAATTTTAAGTATAATATTAGTATGTCTAAAACTATAATATCTTCAATCTATTGCGATACATACGAACAGACTGCGGTTGATAAAGCCGTTTTTAAAGCAATCAACTCTCTGGGCGTATTGGATAAAATAAAACCCGGCTCAAAGATTCTTATAAAGCCTAATCTTTTGAGCGATCACCGTCCCGATGAAGCAATAACAACACATCCTGCAATTATAAAATCAATAGTTCAAATAGTTAAATCAAAAGGCGCGGTTCCTTTTATAGGAGACAGCCCCGGAAATATTTTAAAAGGTATTGAAAACGTATGGGAAAAGACGGAAATGACGTCAATTGCCGCCGAAGCCGGAATCCGCCTTGTAAGTTTTGAAACTTCCGGAGTAAAAGAAATGCCGGTCAAACATCCTACCGTTAAATCAATAAGCGTAGCCAAAACCGTATTTGATTTTGACGCAATAATAAACGTTCCGAAATTAAAAACGCATACGTTTATGGGGCTTACATGCGGAGTAAAAAATTTTTACGGATGCGTGCCGGGCATAAGAAAAATAGAATATCACAAAATGGCGCCTTCTCCGTATGATTTCGGTCTTTTGCTGGGCGAACTTTACGGGATTTTAAAAGATAAAATTCTTTTTACGGTTGTCGACGGCATTGAAGGTCTTGAAGGAAACGGACCCAGCACAAAAGGCATAAAAAGAAAATACAATATTGTATGCGCCGCGGCCGACGCAGTCGCGCTGGATACTTATATTACGCAATGTATTGAAAAAAATTATAAAAAAAATTTCTTTATTAAAATTTTAAAGAATTACGGAGATACCGATTACGAAAAATTTGAATTTAAAGGTGACGGCGTTGCAAACTTTAATTTTGAAGCGGTAAAACTGCCGATAACAAAAATTTTAAATATGATTCCCGTCAGCCTTGCCAGATTTGCCGGCAAATATATAGGCAGGTTCTTATGGATAAAACCGTTTATAGAAGAGGATAAATGCGTAAAATGCGGTCAGTGTTTAAAATCATGTCCGGCAAAAACTATAATAAAAACGGATAAAGGTATAATATATATCAATGAAGAAAACTGCATATCGTGTTTCTGCTGCCATGAGTTATGCGGATACAAAGCGATAGAAATCAAGGAAAGCATAATCGCTAAACTTTTTATAAGGCTTAAGAAAAACAACAAATGAGAAAAATAAAACACTATATTGAGTATATATCATTAAGAACAGTTATGTTTTTTTTATATCTTATGCCGGTCAAAGCCGCAAAAAAAATAGGATTATTGATCGCGGAATTTGCTTTTTATTTTGTGCCGGTGAGAAAAAAACACGTCATAGAATCTCTCACGATTGCTTTTCCTTCAAAAAACCGCAAAGAAATTTTCAAAATAGCAAAGGACGTTTACAGACAGTTTGTGATTACCGTGGTTGAATTTATTTTCTTCAGAAAGATGACGGGTGAAGAGATTAAAAATATGTATGAAGATTCGGATTTTAAACTTATGGAAGAATCATTAAAGCAGGGCAAAGGAGCGGTGCTTCTTTCCGGCCATTTCGGTAACTGGGAACTGCTTGCAAAATCCTTCGCGCAGAGATATCCGACGTCGGTAATAGTAGCGCAGCAGTCAAATCCTATGGTAGACAAACTTATGAACGAAACAAGAACGATAAAAGGTTTCAATACGATATATAAAGACAGTCTTGTTTTCAGAGCCGTTTCAAGGGCTTTAAAAAGAAACGAATTTGTCGCCATCCTGGCAGATCAGGACGCGGGAAGACAGGGAGTATTTGTTCCGTTTTTCGGAAGGCTTGCTTCAACGGCAAAAGGGCCGGCTGCTTTTGCTTTAAGATGCGGATGTCCCATAATTGCGGCTTTTGCCGTAAGAAAACCGGACGGAAAATATAAAACTGTTCCGGTTGAAATAAAAAAACCGGAAGGCGTTGAAGAAGAAAAGGCTATAGAAATGATTATGGCCGAATACAGCAGAATTTTACAAAAACAGATAGAAGAATACCCTTCCTATTGGTTCTGGTTTCACAGAAGATGGAAAACAAAAAAACAGGACTAAATTTTCAGAACGCTTATTTTTTTACCGCGGTCAAGCAGGTTTATTATTTTATTTATTATTTCTTCTCTTGGAAGAAGTTTTTTTAATTTGTAAAAGTCCGAATCAGGATTTTTTGCGGTTCCGATTATAAAATTAATTTCTGGTTCTTCTTTTAATATGTCTGATAAAATTAAAGCGTTTTTGTTTTTAACCGGTTTTCCCGATAAGTTTTTATAACAGTCGTTTAATGTTATAAGCCCTTCGCAGGCCAGAGCGATTCCGTCTATTTTATAATATGCCTCGGGCAGAAAACCCGTATAATTTATAGTTATTTCCGGAGTCAGATTTAATATTCTGCAGTATGTTTTTATTGTTGAAGTTCCGCACAGTATTTTTTTGCCGTGCGATTTTGAAAATTTTTCAATTAAATTTTTATCTTTATGTTTATCCGCGGGCAGACCGGAAAAAACGCTAAGCATTGATTTTCTCTCCTAAAAAACGGTTGACGTTTTTAATTTTTTGGACTATAAATATTATGCCGGTGGTTTAGCCCACCAAGCTCTGCACAGCAGAACGCTTCTGGGAGCCGCCGGCGCTTTATTTTTTGTCGATTGAATCTGAATTTGCGTTTTTCCGCATAAATATAACGGTATTGACGTTCTTTCCTTTAAAATCCAATGTTTGCTCTTTATAAAAGTATTCTTTTATGTATTTTTCTCTGGCATTCAGTTTAACGGTTTCATTTTTTATAAAATCGGGTATATCCGTATTTTTATTTTTAAATTTACGTTCGTTGATTCTGTGAATAAAAGAGTCAATTTTATTTTGAGTTGAAATATTAACGTCGCGGATTATTATATCGGCGCCGCTTATATCACTGCAGCCGGCGTAATCGTTGATTATCGTAAAATTTAAACCGTTTAAACGCATTATTATATTTATTGAATTTATATCGTCAAGATTTACGTCGACAAAAACTGTTCTTTTATTGCGTACGTCGTTATAGTTTTTCAGACAGTTAACGATAGTTTCCGGTTTTTTCACGGTATTGGCATCATAAAAAATAATATTTCTGCCGTATTTCGCGTAATATCTTATTTCAGGGCCCGCTAAACGCGTGCTTATTCTTGAAAAACCGAGATTTATGCGGTAGGAAAAATCAATATACTGCATAATTCCTAAAATTATAATAATTGCAAGTAAGGTTTTTTTTAAATGCACGCTTTTCAGATTCGATACGTATATTGCGGCTATCAATATCATGGCGGGAATAAAACCGGCTCCGTATTCCGCCTGTTTATGATGCGGCATCAAAGTTATTACGGTCCAAGGTATAAAAAACCACAGCAGCAATAAATATTTATATTTATTTTTATATTCTTTGATATACCAGAATATTCCCGCGGCAAACAGTATAAATATCGGTAGCGATAACAATTCGTCGTAAAGACCTAACGTTATTGCTCTTATGTTTTCAAATGACATGTTTACCGGTTCGGTTGACGGTTCATATAAAATTTTCTTTATTATTCCGGGTCTTGCATAATGTAAAAATGATAAGGGAATTAAAGCAAGAAGAGACGCGGTTAAATTTGTTATAGCGGCGGTTCCTGAATTATTTCTCAGTGCCTTAGCCGCCGAGACTATAAACGGAACGATAAAAAAAGCGATAAAAGCGTCTTTTACCAATAACCCCAACCCGGCGGAAATACCGTATAACAACGACCATTTTAAGTTTGTAAAATATTTTGTTTTTATCAGACAGTATATGTTAAACGTTATCGCGGCCATTATGTGATAATGATGTCCGTACTGTCTGCTCATGCCGTATACGGCCGGAACAAGAGCAAACAATATCATTGCCGTATTTCCGGCTTCATTGTCTTTTAATTCTTTTCCGATTTTATATATAAAATACAAAGGGATTAAAAAGAAAATATAATTTATAAAAATTATGATTAAATCAAAATATTTTTTGCCGAAAACGGCGAACATTGATTTTGTTATATATGTTAAAAGCGGCGCGTTGTCAAAAAAATAATCAGAATTGAAAATATCCAAAAAATGAAGAGTGCTGAATCCGTAAGGATAAACGGGAGTATTTAATATCCACCATATGAAATTTCCGGCTGCGTAAAATGCGGCTATTGCCAAAAAAATTATTTTAGAATTTGTTTTCATTTTATTAATGGTTATAGAGGCTTACTCCTTTTGTTTTATTTGATTTTAGCAAATTTAAACCATGAAAATAAAAATCCCGTTCTTTTTGAATATTATAAAAAGAACGGGATTATATTGTTTTTTTAAAAATGCCGTCAGGCTATTGTTTTTATTTCTTCGTCAATCGCCTTTTCGGCAAGTTCGACAGTGCATTTTGTTATTACTTTTGAACCTATTCTTACAACAGGTCCTTTTGAGCATTTTTCAAAACAAAATGAGGCCTGTACTTCAACGGTGTCTTTTATGCCCTTTTTATCTACAAGCTCCAAAATCTGCTTGAGAAGTTTCTGAGAGCCTCTTAACATGCAGCTTGTTCCAAAACACACATTTATCTTAAGATGCTTTTCGTCAATTCCTTTATGTATAGTAAAAGGATTTTCGGCAAGTCTCTTTCTGCTTGTATGTTTTGCATGCAGGCATTCATGCGCTTCGTGGCTGCCCGGTTCTTTGAGGAAATCTTTATATAATTTCTGAACGTAAGGATTGTCCTGCGGCTTATGAAGTTCAAGCACCTTATCGTTTTCATAAAGACATTTCGTTCTTTTTTTCCTTACGTCTAAATCTTTATAAACAGGCTGTCCCGCTCCTCCGATACATCCGCCTGGGCATGCCATAACTTCTATAAGGTCATATTTTTTTGTAGCTCTTATGTCTCTTATTACTTTTCTTGCGTTGCCAAGTCCGTGCACTACGGCGACTTTTAAATCTTTGCCGTTTACTTTGACAGAAGTTTCTCTTATTCCGTCTTCTCCTCTTACAAAACTGAATTCATCCACTTCGTTTGAATCGGCTTTAGCAAGAACATTTCTTAAAACGGCTTCGGTTACTCCTCCGGAATTTCCAAATATTACGCCGCCGCCTGTTTTAAAACCCAGAGGCATATCAAACGCCGAACGTTCAAGAGTTGAAAATGTCAGCCCTGATTCTTCTATCATTCTTGCGAGTTCCTGCGTCGTTAAAACAAAATCCGTATCCTGTATTCCGTCTGTTGAAAGTTCAGGCCTTTTTATTTCAAATTTTTTGGCTGTGCACGGCATTACCGAAACAACCACTAAATCTTCTTTTTTAATTCCGTACATTTCCGGAAGAATTTTTTTTGCTATAGAACCGAACATTCCCTGAGGTGAACGGCAGCTTGAAAGATTTTCTATCATATCGGGATAATACTGTTCCACAAACTTTACCCATGCAGGACAGCATGACGTAAACTGAGGCAGTTTTTCGCCTGCCGAGAATCTGTCTGCAAATTCTTTTGATTCTTCTACTATCGTCATATCCGCCGCAAAAGAAATATCAAATACTTTTTTAAAGCCCATTGTTCTTAAAGCGGTAACCATTTTACCTGCGGCCGATGTTCCCGTTTCTTTTGTGTCTCCGAAAGCTTCGCCGATTGCTGCTCTTACCGCCGGCGCTATCGCTACGACCACTGTTTTATTTTTATTGCTTAAAGCGTTCCATACGGGGCTGACATCAGATTTAGGAGTTAAAGCACCTGTCGGGCATACTCTTGCGCACTGGCCGCAGTAAACGCATTCGGAAGATTCAAGATTTTTTCCAAAGCTTGGACATACTGCGGAATTTGAACCTCTGTGTGCAAAATCTATGGCGCCGACGGTTTGTATTTCTTCGCAAAATCTTACGCAGTCTCCGCAGAGTACGCATTTTGTAGCGTCTCTTACTATTGACGGCGTTGAAAAGTCGACAGGTTCAGGTTTTCTTACATTTTGGAATCTGACTTTATGTATTCCGAGTCTTCTTGCAAGAGTCTGAAGCTGGCAGCTTTCGCTTTTATGGCAGCTTGTGCAGTCTTTATTGTGGTTTGCAAGAAGCAGTTCGACTATCATTTTTCTCATTTCTCTTATTTCTTCGTTGTTTGTTACCACTACCATTCCTTCTTCTGCCGGAGTGGAACAGGCCGGAAGTATTCCTCTTCCCTGCACGTTGACCATGCAAAGCCTGCATGCGCCGTATGTGCTCAGTTCCGAGTGGTAGCAGAAAGTAGGCAGTTCGATATTTGCCTTTCTTATTACTTCAAGAAGATTTTTTTCATTATCAAAGGTGTATTTTTTTTCGTTTATAGTAATAGTTTTCATTTTTTATCCTCTCTTAATCGCTTTGAATTTGCATGCGTCTATGCAGACTCCGCATTTTACGCACAGGCTCTGTTCTATAACATGTTTCTGTTTTTTATCGCCTTTTATCGCTTTTACCGGACATTTCATTGCGCAGACCGTGCATCCTATGCACTTATCCGGATCTATCGTTATATTTACAAGACTTGTGCATGAGCCTGCCGGACATTTTTTTTCTTTTACATGCGCATCATATTCATGTCTGAAATATTTTAAAGTTGAAAGCACAGGATTGGGGGCGGTTTTGCCCAGTCCGCAAAGAGAACCGATTCTTACGGTGTGCGCAAGTTTTTCAAGAAGAGGAATGGTTTCAGGCGTTGCTCTGCCTTCGGTAATATCTTCAAGCATTAAAAGCATCTGTCTTGTTCCTTCTCTGCACAAAACACATTTGCCGCATGATTCATTCTGTGTAAATTGCATAAAAAATTTTGCTACGCTTACCATGCAGGTTGTCTGGTTCATAACAACAAGTCCGCCTGAACCGACCATTGCGCCTACAGTTCTTAGAGAATCAAAATCTAAAGGCAAATCTAAATGTTCTTTAGTTAAACATCCGCCCGAAGGCCCTCCGATTTGTACGGCTTTAAAAGCGCCTTCTTCAACTTCTCCTTTATCATTTGTTACTCCGCCTGCTATGTCAAATATGATTTGTCTTAAAGTTGAACCGAAAGGAACTTCTATAAGACCGGTATTTTTAACGTGTCCGGTCAATGCGAACGTTTTTGTTCCGGTAGATGTTGCAACGCCTACGCTTTTAAATTTATCAGCTCCGTCTTTTATTATAAGAGGGACGGTCGCAAGAGTTTCAACATTGTTTATGACTGTCGGTTTTCCCCGGAGTCCGCTTTGAGCCGGAAACGGAGGTTTAGGTTTAGGCATTCCTCTTTTCCCTTCAATAGATGCTATAAGAGCTGTTTCTTCTCCGCATACAAAAGCGCCTGCTCCTTCCATTACGTGCAGTATAAAATTGTGGTCGGATCCGAAAAGTTTTTCTCCTAAAATTCCGTATTCCGTCGCTTTTTTTATGGCGCTTTTCATTCTTTCAACGGCAAGATGGTATTCGGTTCTGACGTATACATATCCTTCGTCCGCTCCTATCGCTTTTGCCGCTATTATCATTCCTTCTATAACGCTGTGAGGATTTCCTTCAAGAACGCTTCTGTCCATAAAAGCTCCGGGATCTCCTTCGTCGCCGTTACAGATAACGTATTTTTTCGGTTCCGGCTGTATTCTTGTCAGATCCCATTTTCTGCCTGTCGGAAATCCGCCTCCGCCTCTTCCTCTCAACCCCGAATCTATCATCGTTTTGCAAATCTCTTCGGCGCTCATTTCAAGACATGCTTTTTTTGCGCCTGAATATCCACCGAGGCTTATATATTCTTCAATATCTTCGGCTCCTATAAATCCGCATTTTTTTATAACAAACCGGTGTTGTCTTTTATAAAAAGGGATTTCTTCCGGACCTTTAAATATTTTTTTATCTTCGGTGTAACAAAGTCTGTCTATTATTTCGTTTCCGATTATGCTTTTTTCGAGGATTTCTTTTACGTCTTCAACTTTTACTTTCGTATATAAAATATTATCCGGCATTAAAGCTACAAGAGGTCCCATCTGGCAGAAGCCCTGGCATCCGCTTTTTGAAAGCATTAAACTTGTACTTTCTTCTTTTTTAAATTCTATGCATACGTCTATTTTCATATTGGCGGCAGTTTTCATAAAAGTGTCATAAACTTTCAATGCTCCGTTTGCCACGCATCCCGTTCCCGCGCAGAGAATTATTCTTTTTTTTATATTTTTTGAGGACGCCTTCACGTCGTTTGTTATTTTATCAAGATCTATCATTTTAGAGAGCCTCCTCTTTTTTAATTATATCGTCGATTATTTTTGAAAGTTTTTCAGGCGTTACCTGTCCGTAAACGTCGTTGTCTACAAGCATTACCGGAGCAAGTCCGCATGCGCCCAGACATGATACCGCTTCAACCGTAAAGAGCATGTCTTTTGTAGTTATTTCTGTTCCTTTCAAATTAAGTTTCGTTTTAAGAGCGTCTATGAGAAGAGATGATTTTTTTACGTGGCATGCGGTTCCGTCGCAAACTTTTATAATATGCTTGCCTTTTGGCTTAAGCGTAAAATGCGAAAAAAACGTAGCTACTCCGTAAACTCTTGCCGGCGAAATATTAAGCGATGAAGCTATAAAAGCAAGTATCTCTTCCGGAAGATATCTGTAAACGTCCTGTACGGCCTGAAGAATTGGAATAAGTTTTGTCTTATCTCTGCCGTTCTCTTCCAAAATCTGGCAGACTTTGTCAAACTTTCCGTAATTTTCCATACAAATCTCCTGATATTAAATATTTTTATTTATTTTTAATTCAATTTTTTTTGACAAAACCGCAAGAGACGAAGCCAGATTTTCATGCTGCACTATGATTCCGTCTTTTACATTTATTTTTACAGGCGCAAAATTCCATATTGCTTTAATTCCGGCGCTAACCATTCTGTCGGCAATTTTTTGCGCATATGCCGCCGGAACGGTTAAAATTCCTATTTCAATATCCATTCTTTTTATTATTTCTTCAAGTTTGTCAGTGTGAAATACGCTTTTTGTATTTATAAATTTGCCTACCTTATCCGGGCTTGTGTCAAAAGCGGCGACTATTTCAAGACCGAATTCTTTAAATCCGTGATAACCCAAAAGAGCATAACCCAAATGGCCTGCTCCGACGAGAATTGCTTCATTTTTTATATGGCAGCATAAAAATTTTTCAATGTTTGCTATAAGTTCTTTTAATTCGTATCCGACTTTCGGTTTTCCGGCGACTCCGGTTGTTTCAATATCTTTTCTTACCTGTATGGGGTTTAGATTTAGTTCCGTTGCAATTTGAGAGCATGAAACGACGGAAACATTTCTTGTTTCAAGAGTTTTTAAATATTGCAAATATACCGGAAGTCTTCTTAAAGTGGGTTCTGAAAAGTCATTTGTTGAATCTAAAATGATTTGATTTTTCAATGTATTCTCCATTAGATAAAAATTTATAGATAAAATTATATCTATTTAAAAATAATTTGTCAACATAAAAAATGATTTTTTAATAAGGCCGGTTAAAAATAAACAAAAATACGAGCTTCAATTACGATTTGTTTATTTTAATCAAAAAAAATTTGATAAATCAATAGAATTCGTTTGCAAAAAAAGAGTGAATTTTATATAATTCGCGTTATTATATTAAAATTGCAGGAGAACTATCATGTCAAGTCCTTTGGCGGTGCTTGAAGCCAAAAAACAGCAGGCAAAAAAAAATCTTGAAGAAATCGGTTATTTTTCTGACGTAAAAATTTATGTCGGTATGGCAACATGCGAAATTGCGGCAGGATCAAATCACGTGATGGAAGTGTTTCAAAACGCTGTTAAAGAAGACAAATCTTTAAAAGGCGTTTACTTAAGCCAGAAAGGCTGCGCCGGAAGATGTAATTTAGAACCTACCGTTGAAATTTATCAGAAAGGGAAAGATCCGGTAAAATATGTAAAAGTAACGGCGGAAAACGCAAAAATTATCATTGAAAAACATATAAAAAAAGGCGAAGTTATAAAAGAATGGGTGGGCAAATAAATGGAAAAACAAATGTTTACTGACAGATTTGCTTCGGTTTTCGGTACGGAAAGTTTTTTTAAAAAACAAAAAAGAATAGCTTTAAAAAACTGCGGCCTCATAGACCCTGAAAATATTAACGATTACATATACGCCGACGGATATAAGGCTTTAGGCACTGTTCTTACAAAAATGACTCCCAAAGATGTCGTTGAAACAGTCAAGGCTTCCGGATTAAGAGGAAGAGGCGGAGCGGGATTTCCGACGGGACGCAAATGGGAATTAACCGCCCAGCAGGAATCTGATGAAAAATTTGTAGTTTGCAACGCCGATGAGGGAGACCCCGGAGCTTTTATGGACAGAAGCGTTGTAGAGGGTGATCCTCACACCGTTATAGAAGGAATGGCGATAGGCGGATATGCGATAGGTTCTTCAAAAGGAGTAGTTTACATAAGAGCCGAATATCCTCTTGCTATAAAAAGACTTATAAAAGCGATTGACGATGCAAGAAAAGAAAATTTTTTAGGAAAAAATATTTTAGGTTCAAATTTTTCTTTTGATATAGAAATAAGATACGGCGCAGGCGCTTTTGTCTGCGGAGAAGAAACGGCTTTAATACGTTCCATAGAAGGATTAAGGGGAATGCCTAAATCAAGGCCTCCGTTTCCGGCCGCAAAAGGTTTATTCGGAAAACCGACTCTTGTAAACAACGTTGAAACATGGGCAAATATTTCATCCATAATAGTTAACGGAGTCGATTGGTTTTCATCAATAGGAATTGATAAAAGCAAAGGAACAAAAGTTTTTGCTCTGGCCGGGAAAATCGTAAACACCGGTCTTGCCGAAGTTCCGATGGGAATGACGCTAAGAGAAATTATATATGATGTCGGAGGCGGAATACCCAACGGCAAAAAATTCAAAGCAGTTCAGACGGGCGGTCCTTCCGGCGGATGTCTCACCGACAAAATGCTTGACACAAAAATAGATTATGAATCTTTAATGCAGGCCGGTTCGATTATGGGTTCCGGAGGAATGATCGTTATAGACGAAGATTCATGCATGGTTAATATTGCAAAGTTCTTTTTGCAGTTTACTCAGGACGAATCGTGCGGCAAATGCATCCCGTGCAGAGAAGGAACAAAAAGAATGCTTGAAATTCTTACAAGAATAACAGACGGCGAAGGAAAACCGGGCGATATAGAAAAGCTTGAGGAACTCGGAAACGTAATTAAAAAAGCGTCTCTGTGCGGCCTCGGACAGTCTGCTCCTAACCCCGTATTAAGCACTATTAAAAATTTCAGAGAAGAATACGAAGAACACGTCTATCAGAAAAAATGCAGAGCGGTTGTATGCGAAAAACTTATAACTTACACGATAAACGATAAATGCATAGGATGTTCGGCATGCAGAAGAGCATGTCCTGTAGTTGCCATAAAGGGAGCTCCGAAAGAAGCTCACTCAATCCAGCAGGAGTTGTGTATTAAATGCGGCAAATGTTTTAGAAGCTGCAAATTCCACGCCATTGATAAAACTTCCGAAGCCAAGGAGCAGAAATAATGAGCACTGTTAAAATTTTTATAAATAATAAAGAATATAACGTTGATTCAACTTACACGATAATGAAAGCATGCGATGAAATAGGAATAAAAATTCCAAGACTATGTTATCATCCCAAACTTTCAATATCAAGCGGATGCAGAATATGCATAGTAGAAGTGGAAGGTATGAGAAATTTTGTGGCTTCCTGCTCTTATCCGGTTTCCGAAGGCATGAAAGTTCATACAAATACCGACGCCATAAGACAGGCGAGAAAAGATATTCTTGAGCTTATTCTTGACAATCATCCGAAAGACTGCAATACGTGCGTAAGAGATGAAGTGTGTGAACTTCAGCAGCTTGCGTCGTCAATAGGCCTGAGAGAAAGAAAATTTGAAGGCGTTTTAAGAACACCTTTCGTTGACGCTTCATCGCCTTCAATAGTAAATAACCACGATAAATGTATTTTGTGCGGAAGATGCGTCAGAGTATGTGCGCAGATACAAAATGTTTCTGCGATAGACTATGCGAACAGAGGATTCAATACGGTAGTAGTTCCCGCATATAATAATCCGATAGCCGAAAGCGTATGCACTTTGTGCGGACAGTGCGTAAATATCTGTCCGACTGCAGCTCTTACGGAACAGAATTATACAAAAGACGTTTTTTCTCTTCTCAACGATAAAACAAAAGTAAAAGTAGCGCAGATTGCACCGTCGGTAAGAGTTGCGATCGGCGAGGCTTTCGGAATAAAACCCGGCAATAATATGGCAAGAGAAATAGTTCACGCTTTAAAACTTTTGGGTTTTGACTATGTTTTTGACGCTCAGTTTTCGGCAGATCTTACGATAATGGAAGAGGCCAGCGAACTGCTTGAAAGATTAAACGGACACGGAAAACTTCCGATGATAACTTCATGTTCTTCGGGATGGATGAAAGCGCTTGAACAATTTTATCCGGAACTTATAGAAAATGTTTCCACCTGCAAATCTCCTATGTCAATGCTCAGTTCTGTAGTTAAATCATATTTTGCCGATAAAATAGGCAAAAAACCGACTGAAATAGCAAACGTCGCGATTATGTGCTGCGTAGCGAAAAAATATGAAGCAAAAAGGCCGGAACTTGCAATGGAAGACGGAAATCCCGCAACCGACTACGTTCTTACAACAAGAGAACTTGCATGGATGATAAAATCGGCCGGTATAGATTTTAAGAATCTTAAAGGTATGGATTTTGACGCACCGCTCGGTTTTTCAACAGGAGCAGCCACTATATTCGGCGTAAGCGGCGGTGTTATGGAAGCGGCAGTCAGAACGGCCTACGAACTTGCAACAAAAAGCAAAATGGAAAATATAGATGTTATCGCTGTAAGAGGAAACGAGGGCATAAAAGAGGGAGCTATAAATATTAACGGAACCGAAATAAGAGTTGCCGTTGCAAACGGTCTTGGCAACGCAAGCAAACTTTTTGAAGAATTAAAAAAAGATCCGAATAAATATCATTTTATAGAAGTTATGGCATGCCCCGGCGGCTGTATCGGCGGCGGCGGACAGCCTTATGCGGGAATACAGGATCTTCCTTTTGATCCGAAACTCGTAAACGAAAGAGCAAAAGCTCTTTATTCTTCCGATGAAAAAAATACGATAAGAAGAAGCCATGAGAATCCGTCTATAATCCAGCTTTACAAAGAGTTTTTCGGAAAGCCTCTGAGCGAGAAATCTCATAAGTATCTTCATACCCATTACAAACAAAAATTCCCTAAAGGGATACTTCGCAAAAGCGGCAAGGAGGCAAAATAATGCATACTACTCTTCATCATAACCAGCAGGAAATAAATAATCAGCTGAAAATTTTTATAGACGAAATAAAAAAGAGAGAAAGATCCGATTCTCATCTTATAACTATTCTTCACAAAGCGCAGGAACTCAACGGTTATCTTTCAAAAGAAATCATGGATCTTGTCGCCGAAGAAATGCAGATCCCGACGTCGGTAATATGGGGCGTTGCGACTTTTTATCATTATTTTAAACTTTCTCCGATAGGCAAATACAATATTTCGGTTTGTATGGGAACGGCGTGTTACGTTAAAGGCGCAAGCGAAGTTCTTGAAACGATAAAGGAAACTCTTGAAATAGAAATAGGGGAAACCACCGAAGATATGATGTTTTCGCTTCAGGAAGCAAGATGCATAGGAGCATGCGGACTTGCTCCGGTAGCCATGATAAATGATAAGATTTACGGCGAACTCAATCCTAAGAAAATTGTGGACATAATAAATAAATTGAAAGAAGAAGCTCTGGAAGAAGAAAAAATAGTACAGTGATTATATATAAAATATACGTCCGGAAATTTTATCGCAATAAGTAAAAATCCGGACGTTTTTTTATTTCCGGCATAAGAATTTTAAAAAAGTTTATTTAATTTTAATATTTTGTATAATATACCGAAAGGACGCAGAGTATGAAACACATAGACGAAGAAAAAATAAACCGGTTGATTCAGTTGCCGCAGTGCAGCCGCAGCGAATTTGACGCCATCATAGAAAAATCAAAAAACCTTCAGAGACTTACCACCGAAGAAAGTGCAAAGTTGTTAGCCGTTAAAGATAAGGAGTTGATAGATATAATTTATCGAACCGCCAGATATGTAAAAGATACCATTTACGGAAAAAGAGTAGTGTTGTTTGTCCCTCTTTATATAAATAATATTTGCGTAAACGAGTGCCAGTACTGTTCGTTTTGTAAAAACAATAAAGTTACAATAAGAAAAAAACTGACCATAGACGAAATCAAAGAACAGACGAGAATTCTTCTTGAAAGAGGACATAAAAGAATTCTTATGCTTTCATCGGAATCGGCAAACGAGGATGACGACATAGAGTATTTTGTAAAAGCCATAGAAGCAATTTATTCGGTAAGCGTAGGTAAAAATAAAGTAAAAAGAATAAATGTCAATCTTGCACCTCTAAGCGTTGAAAATTTTAAAAAGTTAAAAAAAGCCGGTATAGGTACATATCAGATTTTTCAGGAAACATACCATGAAGAAACATACAGAAAATTACACGGTACAGGTCCGAAATCCGATCCCGATAACAGATTAGATGCGATAGACAGAGCTTTTAAAGCGGGGATTGACGATATAGGCATAGGGCCTTTATACGGACTTTATGATTATAAATTCGAGACGCTTGCAATGTTTGAGCATATTGCTTATTTGGAAAAAGAGTTTGGCTTGGGCCCGCATGTAGTTTCTGTTCCCAGGCTTGAGCCTGCTTACGGATCTGAAATTTCTCACAGTAAAAAATATGCATTTACGGATGAAGAGTTTAAACAAATGGTGGCTGTTATAAGATTGTCTGTGCCTTATACAGGCATTATTATATCAACAAGAGAAACTGCCGAAATGAGAAACGAACTGTTAAATCTCGGAGTTTCGCAGATAAGCGCCGAATCAAGGGTTTCTCCGGGCGGATATGAAAGACCGGGCGACCATAATGCGGTAAAAGATGTACAGTTCAAATTAAACGACCAGAGAAGCATAGAAGAAGTTATCGCTGATTTGGTGGCTTACGGATATATGCCGAGTTTCTGCGCGGCATGTTACAGAAGAGAAAGAACCGGTAAAGTTTTTATGTCAATAGCAAAACCGGGCAATATTAAATCCAAATGCGACATAAACGCTTTGGTAACTTTTAAAGAGTATTTAGAGGATTTCGCGGCTCCTGAGGTAAAAAAACACGGATATAAACTTATAGAAGAAAAACTGGCGCAAATGACGGAAACCGATAAGAACATTGTTTTAAAGTTTTTTGAAGATATAGACAAAGGTATCAGAGACGAATACGTTTAATTGCCGGCCCGGGCTCGCAACGACGCGCGCTTGAATTAACAGCGGATAATCCTAAATAAAAAACGAAGACGGGATATTGACGTCAATATGTTTAAGAAAATAATTAAAAAAATAAATCACCTGATTGTAAACTGGCAGATGGCAAGAAAACATGTGTTCTTGTTAGGAAAGCCCTATATGCTTGTTCTTGATACGACTAATTTGTGCAATTTGGAATGCGTATGGTGCCCGACCGGACAGAGAAAAAATACAAGACCTCTCGTTACAATGCCTAAGGAACGAGCTTTTAAAATAATAGATATGTTCGGCCCTTATTTAAAAGAGATTCTTTTGTTTAACTGGGGAGAACCTTTTTTAAATAAAGATATAATTGAAATTATGTCTTATGCAAAAAAAAAATATTCGCCCTATATTGTAATATCTTCAAATATGAACGTAGATCTGTCATACGAAAATGCCTGTAAAATAGTTGACAGCGGTTTGGACAAGTTTATAGCTTCAATAGACGGCATAACTCAGCAGTCTTATGAAATATACAGAAAAAAAGGCGATTGCAGGCTTGCTTTTGAGAATCTTAAAATGCTTGTCAAAGCAAAAAAAGATATGAATTCTCAGACGCCTGAAATAGTATGGCAGTATCTCGTTTTTAAACATAACGAGCATGAGCTGGCAGAGGCCGAAAAACTTGCTTGCGAAATGGGAGTTGACAAAATTGAGTTTCAAAAACCGTGGTGTCCCGTGGAATGGGCGTCAACGATTGAAAGATACAGCAATTACGTGGCAGGCAGGCAGGACAAAGAGTATAAATATAAAGAAGATTACTGCAACTGGCTGTGGAACTCGGTTGTAATAAATTCAAACGGTTCGGTATCACCGTGCTGTTCCGTTGAGGACGAAAAAGAAGATTTCGGAAATATTTTTGGGCAGTCTTTTTTTAAATTGTACAATAATGAAAATTTTGCTGCCGCAAGGCGATATAATAAAACAAGAAAAAACGGAGAACGCGTTAACAGATGCACACTATGCGAACATATAGGCACGTGCAATCATAAGCGTAATTAAAATAATGATACAAACACCTAAATCTTTGACTCTTCACATAGGAATATTCGGAAGAACAAACGTCGGCAAATCAACGCTTGTAAATTATATCACAGACCAAAAAACTTCCATAGTTTCAAGCGTGCCAGGAACAACTACGGATTCGGTTTTTAAAACTATGGAACTTCTTCCGATAGGTCCGGTAACGCTTATAGATACGGCCGGCCTTGACGACAAATCAATGCTTGCGAAAGAAAGAATAGAAAAAACAAACCATATATTTACCATGGCCGACGTCGCCGTTATAGTCGCCGAAGCAAATGAATGGACCGAATATGAAAAAAATCTTATGGCAGAACTTTCTTCAAGAAAAACGCCTGTGATGATACTTGTCAATAATTATAAAAATATTGAACTTAATAATAAATTTATATCGGAAATTTCAAAATATAAATACCAGGTTTCTTCTATTGCAAAAGGACAGAGAGACGCTTTTTTGAATGAATTTAAAAAAATAATATTTGAAATAACTCCCGATGAGATTTTGAATAATCTTCCGCTTACGGATGTTATAATAAAAAAATACCAGACGGTTGTTTTGGTTGTTCCTATTGATTTGGGTGCGCCTAAGGGAAGGATTATTCTTCCTCAGGTCCAGATGATAAGGGCAATACTGGACATAAACGCCATAGCGCTTATAGTAAAAGACAGCGAATTGAAACAGTGTCTTGATAATTTTAAAATGCCGCCGGATCTTGTAATATGCGATTCTCAGGTTGTTAAAAAAGTTACGGATATTGTTCCTAAAAACATAAAAGTAACGACATTTTCTATTATATTTACGGCAAACAGAGCCGATATATCGGAAATGATGAACGGAATTGAAAAAATAAAAAATTTAAAACCCGGCGATAAAATACTTATAGCAGAAGCATGCACTCATCATGCAAGCACAGATGATATAGGAAGAATTAAAATTCCCAATCTTGTAAAAAAATATCTCGGTTTTGACGTTCATTTTGACGTTACCGCAGGTCAGGAATATCCTAAAAATATAAAAGATTATGCTCTTGTTATACACTGCGGCGGATGCATGATAAATAAAAAACAGATGGTTTCAAGAATGAATTATGCAGTTGAAAATAATGTTCCCGTCACAAATTACGGTATAGTCCTTTCTTTTGTCAACGGAGTTCTTGAAAGAGTAATGGAGCCTTTTAAATCTCTTATTTTGAAATAAAAGTAGGCGCGTTTTTGGGAGTAAGTCCTTTTTTGACTTTATGGTAATAATCGTAGGTCATTGAAGGTTTGTCGTTTAAAACTGCGGCGTTTGTCAGTTTTCCTAAAAAGACAGTATGAGTTTCTGTGTCCAAAGCGGAAATTATGTCGGCTTCAAAATAAGCGTTTGCAAAGTCTGTTACAATCGGGATTGAGTTTTGTCCGGTTATGAAATTAGTTCCTGCAAATTTATCAAAATCCCTTGAACTTCTGAATCCGAATTTTCCTATAAACTCAAAAGATGCTTCTTCGGTAAGGCATGAGAGTGCAAATTTCCGGCTTTTTTCAAGAAGAAAATGAGTGTTGTTTTGTTTAGATATGCTGATTGCTACGGTTGCGGGGTCTGAAGTTACCTGAAAAACGGTATTGGCAATCTGCCCTCCGGTTTTACCTTCAAAAGCAGATGTTATTATAAACATGCCGTAATGTATTTTTGTCAAAGCTGTCTTGTCCATTTTGAAAACTCCTTTTATTTAAAAATTCCGCCGGTCTGCATACACCACAAAAGCAAATCCATATGCGGCATCGGAATTTTTACCTTTTTGCAGAAGCCGTTCATTTTTTTTTCTATTTCCAAATATTTATTTACGGTCAGCATTTCGGGTATTTCGTCTATCGCTTTAAATAAACATAAATTTTTCAGTATGTGGCGATCCAGTATGGCAAGATTTTGACCCATGCCGATATTTCTCAAAAAGTGGCCGGCTTCTTTATATCCGAATCCTTTTATATTGGCGACAAGCCATTTTCTGAGTTCGAAATCGTTTTCAAAAGACAAAATTTTATCTTTGATTTTTATTTTACCTTTTTTGGTAAAAAAATTTCTTGCTTCAACAAGATATTTTGCTTTATTGTTGTGAAATCTTACGCCTGTTATATTTTTTGCAAGTTTTAAAGCGCCGGCTTTCAGAAGAAGATTTTTTTGATCAAGCGTTTTAACGGCTTGCCAGCACGATAACGCTTTTGACTGCGGAGTAAATATACAAAAAACAAGCTCCGCGAATATTTCTTCGTCGGATGCAGTTTTTTTTACGGATTCAAAATGAGAAACTCTCAAATCAAGTTCTTTCTTAACCGATTTCCAAAACGATACAAGTTCTTTGGTGTTTTTCAAACAGACATTTTTGGAGTGTAAATCAACGAAATCTATATTTAAAAACATTGTTTTTTCAGGAGCGCCCCCAAGGAGAATATTTTTATATATCAATAGGTCGTTTGTTGGTCGCTCCACTACCTCGCTATTTTAATATGGCAATTTGCTTATGTTTTGTAAATCAACTTCTCTGCTCGAATGTTTGTATGCGCGGAGCGTAAGCATATCTTTAATACGCGCCCACTTCATTATGTCCGTGCTATCGTTTCCAGTTTCAAATAAATAAGTTATAAAAGAATGTCTGCATGTATGAGCTGAAGCGCCTTTAATATTTAAGGATCTTAAAGCATCTATTATATTATGACTTGCTGCAGACTTAGAATTGCGGTATTCAATAGTACATCCGGGAACGACATATTCCGCAGCCGGATATTTTTTTCTTAACGCCAACAAGTAATTTTTTAATTTTATTTTCATAGGCGTAAAATCTTCATCCGGTTCAATTCTATCGGTTTTATGGGGAGCAAAATTTACGACATCTTTATCAAAATGGATATTATGCCATTTAATATTTAAAGCATCTTTTAAACGCATTCCGGTATAGAGCATTAAATAAAATAATGTAAGGATTTTATCGTCTGTTATTTGGGAAAAAATTAAATTTATTTCATCCACGGATAGCACTCTGTTTTTAAGAACGGCCGGCAGTTTGTATTTTTTAACCGGCTGAGCTTGATGGGCCATAGGAAATTTTAACTCCCGGATAGCATAACTCCACATAGACTTCATACAAACAAGTTCTCGGTTTATGGATGATTTTTTTCTGCCTTCTTCAAGACGTTTATCTATATAATTACGAATAGCCACTGTTGTGAATTCACGGAAATATTTAATTTTTAAAATCCGGTCAATAAGTTTAATTGTATCGTTATCGCGTTGGACTGTTTTTTTATTTTGAGAACAAAACTGACGATATAGAGTACAGAATACTTGCCAGGACATATCAATGTCTGCAGCGCCGGCTTTTTGAATAACTTTTTGTTGTTTTAAATCGGCAAGGAATTTAATTTGTTCGGCTTTGGCTTCCGTGCGTGTTAAAATATTGTCCGGACAAGTGTGTCGTTTTTCAATGCCGTCAAGATCTCGGTATCTGAAGCTATAAGTATTGCCGCGTTTATCTATTTTATACATTGGTATCTTTTGATTTGATAAATTTTATGATAAAGGGTTTATATAATAAGTAAATAAAATATATGGATAATAACGTAAGCAGACCTATAATAGCATGCAATATCGTTGAATAAACATTAATAAATAAAAATATTACTAGCCATATTGGAATAAGAGGAGCTGTGATACAAGCTACTATCATGGGAATAGTAGGAGCAAGAAAAGTATTTATATTTAAAATATATCCTACCATTAATATATAAAATCTAAAACATTTTAAAAAACCAATAAAAAATAAGAAAAGCAAAATTAAGGATAACATGATTTTTAAAAAAATTATAAAACCGGAAGATTCTTTTTGACTTTCTTTAATAATGTTAATTTTGACAAAAGGGTTTTTGCAGTTTGTGCAAAAGGAATTTAGATCATTGTTTTTTGTATTGCAATTTTTACAAGTTTTCATTCTATCCCCATTGTTGTATGTGTACAATCATATCTTCTTTGAGCTGTTTTATTTCTTCTTTCGTGTATATTTTTTCTTTTGCCAAGAAATTAACAGATTGTAAAAATATATTATGAAGTTCATGCCCGTATGGGCTTAATATTCCTCTATAAATGTGGGTTCCTGATTCGCCAATATAATGGAAAAGAGAATTTATAATTTCTTCATACAAAAATATTTTTAATGGAACATTTTCTTTTATGTTTATTTTCTCTTGTTCTATTAAAACTTCAATATTGGTATTTAAAATTTTATTTTCCAGTCTTGTAAAAATATTATTAACAGCAAAAGTGTTTGAGAATTCTTTTTTTATATCTGAAAGGGAATTGAGCCATTTTTTATATGTAGAATTAGTTTTTTTAGTGTATAAATTTTTAAATAGTGTATAAATTTCTATATATAATTGTTTTATCATTTGCTATTCAATTTCTTTGAAAAACCACTCCATAGGTTTTTTAAATATTTCCGACATTTTTTTAAACTCTAAAATATTCGGCATTCTTTTGCCTTTAATCCAATATGAAACTTCTGCTTGTGTAATATTTAAACGTTTAGAAAGCTCTGTTTGGGTAAGCCCTGACAATTGCATTGCTATTGAAATATTTATTCCGATATTTTTAGGAATTATAACTTTTGTGTTTTGACTTTGACTTATTTTTTTTACTGCGTTCATCTTTTTCAGTCCTATTATTTTGTCGTCTATAATTTTGTAAAAATAATCGCTCTTAAATTTAATCCACAAAAAAAATCGCTTGACAAAATATTACAAATGTGTTATAAACCAAACAAATAGTTTTAAATATAACAAATTGTTTTAGTTTAGATCTCTAGTAAATATTCGCAAAATTTAAGTAGCACAAGGACACCGCTATGTCAAACACAGATGTATTAAAAAGTCAACAAGCCTTCAAACCTATAAAACAAATAGCTCGGCGGTTTGAAAAACCTCCTAAGGAACAAACTGAAAAAAGCACTAAAACATTTAGCGGTGTCGTTAGTGTCCGAGCATTATTGTACAAATACCTATTTCAAATATCAAGAGTGCGATTATCATTATCGCATTATTTTTTTTGCTTTCAAAAAATAGTGAGAAAAAACACAGAAAATTATCACAAAGGAGACACCGATATGAGAATAAAACTAATTTTAATGTTTATGATTTTATTTTTAATGTTGTGCATAGACGGAAGTAATAAAAAAATAATACGGTATGACGCTGATACCGGCACAACATATTACGACTGTGGGAAATATATTGAAGTTCGTTTTGCTGACGGGTCAAAAATGTACGGTGGAACGGATAAAAGCGAATTTAGCTGTTAAGAATAAACAAAGGAGACACCGCTATGAAAAAAAAGTTTTATAGAGCAGTAATTGTTTTGCAAATTTATTTTTACTGGGTTATGTCAATAGCGACCAAAATTTTATATGCCATTGGCATTTGTTCTGTGGTGGCAGAACTTAGGTGGGATGATAAATACGAGGAAAGTTATGAGACTTATAAAAACGCTTTAAGTGTTCCACAAAATTGGGAATGTTTTAAAGTCGACGAAAATGGTGATGCTTGTGATGCTTGTTGGATCTGTGGATACAATGCTTTGGAACTTGCAAAAAAAATCAGATAGGTAGGATGCACAAATGAAAAGAATAAGACAGATTTTTAACTTAATTATAGCTGCATTGGCAATTGTTTATTATGCGACTGTTTTTTATATCGGCACAAGCGCAGTGATAAAAAAGATTTGTTTTGAGATGTATTATTATTTTTTATTTCAGAGCAATTACGAAATTAAAGCGCTAGTGCGCCTTATGGCTCTTAAAGCCGGCGCCTACGGAGATACGGATTCTTTGCAGACATGTTTTTATTTGGAAAAAGGATCATGCTACGGACATAACGTATGCAAAAAAGATGTTTTAAAAAAATATAACGAAATTTATTTGACGGATTACAAATTTATCAGCACAGATAAATATTGAGAGGGGGATTTTATGTCATTTATAGACAAGATAAAAAAAGTAGAGTTCCATAATCAAAAAGAGCTCGTTAAATATTACAAAAATTTAATGCTGACGGTAAGCGTATATTTTGCAGATGATTTTGAGAGAGAACTTTTTATTTTTAGACAAATGTTTAAAAACAGACATAGAACTATTTAAAGGGGATTTTTTATGAAATTTTTTTATGAGGTTTTAAAGGAGTTTTTGAAACGGAACGGATATGACAAAGTTGCCGGTTGGGTAGACAAAAGTATTTCAACTGTTTACAGATGGGTGGAGCCGGAAAGCGGCATTGATATGCCGGCAAAATATATATCGCTGCTTACCAATCTAACAAAAGATTATGCGCTGATAGAAGAAGAAGCTGCCAAATGCGGCGGTTATTTTGTAAGGCTAAATATAGACGGGCAATTTGATAAGCATAGTATGCTTTTAAAACTTTCTTCTTTGACTCAAAATTTTGCAGATTTATTAAAAACGTCGTCAAAGGCAATAGAGGACGGCAAAATTGACGATAAAGAAACGAAAGAAATATTGCACGATGTGAATCAGCTGATCACTGCCCTCGGGCAATTAAAATTTGATTTGGAGAATAAAAAATAATGCAACAAAATGCGGCCATTAACCATACGCTGTTTGATACACACGGCAATGAGTTATTTCCAGGGAAGATAATCGTTGACGGAATAGATGTTATGTTATTCGGTTCTACGGTTTTCGTTTCGGCCGCATGGCTGCAAAAAGAATGGCGCTGTACCGGCGGCGCAGTTTCGCATAAATTGCACAAGTGGAAAGTTTTCGGCAGTTATAACCATAAAAAAAAGATGTATCCACTTGATGTATTAGAGGAGAAAATGAGGAATGTTAAAAAATAGAATATTGTTTTTGGATACGGAAACGACGGGGCTTATTCCCGGATATCATGATGCTATTCAGATCGCCGGCATAATAGAAGAAAACAATAATATTATTGACGAATTTAAATATAAATCAAGACCATTTAATCCGGAAAATATAGATGACGAGTCATTAAAAATAAACGGTTTTACAAAATCAGAACTTTTATTCTTTCCGGATTCAGAACACACTATTGAGTGTCTAATTTTTAAACTGAGACCGTTTATAATAGAAAAAAATATTTTATTTGCCGGACAAAAAACGTTTTTTGATTTATTTTTTATGCAGGCATTGTTTCAAAAATCTAAATATGAAGAATGCCGGGCATTTAACATAATGCAAATTGCGCATAATGCGACAATGGATCTTAAAACTTTAACTCTTCTTGCGATAATTCAAGGACATAAAATTAAATCAAACAGCCTGGCGGACGTGTGCGAATATCTCGGAGTGAAAAACGAAAAGCCACACGATGCATTAAGTGATTTACGTGCGACGAGAGAATGCTTTAAAAAATTTGAAGTTGTACTGAAAAATCAAAATGTAAGGTGGTGGCAAAAATGACTAAAATCGCAAAGGCATTAGATAGTTTTTTATGCACGGCATTTGAAGTTTTGGAAAAAAATATTTTTTTAAAACTGTTGGCCATGCTTTACATAATTTTGGCAGTATCGCCATTTTTAATTTTATTTTTACCGATATATATATTTAAAAAAATAAGGGGGAAAAGCGCAATGTTTAAAGTTTATATCTCCGGAGCTATTAAGAATAATCCGAATTTTCGGGAAGAGTTTGAAATGGCTGAAAAAAATTTGAGAGACAAAGGATTTATACCGTTAAATCCGTGTAAAACAAAAGCTCATCTTTCCGGCGCCAGTGAAAAAGAATGTCTGTTTGAAGCAATTGCTTTAATGCGCGAGGCAAATATTATTGTGCAGATTTCGCCGATAGAGATATCTGAAGGCATGAGAATAGAACAAGATGTAGCCAAATATTCAAAAATACCGATACAGAATTGGATCCTGGCAAATAAAGCTTGCACGGCCGAAGATATTAAAAAAATAGCAGATGCTTTAATTGCAAAAAAAGAACGTGAGAATATCGCAAATCAACGAGACCGTATCTTGGCTGACGTGCATATCTGTTTTTGGACGGATCCTGCTGTAATGAAAGCGATAGCGAGAGAAATTGCAAATAAAATTAAGGAGTAGACGCCGCTATGAAAATTTATTATTGCAAACAAAGGTCAGAAGAATGGTATAGGCTGCGCTGCGGTAAAATTACCGCAAGCGATTTTCATATTTTATTCGGCGATTCATGGACGAAGCACAATATTTTAATGCAGAAGGCCTTTGAACGCGTGACCGGAAAGCTGCAAGGCCCAAAAATATGGACAGAAGACATACAGCGCGGCATTGATATGGAACCACAAGCAATAGCGTTGTATGAACAGCTTAAAGGCGTAAAAGTGCAAACGGTCGGATTTATTGAATATAACAATACTGCAGGATCAAGTCCGGACGGACTTATAGGAACAAATGGCGGTCTTGAAGTAAAATCTCCGAATTTTGAAAATTTTTACTGGAAAAAAGAAAAGAAATATATAGAACCTAAACACCGTACACAATGCCATGTTAATATGTTTTTTAGTGATAGGGAATGGTGGGATTATATGATGTATTCTGCCGGAGAGGAACCGTATACCGAAACAATTTATCGAGACGCAGCAATGGATAAAAAGATTATACAGACAATAGAAGCTGCAGAAAAAATAATAGAGCGGAATATAAGAACGATAGTTTATACGCGAGGATTAAAAAAGATGCGCGTATGGCCGTTTATTGCCGCGGATCAGCAGAGACGTGCGCTGCAGCCGGCATATATTTAATTAAAGGAGTCTTTATGTCAAAGAAAAAAAATGATGCAAAACCAAAAGATTTGCAGTCGGACAGTAAAACTGTAAAAGTCAGCATGGAAATAGATTACCATTTAACACCGGAAGAATTAGCAGAAAACAAAGAAACAGTTACGGAATTAATGGACGATATAGATGCTTTGGTTATTGAAAAGAAAAAGTCCGCAAAAGCCTTTAAATCGCAAATCAATTTAAAAGATACGGAAATGACAATGTTGCGCGATGCTATACGTACAAAGAAAGTTAAAAAGACGATGGATGTGTCTGTAATGATGAACTTCAAGACCGGCAAGAAAACGGCCATACATCCGCAAACCGGAGAACTGTTGTGGGAGAAAGATTTAACTCCGGAAGACAGACAAGAGAAGATGTTTTAATAAGAATATATAACAAATAAAGGAGCATTTATGACGTGATTTTAAGACGATAAATATTATTTTTATTTTTTTTAAAAAAGTCTCATTTTATATCAAGGATTTATCAAGGTTATTGATGTCGGTAGGTTTTTGATAAAAAAATAAAGAGGTTTAAGCATGAAGAAAATTAAACTGTCAGAGGATATACGCATAAATTTTGACGACAGAGATACGTACAGGCAATATCTACGTATGGAAGATAGTTTTATTGACAATTATGACTATCTCGGCAAAGTTTCTAAACGAGAACGAGCAATAATAACGTTGCTTGCTATGCGATGGTCTTACAGAAAAATACGAGAACGGTCCGGGATTTCGCGCCGGCAAATAAGTAACGTTGTTAAAAAATTTAAACTTAAAGTGCGAGAAAAGGCGGATGCATGAAACGATACATTGACACAGATTTGTGGCAAAAGCAGTGGTATATGGATTTGTCGTTAAAACTTAAATTGCTAGTTCGCTATATGTACGACAACTGCGACTGTGTGGGCGTATTTACGCCGAATTGGCGGCTAATTTCGTTTTTAATAGGGGTTGATGTTACAGAGGACGATATCTGCGAATTAAATAATCATAAAGTGCTTGTAGAAAAACTTGAAAATGGCAAATTCTTTATTGCCGGATTTGTGGAGTTTCAATACGGCGAGCTTACGACCTCGTGTAAACCGCATATACGCTACATGGAAGAGCTTAAAAAGCACGGATTATATGAAAGGGTATGTAAAGGGTATGCAAAGGGTATCAATACCCTTGAAGAACAAGAAAAGGACAAAGAAGAAGAAAAAGAAGAAGAAAAGGGGTTGTTAGGGGGAAAGGCTGCGGATCTGCCGCTAAACGTACCAACAAGCGCTGAAGAGTGTATGGCTGCATGGAATAGCTTATGCGAACAAACCGGGAAACTTGCAAAAATAAAAACAATTTCCGACGGGCGAAAAAGAAAATTAAAAACAAGATTTAAAGAAAAGAATTTTAATTTTGAAGCGATATTAAAAGCAATACCTTCACAACCGTTTTTGCTCGGCTCTGAAGGGTGGACGGTTACTTTTGACTGGCTGATTGAAAGTGAAGAACATTATCTGAAAGTACTTGAAGGAAATTATAAAAATTTTAGTCAGAAAAAAGGGGGTGGTCGGTATGGGTCAGGAACAGGGAACGCAAGCGAATACGGAGACGTCATTGAAAAATAAAATTGCCGATTTTAAATTTGTAGAAAAACCGTGCATTTATTGTAAGATGCCGGTTCAAACGGTTGTGTCCGCGAATCCTGAACAAGTGGTTTGTGAAATTTGCGCAAAAGATAGAGCTTATAAAAAAGAGCGTGCAGATTTATACGCTAATAAAGTTCCGCCCGGATACAGACACATGAAGTTTGAATCATTTAAAAAAACTTCAGATAACGCAACAGCATTTGAGCGAGCGCAAGGGTTTCGTTTGGGCAATAGAGGTCTTTATCTTGTAGGAAATCCCGGAGTCGGCAAAACGCATTTAATGTTTGCGAGTATTTCGGACTTGATTTTAAATACAGCGCAGACGTGTAAGGTTTTATTTTTTGACGAAATTGTGGACGCGAAAATACGAGATATAAATAGATATGAAATAATTGAGAGCTGCGTTAAATATGACATCCTGTATATTGACGATATCGCCTCTCTCGGAAAAAAGGACGAGACACTTGATATTTTGCAGTTGTTGCTGCAGCTGCGCATTCGTGCCGGCAAAAAGAAAATATTTATTACTTCCAATGTCCGCCCGGAAGACCTCGGAGACATAAAAGTCACTTCGCGTATTGTCGGAATGTGCGACGTTGTTGAAGTAAACGGCAAAGATATGCGTCTGAAGGAGAAGTGTTCATGAAAAATTGGATATGGGCTGAAGAAGCTTCAAAGATAAGTTCTAAAAAATGGCAGGAAATCATAGACGCAACGAAAAAATTTACACAAATAAGAGCCGGAGGATTCAGGAAAGATTTATATTTTGCGGAGAACTATTTAAGTCTAATAAGAATTTTTAAAAAAAATATTGCAGTGATGTGTTTTCAAAATTGTAAAAGAGCAAAAGATATATATATACAAGCAATGGAAATTTTAAACATTAGACGAGAATTTATTGTTTACAAACATTGCATAAGGCATAAAAAGACCGGCGGAAAAATATTTTTTAAGGATATTAAGCCGGATATGAATCCAAAAATTGAATTTAAAGGGAGCAACACATGGACGACGATTTGAAGTTGAGTATTAACATCGCAAAATTTTCATTGCAGACGTGCATTTTGACAAACGAACAGCTCGGGAAACTGACGAGAGTAATTTTATGGCAAGCGACGCATCATGTTGATGGCAAAGAAGTAGCACAGCTTTTGGGGCAAGATAAAATATTGCTTGAAGTTTTTGACAGATACAAAAAAGAGTCAATTTAAAAATTTAAAACAGGAGCGTAAAAATGGCTAATCTTTGTGACAAATGTAAACACACTCGGGGAAAGTGTAATCCGGGTATGACTAGAACTGGGAAACCGAAAAATGAGTTCCTTGACAGTGGGGATGTTGCAGAGTGCGATACTTTTGAACCTAAAGAAGAAGCAAAAACTTTCGTGGCCGGTAGACCGAGTATGACTGAATTTGAGAGATTTCAACATTCGTTTTTGTTTTGGAAACAAAGACTTGGATTGCATGGTTGGAAAATTTTATCTTTTGAACAACGGCCGTATAAAGAGAGCAGAGCTTACGCAACAGTAAATTACGTGCCGGAACAAAGGGAATGCTGGGTATATTTTTATGGCAGTGAGGACGACCCTAAAATAAATGTTTCAGACAGAGCATTGCATGAAGTATTGCATTTACTGTTAGCTGATTGTAATGTGCCGGATTCTGTATTGCACACGATTATAAATACAACCTTAGATTTACTGCACGATAAGACGATTACTTGGGAATTGAAAAAAGGTAAAAACTTTTAAAATGGAAAATTCAGGAATAGTTTTAATGTTATTTATCGTCGTAGCAATGATTATGTTTTTTATTAAAAACAGGAGATAAGTAATGCGAATATATAAAGTCGGACAAACTATTTTTTACAGATATGGGTTTGAAAAATATCAAAAAGTAGAAATAATAAAAATCGGCGTTAAAAACAGCTGTCCTTACTGCCAAGATAAAAATATTTGCAAAAACAAAAGAGATAATAATTTTAAAGTTTGGCTTTCCAATGGTCGCATAACAAATATTTGTGATTTAGACAGAGGATATAAACATAAATTTGGCAGGATTATAAGGGGGAGAGATGGGAAAAGATAAAGTCAGAAAATGCAGGGTTTGCGGATTTACAAATAAGGACTGTAATGTATGCAGTTTAGACAACTTCCATGCTTGCATTGAAAAGACCGGGGAACCGTGCCACTGGGTAGAAGATGATTTATGCAGTGCCTGTGAAAGTGAGATGGAAAAAAGAAAAGCAATGCCGTGTCAAATGAAAGATGTTGCAAAGAAAGTAATTGTTCACATGAAGCAATTATCAATAGTTTGTGGCATACCGTTTGCAACGATGTATTCTGTGCGTGATGTTGAAAAACATGTAAAGATGGCATTGACTGCTCACGGGCATATAATTAAAGAGTTTGCCTGTCTTGGATGGAACGAACAACATCATAAGATATTCGTTGAATTTCAGGCGGTATTGCTTAAAAAACAAATATATAAATTCCGTTCCGTCTATACCTTCAGGGATAGAATATCGGGATTAAAGAGAGGTTAAAACTATGGGATTTAAAAATTTAATTGAAGCAAATGAAAAATTGATAAAAACTATATACGAAAGAGAGAAGAGAATCGCAGAATTAGAAAATCAATTAGCTGACGTTTACAGGAGGCAGGCTAACGATAGAATATTAAATAAAGGAGACGATACGATGATAATAATTGCAAGAGGGAAAGGGGAAGGAAAGACAAGCGAACTTATCAAGATGGCAGACGGTACACAAAATATAATTTTATGCAAAAATACGCTATCTGCTCGGAGAATTCAAGAACAAGCAAAAACCATGGGCTGTAAAATTAATAAACCGATAGTATTTGCCGAGTTTATAGGCTCACTAAAAAAATATATATCGTTCCCCGGGAAACTGCTTATAGACGATGTTGATTTGCAAGGCCTCTTAAGATATTATTTTGGGCCGTACAGATTTGAAATTGAAGCGGTAACTTTAACAACAGGAGAGGAAGAATGAGTGAACCAACGGATGTACAGAAGTTAATAGCGGACGAATGCGATGCAATTAAAATTTTATTGCTTGAGAAAAATAAAGCATACGGCAATAGTGCCATGGATCCGGTAAAGATTTTCTCTAAACTTTCAAATGAAGAACAAATCAAAGTCCGCATAGACGATAAAATAAGCAGAATTTCAAGAGGACAACAAAGCAGTATTCAGGAAGATACAGAACAGGATTTAATCGGATATTTGATTTTATTAAGAGTGTGCCGGAAGTTTCAAAAAATTAAAAATAAACGGGAGAAAAAAATATGAGTTGGGGAGAAAGAAGTTGTAAAAATAAGCCGTGTCCTATTCCAGATAAATGCGATTGCTATACTTGTAACGTTGACTGTCCGAGTTATGAATGGGATGGTATAACAGCGCCGGATTCTGTATCACATAAAAATACTGAAGAAAAAGCAGAAGAAAAAACTAAAGCCGGCGAATTGGCAAAGAATTTTAAAATAATAAAGAAACAATTTGTAAGAGACGTTTCAAGATGTGTTAGATGCAGCGCTATTTTCGGTTTGCAGGCCCAAAGACGTGTAATAAAACATTCTGGTCAAAAAATCGGCGTATGCCAAAAATGCTATGAAGAAATAACGGGAAGAAAATAAAATGCCGATAAAGAAAGAGAATAAACATCTATATCCGAAAAACTGGCGAGAGATACGAGACGGCGTAATTGCAAAAGCAAATAATAAATGCGAGTTATGTGATGCTGAAAATTATAAACCGCATCCGGTTACCGGGGCAAAGGTTGTTTTAACCGTGCATCATTGCGACTATAAACCAAACAATAATAAGCCGTATAATTTATTTGCATTGTGTCAGAGATGTCATAACCGGTTAGACAAAAAATGGAGAGCGCATACGAGAGAAAAGACTAAAAACAAAAATAAAATAAAATGAAATGAAATGAAAATAGCAAGAGTGTTTTGTTCTAAAACTTCATATTGTCCGACAGATGAACATGTTTATTTTGATGTTCCGGATATGTTTACGCCAAAAGATTATGACGAAGTGTATATATCTTGCACGTTTACATGGGATAAAGAAAAAATGTTATTTTTATGGAAAGCCTGGCAAGAAAACGGCAAAAAAGTTTTTTACGGCGGCCCGGCTGTAGATGCCCCATCATTTGGCTACAGTGGAAAACCTTTTATACCCGGTATGTTTGTAAAAAAAGGAGTTGTATTTACATCAAGAGGTTGTCCGAATAAATGCAAGTTTTGTTTCGTGCCATGGCGCGAAGGTAAAATTAAAGAACTTCCGATAACAGAAGGAAATATTATTCAAGATAATAATTTTTTAGCCTGCAGTGATAAGCATAGAAATTTAGTTTATGAAATGCTTAAAAAACAGCATACGATAGAATTTAAAGGTGGTTTAGAAGCTCGCAGAATTACAAGCTCTGAAGCTGAAAAATTGAGAGGGTTAAGTATAAGGAGTTTGTTTTTAGCTTGTGATACGCCTTCAGCGCTTAAAGGAACAATAAAGGCTATTAAAATATTAAAAAAAGCAGGATTTACGCGGCATCATATTTATTGTTATGTGATATGCGGAAAAAATATGGATGAAGAATATGCAAGATGTAAGAGTTTATTTGATGCCGGATGTATGCCGTTTGTTCAACTTTTCAAAGACGAAAAAAACAGCATTAAATATTCACGAGAATGGTTACTTTTTGCAAGAGCATTAAGCAGACCGGCAAGCGCTGCATCGGTTTTAAGTGGTAAAACAAAAATTTGGTAGAGAGGTTAAACAATGAAAAAATGCATGAGTAAAAAATATGATCTGCAGGCGCAGTTTAAAATTTTTAAAGATGAATTTTAAACCACAGATATCGCATGGAATAATCAATCGTATCATTAAAGTGTTAAAATAAACGAGGGAATAAATGATTAAAATAAAAATTAATGTTGAGAATTCAATAGATAAAATAAACATTGCTGATCTAATAAAATGGCGCAATCAAATTATAAGCTGTTTTGATGTAAAAAATATTGCTGAAATAGAATTGGTAATAAAAAGAAAACTCTTTGTTATGATCGAGAGAGAAAGATTATTGAGGGCTATCAGGGGCAAACCAATTTTCAGTATTGTGATGTCTCCTATTGCATTATTAAGACAGCCGGATTATTTTTTTGGAATGAAAATAGTAGTAAGAGAATGACCTAATTAGTTTGATTTTTTGAGACGTTGGTAGTATGATTGTTTGACGAGTTTGATACGGACTTTTTGGCAGTACTGCTTATCACAAAACTTTCGGCGTGGATGACCGTCTAATTTAGATCCGCACACAGGACAAGTTTTTGGTTTAATAATTTTTTATTTTAAGTGCAGACCGGAGAACAAGTCTCCGGTCTGTTTTTTTGGTTACTTCCTTAATAATTCAATGAATCTCAAAATCAACTCAATGAGTATCAGAATAGTATTTATATCTAGTTTCATTTTCACACCCCCTACTATACAACACAATTTATAACGATTTCCTGATGCCAGGAAGCCAAAAAACAGACTTTGGAATTAATTCTGAGCCTGTTTTTTAATTTCTATCCTGTGCTAAAAGCGTGAACAGAAAGTGAGAACAAAAATCAATATTGCCACCGTTATAAAAGCGTGAACAAAAGTGCATTTTCAGCCACTGATATATGAGTCTTATTATCACTACAGAGGGTTGTATGGCTGAGAATGAACAAGAAAAACAAGAAGAACAGAAACAAGATCAAGAGAACGTAACGGATAAACCTGAAGACACAGAACCGTTTAAAGTTCAGCTTGATTTTGTGAAAACGTTTTTTAATGAAATACCAGTAAAGGTAACGCCAAAACAGGAACTCTTTTGTCAGGAATATCTTAAATGCGGAAATGCGGCTGAAGCATACAGACGGTCGTTTGGTACCGATGGAATGAAGCCAGAATCGGTATGGCAATGTGCAAGCCGTTTAAAAAATAATTCAAAAGTAATTGCAAGGCTTGCGCAGCTGCACGAAAAGGCAGTGGATAAAACAATAATGTCATCCATTGATGTATTAAAAGGATTTACTATTATTGCGCAATCTGAAAAAAACGTAGGCTTTAAATTGAAAGCTTTGGAAATGCTCGGCAAATACCATAAATTGTTTAAGGATGCTTCGGACTCTAATCCAACCGTACCGGTTGCTTCTAACATAACAGTAACTTTTATATCAAACAAAAAAGAAACTCATATAGAACAACAGCCAAAACAACAACAACTTACGCAGGAAGGAACAAAATGACTACGGTTGCGGTAACAAACCACAACATAGAAATACCTGAAGCTTTCCGGTTTTTGTTTGAACCGAAAAGAAAAAAAATGGTTTCAGGCGGCCGTGCAAGCGCGAAATCCCACAGTTTTGGACGTGCAGGAATTATTAAAAGTCTTGAAAAAAGACGAAGAATAGTTTGCGCACGTGAAATACAAAAATCAATAAAGGAATCAGTAAAAGAGCTGCTTGAAAAAATTATAAGGCAATCCGGACTTGAAAGCCGGTTCCGTTTTTTAACGGATAAAATAATTTGCGATAACGGCAGCGAGTTTTTGTTTATCGGTTTGAAAAACATGCAGGCCAACAAATCGCTTGAGGATATTGATATATGTTGGGTTGAAGAAGCCCAGACAGTAAGCCGTGAAAGTTGGAATATTCTTATCCCGACAATTCGTAATGCCGATTCTGAAGTATGGGCGTCGTTTAACCGCTTAAGTGAGCAGGATCCCGTTTTTGTGATGTTCTGCAAAAATCCTTCCGACGATACAATTTATAAACATGTGACATACAGAGACAATCCGTATTTTAACGAAACGCTTGAAGCCGAAAGACAACTCTGTAAATTACAGCAGCCGGAAGAATACGACCACATTTGGGAAGGACTGCCTATTTCACAAAGCGGATTTAAAGCGATGATACCGCTTGAGCTTATTCAAACAGCGCAGGCAAGAATAGTGCAATGGAATGATATGAGTCACTGGCCGAAAATATTATCGGTTGATACGGCAAGATTTGGGGATGATGCAAATAATTTTTGGTTAAGACAGGGGTACAAAGCAGAGTTTTTGAAACTGCTGCATAAAATAGACAATATGGCGCTGGCCGGCAATATTACAAATTTAATTGACGAACATAATACCGACCAGGCTTTTGTAGATATAACCGGCGGAAACGGCTCCGGAGCGGTTGACAGAGCCGTCCAGTTAGGGTACGGAGACAGGATAACCGGCGTGAATTTTGCCTCTGCGCCAACAACAAACCAAAAACTCTATTTAAATAAAAGGGCCGAAATGTACGGCCTTGCAAAGCAATGGATTAAAGACGGCGGTTCGTTACCGGACGGAGAGATAGGAGCTCAGCTGAGATATGAGCTGTCTTCCGTGCAGTATTCTTACGATAAACAAAACCGTTTATATCTTGAATCAAAAGAAGAAGTAAAAAAGCGTATAGGCAAATCCCCGGATTATGCGGATGCGTTTGTTTTATCTTTCGCCTATCCCGTTGAAAAACAGGAATATGGATATACCGGCGCAAACCAAGTAAAAAGCGATTGGGATTCGTATGCAGACTAAAAACGGGCACGGCAAGTGAGCACAAAAGTCAATATTGCCACCGTCAGAAAAGCGGACACAAAAAGGCATTTTCAGCCACTTATATATGACAGGCAAAAAACAAGCAAAAGGAGACGGATATGTGTGACGTAGCAACCGGCACTCTTATAACAACAATGATATTAGGCACATACGGCGCAGTATCTACAAAAGCTGCAGCCGACAAACAAATAGAAATAGAAAATAAAAAACTTGCCGAGCAGGAAAAAAAGACAAAAGAAGCAACCCCTACCGTAGTTGACATGGTAAAAATTAACCAGGACAAAGCCAAAGAAACGTTAAGGCTGCGCAGAGGTATATCGCAGTCAATATATTCTACAGCTGTAAATACAAAAAAAATGGGTGAATAAAATGTTGGAAAAAAAAGCAGCCGCAAGCATTGCAGCACAACTTGAACAAAACGCCACCGACTATATTGCCGAATGTAAAACTATAACTGCTACGGTTTGTCCGGGGCGCGGATTTTATAGAGGCGATAAAAGAAACGCTTACTATAAAAATTTTGCGAAAACCCTGACGAACGTTGCCGACCGCTCGTTGTTTGTACTTGTATCCGGACTTATGGCAGGCCTTACGAGCAAATCAAAACAATGGTTTAGACTTGTTTCTTTTGACGACGATGTATCAAAAAAATACAACGTGCAAAAATTTTTGAACAAGCTTGAGAAACAGATAAGGTTAATTTGCGATAAAAGCAATATATATGAAGTTTTGCCGCTTTTATATAAAGAAAGCATTGCATTTGGAACTTCAGCGGCTATGATGAATGACGATTATGACGATGTAATACGCCTTGCTTCTTTTACGGCAGGGCAATTTTTTATAGATGTTGACGACCGCGGAGTAGTAAATATATTTTACAGGCCGTTTGATTTAACGGTACAGGGATTTATCAACTATTTTGGTTTTGATAATTGCCCTGACAAAATTAAAACCGATTATCAAAACAACAGACTGACAACAACATATACCGTTAATCAGCTAATAGCATTAAATCCGAAATTTGTTAAAGGAATAGATCCTGACAACAATAAATTTCTGTCGTATTACTGGATGGACGGCGCCAACGAAGAAAAAGAGTTTATTAAAGTCGGCGGATTTGACGAATTTCCGATGATTGTACACCGTTTGGAAACGCGCACGACTCATGATGCGTACGGAATCGGAATAGGTTCCACAATATCTTCCAAAATAAAAGAAACGTTTAAAAAAATCCGTGAAAAATTAAAAGCCATTGAGTTGGCTGTAAGACCGCCGTTTACATATACGGCCGATATTAAAAATGAAATAAATTTAATGCCCGGAATGGGAACCAAAGTTCCGGCCGGAAAAGAAACCGGCATTAAAACAATATACCAGGTAGCGCTTGATATAGAACATTTGCGCAAAGATATTGAAGACGATAAAAAAGAAATAGCGTCTGCTTTTTTTGCGGATTTATTTTTAATGTTTCAAGCCGGCGGAAATACCGCTACCGAAACAAACGAACGCGTAACCGAAAGACTTGGAGTACTTGGCACTTTAACAGAACGTTTTGAAAACGAACTTTTGGAACCTCTTATTAAGGGAATAATCACAAAAATTTTTAAAGCAGGAATAATATCAGAAACCGAAATACCGGAAGAACTCCGCGGCCGAGAAATCAAAATTGAATATATCGGGATATTATCTCAGGCAGCAAAACAAATAGGACTGTCAAATTTAAGAAACGCGATAGCTTTAATGAAAGAGCTTACAGCGGTTTCCGAGAATGTTACGGATAATTTTGATGCGGATAACGCTTTGAGAGCTGCATGTATAGATTTAGGATTAGATCCTGCTATTTTGACGGCACCGGAAATTATGGCCGAAAGAAGAAAAATTAAAGCGCAGCAAGAAGAACGCAGAGCGCAGCAAGAAGCGCTTCTTGCTGCATCAAGAAGCGCCAAAGATTTAGGATCGGCAAAAATAACGCCCGAAACACTTCTGGGCGGTATGAAAAACAACGGATAAAAAATGAGTAAACCAAAAATAAAAAAACAAATAATAAAAAATGACGACTGGGGAACGATGTTGGAAAGCCCGGCCGCCAGACGCATTATATGGGAAATTTTAGAGCATGCAAGAACTTTCGGAAGTTCTTTTGACGAAAATCCGCACAGAATGTCGTACAACGAAGGACAACGAGCTGTAGGGCAATATATTTACGACGAAATTATGCGTAATTGCCCGGAAAGATTTTTACAGGCACAAAACGAAATGAATTCGGCGCTGAAACAAATTGAGCTTAAAAATAAAGAAAATCAACAAGGCGAAAACGGAGAAGAAGATGCAGGAGAATAATTATGTTGTATTGAGACAGGGAGACGACAGCGATTTTTTCGGCCGAGAAATAATCGTTCATCTTGATACTGATAAAAATATGACCGGATGGACTGCTGAATTTAAACTGGGCAACATAACTAAAAATTTTGCAAATTTTGAAACGACAAAACAGCTTGAAATAGTTTTGTCCAAAACTGAAACGGAAAGTTTGCCGGCCGGAAAACTTTTTGGATATATTAAAATAACCGACGGAAACGGAAAAGTTGGCACATTGGAAGCTATACCGTTTAACATTTTTGCAAAGGTAATCTAAAAATGGAAATTGTAAAAATTTCAACTTCAAAATACGAAATAAAAATGCCGATTTCTAACGGCAGACAGGGCGAACAGGGAATACAGGGAATTCAAGGGCCGAAAGGCGAAAAAGGAGCAACCGGCAAATCGGCTTTGGCGCTTGATACTGATTTTTATTATTACAACGAAGGCGATAACGTTAAAAGTATTTTAGAATCCTCTGATACCAAATACCAAAATATTGATTTTCGCGGAATATATGCGGAGCTTTCCGGCATAAATTTAAGCGGCCTTTATAAAAACATAAGAAATTTAAACGTATATATGTCGGCAAAAGAACGCCTGATGAATGTTGTTGAAAGCCATATTACTTTTATTGATTCTGAAATAATTACAAATAATCCGACTGCCGGAAGTTTAATAAATGTTTCAGATTCTATTATTAATTTAAACAATACAAATATAGTTTGTCAGGGATTAGAGACAACAGATTGGACAATGTTTAAATGTAATAATGCAAGAATAACAGTTAAAAAATCAGAATTTGGAGCAAAAGAAATACTTAGCGGAAATCAAGAAATTAAAAATATAAAAATTTTTGATTTGAATGCAGATACATCAACCGGAGCTTTTTTGTTCAGTGATGACTGTAGATTTACTCTTGAATATACTTCTGACGATGACAACGGAGCCGATATTATTTATCTTAATCCGTTAGCAACGTGTGCCTTCCATATAAATTTAACACAAACAGCTTTTTCAAATTACAACAAAGGCGGTTCGTATGCCAATGATTTGAATGTGCGCTTGGAAGATGACATATATCTCAGAGGGAATTTAATCGGATATATTTATGTCCGCAATGAAACATTAAGCGACGAATGGCAACCAAATACTCCATATTCTAACGGCATAAAACTAATCAAAGACGGGAATGGATACCAAACGGTTTATGAGTATATATCAGCTGATACGATAGAAGAAGATATTGCAGCCGGCAATTTAGTAGCAAAAGCTTTAAAATTGGCGACAAACAAAGGCAATTCAATTGACGGCACAAACAACCAATCTTTTTTGTGAGGTAAAAAAATGAGC
This sequence comes from Candidatus Proruminimicrobium quisquiliarum, assembly GCA_018433245.1. Taxonomy (GTDB): domain Bacteria; phylum Elusimicrobiota; class Endomicrobiia; order Endomicrobiales; family Endomicrobiaceae; genus Proruminimicrobium; species Proruminimicrobium quisquiliarum. The sequence continues at coordinate 89,636 of JAHDRN010000013.1, forward strand.
GTAGGCGAAATAGCAGCAATAGTGGCCGTTGCAATAACAATTATTGTGAATGTGGTTATTGTCGGGATATTTGTCGGACAGCGTAAAAAACAAGAAGAATTTCTCGCGGCTCAGATAGATAATTTAAAAGTTTCTTTTGAAAAAGAAATAAAGAGCATTAAAGAATTTTTTAATTATCGCCTGATGCAAGTAGAAGAGGGAAATAAAAAACGTGAACAGTTTGAACAGGAATTTAGAGGATGTCTTTCAAAAATGGAAGAAACATCTAAAAACGCCCATCACAGGCTTAACGAATTGAGAGAAGATATTGAAAAAATAAGGGGGGAATTATGAAATTTGTTTTATTGTTTTTATTGACGTTTTTTGTGTTGTCGGTTTTTAGCGCATCAGGATGCATAAACTGGTTTAAGGATCTGGCCAAAAACTGGAAGCAAAAAAATATAGGAAGAATAAGAGACTCTCTTTTTGCTTTTGCTTTTGCTTTGTTTTTTGCGCCAGTAATACAACTTATAACCAGTTTTGTTGTTAATATTGCATTCGGAATTTTTAACATTCCGGCTGCAATGATGATTTTTTGGTTTTTATTGTTTTTAGCGGCTGAACAATTCTTTTACGAGTGGGGAATACAGTTGTTAGTTCAAAATTTAATACCCAAAGTTATTAACGGAATATTAAAAAAATTCGGATTATTGAAAGAGGAAAATAATGGCGCCGATACTGCAAACACAAATGGAAATGATTAAAAATTTTCATTTGCAACTTCAAAAAATTTGTACGCCGTTAGGTTTTGACAGCCTGACGGTTTTGGCACATGCGTGTCATGAAACCGGAAATTTAGAAAGAGTTATCGGAGAAAACAATTACTGGGGAATTAAAACGCCTCAATATTCAAAATGGACGGGATTAGTTGCAAAAGTAATTACGCATGAATATGTCAATAGAAAAAAAATTAAAGTTATTGCCACCTTCAGAGACTGGGCAACCCCGAAAGAAAGTATTGAATGGTATTGCAACTTTATTAAAAACAATTATAAGGAAGCGTATCAGCAGAGAAACAATGCGTTTGAATATTTCCCGGCTCTTGTGAAATATCAAACAAAATACGCAACTGACCCAAATTATGCAGCTGCGGCCATAGAGCGATATAAATGGCTTAAAAAAACATTTTTTCAGGATAAACAATGAAAAACTACGTCATTATATTTTTGATTATTGCGGTTACGGCATTAGGGATTTGCTCGGTTGTTTTTTATGCTTTGTATATGCACGAGCATAACAGCAAAAAGAACGAAATATGGGCAAATACGCCGCTTCCTGAGCATACACAGGCGCAGGTTATTGCAAGCGCGACTGAGATAAAAATTAAAAACAAAACACAGACAAGTTCCGGAACCGTTACGCAGGCGCAGATAATACCGGTGTATCCGGAAAGCAATGTGACGGTAAATATTACCGATGAGAATAAAGTTGAAATCAGTCAAAAAGTTTGGGGATTATGCGTTAAACCGAATATCTCGGTTTTTTATGCAGATCACATACAATGCGGATTTGGCGCGAGATTTTTGTTTATAAGGCTGTGGGGTGTAAGTTTGGGAATATCGCAGGAATTAGCGCCGTATGTAATGATAGACAGGCGTTTAAGAGATGTTTTGCCGATACTGGCAAATGCGAGTATCGGACTTATTGTAGAACAAAATGCTGCAAGCGTAAGTTTCAGCGTTTATTTATAAAAAATAAAAGGAGCGTGTTATGGAATTTGACAAAGACGGAAAACCAATTATAGACGGAAAGCCGAAAGGAACTGAAGGCGGAGAAGGTGGAGACGGAAAGCCGAAAGGAACTGAAGGCGGAGAGGGTGGAGACGGAAAGCCGAAAGGAACTGAAGGCGGAGAAGGTGGAGACGGAAAGCCGAAAGGAACTGAAGGCGGAGAAGGTGGAGACGGAAAGCCGAAAGGAACTGAAGGCGGAGAGGGTGGAGATGACGACAAACAGTTTGAAGCTTTAAAATTTGGCGAAGGAGCAAAGATAGACGAATCGGCAAAAAAAGAATTTATAGAGCATTGCAAAAAAAACGGAATAAAAGCGGAAGCAGCACAGGGCTTTATTGATTTGCAAACCAAAATAAACGCTGAAGTAGCCAAAGGACAGGAAGCTTTAAGAACCAATGCTATAGAAGCCTGGCAAACACAGGTTAAAAAAGAGTATGGCGTTGAGTATGAAAAAAAGCTTGCTGCAGGCAAAAAAGCGCTTGACGTTTTCGGCAACGAGAATTTAAAAGAACTTCTCGGAGATAAAGGCGAAAACGGAACCGGTTTGGGGAATCATCCGGCTGTTGTTGCTTTTCTTGTCAAAATTGGAGAAACACTCCAAAACGATAAATTTATTCCGGGCGGACAAGGAAGTGTAAGTTTGGAAAACAGAACTCCCGAGGAAAAAGCAAGAAGTTTGTACGGCGACACGATGAAGTAAAAAGTAAAAAATAAAAAAAAGGAGATTTAAAAATTATGGCAAATCAATTCATGACATTGGCAGATCAGGCAAAAACAACAGATCCTTCAGGAAAAGCGCTTACGATTGTTGAATATATTACGAGCGCAAACGAACTTGACGATATACCGTCAATACCGTCCAACAGCGATACGGAAATGATAGGAACAAGAAGAATCGGTCTTCCTGCGGTTTCAAGAAGAGAAATAAACGAAGGAGTTCCTTTTACAAAATCCAAAACAGAGCAGTTCAAAGAAAGAATTGTTTTGTATGAAGCTCAGGGAGCAATTGACTCAGATTTAATAGATTTGGCGGCAGACAAAGCAACTGCAAGACTCAGCGAAAATTCAGGGCACATGCAGGCGCTCGGTAAAATTTTTGCAGAAGATGTTATGTACGGAACCCCTGCAAAAAAAACCTTTACCGGCTTTTGCGAATATTACAACAAGAAAGACAATATACAAGTTGTTGATGCCGGCGGAACAGCGAATTTGAGGTCTATTGTTATTGTAGGCTGGTCTCCCGATACGATTACAAGTTTTTTCCCGAAAAATTCAAAAGCCGGAATAGACCATATTCCGTTTGATAAAGATTTTGTACCGTCACCGGACGGAAACGGACAGATGGTTGCATACGCTGACGTATTCAAATGGAAAGTAGGATTATCAATTAAAAATCCGAAATTTGCGTCAAGAATTGCAAACATTGACATAAAAAATATCAGCAGAGATATGATTTTCCCTCTTTTAATTAAAGGAAAAAATCAAATTGAAAGTTTAAAGATTGTAAAACCGAGAATATACTGCTGCAATGAAATCTTTACGCTTTTGGAAATTGCCGCTTTTGAAAAAGCAAACGTTGCATTGACGTACAGAGAAGTGCCGAATTCAACGCCTATTATTTCGTTCGGCGGATGCGAGCTGAGAAAAATGGATGTAATGAATATAGACGAAAAGAAAGTTGCTTAAAAAATAAGGCGCATAAAAAGCGCACAAAGTTGTTTGCCGGGATCAACTCTAAAAAAACCGGCACCAACTAAATAAAATAAAGGAGTCAAAACATGAATGACGCATTGTTGTATTTTAGCAAAGACCAAGCGATAACAAAAACAGCGCAGCAGGAGAATGTTGAAATTGCCGGTTCAAACGTTTTGGAAGTAAACGGGCTTTCGGATAAGATGGATCTTGTTCTTATGGTTAAAAAACCGTTTGCAATTTCCGGATCCGGACAGATGAAAATGATTGTAAAAACGTCGGACGACGAAAACTTTGAAGAAGATAAAATCGTCCACATCGGGATTTATACGCCGAAAGAGATAAGCGGTCTCGGCGTAATAGACAAACTCGGGAAATTTATATGCAAGAAATACATTAAAGTTGTTTACGGATTTGACGAGTTTAACCATGCCGGCGACCCGGTTATTGTTACGGACGGCGCGGTTGACTGCTTTTTGACGTCAAACTCCGATACAAAAGGATCGCAGGCCGAAAAAATCCTTGAAACCGGAATAGAAAAAGTATCAACTCCGCAAGTTGATACGGAAGACGGAACATACGTTACAAGTAAAACCGTAACGGTAACGTGCGATACGCCGGGAGCTGAGATACATTTTACAAAAGACGGCTCTGAACCGGACGGAAACAGCGAACTTGCAGAAAACGGCGAGATAGTTTTGGATGCTTCTTGCACGCTGAAAGTAAGGGCAGTTAAAGAAGGTATGAACGACAGCGACGTTGTATCAAGAGATATTGTGATACAGTGCGCAACCGTAACTTCAAGCCCGGATACAAGCACATTTGCCAACTCAACATCGGTAACGCTTGCCTGCGCAACTTCAGGCGCGACAATTTACTACACAGATGACGGAAACGAGCCGACAGCGGCAAGTACAGAGTACACGACGCCGATTGCATTGACGGATACAAAAACGATCAAGGCAATTGCTGTGAAAACGGGGTTAACAAACAGCGCAGTTATGGAAAAAATATTTACAAAAGCGGCTGCTGTAGCAACTCCGACAGCTTCTCCTGATGGTGGAAATTTTGAAACTTCGCAAGAAGTAACGCTTGCTTGTGTAACTGAAGGCGCAACAATTTACTACACAGATGACAACAGCACGCCGACAGCGGAAAGCACTGAATACACGGCTCCGTTTACATTAACGGCTACAAAGATAATAAAGGCCATTGCCTTGAAAGAAGGTTCGTCTGACAGCGCCGTAATGACAAAAACTTTCACAAAAACAAATTAAGCATAATTTACAGGGGCAGCTGATTAAAAAGGCTGCCCCTGCAGGAGCATAAAATGGCAGACAGATTAGATATTGTAAATAAGGCATTACAAAACCTTGGCGAAAGCACAATTGTAGATTTAAACGACAAATCTGCGCGTTCGGTTAAAATACAAAAATTTTATAACGAAGCAATAAGAGAAACTCTGCGCGCGTACAGATGGAGTTTTGCCGAAAGAACTATAAAACTTGACAAAATAGATTACGAAAGCAATATAGGAAATTTGCCGTTTGCGTATGTATATCCGGAAAATGTAGTTGCCGTTATTGTATTGTTTGTTGCCGGGCAGGATTTGGAGAATTTAAACGCTTTAAAAAAGAACCGTAAAAAAATTCATAATGTTGACGGTAAAAAAATAATTTTAAGCAATGTTGAAGAGGCCCATGCAATTGTAACATACGACGAATCAAGCAATGAAGAAATATTTGACGATATTTTTGTTTCGGCGGTAAGTTATCAATTGGCCGCAGCTGCGGCTATTTCAATTACCGGAGACGCTAAAAAAAGAAATGATATGATTGCTCTTTTTCAAAGAGAAATAGAAACAGCGGCAAGCGTTGACGGAAATGAGAACAATATAGTTCCGTATAATGTTTCTTCTTTTGAAGAAGAAAGATATAACTAAAAGAGAAAAATATGCCACCAAAATATATACAAAATACATTTGCAGGCGGAATTATAAGACCGGAACTGGATCCGAGAACGGATTTGGCAAACTATTATAATTCCGTGCGAGCAGGAAAAAACGTAATATTTTTTACAGTAGGCGGAGCCGCTAACAGAACCGGCTCTTTTTTTTGCGGAAAAAGAAAATATCCGGATAAAAAAAGCAGGGTTTTTTCTTTCAGATTTTCTATTGCAGAACAATATTTAATTGAAGTCGGCCATGAATATATCCGCTTTTGGAAAAATGACAATCTGATAGTTAATGGAAATAATCCGGTAGAGATTATTACCGGATATCAGGAAGAAGACCTTGATAAACTTAATATCGTGCAAAGCGCCGACGTTTTATATATTCTTTGCAATCTTTATAAAACGAGAGAATTAAGACGATATTCTGACACAGAATGGGAATTTACAGAATTTGATAATCAGAACGGCCCATTTGAACCGTACAATTTAGACAAAAATTTTAAAATGGAAATATTCCGCAATGAGGATTTGCAATATATACTTTCAACAAACAAAGGATATTTTGCAAATGACCTTATAACGAGTTTATTTAAAATAGAAAAAGAATTTAAAAGTGAAAGTTTTTATAAGTCTTTAACGACGTCTGCGGAAGTGGGAATATTTGTATCGGACGGTAATTTAAAAATAACGTCTTCCGGCGGATGGACGGGCCGGCTTGTTTGCGAAAAAAGCAAAGATAAAATATTATGGAAAGAAGTAAACAGTTGGACGTCCACCTCAACAACCGACCCGAATAACGTAAATTTTGCCTCGGAAATTTCAGACGATTTAAACTGGTACCGGCTGCGCCTTGAACATTCGTCCGGTACGTGCAATGTAGGTTTTTCGCATGCAGCATATACATACGACATTATAGCCAGTATTGTTGATATTGTTGCCGCAAGCGCCGACTCTAACCAAAAATACAAACAAGCCGTAATAAATATATTAAACGGAGTAAAAGATATTGAGTTTTCAAATACCGGAGTAAGCCAGGAATATAAAAAATTATTGCCGGTAATGACAAGCAATACGCAAGACGATATAACGCTATCGGCAAATATTAAAGTAAACGAAGGACAACTCGGAGAGATTAGCCGTAATATTACTGAAATTTTTAAATTGTTTGACGATGACACGAATACATATTTAGATTTAATCAGCATAATAGACGGATCAATAGGCACAGCGCCTGTAAAAATGACAATAACCGTTGATGCAAGCGCTGCCGCGGCTTTTGAAACAGGTAAAAACATCAATAAAATTGTAATTAAAACAAAGGACGATAAAGCATGGCTGAGACGGTTAACGGCTAAATTTTATCTTGACGGAGAGCTAGTATCAACTTTAACGAGATACGACAGCGACGGAATAAGAGAACAATCTTTTGATTTGATTAAATTTGACAAAATAATTTTAGAGTTGTCGGAACCAGTTTTATTAACGGCTTTTAACAGAGAGCAGACTAAATATACTCAAATAGAATTGTGGGGATATGAAACTACTACCGAAGTATTTTCAACCGACTGGTGGGCAATAGGGGCTTGGAACGAAAGAAACGGCTATCCGGGAGCCGGAGCTTTCAGCCAGGACAGACTTTGTTTGGCTGCAAGCCGGTTAAGAACGTTTACGACATGGAGTTCAAAGACCGGTATTTATAATGATTTCGGAAAATCAAATCCGGCCGAAGCGTCTGATGCAATAGATATAAATCTGCCGTCAATGAAAAGAGACTGCCCGGAAATATTAAATCTTGTAGGATTTACAAAATTGCTTGTGTTAAGTTCGTCAGGCGAGACAACGGTTGATTTGGCGGCGGTTGAACAAGTGCCGCAAAGTCAAAGAGGAAGCGATAAGCCGGCGCCGGTAGTTGTTGGATCAACTGTATTGTTTGTTGGGCCGAAAGGCGGCAGTTTAAGAGATTTAGCTTATGATTTTGCCTCGGACAGTTACGGCTCGGATGACGTAACTTTAAAAGCGAAACATTTGCTTGCCGGCAAAAAAATTGTAAGGCTTGCGTACGCGCAGGATCCGAACTCAATTGTTTATGCCGTTCTTGACGACGGCACTATGCTTACAATTACATATATTAAAGAGCAGAACGCTATTGCCTTTTCAACTTTTGAAACGCCCGGACAGATAGAAGATATAGCGGTTTTAAGCGACGGAAATTATAACGACGTATACATAGCAGTAAAAAGAAATGACGACCGATATATTGAAAAAATACCGGCAAGAATTATAGCAGACGATATAATGAGCGACCTTTTGATAGACTGCGCGACGAAATTTGAGAACGTAAATAAATTAACCGGACTTGAACGGTTTAACGGACAAAACATTGTGATAGCTTGCCCGGACAAAATTTCAAAAACAGTAACCGTCAACAACGGAGAAGCGGCGCTTGATAAGACATATTCAAAAGTTATCGCCGGTATACCGTTTGAAGCCAAAATTATAACGCTTGACGCGGTAAGCGAAAATAAAATGGCAGGACAAACTATAGTTGACTGTAAAGCAAGAATAAGCCAAATAGAAGCTAAATGGCTATATTCCGCTCCGGATTTAATAGGCACTGAAGAAAACGCCCTGGAAGCGGTAGAATGCGTTAATAAAGAAGCTGACGGTAAATTGTTTACGGGATTGTCTAAACAAAGCGTAAATTCCGCGTCTTCTTACGATAAGGCAGTAATTTATAAGCATACTACGCCGTGGCCGTTTATGCTTTTAATGCTTATTACAAAAATGGAATTAGGAGACGAATGATGCTGCAGATTTTACAAACGGTAAATCAGGACTGGGATGAGCTTAAACATTCTCTGCGTAAATGCGACAGAGAAGAATTGAATATCCTTTATACCGATATAGCCGCACATTTTGACGATTTAAAACTGACGACAACCGATTCGTATACCATAATAGACGAACAGGGATTTGTTGTCGCGATATTCGGCGTAAAAGATGAAGGCGCCGCAATAGGCACGGTATGGATGCTATCGGCCGAAAGAGTTGCAAAAGCAAAAAAATCTCTTATAAAAATGACTCCGCAAATCCGCGAGATTTGTTTTAAAGAGCATAAAAAACTTTGTAATTACGTTTATAAAAAAAATATGCCGGCAATAAAATATCTGCAGTATGTTGGAGCAGCCTTTATAAAAGAAAAAAATATCGGCGATTTTTTATTTTTTGAGATAGATAAGGAGTTTAATCATGGCGACAAAAGATAAAACAAAACTGGCAGACAGCCTTATATTGTCAGCTGCAGGCCTTAAAACCGCGGCTACAATAGGCAAAACGATTAACGACTACGGATATCTGTCTTATCTTGCAGTTAAAACGGAAGGCGATGTTAAAATTGCGGAAGCGGTAAATACCTTGGATGAAAGAGCGATCGCGCAAAATGCGGCCGAACAAATAGCAGGAGTTCAAAGAGAATTTAACCAGACGGCCGGCAAACAAGCGGTGGCAGCTGCGGCATCCGGAATTGACAGCGGATCGGGCTACGTAAATGATTTGCTGCTTGACAGCGCAAAACAAGCCGACAAAGACATGACGGCCATAATGTATAATGCGCAAGGCCTGATTGATAAAAAACGGTTACAGCTGTCGTTAATGAAAATAGCGTCTAAATATGACGCTCAAAAAATTAAAGCGCAGCAAGACAGCACTATTGCCGCAGGCGTTATTAACAGCGCGGTAGATATATTTGACGGCATCGGGGCAGTTTCAGCTAAATGGTATAAAACTGAAAAAACAACCGTAGGAAAGGAGTAGCCATGGGCGTAACATTACCGGGATATACAAGAAAAGTGCAAAAACAAGAACAAGCGGCCGAAATGCCGGCAAATAAAACAGTGAGCAAAACAGAGTTTTCTTCTCCGGTTCCCGACGCGATAGAAAATGCCGGCGAAAAATTGGATCAGCATGCTAAAGCATACGCCGATTATGTTGTACGAGAAGAGAACCGTCAAAGACAAGATTTAATTTTAAAAACAAAAAATAAAATAACATCCGGCATTGACGATATATTATATAACAATGAACCGGACGAAAAAGGACAAATAAAAGGATTGATGTTTCGTTCCGGAGACGTTGAAAATTTGACGGAAGTCGGAACAAAAAGCATAGAAGAACTTATCCAAAACAATCTGCAGGGAATAGATGATGCCGATGTGGTGGAAAGCATAAAACAGAAAATTTTTGAAACGCGCCAAAGTAGCATTAAACTACTGGCAAACCGTGAAGTGAGACAAAAACAAGAAAATTCCGCAGAGATCATAAATGCAAGTTTAGCTGCGGATATGAAAACGGCATCAGGCATTTCCGAAAGCGGTTCAATGCAAAATTTAATATCTAATGTGGATGAATATATAAGCGCTCATTATAAAAATTTAGGAGCGCAAGATATTATTGTAACGGTTGCGCAGGAAAATGCAAGAGAGCGTTTGTTGCAAAATTCACTTGCGACATTACTTGAAGTAGGAAATACAAAAGCGGCAAGAGAAATACTTGACAGCTGTAAAGACAAGGTTTCTGCCGGCTTTTTTGCTAAAAGCAATACATTGATAAGAGGTAAGGAAATAGACGATATAACATCGCGTATATGGGATAACGCGCAGAATATAAGAACAGCGCAAGGCTATGTTGATTTAAATCATATTTACGGCCAAATAGAAAAAACAGGATTAACCGATAAAGAGAAAAAAAGCGTATATTCAAGTTTAAGCTCTATGGCTAATGCAGACAAACAAAGAATCGCACAGGAAAGAGCAGATCAGGATCGCAATTTTGAAAATGAAGTTTTAAAAATGTTTAAAGAAAAACAGGATTATAAAGAGGCTGTTAAATTTGCGGCTAACTCCGGATTTGACGAAGTTGATATTGCTTTAAAACAAAAATACGTTGATAACGTATATTTTGAAAAGGAAGGCAAAAGCGATCCGCAGGCGCTTTTAAATTTATACGATAAAAAATTCTCCGGAGAATTGACAAAAAACGATATTGACAACGCTTATGCCGCCGGCGAAATAAGAAGCGCGGACTGGATGATATTCCGGAAAGATTTTGCCGACAAAGGATTTAATTTAGTTGACGGAACTTATCTGCAAGGACAGCAGATTAAAGCTGATATTGATGCATTTGCAGAAGAAAAGGCATCAGATGATTATACACAAGCCGAAATTAAAACTTTTTTTTATAGTCAATTGAGAGGGAAACCGTACGACGAAGCAAGAAAAACTTTTGAAGATTTGCAGAAAGCCCCGGGTGCTTGGAATTTTACACCTAACTATAAAAAACAATTAATTTCAAATAGAGAATCCAGGGAGTTGGCATCTAAATACTCAAATGTCTTTATGGATGCAACCGGTAAAAGAAATTTAAGTACATTAAAATTTATTGACGGAATTAAAAAAGGCGCTGAATTGCAAAAGATAGATAATTTTAACGCCAACTATATTGACGATATTATTGATTTTTGCGGAGCAGATAACCTTAAAAATCCGGAAAGTGTAGAATTTCAGGCCTTAGAATATTTGATTAGCCATAATAAAACTATAACAATACCTGATATCAAAGCAACTATAGAACAAGGGATTAAAAATGAAAAAATATAATTTTGACGGAGTTGTTTTGCCAAATGATGATGACCCGATAGTTGTAAAATCGGTTGACTCAGGAAAAAAATATAATTTTGACGGAGTTGTTTTGCCAAATGATGATGACCCGATAGTTGTAAAATCGGTTGACTCAGGAAAAAAATATAATTTTGACGGAGTTGTTTTACCAAATGATGATGACCCGGCAGTTGTCCGTACAAGAGAAAGATTTGAAAGAACTATTAACGCTGACAGTGATAGGGAAGCGGCTATTGAAAATTTTGCAAAAGAAAAAAATCTGACTTTGGAATATGTTAGGGCAAATTATGACAAAATTAAACCACTAGCTGATACCGTACCGACTGACGACGAACTTGAAGAAGCTAAAAACAATAAGCCGGCTACATTTGAATATTTCCAAAAAGATGATAACGTAAAAGTTTCAAAAGATGATTTTCGTAAAATGGGAGTTTTTGAAACTGCTGTCCGGGCATTTATAGATAAAAACAAACCGGCAAATATATTTGACAGCATTATTGACGGGCTTATTCCGAATGTTACAGATGCTACATCCAAAACAAATGAGACAATAAACGTTATGACAGGGCAAAAGCAAGCAGTTAAAAAAACGCTTGCAATGAACAGGCTTTCAGATTTATCCGAGCGCCTGCAGAGAGTGTATGATTCTGTCGGCAGAAAAGTTGATATGCCGAATATAGACAAAGAAGTACAGGAGCTTCAGAACGTGCTTGCCGAACAGTATCCGTCAAATACTGATATAAGTTCATGGTTAAGCCCGATGACGGAATTTGGCAGTCAGATGATTTTCAGTTTAAAAGCCGGAGCTGAAAAACTTCCTGAATATGTACCAACCGGTGCGGTTTTAGGAATGGGATACGGAGCAATGGCAGGCGGAGTTGGAGCTATACCGGGAATAATTGCAGGAGCAGGGTCCGGCGTTGTGGCATCTATGTTTGTTGGCGGATTTGACTATGCAAAAAAAACCGAAGGCGGGCTTGCTTATTTAGAATATGTAAATACTAAAGAAAAAGACGGCAACTATATTGACGTTGCCAAAGCAAAAAAAATGGCTAATATAGTGGGGAATATAAACGGAGCATTTGAAGTGGGAGCTGATATAATAGGCGGTAAATTATTAAAACCGGTCGTTAAACTTATAGCACCGAAAGTTTTAAGCAAGGCAATTGGGATGTTTGCTAAAGCACCCGGAATGCAAAAAGTTTTACAAGGTGTTTTTGATAACCCAAAATATGCAAATATGCCGTTAAAAAAAGCTATCCGGGAAGCTGTAAAAGATATGGCTATCGGAGCAGGATCAGAAACAGGAACTGAATATTTGCAGAATATAATATCTGAAATGGGTAGTAACAAGCTTAAAGAAAACAACTATACAACCTCTGAACTTTTAAATAAATTCAATGCGGATTACGATATTAAAAATGCGACCGATGTTGAAAAAAACTACGATACTTTATCAGAACATGACAAGATGTTATGGAATAACCGCATGACGTCATGGCCGGAAATTATGACACAGTCCATGCAGGGGCTTGGAAGTGTTTTTAAAGGCGGATTTATGCTTGGTGCAATAGGCGGAACAAGCAAAGGAATAACAAGCTACCGTGCAAAATTACAACAAAACAGAGAAAACAACATAAAAAACAATTTATCAAAATTAAGCGCTGCAGACAGTAAAACAGAGCAGCTGCAAGCAATAGGCGATATTGCAAAAGATATAAAGACTGTATCAAGAAGCCCGGAGAAAACGGAACAATTTGTGCAGAACATTGTAAGCGGTTCGGCAATAGATAATATTTATATTGATGCGGAAAAATTGGACGTATTATGTCAGACGGCAAAAATTAAAAAAGACGAACTGATAAACAAACTGGGAATAGACGCCGAACAGTTTAACGTTGACAGTAAAATTTCGGCAAATATTAAAGTGCCGTTTGCAAAGTGGGTGTCAGTTGCAACACAAATTGAAATGCCTGAAGGGAAAAACTTATATGAAGTTGCCCTGGGAGATATTAAAGACTCTGAAGACGGAATAAGCCAAAATGAAAAAACAGAAATATTTAATGAACAAAAAACGGCGCTGGATCAGGCCTTAAAACGTGCGGAAGAATTTACGACCGAAGAAGATATTAAAATAAAAGATGAAGTTGAAACGTTTTATAATACGCTGCTTGATGAAGCGCAGCCTGAAGGTATGCGAGAGGATATATGGCAGAAACAAAAAGAAGGCATTGTTAAACTCTATACAGCCCAGGCTTTAACGGAAATGAAGAACAGAGGGTGGAATTATACCGACTGGCTTGATAATAAAAAAATGGGTAATTTGCGCGTTAAAAACAATATGTCGGCATATCGCCTGCAGCTGAAAGAACAAGCTACTGAAATGGTTAATGAAATACTTAATAATGATATTGAATTACAAATGCAGGAAAGTAAAAAGAACGTACCTTCAATTATTGATATGGTTATAAAAGCCGGCGGACTTAAATTTGACGAAAAATTACAAGGCGAACAGAAAATATTATCAGTAAAAGAATCCGGAATAAAAGGACTTGTAAGCAGTAATAAAAAACGAGGCAGAAGCGTATCTGCAATGGCTGAACACATACATGAACTTCTCCGGAGCGATTACGGATTAGGCCTTACAGATAATGCTATTGCAGACGAACAGGATTTGCTGAATTATCTTTTTGAAAATATACCGAATTATAAAAAGCAACAAAAAGAAAATACCGGTAATTTTAAAAACTTAAATTATTTTGCTTTAACATCAGACAAATTTAAAAAACAATATGAAAAAGATTTTGTAAAAAAACTTCCTGAAGACGCAAAAAGTATGCGGATGTTGCATCAGGATTTAATAAGAGAAGCAATAAAACAAGGCGTACCGGTAGAAAAGAACGTTCTTGAGGATCTAAATATAAACCCTCAATATGTAGATAAACGGAAATTTGAAAGTGCTATCAAAGATGAAAGTCTATTTAATTCTGATAATTATTTTCAGTCAGCTGAAATTAAAAACAGAGAAAATAAAATATTTGAAAGATTTAATAAATTTTTAAATAAAGAAATTATTGCTATACAACCTGATAAAAGTTTATCTAAAAAAGAAGCTGAGAAAGTTTTTAAAAATAATAAAAATGTAAAACATAATGAATTAGGCGATACCGTTTTGCCTGTAGAAACTGTAAATAAAATATTAAGACACAAGGGATTTGACACGTCTACAATTATAGATTATATATCTGATTTGTATAAAAAATCTATTCTGATTGATACTCAAACAGAAAAACAATATGTGCAAGCACATAAACAACATAATAATATTGCACTTTGGCATAATACTTTAAATAAGTTTAAAATAAATAATGATAATTATGTTATTAGATTTACAGTAGCGGAAAGAAAAGTCGGGGAAAATAAAAAGAAAGGAACAGTTGGTGAAAGGTATTTGCATTCTACTTTTATCTCAAATATTGATATAGAAAAAATAAAAGACGGTAACACAATGAACACCAGCAATAACCTGGGCAGAGTGTTACCATCCGACAATATTTTAGCCGATTATATAAAAATTGTCAATAATAAATTATTTCAGAAAAACATAAATGTTAATAAAAAACTTGCCACGGATGAGATTGTAAGAGGTTTTATAACCAAAGATAACGAAATAAACATCCTTCCGCACAGCGACGCTTCTACATTTATACATGAAATGGGGCATTACTGGCTAAGAGATTTGCAAAAATATGTGAACGAAAACCAGGCGCCGGCACAAGTGCAAAAAGACTGGGAAACTATAAAACAGTGGCTTGGCATACAGAACGACAATGACGTTATTACAACCCAGCAGCAGGAAACTTATGCAAGGGCTGTAGAACAGTATATGATGGAAGGCAAAGCGCCAACTCAAGAGCTTAAATCTATATTTCGCAAAATTGCAAGTTGGATAAAATATATTTATAAAAAACTTTCATTTAATAACGTTCAAATGTCTGAGGATATAAAAAATTATTTTGACAGGCTTTTTGCGACTGAAGACGAAATTGCCTACAGCAACGATAAAGTATTATATAACTTTGACAAGGAACTTGCCGGAGCGGATCCGGAAATAAAAGCCGGCTTTGATGAAATGAGAAAAGAGGCGCATGACCAGGCAGTTGAAATACTATTACCTGAAACGATGAAAGAATTAAGCGCAGAGTATAAAGCAAACCTTGAAGAAAAGAAAAAACAGTTTATAGAAGAAGCTACTGCAGAGATAAAACAGAGTACCGTTTATAAAGCGGCCGAGCAAATAAAGAAAAACTTTAAAAAGAATATTGATACGATAATTAAACTTTATAACGATAATAAATTATCAGACGATAATATTATTGATTTAAACCTTACTGCGGAAGATTACGGCTATACATCCGGAGACCATTTAATTAAAGAAATTGAAAAATTAGGCAATGCTGAAGAACAAATAAATAATCTTGTAAACCAAAAAATGCAAGATTATAACGAAACTGTTTCAAGCCCGGAGTTTTTAGAAGCTGAAGCAACAAGAGCTTTGCATAATGAAAAAGCGCTTGATTTAATTGCTTTGGAGCGTGAGCTTTTAATCAACAAATATTATAAAAAAGAAATATCAATGTTGTCTGCGACGACAAAAGCACAAATTTACAAAAATATGGCAAAAGAAAAAGCCAGAGAGATACTAGAGAACTTGCCGGTAAAAGAAGCGATGAGATTTCAAAAATATTTTGTGGCCGAAAAAAAGACAGCGCAAAGATATGCCGCAGCCATGGCTAAAAACGATATTGAAAACGCTTTAAAATATAAGCAGCAAATGCTGATGGATTTTGCGCTTGTAAAAGAAAGCGTAAAAATTAAAAACGAATATCTGAAAATAGAAGCTAAATTAAAAAAAGTCAGCCAACGCGATATTAAACTTTTCGGCAATGAAGAGAATTTTTCACAAGTGGCTAATATTCTTGAACGCTTTGGATTTTACCATAAAGACTATTATCCGGAATACAGAAAACAGTCGTTGGCTGATTACGCAGAATCTATAAATACCTGGATAGATTTTGATAATACCAAAAAAACAGAAGCGCGGATTGTAATAGATCCGTTTGTGTTGAACGAAAATAACAAAGGGCCTTTAAAAGATTTATCTATTGATGAAGTGGAAGCAATAGAACAGTCTGTAGATAATATTATTCATTACGTAAATAATGAAAATAAAACTACAAAAGTGCTGCAGGGGCAGGACATTGATATGGTTGTGCGCGATGCAGTAGAACAGCTCCAAAAGAATGTGCCGAAAGAATTACAAAAAAAGAATACAAAGCTAAACTCGCAAAGAGATTTTGAAAAACAAATCTCGCTAAAAGATAAATTTGTAAAAAGTTTTATTATGCCCGGAATAAAACTTGACAGCGTTTTAAAAGTTGCCGACGGATATAAAGACGGCGGATTATTTTATCAGCTGTTCGGCCGGCCGGTTAAAGAAGCAATGGATCAGGAAGCGCAAATGGCAAGAGATATATTTCAAAAATATACCGCAAATTTTGAAAAATACTACGACGAAAATGAACGTAAAAACTTTTTTGCTAAAAACAAAAGAGATTTTGAAAAGAAAAAAATATACGTTGACCAATTTAAAAACAGTTTTACAAGAGAGGAATTGATAGCGATTGCGCTTAATATGGGAAACGAGAGCAACCGTGAAAGACTTTTCACTACACCAATTTTTGATTACAAAGGAGTGAGGGAAAATTGGGGAGAGTCTCTCGTTGTTGATGTGCTTTCAAAAAATTTGACAGAAAAAGACTGGCAATTTGTGCAGAGCATTTGGGATTTGCTTGAGGAATACGGCGAAAAACATTTTGAAATGCATAAACGTATTACGGGGTTTAGTCCGGTAAAAATAAAAGCTATGCCATTTACTGCAATAACAAAAGACGGCAAAAAAATAGAATTGAAAGGCGGATATTATCCGTTATCGCAGGATACAAGAAGCGATGAAAAAGCAGAATTGAGAATTGAAGCGAGAAAGCCGGAATATGAAGCTAATATTTTTATAAAACCTACTACGAAAAAGGGGAACTTGCAGACAAGAAAGAAAAATGCAAAATATCCAATACAATTACAATTAAACGTTTTTGAACAGGCGCTTGCGGATACTATTCACGATATTGCATTTCGTGAATTGCTTTTTGATTTAAACAGGATCATGGCAAAAAAAGAATTTAAAAATGGAGTTAAAAATACTTTAGGCTTAGAAGCGTATAAAAAATTTGACGATCAAGTACGCGCCTGTGGCATAATTCAAAATGTATATCAGGATAATGCTAACCTTCAGAAAATATTCAATTATTTCCGAGCAGGAGTAGGACCCAGCATGTTGGCTCTTAAACCGGGAATTTTACTACAGAATTTTGCAAATATTTTTATTTACCGTGGGGCTGTTGACAGATTTGGCAAAGCTGAAGAAAAACTTTTATGGTTTAAAATGGGGATGGAATTTAAAGATTTGGCTAACCCATGGTCTACAAAAGGAAAAGCTATTAAAGAATTTGTTTACAGTAAATCTTCAATGATGAAAGACAGGCAGGATAATATTGATTACGCATTCTCGCAGGCGGAAAAATGTTTGTTTGGTAAAAAAGATAAACTGTTGCGATTTGCAAATTATTTAATGGTGTTTACGGATAATATTACGGCTATTCCTGCATGGCAGATAATGTACGAAAAAGCAATCAATGACGGGCTTTCTGAAAAGGATGCTATCAATGAAGCAGATCTTCTTATTACAAGAGTTGTCGGTAACGGCAGAAGATTAGATCAGGCAGAATTTGTACGCTCGACGGATAAATGGATAAAACTAATAAATCCGTTTGCAACATTTACGATCAATATGTTAAACATGTGGTATTTGCAGTCCGGAAAAGCAATTGATTTTAAAAAATATCAGGAATTTGCAAAATTTACAGTAACGCAACTTTTTATTTTCGCAATAGTAAGCGAAATTTTCTCCGGCCGGCCACCGGCTGAAATGGACTCCGGAGACGAATGGGCAAAATGGATATTAACGACCATGGGCGGATACATAATTTCAATGTTGCCATTTATCAGAAGTTTCTTTCCGGGTATTATGGAAATGGCCGTTGATGGAAAAAATAGAACTTATGGCCGTAATGTAAGCCCGGTATTTGATAGTATAAACAAAGCTATTGCGCAGCCCGGAATTGTGGCAGTTAAGGGCATAAACAAAATATTGACGACGAACAAATATAAAAAAGGTGAGCTTCAAAATGATTTGGAAACGATGACAGAAGGCGCCCTGGTTAATTACAGACTGCCTAAAATAGTCGGCGCTTGGTTTTGGAATTTATACGATATGTTTGACAAAGGAATGACGCCGAAAGTTAGTGATGCATTTAAAAGACGGCCGAGAAAAGAAAGAAAAGGTAATAAAATGTTTAAAATATAGTTGGTCGCTTTTTTGGAGATTTTGGTCGTTTTGAGATTAAAAACAGCTAAAAGCAATTAAAAACATCTAAAAACAAAAACACTTGATAATTGAATTGATTATTGAAAATCTTTAAATATCAAGTGTTTTTTGATTTTATGAGTGATACGCCCCCAAGGAGAATTGAACTCCTGCTGCATGATTGAAAATCATGTGTCCTAACCCCTAGACGATGGGGGCACTTTAAGAGTGAGCCCGGCGCGACTTGAACGCGCGACAGCTTCATTAAAAGTGAAGTGCTCTACCAACTGAGCTACGGGCCCGCAAACTGACAATGCATAGGAGTTTATCAAAAATTAAAAATCTTGTCAAACGAAACTCTTTATTTGATATTTTAAATATACTATAATACGCAGATACATTACTATTAATTTTTGAACCGGAGATTATGATGAGAAAACTAAAAATATTTTTAATTGACAATTGGGGAAAACTTGCTATAGTTTTCGGAGTTATTTTGCTGATAGTTCTTTCCGTATGGGGATTGAGCAGGCTTGAATCTTTTTACAGAAATATGACGCTTGCGACGCTTCCGGTTCAATTATTTATAGGCGCAATACATGCCATGATTTTTGTCGGAATGTATCTTTATTTCTTTAGAGGAGCATTCGGGAAAGTTAAAAAAAATAAAATCAAAGCGGGAGACATAAACGTAAAATTCAGCGACGTAATAGGACTTGAAGCCGTAAAAAGAGAAGCGATGGAAGTGGTGCAGCTTATCAAAGATTCGGCTAGAGTAAAAAAAATAGGCGGCAAAATAGTTAAGGGAATTCTTTTGATGGGGCCTCCGGGCTGCGGTAAGACATTACTTGCAAAAGCTATTGCCACAGAGGCGAAGATGCCTTTCTTATCAATGTCGGGAAGCGAATTTGTCGAAGTTTTTGTGGGAGTCGGAGCTTCAAGAGTAAGACAGCTTTTCCAAAAAGCAAGAAAACTTGCCTATGCCGAAGGGGCGTGTATACTTTTTATAGATGAAATTGAAGTTATAGGAAGAGGAAGAACATTTTCATACATGGGTGGCGGCGAGGAAACAAACAGCACGCAAAACCAGCTTTTGGTTGAGCTTGACGGACTTGAAACCAAAAAAAATAATATCATAGTCATAGCGGCCACAAATGCAAATGAAAGCGTTTTGGATAAAGCTTTGCTGAGACCCGGCAGATTTGACAGAAAAATTTATATAAATCTTCCTAATTTGAAAGAAAGAGAAGATTTGTTTAAATTTTATATTAAAAAGGTTAAATCAGCTCCGGATATTGACGTTTCAAGACTTGCGAAAAAATCTGTTTACAAATCTCCGGCCGAAATAGAAAACATAATTAAAGAATCTGCTTTAATTGCCACAAGAAAAGGGAAAGATTTGATAGATATGGACGATTTATCGGAAGCGATGGACAGGATAGATTTGGGATTGGAAAGCCATATAACAATGACGGATAAAGAAAGAGAAATGACGGCGTATCATGAAGCCGGTCATGCGACCACGTTATATTATCTTCATCCTACCGACGATGTGTTTAAGGCCTCCATAAAATCAAGAGGACAGGCGCTCGGGCTTGTTTCGCATAATCCGAAAGAGGAGCTTCATACCCAGAACAAAGAAAAGCTTATAGCAGATATAATCGTCAGTTTGGCCGGATACAGCGCCGAAAAGATGAAATACGGCACTACTTCCACAGGAGTATCTTCCGATTTCAAAAAAGCTATGGCTATAGCAAACGCTATGGTTTGGCAGTTCGGCATGGGCGATGAAGGATTTATCGGCGATTTTACCGTTATTCCTAAAGAAGATATATCGTCTAATTTGAAAGAAAAATTAAATACTCAGACTATGAATATATTAAATTCGTGTCTTCAAAAAGTAAATGAATGTATTAAAAACGAATGGGCGATTGTAGATGAAATAGCCCAGTCTTTGCTTAAGAAAGAAGAACTGGATTACGATGATATAAACGAAATTTTCGCCAAATACGGCAAAAGCAAGGAAAAACCTGAAATAGATACAAATATAATAATAAACAGTAATAAAGATGCCGAAACTTTACCTAATATATAAAAGTTTTATTTTAAGCGGACTGGCATTAATTTTGTTAAGTTCCTGCGGACCTTCATATCCGAAAGAAACGCTTGTAAACGATATAGAACAAATTGTCAAAAAAGAATCGGGATGCGACGCCAGAGTCTCTTTTATAAAAGACACGGTTTATCTTGATATGCCGATGAATACGATTGTGTCGTCTGAAAATGAGGTTTTTTCAGAAGCCATAACCGCATTGCAAAACGGAGTTTTTGCCGTTACAAGAATCGCTTTAAGTTCTGATGCTGATATCAAAATTATTGTTATTACGGCGTTTGATCCGGAGTATACGGTATCATTAAGAATGATTCAAAACATAGAGGATGTAAAAAGTTATTTTTACCAGCGTATTTCAAAAAGTGATTACGAACAGAGACAACTGATAGAAATAGAAGGACCGGATACGGCAAGACAATCAATACTTGACAGACATTATGTCGGTCAGGAAGAATTTGTAGGCAGATTAATAGTATCTCAGCTTAATATGTTGGGAAGAACCAATCCTTTCTTGGCTACGGTTATAAATTCGTTAAATTTAAAATATGGTTCCATTTATAATGACAGTATTATTATAACGGCAAAAGGTACATACTCACTTGTATCGGATACTTTGATAAGAAAATTAATAACCGAAGAATTAAACAAAAATATAAAGAAGTACAAGCTTTTTTCAATAAAATATGTTAGAATATTATCTAAGGAAGGGACTGTTGTTATGGAAGTCCCGGCAGTTTTAAATTAGAGAGCGTAAAAACCATGAGTAAAGCTGTATGTTTTCTTATTACTTTGGTTATGCTTCTTGGAATGGGCGCTGAGTTGAACGCGAGCGTTAAAACGGATGCTTGCTCGGATTCTTTCAGTGATTTTGTAGTTGACCAAATTCAAAAAAATTTTTCACAAACGCTTTCGTCTCCGGTTAGGGGAGACAATAAAAAATCCGACGCTTTTATTTTGCTGTACGTAATAAACCAAAATCAGGAAAATAATTCTTTTAACAAATTTTCAAACAATAATAAATTTATTCAGGCGGCAGTAAAATTTGAAAATAATGCTTTATTTTTCAGCGATATATGGCGGCAGTATGTGCGGCTTCGCGGATTAAGCGACTATAAAATTAATTTAAATTCGTTTATTGCAATAAGAGCTGTAAATGACGGCGGAGTAAATATAACGGCGTTTATTTAAAGACTGGCAGAAATGCCGGTCTTTTTATTTTGGAGTGAAATATGATAAGAAAATTTTTATCGGTTTTAATTGCCTTTGCTCTTTTGGCGCCCTCATTGCCTTCGGGAGCATTTACCGCGGCTGTTGCTCCTTCGGCGGGTTTTGCCGGGTTCGGCACAATCACATCGGCAAATTTCTATGACGGAGATACAATCGTAATCAATATTCAGGATTTGCATAACA
Organism: Candidatus Proruminimicrobium quisquiliarum; assembly: GCA_018433245.1. Taxonomy (GTDB): domain Bacteria; phylum Elusimicrobiota; class Endomicrobiia; order Endomicrobiales; family Endomicrobiaceae; genus Proruminimicrobium; species Proruminimicrobium quisquiliarum. The sequence continues at coordinate 111,731 of JAHDRN010000013.1, forward strand.
ATAAGGAGGTTCAGGAAAATACGTATAAGCTTCTTACAAGTTTAAATAAAAAATATAAAGATATTGAAGTTTATCTTGAAGGCGCGTCAAAAGATGTAAATATGAACGAACTTGTAAGAGGCATGGATAAAAATTCGGCTGATACGATTATGGATGTCCTTTACAGAGGCACGCAAATAAGCGGAACGGAATACTTCGGTTATAAAAATAATAAAATATTAAAACCTACTGAAGAAAGCGGAATATATGATGAAAATATCAAAAATTTTGCCGAGTTGATTGATAAAAGACAGGAAATTAAAAATTTACTGGAAATTAAAGAAACAAACATAAAAAACCTTTCCGACAGATATTTAAACGCCTCGCAGAGACGAATATTAAGAATATATAAGAAATACAGAAATAAACAAATAGACGCGAATAAATTTTATGAAAGGCTTTTAACCGAAATTCAAAAATCGCAAACAAACTTAAATAAATATATAAATTTCAGTTTGTATCTTGAAATTTTAGAACAAAATAAGCAAACCGATAAAATTAAGGCGCAAAAACAGCTGCAGCAGCTATTGTATGATTTAAAAGGAACGGTATCTTTCCGCGAATACACCGACTTGTTAAAATTGTCCGATAATCTGACGAATATGGATGTTGTTTTTTCATACATAAGTTCAAAAGTGTCAAATGTTGACAGATACGTAAAATACCCTGATTTATTTAAGATGATTGATATCATAGAAAAGGCCGGTCTTGTAGATCCGCTTGATTTGGTTGCGGAAGAGGGAGAAATAATAAATGATTTATTGCTTGCCGGCTGCAAACATAAAATTCAGAAAGATGTTGTTTTTTTAAATAATTTTATAACCATATATGAAAATTTTATTTTGGCTAACATAAGTTTTAATGAATATAATGTCTATAAAAGAAACATACGTTTGTTTTATAAGCTTTATTACAAATATATGCCTGATGATAATTTCACGCTTCTCATACCTTATGAAAAAACAGCCGAAAAATTTAACGAATTAAATATAAAGAGAAATGAGTTATTTGCAAAAAATATTTTATCGGGCATAGACCGCGCGTCAGTTAAATTTAACAAGATATACGGCAAATATTCAAATATTGATATGACGTTAAAAGCTTTGCCTGCGGCAAAAAAAATAAAAGTTGTGGTTACCGGAGGATTTCATACTTCCGGAGTCAATAAAATTCTGGATAAAAATAAAATATCGTATCTTACGATCACTCCTAATATAAAAAATAAAGATAATAACTTTGAAAAACTGTATTTTAACAATATTCTGGCTCAGGCTGATGCGGATAGAAATGCGATAGCCGCAATGCCGCTGTCCGAACAATATCCGTTGCCGCTTGCAAAAGATTTGGCCGAAATAATATCCGTTCTCAGACAATCGGGCAAAAGCTGGCAGGATATATCAAAAATGTTTAATTCAATCATAAGAGAAAGAGAATTGAGCGAAAATATAAAATTTTCTTATGACGCCGAAGCTGAAACGGCGGTTTTTGATATTGCAGCCGATGACGGCAACCCGCGTAAAATAGAATATAAAAAAGGCAGCATAGCCATAAACGGAGATTCTGTTTTTCAGTCAACCGCATTGGGAGAACATCTTAAAATGGTGATAACACAAGCGTTGACTCCGGGAACTTTTACTTCAAGAATAAGAGAATATTCTGAAATTAAAAATAATGATTATATGGCTGCGGCTCTTTCTCTGCTTGATACTCAGGGCGTTATGCTGCCTAGTTTGAAAGATGCGATTTTAATGTATCTTTTTCTTTTTGAAGCGGATAATTCCGAATTTGAATATGAATCCGTGTTAAAAGACGAACTGAGAAAAAAGTCAATGTCCGATTATGAAATTGTAGTAGGGCAATCCTATAATCTGATGGGTAAGAAAGACGATACTTACGGGCAAAGTACGGAGTACGGATGTCTGGCTTATGTTGATTATGACAGGAAGATATTTTATATACATTCGGATTTAATAAACTATTTCAAAAACAGCGTTAATGATAAATCTCCAAGGGAAGCGGAAATTGCCGCAAGAAAATTTTTCCATAGTCTTGTAATACACGAAACTCTTGAAAGAGACGCTCTTACCGGACGGGATTTGATTTTTGACGAGTATCTTGTAAAAAAACAGCCTAATGCAGACGGGCAGAGTCAGCGTCCTTATTCAACCGCTGCGTTTCATGAATTTTTACAAAGCGGATACGTTGAAGGCAAAGGATATTCGGCTGAAGAAATCGCCAGACAAAGAGAAATACTTGATATTTTTGACGTTATCATACAGGATGTAAACTACAGGCGTTCCGAATACGGAGACGTTATTTCAATAGTTCAGTCAAATACGGAATATCCGCAGGATATAAAATCAGACTGGCTCGCAATAAGGGCAGGCGACGCCGCAGTTGTAAGCCGTTATGCAAAAAGTTTGGCCGATAAAATTTTTGAGCAGATGAAAAGTCAGGCAAATTATCATGCCGGTTATTATGTCATAGCATACAGAAAATCTTCAACACAGCAATATATGCGGGAAATAGTAAAAAGCGTTGAATATGAATTAAATCAGAAAAAGAGTCCAATTCCTATAAAAATGGTTGAAATTGAAGAAGACGCGGATCCTTCGGTACAAGGTCCGGAAAGATTTAAAGTTCAGGATGAAAGTGCCATAAGCGATGCAAAAATATTTTTTATAGACGATATTATTTCAAAGCAAAGCGATACCTTTCACTACATATATTTATACTTTAAAAATAAAGGAAATGTAGTGCAGCCTTGCGTATTTTTTGATCTGTCACAGGAAGATTTAAACAATACTCTTTCGGATCAAACTTATGACGATATTTTAAAAGATTCTTCCGAATTTATAGCACTTCTTAAACAATTTAATCCGAAAGTTACAAAATATCCCATTTATTGGCTTGTAAGAATGATAAATGACAACGAAAAACTATCCGCCAAACAACTTAACAGATTTATAAACGCTCTTAATAAAACCGCTAAAAGAAAAATTATAACGGCCGCGGTTGAACTTCTTAATTCTCCCAATAAAATAAGAGGCGTCAATTTAGGTGACCTTATTTATCTTATAGCATGTCTTGCCGCGGGGAAAAAACTTGATTTTAATGAAGTCGGCGACGCTTTGGTAACTTTTTTCAAAGACGGGGCAAACAGCGATATGGCCTCATTATTCGGAGCAGGCAGCGCCGCCGGGAAAGTTATGGAAGTTGATTATTATGACTGGCAGGATAAGACGGCTCTTGCGATACCTTATGCAAAAATTAAGGGATACGATATGCTTAAGGTCGCGCATTTGGGATATATGACCGATTTGCAAAGAGCAACGGTCGCTCTTTACGCCCAAAAATACAAAATTGTTTTTGAAGACGAGAAAAGAAAATTAAAACATAAAAGATTTGAACCGTACATAAGCCGCAGCTTGAAAGATCAAATCGCCGATATACAGAAACGGCTTGTTGAAGCTCAGAATGAATTTAAAAATAAAAAGATAACAAGCGCCGAGTATGCCAAAAAAGTTAAAGAAATTATGAACAGAGCCGTTGAAATATCTCTTAAAATAGTGAAGGATAATTATAATATAAACATAGAGAGAACATTTTTTGACATAATAGTCGGCGGTTCTCTTACAAAAGGCAATATGATGTTTGATTCGGATATTTATTACGATATCGTCACTCCTAACGAGGATATGTCCGTTTTGATTGACGAAAAATTTGCGCCTGTGTATTCTTTTATATTGAACAGTATAGGGCTTGAAACGTACGCCGTTACAAAATATTCAAGCAGTTTTGACAATAAACAAAATATGAGCACGGTTACCGATGAGAGAGGAACAGCGGTTTTTATGGATTATGAACCGCTGTATGACGACGATAGCAGTAAAGAAGAATACAAAAGGTTAAATTTAAAACTTATAAATAAATATCTTAAAAGTTTGTTGAAACAGGCTCTTGAAAACAAAGAAGAAACTTTAAAACTTATAAGGGCTATGACCGGAAATTATTACTCCGTTTCGATAAACGGCTCCGGATGGATAGGAAATTCTTTTGTGCAGTCGCATGATGAAAATTCTTCTTTTAACACCAGATATACAATTTTGGCGCTGGAATCAAAACTTAAAGAAATAATATTTGAATATCTGTCGGGATTAAGCGGCGATGAAGTTGACAAAATAGAGATACCGAAAGGCGTCGGAAAACAGATTGATTTTATAAAAAGAAACATAAAAACGGTTTCGCCGGAAGTTATTGACACTCTTTATTTAGCGTGGAGAAGTCTGTCTCAGATCAGGTTTGACAGACCGAAAGACGCATGGTCCGGTTTTTATACCGGGCTTGAAAAATCCGGATTAATGAACGAAACGGAAGCCAGAAAAGTAATAAATGATTTTATAGATATAAATCTTGCGGTAACTAAGTTTGAGCAAAACCGCGATTTTAATTCTCGTGATTTTTTGCAGATAGTTGAAACTTTTATATATGCCAATTCAAAAGATGTAACGTCTTTCAAAACCGCTTACAGAAAATACAGGCACATAGAAAATCTTCTTGTAAATATAAAAGCAGATGAAGATAATAACGAAGTGGAATACATGGCAAAAGCAATAGCGCTTCTGAGCGATTTTGATGATGCGACGCTGCTTAAATTTTACGAGTTTCCGCAGATTGCCGGCAACGGACATTCGGATAAGATAAATGAATATATAGAAATTGTCAAAAAATCCATAGAAACGATTAAAAAGATAGATGAATTTCCTAAATATCCGGAATTAAACGGCTGGAGAACTCTTCAGAATTACTGGGATAATATAATTCAAATATCGGATAATCCTCAGACTCTGCTGGCTCTTTTTGCGTATATGCTTGAGAAAACCAAAAATATAGAAGACGATGAAAAAACAAAAGAAGGAAAGAAAAAAAATGATTATCTTGAAACGATGTATAATATTTATCTTCCTTCCATATACCGTCTTCTTGGAAGCGGCGCCTATGAATATGCAAGAAACAATTTGTTTATTTCCACAAATCCGGTTGAATATCTTAATATTTTAAAGCTTGTTAAACAAATATACGGCGCGGATATTCCGCAGCTTACGGAATTTAAAGATATGCAGATTGTTGTTCCATTGAAACGATTTTTGGCGGCCAAAGGTTTTGATTTGAAAAATATAACTATAAAATCAAGAGTAAAAACTCCTTACAGTATGTTTGAAAAAATGACGTCAGGAAGAAGAAATAAAACTCAGCCGGGCGAGTTAGGTAAGGATTTTAACCCCGATGATCCTAAAATAATATCAGAATTTTTAAAACAGATAAGAGATGTTACGGGTCTTCATATAATTATTGAAAGCCCGGATATAAGTCAGGATGCTTTATCGGAAGCTCTTAAAGAATTTATAGCTTTACAAACGGCAAAAAGAGTTGACGAAAGCGAAAATAAAAGAGAATTGGAGCGAATAAAATATAATTTTTCAATAGGGTATCCGAAGGGGAAAACGGAAGTTCCGGTTGAAGCGTGTATATATTCAAGAAAGTCTTATAACGACGAAACTTTCGGCAGATACGACCCAAACAAAAAAGACGTTAAAGAACCTCATTTTATCTATAAGCTCGGTACTACAATAAAAGAAAATTTTTATGCCGGAATTTTCTTTAAGGGAATTAAACGTAAAAATTTCGTTATAACAACCGATGACGAAGATATAAGCGACGATTTCTGCGGAAATTTCAATAAAATAAAAAATAAAATACAAACAAACAGAACGGTTATGTGTTTTGTTGAATACTGGAACGAAGTATATGTAGTTGATGTTCCGGAAGGCTCCGTTTTAATGGATGTCATATTTCAGCCTTATTTTACAAACGAACACCCGCTTGTCGTTTATAATGCCGACGGATATCTTTTAAATAATAAAATGCCTGTTAAGTCTAACGGATATTATAAAATCACAATCGGGGAAGGGAAGCCCAATTATGACAAAAAAGCCGGGCTTAAAACCGTAAGAGCAAGACTGTACAGGGCTATTATTAACGGCAAGGAAGAAATATCCGGAACCGGTTCGGATGCTTTTAAAGAAAAACTTGAAAAAATAAACGAGATTGAACGTATTCAGAAACTTATAGATAAAGTAAATGACGGAGATCTTGATTGGAATCTGTTTTTAAATATAATTTCGGAGATTCAATTATTTGACGGAATTTTAAAAAACCGGGAAGAATACAATAAAATAATAATACGGGCTCAGTATGCGGCTGCCGAAAAAATATTAGAAGCGTTGTCTTCGGTTCCGCGTTCTGCGGAAACCGCCGCGGCTATTGAAAAATTTAAGAAAATTATAGGCAGACTGCAAACCGGAAATGAATTTTTATCGGCTGAAAACAAAACGGCGATTGATGAGATTATAATTTCATTTATGCAGATGTTGGATAAAGAAAATTCAAAAAAATCGGACGCCGCTTATGATAATTTAAAAGTATTGTTTTTCCTTGAAACCAGACAGGTTGATATGTATATGTTGGCAGCCGAAACTGCGCAAATTAAAAGAGCGTATCTTGATATAGGTTCGGTGTCTGTTTCTGATTTTTTCACCAATTCCGTAAAAATAGCAAATCATTATAACTTATTAAATGTCGGAGAATTATGGCAGGCGTTTGTTTTAGGGATTTTGGACAGGCATACGGTTATTAAAAATCCGGACGGCAGAGAAATGGAACTGGCAAATTATTATGATCCGGATTACCGTAATAAAATTATGCCTTTGATTTCACTGGGAAGAAATGTTAAGAAACTTGCCGAATATGTCGCCGGAGTTCCTTTGCTTGAAGAATATTCGGGACTTGTTATGCAGATGCTTTTGAGTTTATACGAACAGGGAGCCTATGATATAGAGGATTTACTGGCAAAAGAAACTCCGTTTTTATTACAGAGCGAAGCGGATTTCGTTAAAGAGACCGTTAAAAACAGACTTGGCCTTTCAAAAGTTGACATCAAAGTTTCGCCTTCTCAGGATTTGTTTATGGCAAAAGACGCTTATTCTTTTGCCACATTGGATGTCGGAGAAGATACCGCTACTCTTTATATAAGCGAAATGTTTCTGAAGCAGCTTGAAAACGGCAGCGACGAATACAGAGAAAGAATATTGGCTTTATTGGTTGAACATGAGTTGGGCGAATATGAATTTTTAAGAGATAATCCCGAAGCGGATTACGAAAAATTTCATGAACAGCCTGATCAAAAAGAATTGCTTGATTTTGCGGACGAAATAGCGGCGCAGATAAGTGAATCGGCTATGGAAACAAACGCGGAAAACATAGAGGGATTTAATAATGCAGTTTTCGGGAATATACCCGAAAACGGATCATATTTAAGCGGCGTATTAATGCGGTTTGCAAAAATTATACCAGATGTTTTAGCGGGCGGCATGGATATAAATGCCGACGGGAAATCAGGGCTTGACGCAGTTCCGTCCGAAGTTTTAAAATCTGTTTTGTTTGTAATTCAAAATCTTGGCGATGGCCGTGAAAATATCAGACAAAATATGTTTGTATTATTTAACAATATGAAAATTAACGGAAAACAAAATCCGGTTTTTGCTTCAAAAGAAAGTCTTTTGGCTGAAATTTCAAAAACGGAAATAAGCAAAACAAAGTACGCCCTTATTGAAAAATATATTAACTGGATTTATGAAACAGAACAAATAATGCCTGAAAAAGATATAGGTATTCCCGAGTCAATTACATCGCAGCTTGAAAAAGACGTTGAAAATACAAGGAAAATATTATTTGCCGCATAAAAATAACACTTGTTTTAATATTATAAAAAATATATAATCAAGACTCCATAATATGAAAGATTGTATTTTTTGTAAAATTATCGCAGGTGAAATCCCTGTCAAAACTAAAGTTTTTGAAGATGACAAGGTTTTTGCTTTTGAAGATATAAATCCGCAGGCTCCGGTACATATACTTATCGTTCCCAAAAAACATATATCCTGCTTAAACGAAGCAAGTAATGAAAATTTGGAATTGTTGGGATATATACAGTTAGCCGCCTCTCAAATTGCAAAGCAGAAGGGACTGGAAGGCGGATACAGATTAGTAAATAATTGCGGTGCAGATGCAGGACAGACGGTATTTCATATACATTATCATTTATTGGGAGGCAGGGTTTTTGCCTGGCCTCCGGGTTAAATATTAGTTTATACAAAAAGGCGGTGTAAAGTTTCAATGGTAAGCGTAAAAGTTAGAGATGGCGAATCTATAGAGGAAGCCATAAGAAGATTTAAGAGAGAATGCGAAGGCAGCGGAATAATGCAGGAGATAAAGAACAGAGAGTTTTATAAATCTCCGAGCGTTTTAAGAAAAGAAAAACTTGCCGAAGCCAAAAGAAAAATTCGCAGGAAAATGATGAAAGATAACAACTGGTCAAAATAAATATGGTTGTTTCTTAAATTAAATGAAAAATGCAAAAAGAGGGTATATTTAAATTTACCCTCTCTTGTGTTTTTCTATCCGGAAGGTAAAATGAATTTAAAACAGATGTATGAATTTTTTGTTGCCGACGGTATTAAAAACGATCCGCGCGGAGAAAAAGAAGTAAAAATTCTGCTGGACGAAAAAAATAAAGAATATAAAAGTCTTGACGAAAAGAAAAAAGAATTTTACGACAAAGATACTCTGACCAATCCTTATTGCGATTCAAGAATTCTTTACGGAACAGGCGATGAAAAAATAAAATCCGTAATGGTGGGCATTGACATAGAAGTGCCCGAACTTCTTCTTGCCAGCCAGTTAAAACTGTCCGGCAAAAAAATTGATTTGGTGTTGGCGCATCACCCGGAAGGCAAAGCCTACGCTACATTCCATAACGTTATCAATATGCAGTCCGAAATAATAAATTCGCACGGCGTTCCTATTAATATAGCCGAGAGTTACGTTTCTTCAAGAGCAGCCGAAGTGGGAAGAAGCGTGAGCGGACAGAACCACCAAAGAGTTTATGACGCGGCAAAATTACTTGATATCCCCTTAATGACGGCGCATACGGTTGCCGACAATAATGTCGTATCGTATCTGCAAAAAAAACTTGATAAATTACAGCCCAGATATTTAAAAGATATAATCGTTTTTTTGGAAGATATTCCGGAGTACAAATACGCCAAAACTTACGGTAACGGGCCGTTCATACTTAACGGCGGAGATAAATCTAAATGCGGCAAAATATTCGTTGATATGACAGGCGGCACGGAAGGTCCTACGGAATTGATAGAAAAACTCGCAAACGCCGGAGTCGGAACGATAGTCGGCATGCATATGAGCGAAAAAAATTACAATAATGCCGTAAAACATAAAATAAACGTAATCATAGCCGGACATATTTCGTCCGATAATCTCGGCATTAATTTGATGCTTGACTCTTTAGAAAAGAAATACGGGAGTTTGGATTATATTGAATGCTCAGGTTTCAGAAGATTTAAAAGATAAGATTAAAAAAAAGTTGGGATAATGGCAATTTCCGATCATATCATAGACCAAATAAGAACATCTTCAAGTATAGAATATGTTATACAGGAATATGTACCCGATTTGAAAAAGTCGGGCAAGAACTGGAAATGCTGCTGTCCTTTTCACAGCGAAAAAACGCCTTCTTTTGTGGTAAGCCCCGAAAAGGGAATCTTCAGATGTTTCGGCTGTGGTGTCGCCGGTGACGTTTTTAAGTTTGTTATGCTCATTGAAAATATTCCGTGGATTGAAGCCGTCAGAAAACTGGCTCAAAAAAGCGGCATAACCATAGAAGAAAGAAAAGAAGACAAAATTGCTCTTTCGGAAAAAGCGAAAATTTTTGAATTGCTTGAAAGTGCCGCAAGGTTTTATCACAGATGTTTTATTGAAAGTAAGTCTGCGCAGATTGCAAGAGACTATTCAAAAGAAAGAGGCTTGAGCCAGGAAACAATACAAAAATTCATGATAGGATACGCCCCGAAAGGAAAACTACTTGAATCTGCTTTGAAAAAGGGCTATTCTTATGAGGAATTGGTTAAAGCCGGACTTGTGACAAAAACCGAATCGGGTATGTTCTTTGAATATATGTCGGACAGGCTTGTGTTTCCGATACTTGATATTCAGGGCAGAGTTGTCGCTTTCGGAGGCAGAACTTTAACAAACCAGAAGACAAAATATTTAAATACTCCCGAGACTGTTGTGTATTCAAAGTCGGCAAATTTATACGGATTATTCCGGACATTGCCGGATTTAAAGAAAGATAAGAGAATCATATTGCTTGAAGGATATATGGATGTTGTTATGACGCAGCAGTACGGAATAAGCGGCGCGGTTGCCTCGCTGGGGACATCTTTTACGGCGCAGCAGGCAAAATTAATCGCAAGATATGCGGAAGAAATAATAGTTCTTTTTGATTCCGACGATGCCGGAAGAACGGCTACGCAGAGAGCTCTGGAAATTTTTGCCGAGAACGACATAACTTCCAGAACCGTTTCTTTGCCGGAAGGCATTGATCCGGACGAATATCTTCTTGAACACGGAAAAAATTCTTTTGACGATTTGATTAACAAAAAATCAAAATCGGCGATAGATTTTATGACCGACAGAATTACGGGTTTTAACGATTTAAAAAAATCAGGCGGCAAAGCAAAAGCTGCTTCTGCGCTGCTTGATTTTGTCGTAAAAAATAAAAATACGATAACTCAGAGAGAATATATAAGAGAAATATCGCAGAGATTGAATCTTGAAGAAGAAATTCTCTGGCAGGAATTCAAAAAAAGAAAAATTTTTAAGACTGAAAATATAACGAAGCAGGATTTGTTAATTAAAGATAAAAAAGACAAAGAAGAAAACATTTTGGAAGAAGAAATGATAAAATTTCTTCTGTCGCAAGATTGCAGAAATTTTGCCGGCAAATTGGACGGTGAATTTTGGACGTCGGAAAAATGCCGGAAAATATACGGGTTTTTTAAAGAAAAAAAAGACGTTGCGGCTGCGGAAATATTATCTAAACTTGAAGATGATGACGCCGGATGGTTTTCCGGTTTGGTGATGGAAGCAACAGCAAAGACGGGCGATTTGCAGGAAATTTTTGATTCTTTGTACAGGGACATTCAGGCCGAAAAACTCAAAAATGCAAGAAAAAGGCTTGAAAAAGAAATATTGCTGATGACGGACGGGAAAATTCCGGTGGATGCTGAAAAAATTAAGGAATATAATTTATTAACATCTAAAATAAAAGGTTCGGGGAAAAACAAATGACAAAAAAAGCTCTTTTTAAAAGTTTGATTGAAATCGGCAAAGAACAGGGATATGTCACTTACGATGAAATCAATAAACATATTTCGGAAAACGACATGACTTCCGAGAAGATTGACAATCTTTTTATAAAATTCAGCGAACTCGGCATAAATATAGTCGACAAACAGCAGACGTCAAACAAAAAGGCAAAAAATAATGTAGCCGAAACATCGGATATAGTCGTAAAAACCAGCGATGACGACGAAATGAATCCCGTAAGAATGTATTTGACCGAGATGGCAAAAGTTCCGCTGTTGCAGAGAAACGTGGAAGTTGAACTGGCAAAAAACGTAAGAGAAAATGAAAAGAAATTAACGCATATAGTTTTGGAATCGCCCCTTATCATAAAAGAAGTAAAAAGCTGGGATACTTTGATAGAGCAGGACGAGATGACTCCCAAAGAACTTATGCCCAGAGGCAGAAAATCTACGGCGCAGCTAAGAAATATGAGAATTAAGGTTAAAGAAACCGTAAAAAAAATAGGACAGCTGGAAAAAAACATAGAATCAGTTTCGGCAAAACTTAAACAAAAAAGATTGTCAGAAAAAGAAAAAGCCAAACTTACCGAGAAAAAGACCGCTTTAAGGGGAGAAGTAATTTCTCTTATAATAGGGCTTAATCTTAATCAGGATAAAGTAAAGAGATTAATCAATAAAATAAAAATTACGGCAAGCAAGCTCAATACAATAACTTTGGAATTGGAAAAAATAGAAAGAAAATATAAAATGCCCGTTTCAAAACTGCAGACTTTATATAAACAGTTTTCCACGGGTAAAATTACCGCTGCCGCTTTTAAAAAACAATCCGGAAATTTTGTCGCGGTTGAGACGGCCGAAGATATTTCAAATATAGAGTTGCTTCTTGCAAAACAGACCAATATAAAAGAAGGTTTTTCAATTACAACGGCAGAGCTTCTTGAAACCGACAGAAAAATAAGAGAACTTGAAGAAGTGATACACAGAGACAAGATGAAACTTATAGAGGCGAATTTCAGGCTGGTCGTTTCAATAGCAAAAAAACACGTCGGCATCAGCAGCCTTGAATTGTCGGATTTGATACAGGAAGGGAATTTAGGTCTTTCAAAAGCCGTTGAAAAATTTGAATGGAAAAGAGGTTTTAAATTTTCAACGTACGCAACGTGGTGGATAAGGCAGTCTATTAACAGGGCGATCGCCGATCAGGCAAGAACCATAAGAATTCCCGTCCACATGAAAGAGCTTATTTCAAAATTAACGAAATTAAAAAAGAAATTCCAGCAGGATCAGGGAAGAGAACCGACCACCGAAGAATACGGCAAAATACTCAGAATGTCAACCGACAGAGTGAGAAAAATACTGAAAATGATGCAGGAACCGGTATCTCTTGCGACGCCTGTAGGCGAAGAGGAAGATTCAAAACTGGAAGATTTTATAGAAGATCAAAACAGCCCTAATCCGGTTACTAAAACGCATCAGTACAGACTGCAGATAGAACTGGAAAAAGTCTTAAATTCTTTGACTCCCAGAGAAGCTGAAATAATAAGATTAAGATACGGTATAGGAGTAGGATATCCTTCAACTCTTGAGGAAGTAGGCAAAAAATTCGGCGTTACAAGAGAAAGAGTCAGACAGATAGAGGCAAAAGCGATAAGAAAATTAAGGCATCCCAGCAGATGCAAATCTTTAAAAGAATATTTGGAATAAATACCGTTTTTATTCGTTGACAGTTTATTTTTAAAAATATTAAAATAGTTAAAATAATAAATTAAAACAGGTGGTATTTAAAATGGGTTTTTACATTGGAAGAGACAGAGAAGCAAGAAGAGCATACGGATTTGATGAAGTTGCAATAGTTCCGGGTACCGAAACGGGAAATCCCGAAGAAGTTGACGTAAACACTTCAGTCGGTCCTGTTAAACTTGAAATTCCTTTTTTGGCAAGCGCAATGGACGGAGTGGTTGACGTAAATTTTGCGATAGCCATGGGCAAACTCGGCGGTCTTGCAGTTTTAAATCTTGACGGAGTTCAGACAAAATATAAAGATCCGGCGGCAGTGCTTGATAAAATAGCCTCCGCAAGCCCTGAAGAAGCCACCGCGCTTGTTCAGAGTGTTTATAAAGAGCCTATAAAAACGGAATTAATAACGGAAAGAGTAAAACAAATAAAAGCGGCCGGCGTAAAAGCCGCCGTTTCATGCATACCTGCAAATGCAGAGAAATTCGGACAGATTGCTCAGGATGCCGGAGCCGACATATTCGTAGCTCAGGGTACGGTTATAACCGTTAAACATAAAGCAACGCAGTATACGCCGATAGATTTGGCTAAATTCTGCCAGAAAACAATGAAGATTCCCGTAATACTCGGAAATGTCGTATCATATCAGGCTGCGCTTGAACTTATGGAAACGGGCTGCGCCGCCATACTTGTAGGCGTCGGACCGGGAGCCGCATGTACTTCAAGAGGCGTTTTGGGAATAGGAGTTCCTCAGGTTACTTCAACCGTTGACTGCGCAAACGCAAGAGATTTTTACTTTAAGAAAACGGGAAAATACGTTTCAATAATTACCGACGGCGGAATGAATTCCGGCGGAGATATATGCAAAGCTTTTGCTTCGGGAGCCGATGCGGTTATGGTCGGGTCTGCTTTTGCAAGAACGCATGAAGCGCCCGGAAGAGGTTATCACTGGGGTATGGCGACGCCTCATCACAATTTGCCCAGAGGAACAAGAGTCAGAGTAGGCGTAACGGGATCTCTTGAAGAAATTCTTTACGGACCTGCAAGTCTTGACGACGGAACTCAAAATTTGGTCGGAGCGCTCAGAACATGCATGGGAACGGTAGGCGCTATGACGATAAAAGAAATGCAGATGGCAGAACTTATAATAGCTCCGGATATAAAATCGGAAGGCAAGTTGTTTCAGAGAGCGCAAAGAATCGGTATGTGCAAATAATTTAAACAGGTCTATTGCTTGAAAAAATACGGAGAGGTATTGTTTCTGTTGGTGTTGTTTTTTGCATCCTGTTCCAGAGGACAAGATGCTTCTTCCGGCGTTGCAATGCAGATAAAAGGATCTGACACAATTGTAAATCTCGTTCAGGTTTGGGCGGAAGAGTACGTTAAATTGCATAATGAATGCAATATAGGCGTTACGGGCGGAGGAAGCGGAACAGGTTTTGCCGCTCTTTTAAACAGTACCTGCGATATTGCGATGGCTTCAAGGCAGGCTGAAGACAGAGAAATAGAACTCGCAAAAGCAAAAAATATAGAATATAAAGAATTTATAGTCGGTTTGGACGGACTTGCCGTTTTAGTTAATAAAAATAATCCCGTAAATCATCTTACGATGAACCAGTTGCGGGATATTTTTATGGCCAAAATTACTAATTGGAAAGAAGTCGGCGGAGAAGACAGAAAAATTGTCATTCTTTCAAGAGAAAGCAATTCCGGCACGCATATGTTTTTTAAAGAGCATGTTATAAGGCACGGAGATAAAAACAACAAAGATGAGTTTTCGCCGAGTTCTCTTCTTATGCCGTCGTCACAGGCTATTTTTGACGAGATATACCAAAATCCGCATGCTTTGGGATATGTTGGCATGGGTTTTATAAATAACAATGTTAAAGCATTAAGCATATCAAACTGGAATTCGGCGGTGTTTGTTTATCCGAGTCTTGAAAACGTAAAGTCAGGAATGTATCCTATATCAAGGCCTTTATTTTTATACACAAACGGACAGCCCGATAAAACGGCGAAAGATTTCATAGATTTTTCATTATCGGAAAGAGGGCAGAAGATTGTCGCTGAAACGGATTTTGTACCTATCAGGAAATAATAATGTTTAGAAATGCAACAGATTCAATAATGGAAAAAGTTGTTTTTATATGCGGAATACTGACGATAGTATTTGTTGTTTTAATATTTGGTTTTTTATTTAAAGAAGGTTTTTCTTTTTTTAAAGAGTACGGAATTTTTAATTTTTTAACCGGCAAATTATGGTATCCTACGTCAAATCCGGCTATGTACGGAGTTTTGTCTTTGATAGTCGGCTCGCTTCTTGTAACTTTGGGGGCAATAGCGATAGCGGTTCCGCTGGGGATTATGGCTGCGTTGTATATTGCCGAAATAGCGCCGGCATGGATACGCGATATTTTAAAATCAGGCGTTGAACTTATGGCCGCTATTCCGTCTGTCGTTATAGGATTTGTCGGAATGGTTACGCTTGTTCCTGTGATAAGGACGTTGTTTGATATTCCTACCGGTCTTACCGCTTTTTCAGGGTCAATAATGCTTGCTTTTATGGCTATGCCTACGATAGTTTCCATTTCGGAGGATGCCATACGGTCGGTTCCGTGGTCTTATAAAGAAGGCGCCTATGCTTTAGGTGCTACAAAATGGCAGACAATAAGAAGAATAGTTTTAAAAACGGCAATGCCGGGAATTATCGCGGCGGTTATGCTTGGTATAGGCAGAGTTATCGGAGAAACTATGGCGGTTATGATGATAACAGGAAATGCCGCCCATATTCCGTCTTCAATATTTGAACCCGTTAGAACTTTAACCGCAACAATTGCGGCCGAAATGGGCGAAACGGTAAAAGGCGGTCTTCATTACAGAGCGCTTTTTGCGATAGGACTGGTATTGTTTGCAATAACGTTTATCATAAATTTTATAGCTGATTTATTTTTAAATAAAAACAGGAAATAATGAATTTAAAATTAAACCCTAAATTATCGCAAAAACTGGCGTTTTCAGTTTTATTTTTAGCTACGATATTCGTTATTATTCCGGTTATAATAATTATTTTTAACATAGTTAAAAACGGCTATTCGGCTATTTCTTGGGAATTTTTATTTTCAATGCCGAAAGACGGTATGAGGGCGGGGGGAATATTCCCTGCCATTATAGGAACGCTTTCAATAGTTTTATGCGCAATATGTATTACGCTTCCGATAGGAGTGCTTGCCGCAATTTATCTTAACGAATATGCCAAAGACAATCTTCTTACAAGAATAATAAAACTTGCGATAGTGAATTTGGCAGGAGTTCCGTCAGTCGTTTACGGACTTTTCGGACTTGGCATCTTTGTTATGCTTTTAGGCTGCGGAGTTTCAATTTTGGCGGGAGCGTTAACCCTTTCAATTATGGAGCTTCCCGTTATTATTACGACATCAAGAGCCGCTTTAAACAGCGTTCCTTATCCTTTCAGGGAAGCAAGCTGGTCTTTGGGAGTCAGCCGCTGGCAGACAATACGTTATGTCGTTTTGCCTAACGCGCTGCCGGGAATTATGACAGGCGCCATTTTGAGCATAGCAAGAATATCCGGAGAAACCGCGCCGATTCTTTTTACGGCTGCGGCTTTTTACGTTCCGCATCTTCCGAATTCAATGTTTGACCAGGTTATGGCGCTTCCTTATCATTTGTACATTATTTCAACGCAGATACCAAATATGCCAAAGAATATAATATTCGGAACAGCGCTCGTTCTTTTAATGCTCGTTTTGTCAATGAGTCTTGTGGCTATAGTGGCAAGAATATATTTCAGGAAAACCAGAAAATGGTAGATAAAATAAGAGTTAAAAATTTAAATTGTTTTTACGGCGGCAAGCATGCTTTAAAGTCGCTCAATATAAATGTCGTCAAAAATGAAATACTTACGATTATCGGTCCGTCAAACAGCGGAAAAACTTCATTTTTGAGAACATTAAACAGAATGAATGACAACAACATCAATTATTCAAGGAAAGGCGAAGTATTTCTCGACAATGATAATATATTTAAAATGAATCAGGAATTGCTAAGAACAAGAGTCGGAATGCTTTTTGCAATGCCGATTCCTCTGCCTATGTCAATATATGAAAATATTGCATACGCGCCTAAAAGAATAGGTTTGCTGTCAAAAAAAAGTGAAATAGATGCGGTTGTTGAAAAAGCTTTAAGAGACGCTTCTCTTTGGGATGAAGTAAAAGACAGGCTTGATCATTCGGCAATAAAACTTTCCGGCGGGCAGCAGCAGAGACTTTGCATAGCAAGAATTCTTGCAATAGAACCTGAAGTTATTTTGTTTGACGAACCGTGTTCTGGGCTTGATCCTATTTCAACGTCAAAAGTTGAAGAAGCAATGATAAAATTAAAACAAAAATATACGATAATTTTAGTTACAAATAACGTAAAGCAGGCGTCCAGAGTCGGAGACAGAACGGCGTTTTTCCTTATGGGAGAATTGATTGAGCTTGATGAGACGGCGAAAATGTTTGTTTCGGCCAAAGATAAAAGAACGGAAGATTATATAACCGGAAGGTTTGGATAATGACAGATATTGCGATACATATAAAAGATCTTAATTTGTACTATACAAAATTTCACGCCGTTAAAGACGTGAACATTGATTTTAAAAGCAATCAGATAACGGCGCTTATAGGCCCGTCGGGCTGCGGAAAATCCACACTTTTAAGAACTTTGAACAGAATCAACGATACAATAGAAGGAGTAAGGATTACGGGCGATGTAGTGATAAACGGATATAATATTTACGCCGAAGGCGCAGACGTAGATAGAATAAGAAGAAACGTCGGTATGGTTTTTCAGAGACCAAATCCTTTTCCTCTTTCCGTTTATGATAACGTAGCCTTCGGACTGCAGATTAACAGAATAGTCAAAAGCAAATCCGAAACGGACCAAATTGTTAAAGAAAGCCTTGAAGATGTTGAACTTTGGAATGATCTGAAAGATAAATTAAAAAGTAACGCTTTGAGCCTTTCTCTTGAACAGCAGCAGAGGCTTTGCATAGCAAGAGTAGTCGCGGTAAAACCGCAGGTTATTCTTCTTGACGAGCCGTGTTCGTCGCTTGATCCGATGGCAACGGCTCATATTGAGGAACTTATGCAGGAATTAAAGGAAAAATATACGATAGTTATAGTAACGCATAATATGCAGCAGGCCGCCAGAATTTCCAAAGAAACCGGTTATATGCTGCTCGGCAAACTGATAGAGTTTGATAAAACCGAAAAAATATTTACAAATCCTTCGCAAAAAGAAACCGAAGATTATGTCTCAGGCCGTTTTGGATAATTCTTTTAACGGATATCCACGGAGTATCTAAATGGTTGATTTGGAACTTGCCAAAGAAAAAATATCAAAAAAAATGTATGCCGAGGCTTTGCAGTCGCTGACTGAATTGCATAAAAACTTTCCGGATAATGAAGATGTTATTTTTCATTTGGGCAAATGTTATTTTTATACGGGAAAATATTTCGATGCCGAAAATTTATTTCAAGTGTTGTTAAACGGTTCTTCATTATCGGGAAACATCAGGGAATATTCAAAGTATTATCTGGCTGCGGTAAAAAAACAACAAGGAAAATATAATGAATCAATTGATATTTTATTGAATTGTCAAATTGAAGAATTGCACGAAAAATATATTGACGTAATAAAACTTATTGATGATTTAATCAGCATGATTAAAGAAAAAAAAATACAATTTAATGCCGGTATATTTGGAGTTATAGACAGATATTTTACGAATAGAATTATTTTTGAAAATTCAGGTGATTTGATTTTAAATATTATGCAAACGTATAATTTTTCCGGACAGTATAAAAAAACAATAGATTTGTATAAAAAATATTATAAAAAATATTCGGAAAATGTTTTTTTATCCAATTGTTTTTTAAACGAGTACGAATTAGCTGCTCATAAAACAAATTTGAAAAGTAAACCGAGAAACATAATGCTTATTTTAACGAATTCCTGCGATTTAGATTGTATAATGTGTTATCAAAATAAAAATACTGTAAAAAATATAAATATAAAATTAGTAAATATTGTTATGAATAACCTGCAATACTTAGAAAATATTAAGTGGCAGGGGGGAGAAGTTCTTGCATTGCCGTATTTTAAAGATATATTATTGAAAACTTTACAATTTCCAAAGATTAAGCAAACTATAACTTCAAATTTTCAAAATGTGGGTGAGGATATAATAGAACTAATATTAAAAAACAATATAAATCTTATAATTTCTATAGATAGTGTCGTAAAAGAAACGTATGAAAAGATAAGAGTAGGAGCAAATTTTGATAAATTAAAAGAGAATCTTGAAAAAGTAAATTATTATATAACAAAGTACGGCAGTAAAATAAATTTACAGATTAATTTTTTAATAATGAAAATAAATTATAAAGAAATTCCGGATATTATTGAGTTCGCTGCCAAATACGGATTTACATCGGTTATTTTTTTGAAGTGTATAACTGATGATGAAAATCTTAAAATCGCGGAAGAACATAAAAAAGATATTGAAAATTATATAAAGCAGGCTAATATTAAAGCCCAAGAATATAATATCAAAATAATAGACGTGTTTTCTGAATTTAATGATGCCGTCTGTAACGGCCAAGAAACAGTAAAATCTTTAAAAGATAAAAAAACAGTCGCCGATAAAGGATTATTTTGCCATTTGCCTTGGTATGAAATGACTATACAGGAAGACAATGCGGTTAAACCTCACTGTACATGCGGATATGCGCATTTAACAAATACGGATAAATATAACAATATTTATGATATTTGGAATAATGAAGCAATGCAAGAATACAGAAAACAGATTCTGAAATCGGACAACGGCAAATGTCTGGATATATGCAGACAGATATCGTCAGATTACAGAAAAAATTTTAATAAATGAATTCAAACATAAATGTTGTTTGAAGTTATATGAAATGCTACAATAATGATGTTTTTATAAGATAGCCGTTTTAGGGGGAAGAAATGAGACATTTTGACATGGAAATGACGGAATTAAAGAAAAAACTTGTTGATATGGCGAGTTCAGTACAGCAGATGATAAAAATTTCTATAGATGTTGTAGTCAAGAGAGACAAAGAATTGTCAAAAGATGTTTTCTCTATTGAAAGAGAAGTTAATCTTGACGAAATAGTTATAGACGATACGTGCTTAAAACTTATAGCGTTAAACCAGCCGGTAGGTTCTGATTTAAGATTTATTACTTCGGCTATGAGAATTAACAGCGATTTGGAAAGAATGGGCGATGAAGCGGTTAATATATGCGAAACGGGTGTTGAACTGTTGGAATATCCGGAACTAAAACCGTTGATTGATATACCTAAAATGGTAGTGATTGTTACTGAAATGGTTAAAGAAAGTATAGAATCGTTTAATTTAAGCGATACGGAACTAGCTCAAAAAGTTTTAGAAAAAGACGATGCGGTTGACGAACTTAAAAGAATAATATTAAAAGATTTGATTGAATACATGATAGAAACAAATGACAGAAGTACAGTTATAAGAGCAATGAACCTTGTATCTATAGCAAAAAGACTTGAAAGACTCGGCGACCACGCCACAAATATATGCGAAGACGTAATTTTTATGGTTAACGGCAAAGATATAAGACACAATAACAGATCAAATTAAATTTAGTTAGTTGCGCGGTTTTATCATAATATGGTATAATTGTCGAGCATTATTATACATAATTCATGGAAATGGGTGGATGGCGGAACTGGCAGACGCACAGGACTTAAAATCCTGAGGCTCGCAAGAGCCGTGAGGGTTCGATTCCCTCTCTACCCATTTTTTTTTATTGTAAAATAAAAATTCTATTAATAATAATTACCGCCATAACAATATTAAAGAATTTTGTATAATTTATGATATATTTTATGTAAAATAATCAAAGGGTTGGCAGATATTAAAAATATAATGTTTCAACCGGAAATTTTTGTACGATGGGAATATTTAAAGATGTTAAAAAATATCAGAGAAATAAAATATGAATGAAAAATATCAAAAAAAAACAAAGGATAGTATATTAAATAACAAAGATGTTTTTGATATTGATGAAGCAAATCAAATCATAGACGCTATGCAAATGCATAATTATAATTGCGATTATGATAAAACGATAGAATTATATGGAAAATATAAATCTGTTTTTTCAAATGACGCTTTTTTTTCAAATAAACTGTTAAGTGAATACGAACTTGCAACCCACAAGATAATATTGGACAGCAAACCTAGAAATATAATGGTGATTTTGACAAACATATGTGATATAAGATGTATTATGTGTCATCAGGATAGAACGCCTTTAAAAAATATTGATAAAAAAATTGTAGATATTGTTCTTAGCAATCTCCAATATACTGAGAAATTAATATGGCAAGGCGGAGAAGTTCTGACATTACCATATTTTAAGGATATTTTGGTAAAGACAATAAATTATCCAAGAATTCGTTACACTGTAATTTCAAATTTTCAAAATATAAGCGATGAAATAATAGAATTGATATCAAAAAACAATATAGATTTTATTATTTCAATAGATAGTATAATAAAGGAAAAGTATGAAAAAATAAGAATTGGCGCTAGTTTTGACAGGCTTGAAAAAAATATCAAGAAACTAAATGATTGTATGAGCAAGTCAGAAAGTAAAGTCTATCTGCAGATTAATTTTGTAATAATGCCTATGAACTATAAAGAAATTCCGGATATTATTGATTTTGCACACAGATATAATTTTTCAACGGTTGCCTTTTTAAGATGTATAACAGACAATGAAAGCCTTAAAATAACAAAAGAGTATGAGAAAGATGTTATGGAGTATATTAAATTGGCAAAAGAAAAAGCAGATAAATATAATATCAGAATTATAAATACTTTTGCGGAATTTAATAATAATGATTGTAAAAACGACACAATAAAAGATTATATTGTAAATTCCCAAAATGAAAATAAAGGATTATTTTGCCATTTACCATGGTATGGTCTGCTTATATTAGAAGATAATACCGTTAAGCCTCACAGTGCATGCGGATATACTTCTTTTGTTAATATTGACAGTTATAATAATATAAATGACATATGGAATAACGAAGTAATGCAAAATTACAGAAAACAAATGCTTAAACATGAATATGGTTCCTGTATACGGGAATGCAGGCTTATGTTATCTCATGAAACCAGAAAAAAATTCAACAAATAATGTTTCTGAAAGTAAAATAAATGTTTTTTATATTATTTTAGATAAATTTTTAAAAATAAGAGAAGGAATAAATGAAAAATAATAATTTAGTTGATTTTTCTTCCATAGAAAAGAATTTCAACGCATATACGCTGAAAAATAAGGGCGTACATGCCATTGAAATAGATAAAATAGTCGGAAGTCTCGGCAGATATTTTGATTTTACCGAAAATCTGCTGCCGAAAAGGGATTCCGTAAACGCCAGATATAACGATATTAAAAACATAATGGAAAGCGGAGGCATACTGCCGCCGATTCAGGTTTATCAGGTTCTTGATAATTATTTTGTTATAGACGGTCACCACAGGCTTGCCGTAGCCAAAAATGAACTTAAAGCCAAATATATAGACGCTGAAGTTATAGAAGTAAGGTTTAAATTTGAGCTTTCAAGCGATAAAAAATATACGTTTGACACGGAACACACTAAAAAATTTTTAATCAAGCTGGAAGAAGACGCTTTTCAAAAGTCTACTTTATTAAATAATGATATACTCATACAGCCTATAAAAGTCACCGAATTAAAAAGTTATACCAGACTTAACGAAGAAATAATAGAATTTCAAAAAACTTATAATAAAGGCGAGCTTGCAAAAAAACATATAGTGTTTTCTTCTTTAAAATGGTATGCCCAAAGATTTCTTCCGGCGGTAAAAATTATGGAAGAAGAAAAAATACTGTCAAAATTTCACGACAGAACTTATGCCGATTTATACGTTTGGATTCAAAAACATAAATATTATTTAAGCCAGGAGGCCGGCTACGACGTGGGTTTTGATTTTACAGCGCAGGATTTTACCGAAAAATTTAAAAATAAAAAGTTTTTTGATATGCTTCCGTCAATAGTTACCGATATTTTAAAACATCTTGTAAAATAAAAAAATGATGTATCAAAGTTTAGAAATTCTATAGCTGTAACAATGTTTGCCGCTTTTTTTGAGGCTTAAATATTTAAAGCGTTGTCTGGAAGTATTTGTTGTTGGTGTTTGTTATTGCCGAGCTTTTTCGTTTTGCTTTGCAAATCCGCCCGACAAACCGGCTTCCAAACTTTTAAGCTTCTGTTTAAAGGGTTTGTATGAAAATTCTTGCTGTTTCTGACAAAGATGATTCAAAACTTCAGGCTTGTATCCTTCAAAATATGAAATTTTTGCAGGATATAGACGTTATTGTATCATGCGGCGATATTTCCAGCCAATATCTTGAATTTCTCGTTGACAGTTTAAAAAAACCGCTGTTTTTCGTCAGAGGAAACCATCAGACTTTTTATCCTTCGGATCATAAAGGCTATCTTGAAAAATTTATTTCCGATATATATGATACCGATAAACATTTTAATTTCGGCGGGATAAATCTTCATGCAAGGGCTGAAATATTCAAAGATTATATTTTTATAGGATTTGAAGGCTCAATGAAATACAATAAAGGTTCATTCCAGTATACCCAGCACGAAATGACTAAAATAGTAAAAAAAATGGAAAACACAATATATTTTATGCAGATGAAAGATTTGATTTTGAGAAGAAAAAAAAGAAAAATTATAGTTGTGTCGCATGCTCCGTTAGCGGGGATACACGACCAGAAAGATTTATGCCATCAGGGTTTTGCAAGATTTAAAAATTTTTTAAATAAATTCAAACCTATTGTCTGGCTTCACGGGCACATACATTTTAACGATCAAAGAAACGCCCAAATTACCAGATTTGACGAAACTCTTGTGGTAAACACTTACGGATTTCACGTTATAAACATAGAGAACGGCAAAGTTGACGTTATATCAAATGCCAAAAATCTTTTATAAAGATTTATATTTCTTGCAAGTAAATACTGCAAATTGTTAAAATAAAAAACACAGGAGAGAATATGAAGTTAGATTTAACATCTTTTATAAACGCTATAACAAGTTTTAAAGAAGCTATTGATAAATATAATGAAGATACAACAAATTCATTTGTCAGGGATTCTGTTATTCAACGTTTTGAATATACATACAGTCTGGCTTTAAAAATGATAAAAAGATATTTAGAAACCAATACTTTAACGCAAGATGAAGTTGACTCATTTTCTTTTAATGATATGATCAGGGTTGCCAATGAAAATGGTTTGTTGCTTACAAATCTTGTCATCTGGAATAAATACAGGGAAAAAAGGAATATCACAAGTCATACCTATGATGTGCAAAAAGCCAAAGAAGTGATATCGGTCGTTAACGATTTTTATAAAGATGTTGATTATTTATTAAAACAAATAGAAAAGAGAAACGATAAATGATAAATCTGGAAGAAAAATACTTAACTGAAATTAAAAAAATATTGGCAAAATATTTGCCTGAAAATTCCAAAATATACGTTTTTGGTTCTAGAATTACCGATAAATATAAAAAATATTCAGATTTAGATTTGGCGATAGATGTAAATAATAAACAAATAGACTCGGATATAATTTTAAATTTAAAACTTGATTTTGAAAATAGTTTGATACCGATAAAAGTAGATATTGTTGATTTTAATAATATAACAACTGAATTTAGGCAAATAATACAAAGCAATTTAGTTGAATTAGATATTGCTTTTATTTAAAACTGGGAAAATATATATGCGAGTCGGGATTATAGGAACGGGATACGTAGGTCTGCCTACGGGGTTAGGTCTTGCGGAATTGGGACATAACGTAATATGCGCTGATAAGAATGAAAGCAAAGTAAATATGCTTAATCAGGGTAAAATTACTCTGTATGAAAAAGATTCTCAAAAACTTCTTCTTAAAAATATAAAATCAAAAAGAATACGTTTTACGTCCTCAATTGAAGAATGCATAAAGAAATCGGATGTTATAATAATAGCGGTGGGAACTCCTATCGTAGACGCCGATATAAATATGTCGGATATGAGGGATATTTTTGATGTTATAAAAAAAACGGCTCTTTGTTTGAATAAATATAAGTTAATAGCCGTAAAATCTACCGTTGCCGTAGGAACATGCGATAAGGCCGAGAGTTTAATAAAAAAATTAAATCATAAGGCCGATTTTGATATCGTTTCGCTTCCTGAATTTTTACGGGAAGGTTTTGCCGTCGCCGATTTTTTTAATCCGGACCGCATAATTGCCGGCGTCGGAAGTTCAAAAGCAAAAAAAATTATAACAAAACTGTATAAACCTCTTTTAAATAAAACCAAGATTTTATTTGTTAACAGACAATCAAGCGAATTGATAAAATACGCCGCCAATTCTTTTTTGGCGGTAAAAGTCGCTTTTATCAATGAAATAGCCAATTTTTGTGAAAAAACAAACGCGGATATAAATGAAGTTTCGCGAGGAATAGGATCAGACAGCCGAATAGGCGGTAAATTTTTAAATCCGGGTCCCGGCTACGGCGGAAGCTGTTTCCCTAAAGATACAAAATCTTTAGCGGCTATGGCGAATACGTTTAGTCTTGATATGCCTTTGATAAAAACCGTTATCAGAGAAAACGCCGGCCGTAAAAAACAGATAAGCATGAGAATTTTGGAATCGGTAAAAAATATTAAAAATCCGAAAATAGCGGTTTTAGGGCTTGCTTTTAAAGCAGGTACCGACGACTGCCGTGAAAGTCCGGCTATAGATATTATTGATGAATTATTGAAACATAACGTCAGCATAAGCGCTTATGACCCGCAGGCCGCAAATACATGCCGTAAAATATTAGGCGATAAAATTCAGTATGCCGATACGCTTTATGATGCGTTTAAAAACGCCGATATCGCGGTTATATTAACGGAATGGGAACAGTTTAAAAAAATGGATTTAAAAAAGATTTCAAAACTTATGAAACATAAAAATATTCTTGACTGCCGCAATATACTGGATTTAAAAAAAGTTAAGAAACATGATTTTAAATATGAATGTATCGGAGGCAAAAAATAATTATTATTGTCTCAAAATAAGCGATACCGTGTTATATAGCTTACTTGCTATGCTTGACTTATGCTTTCAAAAATAGTATTTATGATTTGCAAATGGACATAAATGGGCATTTGTAACCTATGAAAAAAGATTATTTATTAGACTTGTTTAATTTAAATCAAACTGTTTTTACTGTCAAGAATATATCTTTATTATGGCAAACAGCCGATATGCCTTTTGTTAACAAAAAACTTTACAGATATACAAAAGCAAATAAACTTTTCAGAATTAAAAAAGCAATTTATGCTAAAAACGAAAATTTTGATAGATTAGAGTTTGCCGTAAAACTATGGACTCCCTCGTATATAAGTTTTGAAACGGTAACGGCTAAAGCAGGATTAACATTTCAATATTACAGCCAAATATTTATTGCAACTTACCAGTCAAAAGAAATAGAAATATTAAAACAAAAATATGTTTTCAGAAAACTGAAAGATTCTGTTTTGACAAATCTTGCCGGTATTGAAAATACGGGAACATATAATATTGCTTCGGCGGAAAGGGCATTTTTAGATATAATATATTTAAATAAAAATTATTATTTTGATAATTTATCAAATTTAAATTGGGATAAAGTTTTTGAAATTTTGCCGATATATCAAAATAAAAATATGATTAAGATTGTAGATAAACATTATAAGGAAAGCAAAAATGCTTAATGTTTCTGAACACAGAAAAATTTTAATCCAAATTTTAAAAGATATCTATACCGATACGTCAATAGCCTCATATTTGGGCTTTAAAGGCGGAACTGCCTGTTTGTTATTTCACGGCTTGGACAGATTTTCAGTTGATCTTGATTTTGATTTGCTTGACCTAAAGCAACAGGAACTTGTTTTTAAAACAATAGAGAAGATATTATTAAATTACGGAAAATTAAAAGATAAACGCGAAAAAAGATATAATTTATTCTTTTTACTGGAATATTACGGTAAAGTTTTGACAAATCCTAATATTAAAGTTGAAATTAATATAAGAAATTTTAATTCAAAATATGAGATACTTAACTTTCTAGGTATATCAATGCAGGTAATGACGAAAGAGGATATTTTGGCGCATAAATTAGTTGCCATGTATGAAAGAATTAATAAAGCAAACAGAGACATTTATGATGTTTATTTCTTTCTAAACAAAAGATGGACGCCAAATAAAGCAATTATAGAAACCAGAACAAATATGAAATATAAAGATTTTATAGTACAAGCAATTAAGCAATTGGAAAAAGTAGATAACAGGCAAATAGTATCGGGATTAGGGGAATTGCTTAATGATAAACAAAAAGTTTGGGTAAAAACCAAACTTTTACAGGAAACTATTTTTTTATTAAAAATGCAAAATGAAGCATAATATATTAAATAGAAACTTCGGAGGCAGAAAATGTTAAGTATGAAAAAAATTTTAATTTTAATATTTTTTTTTATATGCGCCGCTTCAGTTTATGCCGGGGCTCCATCCGAAATACGATATAACGGCAAACTTAAAACATACGGTAGCGACGCAAACGGCTCAAAAAATATGAATTTTTTGATTTTTGACGGTTTAACGGGCGGTTCGTTGTTGTGGCAGTCCGGCAGTCAATCAGTGTCTGTTTCAAGCGGTATTTTTTCTTATGTAATGCAGCCGTCAAACGTAAATTGGCAGGTTAAAGATTGTTATCTTGAAGTCGTAATAGACGGTAAAGTAATGACTCCAAGAGAAAAACTTACGTCTGTCCCTTATGCAATCCATGCAGATAACGGACTTGTTAAAGGGATGATTATAATGTGGTACGGAGAAGAATCTGCAATTCCCGACGGCTGGGCGTTATGCGACGGACAAGTGCATAACGGCGTTCAAACGCCGGATTTAAGAGACAGATTTATAGTCGGCGCAGGTTCAAGTTATAATTTAAATGATACAGGCGGAGAAGTAACACACACATTAACAATAGATGAGATGCCAAGTCATAATCATACTATTAATGTGCAAAATAATACTGAAAGTGGGGCTAGTAATATTGTTAACACTGTTGGCAGTGCTGGTGCCTCTTTTGAGTTTAATAATATATGGGTAACAAATGACTCTGGAGGAACATTGGCACATAATAATATGCCACCATATTATGCTTTATATTATATTATGCGAGTTAAATAAGATATGTCTATAATTTCAATCATTATACCTGTTTACAATGTTGAAAAATATCTAAGACAATGTTTGGATAGTATTGTAAGCCAAACATTTACGGATTTTGAATGTATATGCGTTAATGACGGCTCAACCGATAATTCCTTATCAATTTTACAAGAATATGCAAACAAAGATAAAAGATTAAAAATAGTATCTCAAAAAAACGAAGGAAATTACAGTGCAAGAAATAGAGGTATTAAACTTTCAAATAGCGAATATATAACCTTTATAGATTCCGATGATTGGATTGAAAATAATTATTTGGAAAAGTTATATAGCAATATTACCGTAAATGATGATGTTGTTATTTGTGTGTTTAAAACATATGAAACTAAAGATAATATATTTAAAAGAGATCCAAATTTTGCGACCATCAGTAAGTTGTATAAAAAACTAATTGCCCAAAAAAACAAACATATCAAAAATATTTTTAAATTTACCGATTTAACAAGATCTGTTTGCGGTAAATTATACAGGAGCAGTGTTATAAAGGATAATAATATTATGTTTTTTGATAATATTCGCAGCAGTGTAGATTACAGTTTTAATATTATATTTAATATGTATGCAAAAAATATTGTTTTTATAAAAGATGAACTTTATATTTATAGAAAACAGATTTTATCTGTAACAAGTAATAATGAGAACTTGCGTATAAATGCATTTTATTCTTTTGTTGAATTGATAAAAAATTTGGATAAAAGAAATTTCAACGGTAAGATAATAAAACATATTTGCATAAATCATTTATTGCATCGTATCGGTAAAATTTCAAAAAATGTTTCAGAACAAAATAAAAAGGAAATACTTAAATCAATAGATAAAACTTTGTTTTATCTATTGAATAATTCAAAAAATATTGGATTAATTTATAAACTTAAATTAAAATTAAGTATATTTATATTTAAAAATTTTAATTTGACCGGTTTTAAAATATTTAGAATATTAAAAAATATAATGTGAGATAAACAATTGGGAAAATCAGATATTTCAATTATTTTAGTTACAAGAAATTCAAAATCGGTGTTATTTAATTGTTTAAAAAGTTTAGACAATAACGATATCTTATCGTCATATAAAAATGCCGAATGGATTATCGTTGATAATGCAAGTTCGGACGGTTCAATAGAAGAAGTAAATAAAATATATCCTGATGTCAAAATTATAAAAAACAATGAAAATCTGGGTTTTGCCAAAGCCTGTAATCAGGGGATTAAAATTTCAACATCCGAATATCTGTTATTTATCAACACGGATACGGAGATACAACAAAACGCTATATCAAAATTATATGATTGTATAACCGGTGATATGAATATAGGTGTTGTGGGTCCTCGTTTAATAAGAAAAAACGGCACGATTCAAAAATCCGCATATCCCGAAGCGACGTTGTTTACTGAAATTTTCAAGCCGATAGTTAAAATTTATGTTTCAATAAAAGAAAGATTTTATTCTTTAAACAAACCAAATACCGTCCGGTCATTGAGAGGAGCCTGTTTTATGGTAAGCAGGGAAACCGTTAATGCTGCGGGGCTATTTGATGAACAATATTTTTTCTATCTTGAAGAAACTGATTTGTTCAGAAGAATAAGGCTTAACGGTAAAAAAATATGTTATCTGCCCGATTCAAAAGTCTATCATTACGGAGGACTTGGAAGCGACGATAAAATGACTTTTGATAAAAAGAAAATGTATAACCGGTCTCTTTTAAAATATTTTGCTAAAAATAGAAATAAATTTGAAAATTTCGTTATAAAAAAAATTATAGGTGATTAAAATGAAAATATCTCTTGTAATGATAACAAAAAATGAAGAGCGGAATATAAAAAAATCTCTTTTAAGCGTTATTGATTTAGTTGATGAAATGATAATAGTTGACAGCGGTTCCGATGACAAAACGATTGAAATTGCAAAACAATTCGGCGCCGTTATAAAAGAAAGAGTTTTTGATTCTTTTACAAACCAAAAAAACTATGCCCTTTCTCTTGCGGCAAACGAGTGGGTTCTGCATCTTGACGCTGATGAGTTTGTTTCTTCAGATTTGAAAGAAGAAATAAAACAGACTTTGGAAAATACCGGATATGACGCTTTTTATCTGACAAGAAATAATTTTTTTCTCGGCAGACGTATGAAATATGCGGGACTTGCCGGTGAAAAAAGATTGAGGCTTGCAAAAAAAAGTTTGTCAAAATACACTGGCGGGTTAATACACGAAGAGCTTGTAGTTAACGGCAAAACCGGATATATGAAAAATGCGTTTGAGCATCATCCTTATCCGACGCTTGATAATTTTTTTACAAAATTTGACCAATATACTACGCTTGGCGCAATGAAAATGTATGAAAGAAATAAAAAATTTCATATTGTGCATGTTGCATTCAGGCCGATTCTTGAATTTTTTAAAAGATATGTTTTCAGACTTGGTTTTTTGGACGGATTGGAAGGTTTTGTTTGGGCTGTTTTAGGAACATTTTATGTTTTTGTCAAATATATAAAGTTATGGCAGTTGGAAAAAAATAAAAACATTTAAATTAAATATGCTAAATTTTATTTTGAAATTAAATTATTTATTCGCAGCAGGCATTATATTCACGCATATTGCGGGATATATTGTTTCTTTTGCCTCATTATTGGTTTTTTATAAAAACCGGGAACGGTTAAAACAAGAAAAGATTTTTACCGCAATGTGTTTATTTTTGGGATACGGATTTGTTTTAGCTTTTTTTGCGGAAGATAAAACAAGCGCTTTTTCCGAAATGTTTAATTATTTTGCAA
>JAHDRN010000030.1 GCA_018433245.1 Candidatus Proruminimicrobium quisquiliarum
CAATATCCTTCTTTAATAAGCGATGCAGATAAATTTTTGGCAAAACAGATGATGTGGGGATGGCTGCAGGAATTGAAAGATTTCGGAGCAGATGCATCAGTAATAGCAGGTTTGAAAGCAAAAGTAGATGCATTGGGACTAACGCAGGTCGAGATAGATGAGGCAATAGAAACAAGAGTACAATTAATAAATGACAAATTGGCGCAATATCCTTCTTTAAGCGATGCAGATAGATTTTTGGCAAAACAGATGATGTGGGGATGGCTGCAGGAATTGAAAGATTTCGGAGCAGATGCGTCAGTAATAGCAGGTTTGAAAGCAAAAGTAGATGCATTGGGAGCAACGCAGGCCGAGATAGATTTAGAAATAGCAGCGCATGTACAATTAATAAATGACAAATTAGCGGAATATCCTTCTTTAAGCGATGCAGATAGATTTTTGGCAAAGAAAATGATGTGGGGTTGGCTAAAAATATTAAAAGACTTGAAAGCAGATGCATCAGTAATAGCAGGTTTGAAAGCAAAAGTAGATGCATTGGGAGCAACGCAGGCCGAGATAGATTTAGAAAGAGCAGCTTATGCTAAATTCTTACAAGAGATAATGGATAGCGTTACAAATAGTGTTATTAGAGTAAGCGACTGGCTGGCAATGTGGGGATTCATAGAAGACTTAACAGGAGTATCGGGGTATGAATCATTGGTAAGCGCGGCTACCAAGTTAGCAAATAATGTAAAGTTTAAAGAAGAAACGGACTTAGATTCTGCTGCTATATTAAAAGCGCTGATAGATCAAAAAATAGCTCAGGCCGGCAGTCATTGGACTCAAACGGATAAAAATATGGTGTTTGGCTGGCTGGAAGCTTTAGATGCTGTAGACGGCGGAACTTATGAACAGTATATAAAAGATATAAAGAATTTTATGGATCAATTCAGACAACAAAATTTTGCATGGTTTCTTAAACTTATTAAAGATATTTTCGGGATTTCAACGAAAATGAGCAGCAGAGGCGATTTTGCCGAAATTACTTACAAAGGTATTTATTTTAAGATATACGGTTATAAGGGTGCAAATGAACCTATTACCGCGCAGGAATTAAGAGATATTAAAAAAGCCGCTGACAGAGTAGTGGACGTATTCGGTGCTAAAGTTGACAAAATAGAATGGTTCAGCGATAAAACAGGCGGATATTTTAAATTTACATATCAGGGCATAACGATGAAAATATATCCGTTTAAAGAAGACAGCAGTTATGATACTGAGTTTATGGACAACTTGAGTCTTGAGAATATGGATTTATTGATTGAAATTCATAATTGGCTCGTTGATAACGGTTATGCTAATTTATTTGGCTGGAACGGAGAATTTAACAAAATATACGTTGAAACTATGGCATCCATTCTTTGGGATGAAAACGGCAATTTGCGCCCGGGCATTTTCAACGCCCAGGGTGAAATAGATGAAGATTATTTAAGAAGATATATTGAAACATATTTATATAATACTCCGAGAATTGCATGGGCAGAAAAACAGGGGGAAGGGGTTCAGATTAAGGTATTCGGCCAAGATATAGACCAAATGTATCAGATATTGAACGACCTTATAGCAAGCGGACAGGAAATCAAATTGTTCGGTGCAAGATATTTTACTCAAACATATCAGATAACCATAGACGGAAAAACTTACACAAGAAGAGAAGTATTGGTCGTAAATAATTTTAGGCAGCTTCCTAACGGACAGTATATTTTCAGCATACAGAAAATCTTCCAGCAGAAAAATATCTTAGGCGGTTATGATACGTTAGGACAGGAAACTTATACATTTTACAACGGAGAAGCGTACAAAATATATTTATCTAAAGAAGCTCAGGCAAAACTTGATAAATCATATGAGTTTTTACAAACGTCTTTTGACCAGGAAACTCCTTATTCGGCTTCAATTGACCAATTTTTCAGAAATAATTCATTTGAAAATCTTGCCGATTTGGTATTGGATTTGGAATACGGAGGAAAATCTGAAAGAGTATTTGCAAATATAGAAATAAAAGATGAAAACGGACAGACGATAAAAGGAACTCTAACATGCACAAAGGTTGGCGAAAGATATAATTTCGTATTTATAAGCAATGACGGCAAAACAGTTATTTCAGGAAAAGTTTTGGTTAACTTTGAGTCAATGGGTTCTTATATAACAAATGGTTTATATATGCCGGAGACAAAAGTTGTTGTTAACGGCGTTGAAATGTATGCTGTTACGCTGCTTCCTATTAACGACGAAAACGGCAATATATCAGATGCTCTAATGCAGCAGTTGAAATTTGGCAACAAAGCCCGTAATTACGGAGAATTGGAACTTGATATTCTTTATAACAATATGCATATGTCCAGATTATACGGACGGAATACCGAATTTAACAGAACATTAAGAATAATGTGGAATAAAAAAATAAACGAAGCTGTTGTAAATGGAAGTTCTACATTTGAAATTTCATTCCCCGTTGAAGTTATTGGAAGTATGCCTGACGGCACGGATATTGACGCATTTTTAGCTCAGAATAATCTTGCCAGAAATTCAAGCGGCGATATTTACTCCGTAAATGATATTTCAATAAGCGAGGTTTCACCCGAGACAATTTCTCTGCAAAATCCCGATAAATACGATAAGCTTATAAGTATAAATGAAACATCTTCCGACGGACTCATACAGAAAGGAACAATATACGGTGTAACTCTTTTAAGAGACGAAAACGGTAACGTTAAATTGGATATTAACGGCAATCCATTGTACGGAATGATAGAACAGGTTGCTACATTTGATAATTTTCGTTATCAGGGCGGAGACGAAACTTTTGATTCCTTTAAATCAAGGATGACGGCTGAAGGGTTGAATTTGTCTTTAATTGAACAATGCCTTGAAAATGAAAACAGAAATACTGTTAATTTTAACATTGATATTGAAAATATCACATGGTCAAAAAAACATATGCCTGACGGAAGCATTATTTGGGAAGGTTTTTTTAGATCTAAATATCCGGTAATACGCGTTGCAAGCGGGCATATTACGCTGACAGAGTATTCAGTGGAAGTCGGCCGCGATGGTTTGGCAAAATACGGAGTTGAACAGATAGCCGACTATGGAAACGTCGGAACATTGGAAAATGCCGGCGAAATAAAAGCAGAAAAGACCGGTTGGCAAAAGTTTTTGGACTGGATACTCGTCAATATTTTTGGCAGAAAAGTCAAGGAAGAAGAAACGGTAATACTCAAAGATGTTAATGTTAATTTTTCAAAAACATTTTCTTTGGAAATATGGGATTTAATTAAAAATAACGAGCAATTTTTAAACAATATCAATAAAATATTCGCCGATGAACTCGGAGAAAATACGTTTGCGGTGGGCAAAGACATATCTATGGACCAGTTAAACGTATTATTTGCCATTTTCGGAAGCGGAATGTTTGATGAGAACGGCAATGTTGATATGGAAAAATTAAATAGCACTATTAGAAATATAAATGATATGGCGGATATGGGATATGTAATCATACAAAACGATCCTATGTCAATAGATAATGTTTTAAATTTGCTTGCAGGCGGCACAACAACGGGAGCCGAATTACCTCAGGAAGTTAAGGATGCTCTTGCCGCAATATTGATTAACGGTTCTCCGGTTAATTTGGAAACTGCAAGATTTGTCGGAACAGAAAAATCATCAACATCGTTGGGAGACAGAGCCGTCGTTTACAATATTTTAGGAGACAGCAGAAATATAATTACGGTTCAGTACAGCTCCGACGGTAGCAGAATTGACAGCATAAAAATAAATACAGAATTTAATGAAAAAGGCGATCCTATAGCGGGCTATAACATTGTTTATTCGGATAAATACGGATTTGAAGTCTCAGGTACGTATAGGGCTGTCGGACAAGTAAAAATGTCTGAAATTGTTAATGACAGCGTAGTGGAACAATTTGAATTTTACAGATCACAAAGGCTGGGATTGAAAGACGGTACTACAATATATGACGTAATGGACAGGGATGTTGATGAAGATACCGAACTAGTTCGGGTTATAAACACTCCGAGAATATTGACCGGTGACGGAAGATATACGCAGCTTGAGGGCGATCCTATATATGTTTACGTAAAACAGGACGGGTTTATAAAATCAAAAGAATTAATAAAACAGTATCCAAACGGAGAAGTTACTGTTTCACTATGGAATTTAACTCAGGGAACAGGACAGATCAGAATCATAGATACGGACGGCAGCGTAAGTATCAGAGATGTTGCGCTTGGAATTCAGCCGGGTTATTTTGTCATAAAACCTTCAAGCGAAAGGGGAGAACTTGTAGTATATCAGGACAGAGCGACGGATGAAAGATTTAACGGCGAAGACTGTTTTGAATATGAAGTTTTCTATCATGAACTTAAGAGAAATTCAATATACACTACATCCGGAAAACTTGTCGGAGAAAGATATTTGAGAGTTGTATCGCAGGTAATGGCAGGTATTTTAGGAACTGCCGTAATGCCTACGGAAAGAGTAACTCTTACCGATGGAAGAACAGTTGTAGCGGGATTGGAAACGGTTTATTACGATCCTACAAATATGTCGTTTGACAAAGCCGTAAATTCAATGCTGATTCTTACCGAAGATCAGATGAATACTGTGTTGAAAAAAGGATGGCAGACGGATACTGAGTTATGGGATTTATTAAAAATAAGACAGATAGGCACGGATGCCGCTACCGGAAAACCGGTATATGAACTTGAAGATAAGAGCGGTTATGAATATACTTTTTCAACCGTTGCTCAGTCGGATGAAGACGGTATAAATTTCAATTTCTGGGCAGGAATCGGCGATATTTTCAAATCAGTATTTAATATAGGCAAACAGGAACAGGTTATAAAAGTTGTTACTACCGACAGCGAAGGTTTAGATTTATCTGTTAAAAACCAGATTGCCAAAATTTATAAGAACGGTGAACAGATTAACCAATACAGCGTAGGTTTATTTGAATCATGGATAAAAAGATCGGTTCCTTCAATAATGTGGTTATTCGGGATATTCCTTTCAATAGGAGCCGTTACGGCTTTAACCGGATTATTTGCCGGCCGCAATGAAAGAAAAAGAATAGCGAAGAAGAGCGCGAAGAATCTTCCGGATGAAGATTTGTCTGGTACAGATGAAGAAAAGATTATTGCACAATTTACCGGAGATTTTGTTGAAGGAAACGTTTCCGATATGGGAGTATTGCTTTATGCGTTGACAGGCATAGATTATAATTTCGGCAACAGGGCATTATTGGATGACCAAAAAGCTACATTGGGAAGTCAGTTGAAAGAAATAGAAACTCAATTAAAAGGCAAAGTTAAACCGGAAGAAAAAATTAAATTGAAAGCTGATAAGGAAGCCGCTGAAAAAGAACTTGACAGTGTTAACAAAGAAATAGAAAGACTTGATAAGCAGGAAAAAGGTTCCGAAGCGGATAATATCAAATCGCGAGAAGAAGCCGTAAAAGAAGCATTGGCGCAATTAATAAGAAACAATAATATACATACCCCTGAAGAATTAAGAGCGATTGTGACAGGAGAGATATCAAAAAGTCTGCCGAAATATGTGGAAAACTGGCTGAAAGAAAACAAGGAATTGGAAAATTGGTTTAATAGTTCGACCTATAGAGGCGATGTTGCCAGATTGATAAGCGATAATAAATATAAGACGTTGCTACAGATTCAGGAGTTTATAGTAAAAGGCTATATTAATTCAATACCTAATTTCGGAGATATCCACGACAGTAAAGACAAATCCGGTAAATTTGCAAAAGAGGAATTAGGTTCAAAAATAGTAAGACAGCTTGCAATAGGAAGATCAATCAGCGATATAATAAGAATAGAACTCGGAAATTATATCAATGATTTGTGGATAGAGCCTATAATGGGAAAAAGTGAAGTGATAACCGATTTGAGCCTTAAAGATTTGTTTATTTGGTATAAAATTCAGGAAGAAACTCACGTATTTGCCAATAACAATTCAAGCCTTAAATTTTATCTGGGATATACGATATTTAAAGGCATAAGAAACAATGATTCACGTTTTATAAAAGACGGAGCTATAAATTTTGAAAATTTTGTAAATAAAGAAATCATAAGATGGTCAATGGTTTTGATAAATATTAATAACGAAAAGAATAATCCGATACTGAAAGCGATGATGACTTTGGCTGCTCAGAAAAAGGTGCCTTTAAAAGACCAAGTTTTAATAGATGAAATAGAAGACTATTTCAGAACTCCCGAATTTATTGACTGGTACGAAAACGGAATAGCAGACGAAAATAACGGGAAAAAAGGAAGAGATCTTG
Source organism: Candidatus Proruminimicrobium quisquiliarum (assembly GCA_018433245.1). Classification (GTDB taxonomy): domain Bacteria; phylum Elusimicrobiota; class Endomicrobiia; order Endomicrobiales; family Endomicrobiaceae; genus Proruminimicrobium; species Proruminimicrobium quisquiliarum. The sequence continues at coordinate 6,362 of JAHDRN010000030.1, forward strand.
TAGACGAATACATATTGGAACAGGAATTGAAAATAGGATTGTTAAACAATACGCCTGCCGATATAGCAACCATATTGCAGATGGATCTTAATAATTTAAAAGATGTTGCCGAAATAAATGAAAAAATTATAAAAAAATTGTTTAGACCTGATGTTCTAAATGGTCTTGACCTAAATAATAATGAGCAGTTCAGAAATAAAATCATTCAAATACTGAAAGATTTGAAAGAAGCAATAGGAACTAATCAAACTGCGGTTGAAGTCTATCAGATTAATGAGAAAAAACATTATAATGTTTTTGATAAAGAAAAAAGAATGACAAAAACATATCATGATTTGGCAGGCGGATTCGCCGGATTTAAAGGATTAATTTCCCTTATAGACAATTACAAGTGGATATTTGCTCCAATAATTGCAATATCGACAGTGACAATGGCGGGTATGTTGTTAACATCCGGAATAGCTGTCGGAGCCGTAATAGGAGCGGTAGCCGGAGTATTGGCTTTTTATGTCGGATTAATAATAGCAGTGAAATTTATTAAGAATAAACTTGCAAAAGAAAGTATGGGCGAAACTGACAAACAGTGGAAACCGATAAATCCGGAAGATACACAGCTTGTAAAAGACAGACTGAACAGTGCAAGTAATATAAAGACAAAGAAAAGATCTGCAGTTACGACTACTATAATACTTGCAGTAAAAGCCGGCTGGAACTTGTTAGTATGGAGTTGGATAGGAGTTCCGCTGATGACATTGTTTACCGCGTCATGGCCTGCGCTGACTGTAGGGGCTATAAGTTTTGCTCCCGTTTTGGGCGTTCTTGCCTTGGCTGCCGTAGTTTTATTCTTTTTAGTTGATATATTCGGATTTTTCTATATATGGGAAGCCGCGCTCGGATGGGTAATAGCGGCAAAAAATCAGGTTTCAAATATTCATAACTGGAAGGGATTAACGAAAACAAGAAAAGTAGTTGTAAACGGCGCAGAAACAGAACTTTCAACGTTTGATGCCGGCAAAGAAAGATTTAAAGAATATTTATTGCCTAAATACGTAACAGGTAATGACGGTTTCAAGAGACTTATGACCGAAGAGGAAAAAGAAGTCGCGTGGATGAGACACTGGAATTTGATAGTTGAACAGTGGGCACAAGATAAAAAAATTACGCCGGAAGAAAGAGCAAATCTCAGATATGAATTTGATGCCGATCCTGATAATTATCTGAAAGTAAGCAACATAAGGCATACGCCTGAGTATTCCAAACCTGTAGAAAATAAAGAAATAGTAGAAAATAAAGAAATACAGGAGAGAGTCTGTCATTATTTTTCAACATTGTTTATGGATCTGGAAAATACTCCCGAATGGGAAAAGATGAGAATATTCAGCGTAGTTACGCCTTGTTACAATGAAGTTGTTATGTACGCATGGGCCGATAAAGATGACGGAGATTTGGAAGGAATATTTAAAAGAAACAAAAACGGCTTTACATTGCTTAACGAACAGATAAGAATATATCCTGACGAATGGGAAGCTTTTATCAAATTGCTTGCCGAAGAAAAAAATCCGGACGGATCGGCAAAATATTCAAAAGAAGACTTGAATGAACTGACAAAGTTGCTTGATCCTCAGAATAGAGGAAAAATTCCAAATATAACAAATCCGGATTTGCAGCTTGAGATAAGATTGTGGGTTTCATACAGATACCAGCCTTTGGCCAGAACCGTCAGAGGGGTAATGAATTACAGACAGACATACGAATTTTATGCGCGCGTAAATTATCCTACGAAAGAAAGTTTGGGAGAGAATACTGCGGAAAATTATGAAAAAGTGATAGAAGATAAAATAGATGAAAAATTTGAATATATAGTAGGTCTTCAGATATTCGGTAATCAGTCTAAAGATACTGCTAATGCTGCAGATAAGCAGAAAGCGCTTGATGCGGTAAAACTTTTGGAAATATATCCTAAGCTTAAGATAGCCTATTTGGACGGACCAAGAGCCGTTTTGTTGAGAAACCGGGATGTTACCGTAGAAGGGACAAGAATAATTATAAGTCCGGATGTTGAATATATACAACTTGAAGGCGGATGGATGTTTGCGCAAGGCAAACCTATCAATCAGAACAGTCTTATGAAATTTGTAAGAGGCGAAACAGTTCAGTTTATGGATATGAACCAGGATATGGATTTGGAAGAAACTTTCAAGCAGCCGGGTCTTATAACAAGGTTCGACAGAAATTTAAGGCTTGCGATGCTCGGATTCCCGGAAAGAATTTATACGGATAAATCGTCTCCTACCGGCACGGCCCACGCTTTTGCCGACAGAGTATTTAATACAATAACTCAGAGAGTTTTGCATTGGCACGGTGTAAGATTCCATTACGGACATCCTGATTTTCTGAATGTCGCCGATGTAAGAAATCTCGGGTTAATAATGCCTACGAACGTAAACGAAGATATACAAGGCGCATATAAAGCGAAATTGTTCGGACAGGAAATAGAAAACAACGAAACTATGAGAGCGGCTAAAGGAAGAGAAGGCGTATATGTAGGCTTGCTTGGAATTAACGATAAATTTGTATCCGGCGCATGGCAGCAGGCAATGACAAGATATATGTACAGAATGAACAAATCCGGCGCTATAGGATATGCAAAACAGTTTATGCATTTTATGGGAGCTCTTGGTTATTATATTAAGAAGATATTTATACCGTTTATATTGGCTGCCAATTCGTTAGTTATATTGACGCTCGGTATAAGTTTCTATGTGTCATTCCCGTCGGTTCTTACTTTCGGTATTTTGTCAGTAGTATTTTCTCAGGCAATTACGATACCGGGTTTAGTACAGATGATAAAAGAGAGAGGATTAATAAAAGGTACGGCATATTTCTTTAAAATATGGCCTACGTTAATGGCTGCATACGGTTCACTGCTGTTAACGGCTTTTTCAAGATCAACGATAGTAAAAACCTTAAAGGGATTCGGAGATTATGTAGCTACCGGCAGATTGTTTGGAAGAAACACAAGGCCTATAATAACTAATCAAATTGTTGAAGATGCGAAAGTCGGTTCAACATTCTCACTGTCACAGAGAAGCATAACATTAACGGTAGTTTTGAACGTATTAAACATTATAGGATTTTTATTATGGGCAAATCCCGGAATGTGGTGGTCAATATTTGTAATATTGATGCCTATAATGAGCATACTGACGCCTGCATTATTTAATCCTGCAAGTACGCCGGTACAAACAAAAGTTAAGGATTGGGATTTAAAAAATAAAGAAGATTCTGCGGCAATCAGCAAGAGTCATAAATTCTTTAAAACGGCGGTTCCGTTTTTAACAACTTTAATAGCAATCGGAGTTATTTTTATAAATCCGGCTCTTACTTTAACCGCATTTATCGGTTGGTTTGCAGTATATTTTAACATACCGGGTTTCCTTTTATTTAAGATTCCTGGATTAAAAGACAAATTTGAAAAATTTTATAACTACAAGACAAAAAGCGGAAAAATAAGAGGCGAAAAATTTATCTGGGCTTTTTTTGGTATGGTTATTTTCGGAAAGACGAGCGTCGTTGAAAAAGCAAACGGGAAAGAAGCAATAAAAAATCTGTCTTACAGACAATCGTTTAACACATGGTTCAGTATGTTTATTTTAAAGCCTATGCTGCTTGCGATTTCGGCTGTTGTATTCTGGGCGTCATCTGCGGCGTATCTTGTTAAAAAGAATATCTTTAAAAAAGATCCAAACTCATATAAATTCGGATTCGGTTTAGTAAGACACAATGATTTAAAACCTACGGCTACAATAGTAAAAACAACTCTTGTACTGGCTGGTTTTGCAATGAGCATGTTCGGACCTTTGGGTATGGTAATAGGAGTAGGATTAATAGCATTAGTATTTATTTTTACAATAACTACAAAAATCGGAGAAAATATTGCCGACAGGAAAATGAACGGAAAATGGTATTTCGGCAAATTCTTTGTTGATTTCTTTACCGACAGAAACATTCTGCATGAAGGTTCTGTTATAGCCATTATAAGCTTAATTCTTTTGCCTGCTTTGTTGATATTGATGCCGGGAATCATATACGGGTATAAAAAACATAACAGAGAATCAAGAGAATTATTTGAATCAATCAAAAATATGCCTGCCGATGCAAATGAAGCAAAGGAAGAGAAAACAAGAATACAAAGAATACTTGCGATATCTTCAAATGAGGAATTAGTCGCTGCCTACAATGAATATTTAAGTGCCGGTGAAATAGATGCGGGTAAATTAAAAAAAGAAATAAGCAGTTTGTCCAAAGATGAGGCCTTCAAAACTCAGTATGAACAGCTTATGAAATTGATTGAAAATATAAGTAATAAGTCAAAAGATTCTTTAACATTTGAAGCATTTTTGGAATATTCTAAATTTTTAAGTGCTTATAAACCTGTAAAAGAAGAAAAAGCGAATAAAGATAAAAAAGCCGCCGAAGAAAAAGCAAAAGCTGAAGAAGAGGCAGCAAAGGCAACACCTATTCCTGAAACTCCGGCAATTTCTGAAAAAACGGTTGCGGTCGAATCTAAAGCAGACACAAAGCCTGCCGACGTTAAGGCATTGGAAGAAGCGATAGAGGCATATGATAAGAGCGCAAAGGGTAAGGAAGATAATTTGAGGTTGCAGGAAGCGATGAGCAAGGTAGCGGTAGTATCGACGGAAGCGAGAGAAG
>JAHDRN010000021.1 GCA_018433245.1 Candidatus Proruminimicrobium quisquiliarum
GCGACTATCAAGCAATTTACATGATGCTAGTATGTTGAAAGATTTCAATCCACGCTTCCCTTGCGGGAAGCGACCGTAGCAAATTTTTTTTAACAAAAGCGTCGGCGATTTCAATCCACGCTTCCCTTGCGGGAAGCGACAACAAAACTTAATTTAAATAATGCTTTTGTAAAAATTTCAATCCACGCTTCCCTTGCGGGAAGCGACATAAATATTGTACTTTTTGCCTACAAAATGAAATATTTCAATCCACGCTTCCCTTGCGGGAAGCGACTATAAGATTTAACAAAGGATTTATAACAAAACCAATTTCAATCCACGCTTCCCTTGCGGGAAGCGACGAAAACAAGTAAAGAGCAGGTAATACAAAAGATTATTTCAATCCACGCTTCCCTTGCGGGAAGCGACATTCCGTCAAATAGAACCACCAATGATTGATTTAAATTTCAATCCACGCTTCCCTTGCGGGAAGCGACTAGCTGGTTTAACGTAATAGAGGGTGGTAAGCGCGATTTCATTCCACGCTTCCCTTGCGGGAAGCGACCTGCCATTATCCCGATTATACAGCCGTGTTCTGTATTTCAATCCACGCTTCCCTTGCGGGAAGCGACTTTAAATCCAAAGGCTCCACAACATTGGTATTATATTTCAATCCACGCTTCCCTTGCGGGAAGCGACCATCGTAGCCGATACCATTACGACGAGACATAAGGATTTCAATCCACGCTTCCCTTGCGGGAAGCGACTTGTGGGCTGCCCGTAAAAACCTAACCACAAAGGGATTTCAATCCACGCTTCCCTTGCGGGAAGCGACTTTAGAAAACAGCTTAAGATTGTGGAAATGGGAATTTCAATCCACGCTTCCCTTGCGGGAAGCGACAAAGCAACGGTTGGAAAGTTGGTAAAGTACCAATATTTCAATCCACGCTTCCCTTGCGGGAAGCGACCTTGCTCATTTGTCATTAAAGCTGTTCCTGTAAGATTTCAATCCACGCTTCCCTTGCGGGAAGCGACCATAACATTGACATACAACGACGAAAACCTGCCGATTTCAATCCACGCTTCCCTTGCGGGAAGCGACAATTCACACTTGTAATAAATCTTATTCCGTCTATATTTCAATCCACGCTTCCCTTGCGGGAAGCGACTAAAGACAGGATATGTTTGTAAAAAATTTGAGGAATTTCAATCCACGCTTCCCTTGCGGGAAGCGACATTATCCCATTGTTTTGTTTCGTGCAATTTTGAAATTTCAATCCACGCTTCCCTTGCGGGAAGCGACGACACCGACATTTCATTTATTGAAATTTATGGCAATTTCAATCCACGCTTCCCTTGCGGGAAGCGACTATAAACTTTATATTTAATCCAATCTAATTTTGCATTTCAATCCACGCTTCCCTTGCGGGAAGCGACTTATCGCCAGGCATAGCTTGTATCAAACAAGTAGATTTCAATCCACGCTTCCCTTGCGGGAAGCGACAAAGGTATTACAATAATGTCAGACGAGTTGACAAATTTCAATCCACGCTTCCCTTGCGGGAAGCGACGGTTCAAAATGAAAAAAACACTGCAAGAATTAGAATTTCAATCCACGCTTCCCTTGCGGGAAGCGACTTTTAACCCGCCTGATTTTGTAATTCCTAGACTTATTTCAATCCACGCTTCCCTTGCGGGAAGCGACATATGTAGTCATTCCTTTTCTGCTACCTATGCAAATTTCAATCCACGCTTCCCTTGCGGGAAGCGACTTCCCGTCATAACTAACACCAACAGACGTATTCTATTTCAATCCACGCTTCCCTTGCGGGAAGCGACCTTTTTGGTCTTGCAATTTAATCATTAAATTTTTATTTCAATCCACGCTTCCCTTGCGGGAAGCGACAACCTTGCTCTTTACGAGCATTCATAATAACATCGATTTCAATCCACGCTTCCCTTGCGGGAAGCGACTGATAATACTAAAAAGACTAAAAGACTTTAAAGAATTTCAATCCACGCTTCCCTTGCGGGAAGCGACGGTTGCTATTCTGATTTTGCCTGCGACTGTATTTATTTCAATCCACGCTTCCCTTGCGGGAAGCGACTAATGTTTCTCCTACCGTATCTAATACTAAATAAATTTCAATCCACGCTTCCCTTGCGGGAAGCGACCCAGACGTTATGCTTTAATGTCTATGTTAAACCTATTTCAATCCACGCTTCCCTTGCGGGAAGCGACTTGCAATCTGCCCCTGTGGTGTATTGACATCGGCTATTTCAATCCACGCTTCCCTTGCGGGAAGCGACCAAAATGCTTGAGTATTTAAAAGAGCCGAAATTAATTTCAATCCACGCTTCCCTTGCGGGAAGCGACTGCATTGCCGACGGACTGGGATGGCGTATACTTTATTTCAATCCACGCTTCCCTTGCGGGAAGCGACGCGGATTTGAATATGAGTATAGTGTTGTCAATAATTTCAATCCACGCTTCCCTTGCGGGAAGCGACGTCAGTGACTTTAATGTATACTGTTGCATTATTATTTCAATCCACGCTTCCCTTGCGGGAAGCGACTTAATAGGTTTTAATAGGTTTTAATAGGAGAATAATTTCAATCCACGCTTCCCTTGCGGGAAGCGACTAAATAGTGTTTTAGAAACTATCGGGAAACATTTAATTTCAATCCACGCTTCCCTTGCGGGAAGCGACAAAACAGGTTGTATCTGTTGGATTTAGAAGTTGAATTTCAATCCACGCTTCCCTTGCGGGAAGCGACGGCAGAACGCAAGTCGGCATAACGCAAGTCGGCAATTTCAATCCACGCTTCCCTTGCGGGAAGCGACAATCTGGTCGGCAATAAAAGGTTTGTCAATACCTATTTCAATCCACGCTTCCCTTGCGGGAAGCGACAATGCAAGAACTGTTTGAAAGTATGCCAATAACAATTTCAATCCACGCTTCCCTTGCGGGAAGCGACTAACAAATAAAGATATGTCTAAAATCCTAAATGGATTTCAATCCACGCTTCCCTTGCGGGAAGCGACAATTAAATCGTACGAAAGGCTGGGAAACAACGGAATTTCAATCCACGCTTCCCTTGCGGGAAGCGACTTTAAATATTTTCATTAAAACTTCTATGTAATCTATTTCAATCCACGCTTCCCTTGCGGGAAGCGACTAAAGACAGGATATGTTTGTAAAAAATTTGAGGAATTTCAATCCACGCTTCCCTTGCGGGAAGCGACCAAAGTTTTTGCCGATAGACAGCGCGGTAGAAATTATTTCAATCCACGCTTCCCTTGCGGGAAGCGACACAATATTGTATTAGATTTAATGGATATAAACTTATTTCAATCCACGCTTCCCTTGCGGGAAGCGACATTATCAAAACCTAAATAAGCATAGTCATTGTCTATTTCAATCCACGCTTCCCTTGCGGGAAGCGACTTCAGACATTAAGACGTCTTTGGGTATGCAGATTATTTCAATCCACGCTTCCCTTGCGGGAAGCGACATTATCAAAACCTAAATAAGCATAGTCATTGTCTATTTCAATCCACGCTTCCCTTGCGGGAAGCGACAAATAAAAATTGCCAACAAAAGACAAATACTTAGATTTCAATCCACGCTTCCCTTGCGGGAAGCGACTTTCTCGTCAATGATTTATTTTTAAAAAATATTAAATTTCAATCCACGCTTCCCTTGCGGGAAGCGACGTTTTAGGCATTGGAATACTTTTAAATTTTTTTAATTTCAATCCACGCTTCCCTTGCGGGAAGCGACAGAGTAAGGGAGATTCAAAATGAAAAAAACACTAATTTCAATCCACGCTTCCCTTGCGGGAAGCGACGTACATTTTATGTATACCGATTAAATTTTGTTTAATTTCAATCCACGCTTCCCTTGCGGGAAGCGACCGACTGCTTGTAAATGGGACACGATTATTCCTTTTATTTCAATCCACGCTTCCCTTGCGGGAAGCGACTGCAAAAAACACTAAAAATCAAGTATTTTTTGTACAAATCTACAAAAAGTTTTAAATTTGAAAGCACATTTTTACAATTTTTAAAAAAATGATTATAAAAAATATCAAAATTCATTAATTTTATGGTGCGAAACCAAACAATAAATTATGTTTGCATATATATCGCACATGAAATTATAATATCAATGTTCCTTCTACATCATAACTTGGTTTTATACCAATATGTTTTACTTTACTTTTATAATTACTTCCCAAATAATAAAATCTTAAACTATCTAAATCTTTATCTATAATTTTTTCCAATATATCTTCAACTTCTCTACACTTTGAATAATCCATTACACATTCAAAAACAGAATTTTGAACTCTTTGCCCGTAATTTACACATTGTTTAGCGACTTTTGCCAATCTTCTTCTCCCACTCTTATTTTCAGTATTTACATCATATGTAATAAGCACTAACATTTTTATTGCTCCTATTTCCAAAGAAATGGCGGATATTCTTCTATATCTCCTCTTATAAATCGTGCCAAAAGTAGCGATTGAATATAAGGAACCATTCCCCATTCTATTTTTTCTTCAAGAAAAGGATGTGTTATTTTTTCCTGTTTTTTCTCTTGGTAAGCAGATAAAAATATTTTCTTTGTATCATCATTCATAATTATTGCACCATTTTCTTTCTTTATAAAACCATCAGAAGAAATCATTTTTTTATTAATTAACGAAATTACAAATCTGTCTGCAAATACCGACCGCAATTCTTCTAATAAGTCCAATGCTAAAGAAACTCTGCCCGGACGATCTGTATGCATAAATCCAACATAAGGGTCAAGCCCAACTGTTTCTAAAGCTGAAACAATATTATTCGCTAACAACGTATATGCAAAAGATAGAAGTGCATTTACATTATCTAAAGGCGGTCGCTTATTTCTGCCGTTAAATGAAAAATGTTCTTTTTGTTGCAATATTAAATCATTAAATACAGAAAAATATAATTTTGCAGCTTCACCCTCTATTCCTCTTAATATTTCATGTTCTTCACACTCAACAGCCATATCTATTGATTTTTTTAAAGAA
>JAHDRN010000035.1 GCA_018433245.1 Candidatus Proruminimicrobium quisquiliarum
CTTCATCTGTTTTTTTTGCTTCTATAAAAGGCGGAACTTTCTCTTCAACCGTGGCAACGCATAAAACTTTAGTTTCGCCCAAAGAAAACATACACGAACCTTCGGCATGTTTTAAATAATTTTTTACAATTTTAATTTTTCTCATTATATATCCTTTTGATATCAATTTTTTTAGAATTCTTAAATATACCTTTTGGATAGGTCAAAAAAATCCTGTATTCCCAAATAATCGCTGACCCAATTATTATATTCTTCCCAATCACAAGTTCTTGATTCTATTAAATTTTTATCAATATTTATTAAATGACTGTCATTAAAAATTTCTTTAACTTTTTCTTTATTACCCTTTAATGCCTCATACATCATATTATAAAAACTCATTATAACTTCTTTGCGTTTTTCATCATAAGGATTTAACAAATCAACTTGCTTTAAATATTCATTGACTTTATCAAATACATAAATATTTGAATTATCATAGTCTTTTGAATGAACCAGCGTAACATCCAATGAATTCCTGTACACTTTGTATTGATCACGTTTATTAAAATTAAAATTTTTAAATATTTCCTGTTCCGTAGTATTATATCTTTTCATATTTATACTTACATTATATTTTTTTGATACCGCATCTACAAATAATTTTGCTATCATAATATATGTTTTTAAATTTGGATGTTGGTTGTCCATATAAAAATTAAACCCGATAATCTCACCTGAATTATACAACTTGTCAAAAATATCTACTAATTCTACATTATATTTTGTTGCCAATTCTCTAATAACATCATTTTGATGCTGAGTTGGTCTTAAATCAGTATAAAAACCAACAGCTTTTATAAAATTATCATTAGCCTCTTTGTTTTTTCCCGTAAATTCATAAATTTTACCGATTCTGTAAAGAATCCATGATTTATCTATATTTCTTCTCAAAAATATATTATTTAATAAGAATAAAGCTTTCTGATAATTTTTTTTAAAAATATATTCATCTATTTCTTGAAACTGTTTTTTATGAGAAGCATTATTAATGTCTAAATGTGGCATAAAACCGGCATAATTACCTTCAATTGTAGATACAAAAACATCATCTTCAAACTTTTTTGCTAATAATATTATTCTTTCATAATTATATTTAAAATTTCCTCTATTTCTTCTATTTTTAAAACTTAAAATATTAATAACTGAGTCATTTAATATATAAAAGATGTTGTATCCGATATATCTGTTAAAATTATATCTGTTTAACCCATTATCCCAATCATTTTTTCCACCGTATATAAAAACTATACCTTTCTTAAAAGGATGGGTATATTTATAGATAAAATATTTATAAAATTGTTCATGAATCCTATTCCCCGATTTGGCAATAACTATAAATTTTATTTTTTTATTATTTATTTTTCCGTTAACCATGTAATTAAATATTTTATAATATGAAATTTTAGGATTATACGGTTCTCCTCTCGCCGAAGATTCTCCGATTACATATATATATTGTTCTTCATTTTTCAAATTAGGCAGGTTTCTATAAATTATTGGAATAATTTGTAATATTATTTCCGCAAAAACAAGCGAACATAAAATGACAAATATTATTGATATAAAATAATACAGTACTTTTTTCATTAAAAAACTTCATTTTAAATTATATTTTTTTCTTAAATTGTCTTTTATTTGTTGAGCATCAAATACTAAATCTCCATTTTCAGAACATTGAATTACCAAATTAATTTTTGGATATTCACTTGTATATACAGAAGTGCGTGATTGCTTAGTGTAGTAATTATATCTTGAATTTGCGCTAGTTGTAATTTCTGTATTGTTTGAAGAATTTACTATTACAAATGTTTTGAATCCGTTTTCTAAACATACTTCTGCTGCTCGTAATAAAGAATAATCTTGAGCTGTTTTTATATTTGTAAATTCATTACCATTAAAACTTATTTCATAAATATTATTTTGCAACTGAGTCTCAAAATATCCGTTTGAGGTACTTTTAGAAGCTCTTTTATACGCTGTTGCACAAGAACAAATAAAAAAACTTATTAAAATTAAAAATATTATCTTTTTCATTAAGAAGCTTCCTTATATTTTCCTTTTTTCAAACTTCAATATTTCAAATAAAACCTGCATGCTTTTTCAACTAGAAAGATTTTAGACGAAACGGCCTATTGCCGTTGCCGTTAGACTTTATAGTTTTAGGCGAGATGAAGTAATTGCAAGTTGCGGTGTATAAAAGTAAAACGATACATAAGACTTGCAATTACAAAATCGTAGCCAAAAATATAAAGTTGTTATAAAAGAACTAGCCGATAAATTCTA
>JAHDRN010000029.1 GCA_018433245.1 Candidatus Proruminimicrobium quisquiliarum
CTTCATCTGTTTTTTTTGCTTCTATAAAAGGCGGAACTTTCTCTTCAACCGTGGCAACGCATAAAACTTTAGTTTCGCCCAAAGAAAACATACACGAACCTTCGGCATGTTTTAAATAATTTTTTACAATTTTAATTTTTCGCATTATATATCCTTTTGATATCAATTTTTTTAGAATTCTTAAATATACCTTTTGGATAGGTCAAAAAAATCCTGTATCCCCAAATAATCGCTGACCCATTTATTATATTTTTTCCAATCGCACGGTCTTGCTTCTATTAACCTTTTATCTTCATTAATTAAACCGCTGTCGTTAAAAATCTGTCTGACTTTTTCTTTATTGCCTTTTAACGCCTCATACATCATATTATAGAAACTCTTTATAATTTTTTTGCGTTTTTCATCATAAGGATTTAACAAATCAATTTGTTTTAAATATTCCTCAACTTTATCAAATACGTAAATATTTGAATTTTCTTTTTCTTTTGAATAAATTAACGTGACATCAAGCGAATGTCTGTATGCTCTGTATTCATCGTGTATTTTAAAATAAAAATTTTCAAATATTTCCCGTTCCGTAGAATTATATCTTTTTATATTTACGTTTACATTATATTTTTTTGACACCATATCTACAAATAATCTCGCTATCATCATATACGTTTTTAAATTTGGATGCTGGTTATCCATGTAAAAATTAAAACCGATTATTTCTCCGGAATTATACAATTTGCCGAAAATATCCACTAATTCTAATTGATATTTTTTTGCCAAATCCTTGATAATTTCATTTTGGCATTGCGTCGGTCTGAAATCATAATGAAAGGATACGGATTTTATAAAGTTATCGTTGGCTTCTTTGATTTTGCCGGTAAATTTGCAGATTTTTCCGATTCTGTAAAATATCCATGACTTATTCGCATCTGTGGTTAATAACAGCTTATCTAAAAGCTCCGAAGCTTTTTGATATTTGCCTTTTAAAATATAATTATCCGTTTCTTTAAATTCTTTATTATAAGCATCATTATCACTACCTAAATTAGGCATAAAGCCTTCATAATTACCTTCAATGGTTGAAATAAAAACAGTATCCCCGAATTTTTTTGCCAATAATATTATTTTTTCTAAATCATACTGCAATCCCTGCCTGTTTCCAAGCAATGAACATAAAATACTTTGTTTTGAATATTGCGGTAAATCGCCGTTTTTCTCATTAGTCCAGTCATTTTTTCCGCAATATATAAAAATTATTCCTTTTTTAAATGGATGCGTATATTTATAAATCAAATATTTATAAAACTGTTCATAAGTAAAACTTCCTGCTTCCGCCAGCTCAATGAATTCTATTTTTTTATTATTTATTTTCCCGTTAATCATGTAATTAAATATTTTATAATATGAAATTTTAGGATTATACGGTTCTCCGACGGCAGACGATTCGCCAATTATATATATATATTGTTTGTCGCTATTTATATCAGGAAGGTTTCTGTAAATTACAGGAATAATCTGTAATATTATTTCCGCAATAATAAGCGAACCTAAAATTACAAATATTATTGATATAAAATAATATAAGATTTTTTTCATTAAAAAATTTTTTTAGAACTAAACTTATTTTAATTTTAAAAAAACAATTTTTTGTCTTTATAGTTAGCCTTTGATATTTTGAGCAAAATAAATTGAAAATGAATTTTTCTCTTTGCTGTTAGATTTCAATATTTTAATCAAACTCTAGACGAAACAAATCTCTTCCTTTGTCGTTAGACTTTATAGTTTTAGGCGAGATGAAGTAATTGCAAGTTGCGGTGTATAAAAGTAAAACGATACATAAGACTTGCAATTACAAAATCGTAGCCAAAAATATAAAGTTGTTATAAAAGAACTAGCCGATAAATTCTA
>JAHDRN010000014.1 GCA_018433245.1 Candidatus Proruminimicrobium quisquiliarum
ATCTACGCATTTCACCGCTACACCAGGAATTGCGTCTCCCCCTCCAACACTCAAGCCATACAGTATCTATGTCCCTTCCCAGTTGAGCCAGGAAATTTCACCATAGACTTATACAACCGCCTACATACGCTTTACGCCTAGTAATTCCGAGTAACGCTCGCCACCTACGTATTACCGCGGCTGCTGGCACGTAGTTAGCCGTGGCTTTTTCTGAGGGTACCGTCAATTTATTCGTCCCCTCCAAAAGAAGTTTACAACCCGAAGGCCTTCATCCTTCACGCGGCGTCGCTGGATCAGGGTTTCCCCCATTGTCCAAAATTCCCCACTGCTGCCTCCCGTAGGAGTCTGGACCGTGTCTCAGTTCCAGTGTGTCCGTTCACCCTTTCAGGCCGGATACCCGTCATAGCCTTGGTGAGCCGTTACCTCACCAACAAGCTGATAGGACACAGGACCATCTCAAAACGCATTACTGCTTTTACCCCTGTCTGATGCCAGACTGTGGTCTTATGCGGTATTAGCTCCGATTTCTCGGAGATATTCCCCATTTTGAGGGAGGTTTCCCATGTGTTACTCACCCGTTTGCCGCTAACTTGTATTGCTACAAGCTCGCTCGACTTGCATGTGTTAGGCACGCCGCCAGCGTTAACTCTGAGCCAGGATCAAACTCTCCATAAAATAATTTTATAGAGTTTTGCTTAAGCTCTTAATTACATTAAATAATATACTACATATATAATACATAGTATAAATACTAAACTACAAAAAAAACAACTTAGACCCTAAATTGCTTGATTGCCCCTTTTACAGGGCACTTATCTGCACATTATTCAGTTTTCAAAGACCGTTTTAAAGCGAGAGAAGGATAACCCTCTTTGCCTTACTCTTACTAGCAAAGGTTTCTTTCCTGCTTTAATATTAGTTTGGGTGCTTCATTTCGAAGACTTTTTTGAACCCTACTACTTTTATTGTGCCGCCTTTAAAACCGGCGACTATATTAACTTCTTGAAAAATATATTACAAAAAAAAATTTATTTTGTCAACTACTTTTTTTCTCGTCTAAAACTTCTGAAAGATCTATGCTTAATTTTCTAAAGTGAAAGTATTCTACAACACTTTAAAAATTTTGTCAAGCTTTATTTTTAACTTATTTTTTTAAAATTATTTTCTAAAGCCCGGTTATGTTAACATAACTTTATTTTTTTGTCAAGTATTTTTTACAAACCAAAATATTTTTGCAATTCGGCAAAAATAAATTTTGCGAGCATGCTGTTATTTGAAATCACTTCTATCGTCGAAGTTTCATCATTCTCGCGGCGCACAAAAAAAGCAACTTCGGTAGAATCAAGACAATATTCAAACAGTACCGTAAATTTACTTGCAACGATATATTTTTTCTTTTTACTTTCAAAATTTACGTTAAGTTTCTTTTCAAACAAAAACAATTTGCATTTATTATATGCTTTTTCAGACGGGATATTTACCTTGAAAGAAAATCTTCCCTCTTTTTCATTTTCAAAGTTTGCAATTGAATACCCCGCAAATCTTTTCGGATAATCAAAAACCGCGCATGATGTTACCGTCGATAAAAGACATAAGGCAAAAATTATTTTTTTCATCAGTTAATGATTATACAAAAATTATTTTAATAAATATATACACAATGAAAACGAATTGCTTTTTGCTTAAAAAGAAAATAGAATAATGCTTAAAAGAAAAAACTCGGAGGATTTTATGATAAGATTATTTTTAAGTTTTATGTTTACTTTTTTATTCTGTTTGTCGCCTTTGTTTTCTGAGTCAAAAGAAAATAGAAATTTTGCAAAAAACATTATAGAAGATATTACGGTATTTTCTCTTATAGAATCAGCATTTGAACATCCAAAAGATTTGTTTCTGTATCCGGGATCGGCGAAAGTTTTGGCGTCTTATTTGGCAAAACCAAATTCCACAAAATCAACAGTAACATTTTTTTTGGCAATAACTCCGGATTTTAAAATATTATTTGATACAGGATCAGATCCAAACGTTTTATTAAAACGTCTTAATGAAATACAAATAAATCCCGACCAGATAAACTTTGTATGCATTACTCATATGCATCCGGACCATATAGGCGGATTGATAAACGCAAAAGGAACTGCGGTATTTACAAATGCGGAAATATTTATACCTAAAAGAGAAGCTGACTTTAATTCAAACAATAAAATTTTTGAAATATATGGAGATGCTATTAAAATTTTTGACACAAACGAAGAAATCATAAAGAGAGTAAAACCGATACCTGCATACGGCCATACTTCCGGCCAGACAATGTACAAAATGACAACTAAAGGGAAATCTGTTTTGTTCTGGGGCGATATTCTGCATGCTCCGGTTCAATTTTCAAAACCGGATATTTACACTCATTATGATAATAATCCTAAAGAGACAGTCGCTATTCGCAAAGATATTCTTGAACAGGTTTCAAAAGATAAAACTATAATAGCCGGCGTCCATATTGCATATCCGGCCTTAGGAACTGTTTCAAAAACAAAAGACGGCTATAAATTTATGCCTCTTGCGGCCGGAAAATAAAAAAATACCGCATGTGCCAACCTATGCAGTATTTACAAAACAGATGATATTTACTTATTTTTGAAACTCAAATTCAAACGGGCCTATTCTTACTGTATCGCCGATCTTACAGCCTTTTTGTTCAAGAGCAAGCTCAACTCCCATTTTTTTAAGTATATTCTGGAATCTTCTAAGAGCTTCATCTTCGTTAAATTTTGTCATTTCGGCAAGCGTTTCAACTTTTTTACCGCTTACCACAAAAATTCCGTCTTCGTCCAAATCAACTTTAAATTCAGGTTCATATATATATTTTTTGACAGGTATACTTTCAATTTCTTCGTCCTCTATAGGCTTATTGATTAATTTATAAACATCAACAAGCAATTTGCTTATGCCGTCTTTCGTTATATTAGATATAGGATATATTTTTACGCCTTTAACTTTTGATTTAAATTTTTTAATATTATCTTTTGCCGAACAAATATCTGTTTTATTTAAAGCTATTACCATATGTTTTTTTGACATATACTTCGAATATTTCTTTAATTCATTTGATAAAACTTTATACGTTTTGCAAGGGTCTGTTCCGTCAAAACCGCTGACATCTATCAAATATATTAAAACTTTTGTTCTTTTTATATGGCGTAAAAATTCAAGGCCTAACCCCTTGCCTTTATGAGCTCCTTCAATAATACCGGGGATATCCGCTATTACAAATTGTTTATCGTCTATGTTTACAACACCAAGATTAGGCTCAAGCGTCGTAAACGGATAATCTGCAATTTTAGGTCTGGCGGAACTGACAACAGACAGAAAAGTTGATTTTCCTGCATTTGGGAAACCGACAAGCCCGACATCTGCTATAAGGCGCAGCTCTAAATCTATTTCAGCTGTTTCTCCCGGCTCGCCTTTTTCGGCAATTCTCGGCACAGTATTATTATGCGTTTTAAAAGAGGCATTTCCCCTGCCGCCTCTGCCGCCTTTTGCAACAAGAATCTTTTTTCCAAGTTCCTGCAAATCTGCAAATAATTCCCCATTTTTATATATGATAGTACCAAGCGGAACTTTTATTACTAAATCTTCTCCATAACGCCCGAATTTATCGCTGTTTTCACCCTTATTGCCGTCCTGCGCATGAAACTTAGGCCTATAGGATAAATCAAGCAGAGTAATTTTTTTATTATCTGTTTCGATATAAATATCTCCGCCTTTGCCGCCGTTGCCGCCGTTTGGACCTCCGAAAGGGACATATTTTTCTCTTCTAAATGAAATACAGCCGTCGCCACCGCGACCGGCTGTAATAAAAATTTTTGCTTTGTCTATAAACATGTTTTATTTTAATGCAAATTAATTAGGAACAACATTAACAAAACATCTGTCGTCTGCTCTTCTAATAAACTTAACAGTTCCTGCAACTTTTGCAAATATTGTATGGTCTTTACCCATTCCAACATTTACTCCGGGATGATATTTTGTACCTCTTTGACGTACAATGATTGCGCCTGCCGGAGCCAACTGGTCTCCGTATATTTTTACTCCTAATCTCTTACCATGCGAATCTCTGCCGTTACTGCTGGACCCTTGTCCTTTTACGTGTGCCATGTCTTAATCTCCTAAACTGAACTTCTTAAGCTTTAATGTCGGTAATTTCTATTTCGGTAACATACTGTCTGTGTCCCTGCATTTTTTTATAACCTTTTTTAGGTCTTTTTTTAAATACAAGAACTTTCGGAAGTCTTTTTTGAGCTACTATTTTTGCTTTAACGTTTGCTCCGTTAACAGTAGGTCTTCCTATTGTTGCTTTATCACCATCAGCAATCATGAGAACCTGATCAAGAACAACTTCCTGTCCTTTTTCGGCATTCTCCAATTTTTCAACTACCACGTTCATTCCCTTCTCAACTCTGTACTGCTTTCCGCCTGTCATAATTATTGCATACATTGACTTACTCCTTTATAATCGGTATAATATATCAAAATTTTTTTTAGATGTCAAGAAAGGTACGTAAGTGCCGGTTTTGTGTGTGAGGAATACACCATGTTTTTATCAAAAAGAGTACAGAATATCAAGCCGTCCCCCACATTAGCCATTGATGCAAAAGCTAAAGAATTGCAAGCACAGGGAATCAACGTAATAAGTTTTGGAACAGGAGAACCTGATTTTGATACTCCGCAAAATATTAAAGATTCGGCAATCAAAGCAATAAACAGCGGATTTACAAAATATTGTCCTGTCGCCGGAACTGTTGATTTAAAAAATGCAATAATCAATAAATTAAAAACAGAAAATAATCTTGATTATGCTCAAAATGAGATAATAGTATCATGCGGAGCAAAACATTCTCTCTATAATATATTTCAAGCCGTATTTGACAATGAAGATGAAGTTATAATACCGGCTCCTTACTGGGTTTCCTATCCCGATATGGCTCTTCTTGCCGGAGCAATTCCGATAATAGTTGCTACCGATGATAAAAATCATTTTAAGATAACCCCAAAAGCAATTGAAGGAGTTATAACATCAAAAACGAAAGCAATCATAATAAATTCTCCGTCAAATCCTACAGGAGCGACTTATAGTCTGGAAGAACTTAAAGAAATCGCCAATATCTGCGTAAGAAATAATTTACTCATCATATCCGATGAAATATATGAAAAACTCATTTACGGAAATTTCAAATTTGCGTCAATAGCCGAAGTCAGCCCCGAAGCAAAAGCAAGAACTTTGGTCGTAAACGGCGTTTCAAAATCGTTTGCAATGACCGGATGGAGAATAGGTTATACTGCAGGACCGAAAGAAATAATATCAGCCATGACAAACATTCAAAGCCAATCCACATCTAATCCGAATTCCATAGCATTAAAAGCCGCAACTGAAGCTTTAAACGGACCGAAAGAAGCTCTTGAAATGATGAGAGTTGAATTTGAAAAAAGAAAAAACTATATAGTTAAACGTTTAAATAAAATAGACGGAATAAATTGTCTTTCACCCGAAGGAGCTTTTTATGTATTTCCGAATATTTCAAAACTTTTGGGAAAACAATATAAAGGCAAAACCATAAATACGGACAGCGAACTTGCGGCATATTTTCTTGAACAGGCAAAAATAGCGGTTGTTCCCGGGTCTGCATTCGGAGCGCCCGGCTATATAAGACTGTCTTATGCCACATCAATGGAAAAAATTCAAAAAGGAATTGACGCCTTGGAAAACTCGCTGAAATAATTTTTTCTTTACTGTAATAAAAAACAACAAGCGTTTTTTTTGCTCTTGTTGTTTTTTTACGGCAGTCAAAATGATATAATCTTATAATACTATAAATTCGGAGGAATTATGGGTAAAAAATTAGTTCGTATTCCAAAAGAAAAAATAGTCGCCGGCATAATAGCTGGCATTGCAGATTATTTTAATATTGACAGAACATTTCTAAGATTGGTTTTTATATTCATTGTTTTAATAACGGGTTTTTTTCCTATGGTTTTACTTTATATAATCGCATATTTTATTATGCCCGTATCGGATGACACGGATTCTTCAAACTTCATAAAATAAAGGCAAATGAATAACAAACATATTGAAATCGCAAAAAAACTTATAGAACAATCAAACAACAGAATATTTACTGTTATAAGCGACAGTATGTCTCCGTTGATACTAAAAGGCGACAATATAATTTGCAATGCCGTTGATATTGACAAAATAAAGAAGTATTCGTTAATAGCTTTCCATAACGATTTGCACAATAAAACCGTTCCTACCGTCCACAGAGTAATAAAGATACTCAAAACGACAAACGGCATCGCGTTAAAAACAAAAGGAGATTTAAATTCCATATGCGATAAAACATCCGTAACTCGAGACAGCCTTATAGGAGTCGTTTCAAAAATTACCGGTGACGGCAAAACAATATCTCTTGATTCCTGCTACGGAAAAACATTAAGTATTTTTTTATATTTCATTTCAAATTTTAATAATTATTTTAAGTTTATAACGTCAAAATTAAAGATTCTTTTTATGCCTGAAAAAGAGCCTGATTATAAAAATAACCTGCAAATAATACACCAATCAATTCTTATAAACACTCGGGATTGGACGAATACGGCAAAAATAAATATAGATTTACTAAAGCAATTTATTAATAAAGAAACTGAAATCTGCGATATATCCTTTGACGGCGGGTACTGCGAAGAAAGTTTTAATTTTATAAGACATGGTTTGAAAGTAGACTGCAATAAAATATCATCATTTATTCCTTCAGACAAAAAATATGATATCGTCATCTGCTCAAAAGTGTTAAATTTGGCGGAAAATAAGCAAAAAAGACAGGAAATTTACGGTTTTATAAAACAAATTTTAAAAAAAGACGGATATATTTTATTATCCTATATAAATAAAAAAAACAACTTTATTGTTTCTCTTAAAAGACAGATATTTTCGTTGTCAAAAATTTACAATGGCCCCAAAAAAGACGATTTGATTTATAACGGTTTTTTTGTAATGAAATATCTTAACGGCAAAAATATTAAAAAAGAACTCACAGACAATGATTTTTTAATTGAGCAAAGAATTTTATCCGATAATACAGTTTCTTTATTTTTAAAACTAAATTTAAAATAAATTATCTTATGCTTATCCGGCATCCGCAGTATCTTTGGCTGTATAATCCTATTTTTTTTACGGAATTAACTCCGGCATAAAAATCCTTTCTGGGATCTATATAGATAAAATTCAATTCATATTTTTCAGCCAAACATTCAGCAATTTTTTTTATGGTTTCATGTTTCTGATACGGACTTGAAAGAAGTGTCGTTGAAAAATTATATATTGAAAGTTTCTTTGCAATTCTGGCAGTTTCTTCCAATCTGCTTTCATAGCAGTAATAACATCTGCCTTTGTCGGACTCAATAGCTTTATTAAGCCATAACTGACCGTATTTTTCTTCACTTCCGACCCAGTCCGCTTCAATTTCTTTTGTTTCAATATCGAAAAGTTTTGAATAGGAAAGCCATGTTTGTTTTCTTAACAGATATTCTTTTTCCGGAAAAATATTAGGATTGAACCATAAAGTCGTAATTTTATATTTATCCGCCAATAAAGGAATTGCCGAAGCCGAACACGGGGCACAACATGTATGAAGCAGCACTCTGTCCATTTTACACCGTTAATTTTAAAACATCTATATATTAAAAAAGTTCTTTTTGTTTATTTGCAGGAATCTTTAAACCAAAATGTTTATATGCCGATTCCGTTGCGATTCTTCCTCTGGGAGTTCTTGCGATAAAACCGGATTGTATCAAAAACGGTTCATAAACATCCGATATTGTATCTGCGTCTTCAGATATTGAAACTGCTATAGTATCAATTCCTACCGGGCCCCCGTCAAATTTTTCTATCATGGTTGAAAGCAGAAGCCTGTCCATTTTGTCAAGTCCGGCTTCGTCAACTCCCAGCAAATCCAATGATTCCATAGCTATCTGTTTATTTATCTTACCGCCCGTTTTAATTTCGGCGAAATCTCTGACTCTTCTTAAAAGTCTGTTAACTATTCTGGGGGTTCCCCGTGAACGCTTTGCTATTTCAAAAGCTCCGTCTTCATCAATTTCAACTTTCATTATAATGCCGGATCGTTTAACTATTTTAACAAGTTCATTTTCGTTATAAAAATTCAGGTGTTCTATTATTCCAAATCTGTCTCTTAAAGGGCTTGATAACATTCCGGCCCTTGTAGTTGCGCCTACCAAAGTAAATTTCGGAACAGGAAGTTTTATTGTTTTTGCAGAAGGTCCCTGTCCGATAATAATATCAAGTTCAAAATCTTCCATAACGGGATAAAGAGATTCTTCAACTAAATGGTTCATTCTGTGAATTTCGTCAATAAAAAAAATGTCTCCTTCCGAAAGATTTGTCAATATTGCCGCCAAATCACCGACTCTTTCCAAAACAGGCCCTGAGGTTGTTCTTAAATTGCCGCCTGTTTCCTTTGCTATAATATGAGCAAGAGTAGTTTTACCGAGCCCCGGAGGCGCATAAAAAAGGCAGTGATCAAGCGGTTCGTGTCTTTTTTTCGAAGCCTCAATAAAAACTTTTAAATTGTCTTTAAGTTTTTGCTGGCCTATAAAATCATCCAAACATTGAGGACGCAAAGTATTCTCAAGTTTTTCCTCTTGATTTATTTCCTGATTATCTGTAATTTTGCCATCTGTATCCATATTTTCCTTATGTTTAGTTTTTTGCAGTAGCAGTTGATGTCGCTTGAATATGATTATACAATATTTGAGCTATTTCTTTATTAGCTTTGGCCGTAGGATGTCCATCTGGCAGTTGATATTCTTCCCTTTTTAAATAAAAGTGTGCTTTTAGAAATATAACATCAAATTTTTCTTTCATTAATTTATCTAAAATTTGTGACTGAACAACTGGCCAAGCAATTATAGTTAATTTGGAATTATATTTCTCTTTTATAATTTTTTCTATTTCTTTTAAAGACTGTATTTCATAATCAATATAAAATTTTTCATTATATTTATCAATTACCGGTAAAAATATCTTTCTAAATATATAACTGCGTGCAAAAATAATTTTAAATAAACCTAACGGCTGTTTAACCCTGTTATATTCACCATTTTCATATATCATATTATCTGAAGGGTCTAAAATTCTAAAATTTCTGGGAATATGATCATAAATTAGAAAATAAAAAAAATGATTTATCTTTTTATTCGGGCATAAATCATATACTAAATCATTATTTAAAATATTTTTTGATGTGTTTATTGAATGACCTGGGATTCCGCAATTTATAACATTCGCCGTGAAATTCATTAACTTTGAAAAATAATATGTAACAGTATTTTCATCATTTAATCCCGTCCCAAAAACAAAAGAACAACCTAAAAAAACATAAGTATTTTCGGAATTAATTTTACCTTTAGTATATCTTAATTTATTATCATATTGAGAGTACACAACATCTTCTTCTTTTTCTAAATTATTTGTGAATCTGCGATTATTAATTCCTTTATCAAAAGTTATATTAATTGCATTAATATTTTCTATGTGCTTTATTGTAAAAAACCAAGGAGTACTATAACTGTCCTTAAAAGATAAAATATATTCACAAATAGCTAGTGATAAAAATACCGAAAATGCTCCTAGTAAAACAATTCTAAATGTTTGTTTTTTTATATATGTAGTCAATATGAAAAATACTGTGCTGAAAAAGAAAAAAATAAATACAAATTCATAATTTAAAAATATATATGATATCGATTTTAATATATTATTCATCCTATAGATACTTTAAAGCTTCTTTAATTACATTCTCGACAGAAGTTTTTTCATTGTTTTTAATTATTTTTGAAACCGCTTCTCTTGCCTGAAATTCTTTATATCCGAGAGCAATAAGACCCGCTATAGCTTCGGATATATTTTCATTAGCATCAATGCCAGACCATTTTGCAGGATCGCTTACAATAATCCCGGATATTTTATCTTTTAATGCGGCTATAAGTTTTTCAGCCGTTTTTTTTGTAAAACCGAAAATACCTGACAACATAGAAACATCTCTTGCCACAACCGCATTTTTAAAATCGGCAAAAGATTTTGATATTTTATCCATATATTCCATCGTTTTTTTTGCACCTGTACCGGGAACTTCATCTTTTATCAGAAGGAACATCTCTCTTTCCTCTTTTGACAAAAAACCGTAATGAGAAACAACTCCTCCGTACATACCGGTAGATTCAACGATATAAAGTTTTATTTCATGGCCGCTCTGCGGAAGTTTTTCGCTTGATGATACCGTTATGTTTACGTCATATCCAGTACCGTTTACTTCAACTACGGCATTATTTAAAGTTTTTAAAACTAAAGTTCCTCTGAAATAATCTATCATTATTCCTCTATTTGCTCCAATATATCGCCTAATGTCGGTTTTTCGTCATTTGAAGAGAATTGTTTTATTAATTCTCTCTCCATGGATTTTTCAAATTTCTTAATTGATATCTCAAGTTTTCTTTCTTTTGTATCGGCTTTAATTATTGTCGCTTCTATTTCTTCTCCTTCTTTCGGAAGTTCCTGTCCGCTATTCTCCATTGAAAGTTCCGTCTTTTTAAGCAGCGC
The DNA here is from genome assembly GCA_018433245.1 of Candidatus Proruminimicrobium quisquiliarum. Lineage (GTDB taxonomy): Bacteria > Elusimicrobiota > Endomicrobiia > Endomicrobiales > Endomicrobiaceae > Proruminimicrobium > Proruminimicrobium quisquiliarum. The sequence continues at coordinate 10,673 of JAHDRN010000014.1, forward strand.
TTCTATTCCTTCCTCAATTTCAACAAAAGCTCCAAACTCAAGAACTCTCTTAACTTTCCCTTTTACGGCTGTTCCCTGTTTATATTTTTTATAAGGATCCTGGCTAAGATGTTTCAATGAAAGAGCTATTTCTTCATTCTGCGTATTTACAGACAAAACCATTACTTCCACTTCATCGCCCTTCTTTACTATATTTTCCGGATGTTTTACGCCTTTTGTCCATGAAAAATTACTTATATGAATAAGCCCTTCTATTCCTTCGGGAAGTTTTACAAAAGCGCCAAAAGGCATTATATTTTTTACGATTCCTTTTACTTTCGTCCCGGGAGCATAATGCCTTGCGGCTTCTTCCCAAGGATTTGTATGCATTTTTTTAACAGACAGCGATATCTTTTTTGAAACTTTATCGCTTCCTATTATTTTAACTTCTAACTCTTTGCCGGCAACAACTTCTTTTTTAAACGAATTTTCACTGTCATTCCATGCATACTCGGAAGAATGCAAAAGGCCTTCAACTCCCGGTTCTAATTCCACAAAAGCGCCGAAAGGCATTACTGACGTGACTTTCCCTTTTATTATAAGACCTTCCAAGTATTTTTCACCCGCAACATCCCACGGATTTGCCGCAAGCTGTTTCATGCTTAGTGAAATTTTCTCATTTTCTTTATCAAGCTTTATAATCTGTACTCTTACTATTTGACCTGCTTTGAGAAGATCTTCAACTTTTTTGACTTTATACCACGCAAGTTCTCCTATATGCAAAAGACCGTCTATGCCGCCTAAATCTATAAAAGCGCCGAAATTAGTTATTCTTGTAACGGCACCGTCTATAATCTGTCCTTCGGCAAGGGAATCTAAAGCCGCCTGTTTTTTTGCAAGTTTTTCATCTTCAAGAAGTTTTCTTCTTGAAAGACTTATTTTCTTATCATCTCTGTTAAATTCAGTTATCGCAAATTCATAAGTTTTACCTACATATTTTTCGCCGTCTTTAACAAAATTGGAATCAACCTGAGATATATGCAAAAAAGCGTTTACACCTATATCTACTATAAAACCGCCCTTTACTGTTTTTAATATAGTGCCTGTGATATTTTTTTTATTTCTAAAATTTTCTTCCACTTTATCCCATGCGGACTTTTCCATAACTTCCCTGTAAGAAAGCTCTATTTTGGGAAAAGTTCTTTTAATAAAAACTTTAACCTCGGCTCCTGTTTTAAGTTCTTTTGGAATCTGATTTTCGGCAAATTCCGATTTTAATATAATACCGTCTGACTTCATTCCCAAATCAACCAAAAAACCGTCCGCATTTTCGGAAACTATTTTTACGCTGATTATTTCGCCTCGGTTAACTTTCATCTCGGGTCCGAGCAAATCGTCCATACTGATATTTTCGGCGTCTTCAAACACTGTTAAATTATCTAAATTATTATTTTCTTTGTTCACTTCTTTTTCTCCTGTTTTTTATCTTTTCGACCTGACTCACAAATTTTTTCTATTCTCCTTTTTATATTTTCTATTATCCAGTTAGGCGTTGAGGCTCCGGCCGTAATGCCTACCGTGGTTTTACTATTAAACCAAGATTTTTTTATTTCTTCAACATTTTCTATGTGATAAGTCTTTACAATTTTTGAACATATCTGATACAAACGTCTTGTGTTGCCTGAATTTTTACCGCCTATGACTATCATAATATCAACGGATTTTGCCAACCTTTCAGCAGCGCTTTGCCTGTCAAAAGTGGCCCGGCATATCGTGTTATAAATCTTAACTTTTGATATCCTTGAAATACATTCTACAATATTATTAAATTGTTTCGGACTTTGAGTAGTTTGACTAACAACGTGAATTACATCCGTTTTTCTGATTTTTTTAACATCTTTTTCCTCTTCAACAACAACGCATTTCCCTTTACCGTAGGATACCAAAGCAATAACTTCCGGATGTGTTTTTTCCCCGACAATTACAATTTGTTCGCTTTTATAACTTAATTTTTTAACTATATCCTGAGCCCTTTTTACAAAAGGGCAAGTCGCATCTATAACATCTATATTTTTTCTTTTTGACAGTTTTTCGTGAATCTTCTGTTCTATCCCGTGTGTTCTTAAAACGAGAATTCCTTTTCTTATTTTTGAATGATTCTCAATAACTTTTATCCCTTCTTTATCCAATCTTTTGACTTCCTGAGGATTATGAATCAAAGGTCCGAATGTATAAACTTTCTTATTATTGGCGGCGACTTTCTCGGCAAGCTCAATCGCTCTTTTTACGCCGAAACAAAAACCCGAGCTTTTGGCAATTTTTATTTGTTTTTTAATCATCACCATCTGCCTCTGCAGCTATATTTTTATTTATATGATTATACAACAGTTCCGCAATTTCTTCATTTGCCTTTGCCGTAGGATGATCGTCATACGGTATTTTGTACTGGTTTTCATCTTCAAGCGGCTCAAAATAATCAGGGAGACTTATTATGTCGAATTTCTCGGACGCCAGCCTTTTTTTAAAACTCACATCAATCGAAGGCCATACTATTATAGTAAAATCCGCCCCGTATTTTGATTTGGCCAAAGATCTTATTTCCTTCAGACTCTCAATCATATAATCTTCATAAAATCTTTCGTTCGACTGGTCTATTAAAGGCAAAAATATTTTTCTGAATATGTAACTTTTCGCAAAAATAATCTGTACCATTTCAAAAGGCTGTTTTGCCCTTGTCCATTTCCCGTCTTTATAAAGCCAGTTGTCGCTTCTGCCGTATTGTATGAAGTTAAAATTTCTCATTATCTGATCCGATATCAAAGAATAAATGAAATGTTTGTTTTTTGTTCTGCCGGCATATCTGTCAATAAGATTGCTGTTTAAAATATTCAACGAAAAATTCGTGCTTCTCCCTATCATGCCGCAGTTCAAAACATTTGATTTAAAACGCATCATTTTTGAAAAATAATACGGCAATGTCTGATCGTCATTAAGGCCTTCTCCGAAAGTGAAAGAACAGCCCAGAAAAATATAGGCATTTTTCGAGAAAAGATTGCCTTTTGTATATCTGAAAAAGGTGCCGAATACCGAATAATTCACGTCATAAATTTTATTGTATTGCTTCTTGCTTAAAAAAAGATCTTTTTCGGCTTCTTCTTTAAAAACATATCTCTTTTTTTGCCGGTCGTTTTCTTCTATATAAATTTTATGCTGAATATAAAATTTTTCTCTTTCGTCGGCAAGCTCTTTATCTGGATCGGAATATCTGAATACGTCCATTTGAAAAGCAAGAACGATTTCAAAAAAACAAAGAACCGAAAAAACAGAAAATAAAACAAGGCAGATATTTTTCAAAAATCTTTTTTTGAAATAAAAAGACATTGCCAAAAAAATCAAACATCCGAATGAAAAAATGTATACGAAAAGATAATCCGTAATTACTTGATGCAAAAATTCAAGTTCCATTTTTATAATTCCTTGATTTTTTCCAATATTTTAAAAGACAGTTTAATATAATCTTCTTTTGTGTACTCTTTAGGCGGATATACCGGTTTGCCGTATTTTATAATTATTTGTTTAAATTTTTTCATGTTATTGGTGTTAACGATTTTGACAGGAACAACGGGAACCTGAGCAATGCAGGCAACCATTCCGACTCCGGCTCTTGCTTTACCAATTATACCGTCTTTTGATCTTGTTCCTTCCGGAAACATTAAAAGAGCTTTTTTATTCTCAAGCAAAGAGAAAGCATTTCTGAATGCAGACATATCCTGCATTCCTCTTTTAACCGGAAAAGCGTTTGTTCTTTTGATTAAAAAACCTAGAACAGGAATTTCAAACAATTCCTGTTTGGCCATAAAATATAAATCCTGATTCATAAAACAACCTGTTAGAGGCGGATCAAAAAAACTCATATGATTGGGAGAAATTATAACACCTGTATTTTCAGGAATATTTTCTTTACCTTCAGATTTACATCTGAATATAAAAAGAAACATTAATTTAAACAGAAATCTGCCGAAATAATATAAAACACTGCTTCCGTTTCTTATTTGCATATACTTTTTAAAACTTCATAGAAATTTGCAAATGATATCTGAACACAATCTGAATCAATAATTGTTGTTTGTCCTTCGGCAACAAGCCCCGCAATTGAAAGCGTCATTACAATTCTGTGGTCTTTAAAACTGTCGACATCGGTGCCTTTAAGTCTGGTTTTGCCTTTTATGATCAGTCCATCTTCCGTTTCCGTAATATCGGCTCCCATTTTTGAAAGCTGGCTGGCAACAGCTTTCAATCTGTCGCTTTCTTTTACCCGCAATTCTTTTGCGCCTGAAATAACAGTTATCCCTTCAGCCTGAGTCGCACAAAGAGCAATTATCGGGATTTCATCAATAAGAGTCGGAATTATTTTACCGCCGATTTCAGTTGCATGCAAATCGGAACTTAAAATTTCAATATCCGCGACTTCTTCGCCGGAAACAAAACTTACATCTTTGATCACTATATTTGCGCCCATATTTTTCAACACTTTTATTATTCCGCTTCTCGTTTCATTTATATTAACTTCTTTAATAGTTATTCTTGAATTTTTAACAATGAGACCCGCCGCCATGAAAAACGCAGCCGAAGAAATATCAGACGGCACTTTAATATTTTGCGCCGTTAATTTATTACATTTATGAACACTGACCGAAAGCCCTTTTTCAACAATATCCGCTCCGTATGCTTTTAACATTCTTTCGGTATGGTCTCTTGATTTTTCCGGTTCGGTAAATTTTGTTACGCCGTCCGCATATAATCCTGCAAATAAAACGCATGATTTTACCTGAGCGCTTGCGACTTTGCTTATATAATCTATTGATTTTAAATTTTCCCCAGGATGAATTGTAAGCGGCAAATAATTATCATTTTTCGCAAAAATATTTACACCCATTTGTCTCAAAGGCTCTATTATTCTTTTCATAGGCCTTAAAGATAAACTTCCATCTCCGATTATAGTTACATTAAATTTTTGTCCCGCCAAAATACCGGCTAATAATCTTGTTGTTGTTCCTGAATTGCCGGCATCAATATCGCTGCTTGGCTTTTTCAATCCGTTTAATCCTACACCGTTAATAATCAGACGTTTGCCGTTTTGAACTATATCAACTCCCATTGATTTAAAAGCGTTAATTGTTGATATACAATCGGCGCTTTCAAGATAATTATCAATATGCGATACGCCGTTTGCCAGACAGGAAAGCATAATTGCCCTGTGAGTAATAGACTTATCGGAAGGAACTGTTATTTCCCCTTCTAATCTGCCGATCTTATTAATTTTCATTATTTATGCTCTTTCTTAAAAGTTTGTGAAGATTTTTTTTATTATTGAATGTATGAATAAATTTGCGCATATGGTCGCAAAATTCTTTTGTTAATTTTTGCAAATTTTTTTTATTTCCGAAAAATATGGGGAGCCACATATCCGGAGACGACTTTGCGACTCTTGTTATGCTGCCGAATGACCCGCCGGTAATATTTTTTAACTGTTTATTTTTACTGTTTTTTTCTTTAAACATTCTAAAAAAATTGAAAGCTATTATATGCGGTAAATGACTTGTAAACGCAACAAGTTCATCATGTTTTTCGGCAGACATAAAAATAATATTGCATCCTATATCTTTCCATATTTTCGTAATTAAGTTATTTTTTTTACCCGTAATTATAACATTTGTGTTTTTATAAAGATTTTGTTGGGCATATTGAATTCCGTTTTTCTCTATACCGGCCATCGGGTGACAACCCACAAACAAAGGCAGATTTTTATTTTTTATGGTTAAAGCGTCTATTGTTTTTTGTATATTTAATTTTACGCTGCCGATATCTGTTATTATTGTTTTTTTTGATACTATTTTTGCCGCTTTTTTGTACGTATCAATTACCATATCCGCCGGATAACATATAAAAACCGCATCACAGTCTTTTATATCATTAATATTCGTAGAAAACTTGTCAACGGCTCCTTTTTGCTTCGCCGTTTTTAAATTCCGTATTTTTCTGCCAATGCCTAAAACAAAATATTCACGTTCTTTATTTATATAGACATTTCTCAATGCCATTCCTAAAGAACCGCCCATAAGTCCTACGCCTAATATTGCAACTCTTTGCATTAGATCTCTCTTTCTACGGCTTTTGCCAAAACCTTAAGTTCTGACATAAGTTTACTGTATTGATCCGGCAGCAGGCTTTGCGGACCGTCCGATAAGGCTTCCTCGGGTCTTGGATGTATTTCAAGAACCAAAGCATCAGCCCCGACCGCTATGCAGGCTTTCGCCATTGTAGGAACATGCTCTCTTATGCCTATACCGTGCGAAGGGTCCAAGACAATAGGTAAATGCGTCAATTTTTTTAAAACCGGAACCGCATTTAAGTCAAGCGTAAATCTTGTGGAATCTTCAAAAGTTCTTATTCCTCTTTCGCACAACATAACGTTATAATTACCCTGTGATAAAATATATTCGGCAGAAAGAAGCAGTTCTTTAACGGTTGTAGCCATACCCCTTTTAAGCAATACCGGTTTTTTCTGCTTGCCGCATGCTTTTAACAGATCATAATTCTGAATATTTCTTGCACCTATCTGTACGATATCGCAATATTTGCTTACAAGCGGAACCTGCTCAACGGACATAGCTTCGCTTATAGTTGGCATTTTTAATTTTTTACCGGCTTCCTGAATATATTTTAATCCTTTAAGACCCAATCCCTGAAACGTATAAGGAGAAGATCTCGGCTTAAAAGCTCCGCCTCTTAAAATAGTTCCGCCCGCATTTTTAACTATTTTGCCTATTTCAAATAAAACATTCTTACTTTCAATTGCGCACGGCCCTCCCATAATATGAACCTCTTTGCCGCCTATTTCCACGCCGTAAGGAAGTTTAATTACCGTATTCTCTTTTTTGAATTGCCTTGAAGCAAGTTTATAAGGTTTTTCTATTTCGCTTATATGATCTACTTCATCCATTGCTTCGAAATTTTCTTTATACTTTTCGGCAAATTCGCCTATCATACCGATAATTGTAATATCAACGCCTCTTGATATATGAGGCAAATATCCGAGTTTTTTTATTTTCTCAACCACTTTTTTTTCATCTTGCTTTGTAGCTTTATGTCTCAACGTAATAATCATCTTACTATCCCCCAATAAACATTTGTACCGTATTATACTTTTTTTATGTCTATTACACAATCTCAATATATACTTCAAATATTAGACAAATGCAATCAGAATTAGTAACATTTACAAGTAATAATTATAGGATAATTATTATTTTATTATATATATATTCGTTTTTGTAAATTTTAAGAATGAAATCAAATAATATTATAGGTTATAAATCATTAATTTTAATTATTGCAACCGTACTATTATTAATACTCTGCACAGCTTATTTAAAAAATTCAAATCCGCCGTTATTAACCAACGATAATTTAAGGTTTATTGATTCTAATAAATATCAAATCAGATTATTAAATATATTTATTCCGTTAAACAAAAATACAAAAGAAAACAGAAAAAACAAAGAAATTTTAGCAAAAAAATATTTTTCGGATATTATAAAATCAAAACGATTTGACAGAATATTTGAAATAGGAAACGAAATAATTAAACAAAACAATGATATAAAATTTTTTGATCTAGGCTGGATTTCACAAGGGAAACTTCCGGAATATTTTGACAAACAAGTATTTTCCTTGAAAAATGTCGGAGAGACGATAATGTTTGAATCCGAATTGGGCTTTCATATAGTCCAACTGATGAATATAAGAAAATCTGAAAATTTTAATCCGGATGCATTCAAATACAAAGAAATGCATAAAAAAACTTATCCAAAAAAATCTTATGAAAATATGATTTTTATTAAAGGCGGCTCATTTTGGGCAGGCTCAACGGAAGAAGAAATTGATATGAGATTAAAACTGTGTAATATATATGTCGGCAAGCATATAGGCGGTTGTTATAGAAAATGGTTCGAAGATGAAATTTTCCAGTATGCAGTAGCAAATGATTTATATGTAGATAAATATGAAGTCACTGTTGGCAAATATAAACAATTTATATCTGAAACAGGACACAGACAGCTTCCAAAATGGGTATCCGACTATGCTCCAACCGACAATCATCCGGTAGTAGGGGTTGACTGGTATGATGCAAATGCTTATGCGAAATGGGCCGGAAAAAGACTGCCGACTCAATTTGAATGGGAATATATTGCAAGAGGCAAAGAAAGAAGGCTTTTTCCGTGGGGTAATGAAATGCCGGATGGGACAAGAGCAAATTACAGCGATATAAATGACGCTAACTTTTGCCGTGATATAACAAATAATGACGGTTATAAATATACATCTCCCGTAGGAAATTATCCTAAAGGACAAACTCCGCACGGAGTGTTTGATATGGCAGGCAATGTACGGGAATGGACAAGTTCAGTAGAGTCAGGAACAGATAAAGCTGTCGTAAAAGGCGGTTCTTTTTCAAATGCTTATGATGATTTATGGTGTGCGGATTACAGAATTAATGATAAAAATACTCTTGAGCCAAATCTCGGATTCAGGTGTATTTCGGATATAAAATGAAACCTATAAATAAACATATTTTGATTATATTTTTCTATTTTATTATTACAACATTTGCATTAGCAGGTTTTTTTATAAACTGCAAAGGTAAAATCATGGGCAATATAAATCATCCTAATGCTCAAGGTGAAATTTTATTAACCGATATAATGAAAAATAGTCTGTGTAACTACAAAATATTGAACTGGACAAATACAAACTTCTTAAATTATCCTTACGGCGAACAATTATCAGAAACTATAAAACATACTTTTCATTTGTATATTTCCGGAACACTTGCCATATTTACAAGTACTATATCAGCTTATAATATAACATTTTTTATAATTATATTATTGAACGCATATTCTATGTTTTTACTGGCTAATTTTATATTTAAATCGTATCGTTTATCATTTTTGGCAGGCCTATTTTATATGTTTAATATTTATTTTTTGTTAAAAATAAATATGGGTTCTCTTCATAAATCATCCATATTTTTCATTCCTCTTTATATTCTTTTTTTGCTCAAACTTGCAGATACTCCGAAAGTGTCCTATCTTATTTTAACTTTTATATTATTGATATTAAATCATTTGCAATATCCCATGTATTCGCTGTATTGTTTAATATTCAGCGTTATTTTTATAATCTACAGATTATTAAAAAATAAAAAAATCAAAGAATTTAAATATTTTATCGCCGTTATTGTTTTGAGTTTCATTTTTCTATATTGGATAGGAGCTGTAGGCAAAATCACTACCGATATGTATTTTTATGAAAATGACCCCTGGAATCTTAATTTCATTTACCTGATAAAAAATTATCTGGCACGTCCGACAGATCTTCCCGTAGGGATATCACCTACCATTTTATTTTTGGCTTTAATAGGTTTTTTTTATACAAAAACATCCAGATTTTATTTTTTGACCTCAATATTTTTTATTATTTTGTCTTTCGGATATTTTATTACTATAGACAGTATAAAAATCCCTTTGCCTTTTTATTTTTTAACCAAATGCATAAAATTTTTCAGCGGAATGATTTTGTATGCGCCGATACGCGCTTTGCCTATGGCGTATGTATGCTTGATAATATCTGCTATTTTCGGAGTTAAAATTATATGCGATAAATTCAGCAAAAAAATTATTTATATAACAGCAGCGGCGTTCTTTCTTGAATTGTTTTTTTTATATCCCGAATTATTCCCGATAAAAATAACAAATATCGTTAGATACGATATAGCAGAAAAAATTAAAAATAAAAACGGGGACATTGTATTTTTACCGTTATTTGACAATTCTAATAAAGCATTATTACACAAATCTATGTTGATTACGCTTATTGCAACAAAAAAATTGGCAAATACTTATGAAGCAGAATCATGGGTTAAAAAAATTATTGAAACTAACAAACCTTCAGCCGCCTTAAAAATATTGAAACAGCACTTGATTAAATTTATAATAATTTATACTGATTTGGAACCTTCAAATATTAACGAAAAAGCTTTAATAAACTCAATAAAAGAAAAAACGTTTCAACTGGATAAAAAAATTATTTTATATGAAATTGATTAAAACATTTTTATTATTATTTATAATTATGCTATACGCATCCGATTTGTTTGCGGATAAATATAATCTGCCGTACGATTTTATGGATATAGTTAATAATAAATTCCCTTACACAAATCATATCCGACATGTTTCAGGAGGAAGTAAAGACAGAGAAACAACAATGAAAACTATTAAAAGATATCCGGTCATAATGATTTGCGGAAACAGAAGAACAAAAGAAGACTGGTTTGGAAAAAATACCGGCAATGCCGATAAAAAAAACAACAATGTATATAAAATGTTTTTATCAAACGGATTTAACGAATCTGAATTATGGACGTATTCTTATGTTGCAAATGAAAATGAAGAAATGAAAAACATTGAGGAATTGACCGACAGTTTACGAGTTTTTATATACGGAATTCTTTTCTATACCGGAGCGACTAAAGTTCAAATACTGGCTCATGGAGAAGGCGGAGTATTAGCTTTTGAAACTATAAGAAAATATAATATTTATAACCTTGTGGCTACAATGGTATTTATCGGATCTCCTTTTCACAGCAGTTCAATATACAGCTATTATAAAGCCATTCAGGGATATCCTGTGCATGCAAATCTTGCTCCGGGTTCTGATTTCTTGGAAGAACTATTGTTTTTAACAGAAACTCCTCACAGTGATAAAATTGAATATATTACAATTTATTCTGATAATGATGAGTATTACAGAAATAACAGAACATCTCCCGTTCTAAAAGGAGCAAAAAACATAGCTATTGATTATTTAGATCATGACGGACTAAGAGCATCATCCGAAAGTTTTCAAAAATATTATAAATTTTTAAATAAAAAAGCATTAAAATATAATCCAAAAAAAGATTTTGACAAAGATGGATTTATGGATATTAAAAAAGGTGGCAATGATTGCGATGACAATAACTCTAAAATCTATCCGGGGGCATTTGAAATTGAAGATGACAATATTGATCAAGATTGCAACTTCAGAGACAAAAATTCACTTGGCGGGAAAGATTGTGAAATTTTAATAAAATGAAAAATACAATTAAATTTGATTTTACTCCCGTTTATATATCAATTGTGACGTTTATAGTGCTATATTTACTAATGCCTAAATGGATTTATAGCCCAATTGCATTGACTGATACAGATCCATGGCTTCAAATTGGTTATTTTTTAGATTATAAATTAATGTCTCACGTCTATTATAACGAGCATTTTAAAGATATAATATCTACTAATTTGTTAGGCATATTATTTTATAAAACATATACTCCGTTTTTAGCTAATTTACTGCTGAAATTTTTTAGATTTTTAATATTTGGATACTTTATTTATTCTACAACTAAATTTGAAATCAATAAAAAAACTGCAATTTTAACTTTGTGTGTGTCTCTGACTTCATATACTGTTTTGATTGCTTTTGGAGGCGATTATACAGATGGGTGGATAGTTTTCTATTTAACTGCAACCATATATTCGTTATTTAAAGCATATCGAATTTCTAATGTTAAAATTCTATGGCTTATTCTATCGGGAATATTTTGTTGTTTAATGATAGGGGCCGGATTTCAAAGCTTAATCTATACAATATCTTTGTTTTTAATGTTAATACTATTAGAATATAAAAGAAACTTCAAGTTTAAATTATTATCAATGCATTATTTATATCCAATTATAGGTTGTTTAATTTGTTTTTGCATTTTAAATCTTGTTAATTACCTATACATAGGTGATTTCTGGTATTGCAAAAACTCAATAATAAGAGCACTATCTTTTGTAGGAGAACATAGATGGCATGGCTCAATGAATATTTTAAGTAAAAATAATATTTTATTTGCTATATGTATTTTATTTATTGCAACCTTTACTTATTTAAAGAATGTATTTAAATTTGAACATTTTACTAATTTTGATTTTATTATTCTAATTACTACTTGGATAAATATAATAATTATGTTTTTTCTGGAAATTTTTTTTAAACAGGAATTAATATCAAATATAAATTATTTTAATCACATAATACCTTTTATTATATTACTTTATGCTACTTATGTTATAAAATATTTATCTGAATTAAATAAAAATTTAAATTATATCTTTATGCTGGCTATAGTATTTTATTTTTGCATCATATGGTATATGCCCGGTCCTTTCTTTATTCCAGAATTTTTTCCAAGCAAATTAACATCTATAGGCAGAAATATTTTTATGTCTTATCCAGTAATATATGATATATATATATATATTGGGATACTATTAATATTTGCCTGTTATTTTTTATTTAGTAATTTTAAAAAATATTTCAAATTTATTTTATTTTTGATGTTAATTATACTTTTTAACTTTACCCCATTTGTGTACACACTAAAAAATGAAAGTTCTGTGCAATTTAAACACATTTCAGGAAAAGATTTTTTTGAATCCGTTGTTGATTGGTTCCATTATAGCAATAAAATAAATAAAAAAAGAAAAAAAGTGTTTTGGTATAATGAAAAAAAAGACACCTATATTAAAACTTGTTTAGGTGTTTCCAACTCTAAGAAAGGAGTTTTTGATATTTCTATGCCTTATCTTAATATTTCTACAAATGCCTTTAAAGATAAAATGAAATATTTAAATCAGCCGGGCTTTATTATCACCATATTATGCAGTGATAAAAATGATGCCATATTAGCTAAACAAATTTTAGAAAAAAACAATAAAAAAGTTTCTTTAATTAATGAAAAAGAATTTTTAGGCAAATGTTTTAAAATTTTTATTATTGAATACAAAATTAATAACGATAAATAAAATGAATATATTATTTATAAGATGCAACGAAAATTTAGAAAAAATCAACAGTGAAACAAATATTACCGGTATTTATCCTCCTTTGGCAATAGCTTATATCTCGGCATATATAAAAGCAAATTGCACGGATGTGAGCATCTCTTTTTTGGACGCACATTTAAATAAATTGAATGAAAAAAAAACTGTTTCCTATTTTAAAAAAAATAAATATGACATCTATTTTTTGCAGGCATATTCTTTAAGTTGGTATAGTGTATTAAAAACAGCCAAAATCATACGAAAAAACACTGAAAATGCATTTATAGTTGTGGGTGGCCCTCAAATTACGGCATACCCGCAAGAATCAATGGAAACAGGATTGTTTGATATGGGCATTGTCGGTGAAGCAGAAGAAATTAGCGAAAAAATAGTAAATTGTTTTAATACAGAAAAGATTAATTCTATTGAAGGCACAATATTAAATATTAAAGGCAAAATAATCACAAATAAGTATCAACCTCTTCTTGATGACATAAATCTGCTCCCTTTTCCGGATTTTGATTTAATAAATAACAACTATTTTTCTTTGACTGTTCAAAAACCGTTTGCAACAATGATAACAAGCAGAGGGTGTTGTTATAATTGTTCTTTTTGTTCACAAATATACAACGGAAATAAAATAAGATATCGTACACCTGAAAACGTTGCAGATGAGATAGAGATTTATGTTAAAAAATATAGAGTAAAAGAAATCATTTTTTTTGACGAAACTTTTACTTTTGATAAAAACAGGGTTATTGATATTTGTAATGAAATAATAAAAAGAAATTTAAAATTTATTTTCAATATAAGAACAAGAGTCGATAAAATTGACGAAGAAATACTCATTAAACTTAAAGAAGCCGGATGCTCTACAATCCATATGGGGATAGAATCGGCTTCAGACAAAACTTTACAAAATATGAATAAGGGAATTACTGTTAAAACTATAAAAAACGCCGTTGATTTGTGTAAAAAAAGCGGAATTTTTACAAGGGGTTACTTTATATTGGGATATCCCGGAGAAACAAAAGAAGATATGCTGAACACTATAAATTTTTCAAAGAAACTGAATTTGGATTTAGCAAGTTTTACGATAGCGATACCAAATCCAAAAACATTGCTTTATGACATTGCCATAAATGAAAAATATATAAAGTACGATTATTGGAAAGAGTTCTCTTTGGGTATGGAAAAAAATCAAGTACCTTATTTCTGCAATCAAATTATAACTAAAAAATTTTTAGAAAAAGTGCTTAAAAAAGCTTATTTTTCTTTTTATTGCCGTTTAAATTTTATATTAAAAAAATTATTTTTTATAAAATTGTATATAATACGGAATATATTTACTCTTTTATACTATAGAATAATAAAGTAATCCATTATTATGAAACAAAAATTTAATGTTTTATTAATTAATCCTTATATGGGTTTTAAAATCGGTGATTTTTACAGACCGCTGAGCGAACCTCTTGGATTATTATATATAGCTTCATATATGAAACAAAAATCCGACAAATATAATATAAAGATTCTTGATTTGTATGCGCTTAATCCAGTTAAACATAAAAGAGAAGGCTTTGATGATAAATTTTATTTTGGACTGACGGAACGGAATAAAATAACGGAATTAGTACAAAATTTTTCGCCGGATATTATAGGCATAAGCTCTCAATTTACTGGTTATGCCGAATACGCCATCGAAACCGCCAAAACAGTCAAAGAATCTATGCCATCCGTGCCTGTTGTAATCGGAGGCGCACATGCCACATTTTTTGCCGAAAATATTTTAAATAAATATAATTTTGTTGATTTTATCATACGAGGTGAAGGCGAAATCTCATTTTTTGAATTATGCGAAACTATCAGAACAAAATCCGAAATAAAAAATATATCAGGAATCACTTACAGAGCGCAAGATAATCGTATAATTTCAAATAAAAACCGTGAACCCGTTGACAATTTGGATGAATTTAAAATTCCTGAAAGAACTTTGATTGACATGAATAAATATTTTGATATTAGCAGTGATGTCTTTCCGGGAAGCTGCGGATATCCTGTTGCAACCATGGTATTGTCCAGAGGATGTAAATTCAATTGTATTTTTTGCAGTACAAAAAATATGTGGGCAAATAAATGGAGAGGACGTTCTTATGATTCAATTATAAATGAAATAGAATACTTAATCGGTAACTTTAACGTAAAAGAAATAGCTTTTGTAGACGATCAAATTCTTGGAGACAAGAATTGGTTTGAAGAATTATTGGATATAATTATTTTAAAAAAATTTGAAATAACATTTCAGATTATAAACGGATTAAGCGTATGGTTAATCGACAATAATCTACTATTAAAAATGAAAAAGGCCGGGTTTTATAAAATTGCATTGCCTATAGATACGGGAAATCCAAACACATTGAAGTATATTAACAAACAACAAATAAATTTGACAGATATCAAAAAAATCATAGAGACTGTTCACAAATTCGGTTTCTTTTCCAGTGCAAATTTTTTAATCGGATTCCCGTATGAAACTGAAAGTGAAATAAATAAAACTGTTAAATTCGCATATACCTGCGGAGTCGACATTATCTATTTCTTTATTGCAAAAATGCATGCCGGATCAGATATGTATGATAAATGTCCAGATATAAAATTATTGGAAAATATCGAAACAAGCGGGAGTTGGGCAAATGTCACAAACAGTTCTTTAACAATATCTTCCGAAAAATTGAGCGCTATTTTATCCAAAGCACAAAAATATTATTTTATTCACAAATGTATTTTTTTGTTTAATCCGGTCAATTTTTATAAACATATTTTCTTCAAAATGATACGCATAAAAAATTATATACTGGTTTTTAAATTTTTAAAATTCAAAATACAAAATATACTAAAAAAATATTCGCCGGAATATTAAATGCCAAACAAAAAAATGAAAACAAAAATATTATTCATATCAATGTACGGTATAGAAAATAATGCCGCCAGATTATTTTCCGCAATTCTTAAAAATAATAATTATGATCCCGAAATTATATTTTTTAAAAATTGGAAAAATAATAATATTAAAGAACCGACATCTTTAGAATTTAACTTATTATTCGGGGAAATCGCAAAAATCAAACCAGATATCATAGGAATAAGTTTTGGAAGCCCGTACTTTAACATTGTCAAAAACATATCACATCGTATAAAACAAGAATTTAAAAATATATATCTGGTTTTTGGCGGCATACACGCGACTACTACACCGGAAGACTGTATACCGCATTGTGACGCGTTATGTATAGGCGAAGGTGATGAAGTTTTTCCGGAATTTGTAAAAAAATTTGATTCAAAAGATGATTTTACGGATACACCCAATTTTTGGTTTAACACCAAAGAGCAGATAATTAAAAATGAATTGGCTCCGTTGGTTAAAAATTTGGATGAATTGCCTTTTAAAGATTTGTCAGACGATAGAAAATACTATATAGATTACAATAAAATTTATTACGGCGATCCCATTTTAAAGATTAAAGAATTCAGAATTTCCGCATCAAGAGGATGTTTGTACAGATGCGCTTATTGTTACAACAGCATTCTAAGCAAAATATATCCCGAAGAAAGTCAATATTACAGAATACGGTCGGTTGAAAACGTTATTACTGAGATTCTATATGCAAAAAAACATTTCAAATCCGTTAAAAGAATCAAATTTGACGATGATACTTTTATATCAGATGCCGGATGGGTAGATGAATTCTGCGAAAAATATAAGAATCTGATTAACATTCCGTTTGATATTATGCTTTCCCCTAATATGCTTAATTACGAAAATCTGAAAAAATTAAAAAATGCCGGACTTGTCAGGGTTCAAATGGGAATTGAAGGCGCTTCCGCAAAAGAAAATACTGAAAATTATAACAGAGCATTTTTTAAGGATAAAATTCACAATTTCTCAATTGAAAATAAAAAATTAAAATTAGATGTTGTTTATGATATTATAATAGATAATCCTCTGACCAAAGAAAGCGAAAAAGAAGAATTATTTTTGTTTCTGTTAGATTTAAAAAGCAATTTTAAATTATTTATGTATTCTCTTGCATTTTTTCCAAAAACGCTTATTACGGAAACTTTTTTAAAGAACGGACTTATAACCGCCGATGACATTGAAGGCAATAACACAAAATGTTTTTATCAGTTCAGAGCAAGTTTTGATTATCCGAGAACAAAAACCGAATTATTTTATTTTTGCATGTTTGTGCTGGCATCAAAATCTTTTATTTCAAAAACGATTAAAACATATATTTTTTATTCGCCTTTTTTCAGAAAAAATATTGGACTTACGGTTTTGATCGCAAAAATATGCAATTTAATGACTATCAGCCTGATTTTTGTTAAAATGTTTGTAAACGGAGAATTGTCTGCCGTCAAACTGAGAGAATACGGCACTTTTAAGAAAATATTAACCCAATAAATTTATATGAACAAAAAAACATTGATTCTTTTATTATCCTTGACTGCAATTTATATTATCGGGAATTTAATATGGTATCAAATAAACAAACCTATATTTATGTTGCAGCCGGAAAGCGCATTATATTTTCTTGATATTTTAAATCCCGTTCTTTTTTCGCAAATTCATCCGCCTTTGCTGCCTTTGATTATGAAATTCCTGTTTTATGTTTTCGGCATACATAATTATGCCACAATCTATATGTCTGTAAACATTATTTTTTTTATAATATCTCTTTTCTTTATATATAAAATCGGAGAAAAAATAAACGGTATATCCTGCGGGCGGATATCAATGATTTTGTTTTCATCCGTTCCCGCAATTTACGGATTATCAAGATTTTACGGAAGGCAGGATTTTCACATAATATCGGTTTTGCTTATGGGCATATATTTTTTAATCGCATCAGATTTTTTCAAAAACCAAAAATGGACGATTTTTTATGCGGTCAGTCTTGGAACGGGATTACTGTTAAGAGAAACTTTTCTTGGTTTTGCAATGCCGTTTCTTTTATTTTTCATAGTTTTGGCCATTTCACGCGGAATAAAAAAATCTCAAATCTGCAATTTGACTATTATGGCAGTAATTTCTTTTGTGCTGTATGCATTCCAATTTACTCAAAAATTGAAATTTTCATTACTATATACCCCGTTTATGGAACAGAAAAATTATGAAACTTTTTTTTCTAAAATTCATACGATAGTAGGAGGCTTAAGCGAAAATATATTGGCGCTGCCTTTATTTTTGCTTCTGGTTTTCTCAATAATTTTTATATTTTTCAGAAAAAAGCATAAAGACACTTTAATAATTATGCTTTTATGCGGATTAATAATTCCGATTATTGTCGCACTTGTTATTCCGCATCACAAACAACAGGTATATATGGTTCCTTTGATTCCGACAATTATATTATTAATTTCAACGGTTGTTTCTTATTTAAAAATCAACATCAGAAGGATATTGCTCATTTTATTTATTGCCGTCTCTTTTTTGCAATATATTGAATTATCATACGGAGCTAAAATATGGTTTTGTGATTATAAATTTAAATTTAACGATAAATTTTCTTTTAAATACTTCAACAAATATGATGACAATATCATGTTTTACGACATAAAAAAACGCGCTCCATATGTTGCTTTGCTGGAATATCTAAAATATACAGAAAACAAAAAAACTTTAATACTTGCTGAAAATTATGAAAATGCCGATTATGTTTTACAAACTCTGCGCGCATTTATTCTTTTGAACGGATTTGACAATATAATTGTCAACAGTTCGATTCTAAATTTATATTTGCCGGTTTACAGCAGAGATTTAATGCATTACAAATTCATTATTGATTTAAGAACTTATAACGATTTTAACAGAGAATACGGAGATCTGTCAGATAATATCAATGAACATAAATATATCAATAATTTCTATATACCAACAAAAGATGAATTTTTAAATAAATATAACTCTTTTTGGGCTATGTATGATAAAACGGAATATAGTAATATCAACATTAAAAATATGAAAATATATAAATTAAAGGATACTGCTTTATAATGAAACAAAATATAAAATTCTATCCGTCTTTTAAATTAAATATAAACTGGACAGATTTACTTTTATCGTTTAAAAATTTATTTTTAAATAACAATGAGAATACTTCAAATTATTTTAAAGAATATATTAAAAAAAAGTATGTTATAGAAGTTCCGTCTTCCAGATGGGGACTGGTTTTTTTATTAAAAGCTTTAAATTTAGAAAATAACAGCGAGATTATAATACCGGCATATACTTATTTTGCCGTACCTTCTGCCGTTGTAAGAGCAGGATATATTCCTGTTTTTGTAGATATAGAAAAAAATGGAGTAAATATAGATACGAACAAAATCGAATCTGCAATAACGCGAAATACCAAAGTCATAATCGCAACGCATTTATGCGGGTTACCGTGTAATTTAGATAAAATCAAAGAGATTTCAGAAAAATATAACCTTATTATTGTAGAAGATTGTGCTCAGGCTTTCGGCGCTAAATACAATGGTAATTTTGTAGGAAATTTTTCTAAAGTTTCTTATTATTCTTTCAGTATAACAAAAAATTTAACAATGTTGAGAGGCGGTATTATCGCTACCGATGATGAGTCATTAGCATCAAAAATTAAACTTGAAACTGATAAAATGCTTCGTTTCACAAGAATGCAAATCTTTAAAGATTTTTTAAAAGCAATGATTATGAAAATTGCAACTTCAAAAATAATTACGCCCTTTACATGTATATTTTTTTATTTATTTTCTTTGGTTAAAATTGATATTGCGAAAATGATATTTAAAGAAAAAGCAATATTACTGCCAAATTCTTCCCCAAAATACGGAAACTTAAATCATTGCCAAAAAAAACTTGCTGAACGGCAATTGAAAAATTTTAGTAACAGTTGCAATATTAAACAAAAAAACGGAAAATTATTTTATCGGCTACTGCAAAATATAAAACATATTGAAACTCCGCATTTTTTGGATAATTGCGAAAATATATTTTCGGGTTTACCTATATTTATTAAAAATAAAGAAACTGCAAGAATAAAATTACTGGCTAAAGGAATTGATACCTCTACGGGATTTGTACAAAACTGCGCAGATATTGAGGAATTTAAACAATATATAAGTGTTGATTACCCAAATGCCTCGAGAGCAGAAAAAGAGTTGCTTTATTTTATATCTTCTGATTCAATAAAAAATCAGGATATTGAATATATAACGGATATTTTAAAAAAATTATGAAAATTTTTCTTATCAATCCTCCTATATTATCAGTTAATCCGGTTATATCAAACCTTTTTTTTAATTCACCGCCTCTAGGGATTTTATATATTGCGGCTGTTTTGGAAAAAAACAATATTGAAGTACACGTTATAGATGCCGCTCTTGAAAGCATGTCTTTTAAAAATATCATCGAAAAAATTGAATTTGACAGTCCCGATATAGTAGGAATTACTTCTACTACTTTTTCTTTTTCGAGTGCAAAAAATCTTGCCTCAATAATAAAAAAAATAAACCCTGAAATAAAAATAATTATAGGAGGATCCCATGCCAGTGCCGTTGGAGAGGATGCACTTAATGACACAGATTTTGATTTTGCTGTTATCGGCGAAGGGGAATTTACATTTCTGGAACTTATCCAAAATATTAACAAAGGCTTTGATTTTATAAAAAATATTAAAGGTATCGTATATAGAGATGTTAACAACAACATTAGAAAAACTCTGCCGCGCCCGCTTATAGAAAATTTAGATATTTTACCTTTTCCGGCAAGACATTTAATCCCGATACATAAATATAAACCTCAGCCTAACGATAAAAGAGATATCCCTAAAATAAGCTTAATTTCCAGCAGAGGATGTCCGTATAATTGTATTTTTTGCGGTAAAAGCGTTTTTGGCACTTCGTACAGATCATTTTCTCCTGAATATATCGTTTCCGAAATGAAAAGCGTAATAAAACAATTCGGAGCAAAAGATATAGCATTTATAGATTCATTATTTACCGTTTCAATCGAAAGAGTAGAAAAAATATGCAGAGAAATATTAAAAAATAAACTAAACATTCCATGGACTTGTACAATAAGGGCAAATATTATAAAAGATAAAAGCATACTAAAACTTATGAAAGAAAGCGGATGCTGGAGAATAAGAATCGGCATTGAAAGCGGAAATGAAAATATATTAAAACTAATAAATAAAGAATTAGATTTGAAACATTTAAAAAAAGTTATATCGTGGGCTGATGAAACAGAACTGCAGCCTAAAGGTTTTTTTATGATAGGACATTTCACTGAGAATATAAATACTATAAAAGACAGTATCAGGCTTGCAAAAAGTCTGCCTCTTAAAGACATAACTATTCAGATTAACACACCTTTGCCCAACACCGAACAATTCAAAATGTGCAAAAATTATGGTAACCTATCCGCTGATTCAAACAAGTGCTCATTATTTAAACCGATATTTACTCCGACTGATTTATCAACAGAAGAGCTTGAATACTGGTTTAAGAGATTTTATAGAGAATTTTATCTAAGACCTGTCGTTTTTTTCAGACATTTAAAAACTATCCGAAATTTTAACGATATTATAAAATACATTAAAGCTTTAAATTTAATAATATATTTATTTTTCATAAACAGGAGAATAAAATAGTGAATCAAGCATCAGAAACGGCAATAATGTTCACAGGCGGACTTGATTCTACGGCTGTTGCATGTGAATTATTGAATCGAAATCAAAAACTTCATCTTTTAACTTTCAATAACGGTATTTGTATACGCCTGTCAAAGGCCGCCGACAGAGCCGATGAATTGTCAAAAATATTCGGCAAAGAAAACATCAAACATGTAAGCATTGATTCGCGTAAAACCATGAAATTTTTAAATGATAATTCAAAAAAAATCATTAATAAATATAAATCCCCGCTTATCTTTGATTTAATATGCAGATTTTCAATGGAAATTAATACAATAATATACTGCAAAAAAAATAATATTAAAACTGTGGCAGACGGCAACAATGCGGCGCAAGGGCAAATATTTATACAACAAAAACAATATTTGGACATAGTGGATGATTTTTATAATCAATATGGCATTATTTCTCTTCACCCTGTTTACAGTGCGCAAACAAGAAATATAAATCTTAAATTTTTATCTGAAAACGGATTAGACAAAGGAAATAAATTATTTGAAAAACTTAACATCTCATCACAATTGCTTAATCAGCCTTTTTGTTTTTGGGCTCCTGTGTCATTTTTATTTACATCTCCTTTGCGAAAATTAGGTTTTGAAAAATTATTTGGATTGCCGCTTGAAAAAGCAATTGATATACGCAAAAAACTTAATGATACTGCAAAACTCTATATTCGGGATAAGCTGTATGACAAATAAAATTTACCGCTATTTTTCAAAAGTTGACTACACTCCATTTATAGTAACATCTTTTATTTTCTTTTTACTTTTAATATTAATGCCAAATTGGATCTATAATCCTATAGGCAAACATGACAGTGATACGTGGTTGTATACAGGCTTTTTATTTAATTATAAGCTCATGTATACACTATACCCCTATTCACACGTTACAGATGCCATATCTATAAATATTCCAGGACATTTATTTTACGAAATACTGCCTGTTTTTTATGCAAATTTTACTCTTAAACTAACAAAATTTATTATATTCGGGTCTTTTCTATACCATACAATCAAATTAAAAATAAACCAACGAACCGCATTATGGACATTAATCATATCATTATTTTATTTCGGCACTTTGGTTGCATTTTCATCGGATTATTCAGACGGTTGGTTAGCGATGTATATAATGGGAGCAATCTATTTTTTGCTGAAATCCGATTATTGTTGGGAACATATAAATATTTTCATATCAGGAACTATATTTGCAATTGCCATTGGAGCTTCTGCTCAGGCTTTTGTATATATCCCAAGCATGTTTTTAATACTATTATTTAAAGAGTTTTTTAATAAAACCGAATGGATCCAAATTTTATATAAAATTTTTATTTTTTCTATCGGAATTATTATCGGAATTGGAATTTTATATTTAGCATATTTTAATATTACCGGAAATTTTGCACTTTTTGGCAATTCCATAAACAGGGCAGAAATTTTTCTGAACTCAGGAAGATGGTTTGGCCCTTTAAATATTTATTTAAAAAATAATTTATTATTTACAATAATCTTGTTATTTTCTTCGGTTTATATATATATTAAGTCAAAATACATTAAAAATGATTTGAATATATTAATCTTTATTTCCCTTATTACAAATATCATAGCACTTTCATATATGGAATTTATAAACAAACAAGAAACTCTTTCTTGTTTAGTATATTACAATGCTATTTTACCTTTCATTTTAATTTTATTTGCCGTAAATATTAATTATTTCCTGAAATTGAACAAACTTAATTTGAAAGATTATATTATTTTAACCGCTATGTTATTTTTAAGTTGTTTAATTCTATATATGCCTGTTTATAAAACTGTTTTAGACCAAGCATCTATGATAATGATGTCTTTTGAAAATCCGATGCCTTTAATTTATCCTTTTGTTAAATTTCAATTTTTAATTATATTTGCGGTTTGTTTTGCAACCGGCGTCTTTTTAACACAAAAAAAATACCTGAGAATTTATATTTTTTATATTTTTATTATTTTATTAAATTTCACAATATGGAATGACTGGATACGCAATGACAAATATTCAGATCAATTTTCCGGCAAAAATATGCTTGCGGCGACAAAACAATGGTTCGATTATATGAATAAATGCGATCCAAAAAGAAATAAAAATATTTTCATTTTCAATGAAGAAAAAGATACAATAATAAAAAATTTATTGTGTGTGTCAAACCTTAAAGAACCGGTTGCGGATATACAAATACCGAACATTGAATCAAGAAGTGACATATTCTATTGTTTAAATTTAACTTTTTTAGGATCTGATATATCTATTTTACACAAAACAATAGAAAATTGCAGAATTTACGGCAAACAATTTCATTACGAAAATACAGAAGTTTTCGTAAGCGATAATATAAAATTTCATATTGTAAGATTGTATGATAAAAATAAAAAAAAAGATATTGAAGAATAAAATATAAAACTATATACAGAACAAAATTTATGACAACTAATATTATAAAAGCACAAATTTCGGATATAAACATACTGGTTGATATGCATATAAGGCATATTGGCGATTCTTTTTTTTCATATCTAGGCAAAAAATTTTTAAGAATCATATATGCTGAATTAATATTTTCAAAATATGCATCAACTTATGTATATATTAATGACGGACATATAATAGGATACATTTCATTCATTTTAAATAAAAAATTGTTATTTATAAAAATTTTATTTACAAAAAGTTTTGTAATTTTATTTTCTTTAAATTTTATTTCATTTTTAAAATGCATATTTTACTTTTTCAGCAGCATAGGCTATATAATAAAAAAACAATATTGCAAATCTGAACTTTTGTTTATTGCAGTGAATGATGATTATAAAAAAAACGGTATCGGCTCCAAATTGGTTGATTTTGCAGAAACAATTATAAAGCAAAATAACATATATAAAGTACAAGTTTCAATAAATGACGAAAACATCATATCACAGATTCTCATAAAGAATAAAAAATATATTTTTTACAGAATAATAAATTTTTACGGTAAAAAAATGAATATGTATTACAAACAATTATGAATTTAAAATATTTATTGAATTTAATTTCGGCATTATTGCTAAAAAATAAACCTGTTTTTGCCCATTACGCCGTTACACACAGATGCAATTTAAAATGCGCTATATGCAATAACGGCTGTATCTGCAATCCGGAAAATGAACTAAATCTTGAAGAAATAAACTCATTGGCGCGATTTCTCAAAAAAAGAGGAATAGGTCTGGTAAGTTTTGGCGGTGGAGAACCGTTTATGAGATCAGATATTATAGATATCGTAAAAATATTTGCAAAAAATAAAATAAAAACGCAAATATTGACCAATACTCTAAATATTTCAGATAATCAAATAAATCAAATGCTGAAAATTAAATATTTTAACGGTCTGTCTATATCGTTGCATACATTTTCAGAAAAAACTTCATTGGAATTTTATAACGATAAAAATCTGTTTAAAAAAATACTTGAAAATATCAATAATCTCTCAATTTTCTTGAAAAAAAACAAAATTCTTTTAAATACAGTAATATCGCCTCTGAATATTGACGAAATATACGATATTGCCGCATTCGCTAAAACTAATAATTTAAAAATTTCTTTTTTGCCTATAGAAGCAAACAACAACATAGCTTTAAAATTTAAAGAATCCGACTTTAAAAAGATAGATACATTATATGATTTTTTAATTGCAGAAAATAAAAAATATAATTATATTTTTAATTCTTCTCAATTTTTAGAAATGTCAAAACGATATCAAAAAGGTATCCAAAGCCAACAACATTGTCATGCCGGAAAATTATATATTTCAATCAATCCCGACGGCAATATTGCTCCGTGCCACAAATATCATACACATGTCAGGAACAAATTTAATCCTATTTCAAATAAGGATAAGAACTGTGCAGATTGTATGAGACCGTGCTGGATAGAAATTTCAAATTTCTTTACAAATAAAAAATCTTTCTTTGAGCGAATAAAAAAATTTATACCAAATTAATATATACGCATAATAATATTGTATTTATTACAAAAAATAAGTAAACTTATTCACAGATAAAAATATATTAAAGCTTTCAACTTGATAATATATTTATTTTCATAAACAGGAGAATAAATGTATGTATCAAGAAAAAGAAACAGCAATAATGTTTACCGGAGGGCAGGATTCAACAGCTGCCGCGTGTGCGTTGTTGAAAGAAGGGCACAAACTCCACCTATTGTCATTTAACAACGGACTCTGCGTCCGTTTGTACAAACCGGCCGAAAGGGTAAAAGAATTAAAGAATTTTTTCGGGAACGACAAAGTTATCCATAATTTAATTAATTCCCAAGAAGCAATGAAATTCTTAAAAAGCAAATCAACAAAATTTTTCAAGAAGTACAGATCCCCTCTTATTTTGGATCTTATATGCCGATTCGCAATGGAAATGAATACGATAGTATACTGCAAGAAAAACAATGTTCCTTCGGTAGCAGACGGGAACAATATTGCTCAAAATCAAATTTTTATGCAACAAAAGGAATATCTTGACGTATCGGACGCTTTTTACGGGCAATTCGGCATAGAATCGCTTCATCCTGTATTTTTCAGTTCTACGACAAGAGAAACAAATCTTAAAATTCTTGGAGAATACGGGTTCAACGAAGGGCATAAATGTTTTGAAAAATTAAATATTTCTTCTCAAATGCTCAATCAGCCTTTTTGTTTTTGGGCTCCCGTATCATTTTTATTTACATCTCCTTTGCGAAAACTTGGATTTGAAAAAATATTGGGATTAAAAACACAAGATGCCATTGAAATACGTAAAACTCTTCAGGAATATGCCAAAAAATATATTGAAGAACGTATATAATTTACGATTAACGGCGGCACAAAACCGCCGTTATTATTTCTTTAAAATATTGATTAAAATATAAAATATATTTAAAATATAAAAGTGAAAAAAATATTACTTTTAACAACCCCTGTAAAAAATTCCATAAATATAGAATTATCCGAAAATGTTTCAAAAAATACGGGAATTTTACCGCCTCTCGGGCTGTTATATATAGGCTCTTACATAAGAGAGCAATTTAAAGACAATATTAAAATAAAAATTTTTGACTGTCATAATAAAGATTATCCGGAATTGACATCTTTTTTACAATCCTATAAACCTGATATTATAGGAATCAGCGCTTTTACCCACAGTCTCAAAGACGTAATCTTAACGGCAAAAACTATAAAAGAAAAACTGCCTCAGTCTCTTATATGTATAGGCGGTCCGCATGCAAATAATTTTTCCAAACAACTTGCCGAATTAAATATATGCGATATTGTTATCGGACAGAACGGTGAGCAAATCTTTTCGGAAATAATTAAAACTGTTCTAAATAAAGGTAATTTTCATGATGTTAAAGGAATATATTTAAACGGTTTTTTTACCGGAGACAGAAACGGGAATACCGTCAAATTAGATGATTTGCCTTTTCCCGCGCTGGATTTATATGATTTTAAAAAAAATGAGTATATCTTAGATTGTAAAAGCCCTATGACAACGATGATATCCGCCAAAGGATGCAGAAACAATTGTTATTTTTGCAATACACCCAAAGATATTGAAATACGCTCAATTAAAAGTCTTATAAATGAAATTTTATATTATAAATCACACGGAATAAAAGAAATACATTTCGTAGATGACACATTCAATATTACGGATTCTCGTTTATATGACTTTAGCAATGCTCTTCTTGATAACGGAATAAAATTGTCATGGAGCTGCAGATTAAGAGTTGATAAACTCACGTTTAAAGATTTGAAACTGGCAAAAAAAGCCGGCTGTCATACTATTCATTTCGGAGTTGAAACTTCAACAAACGAGGGTTTAAAAATGCTTAATAAAAATATAACAATTAAACAGGTAGAAAACGCTTTTTTATATGCACACAAAGCTAAAATACGGACTATGGGATATTTTATGATAGGATTGCCTTTTGAAAAAAATCCAGAATCCGTCATTAATACACTGAATTTTGCAAAAAAGCTCAAATGCAGCTATGCGTTATTTAATATTTTTGTACCATTTCCGAATACTTATTTGTATAATAAAGCGTTAGCTAAGGGACTTATAAAAGAATCCGAATGGAATGAATATATTTCCGGAAAAAATTTTAATTTTATACCGCCTGTTTGGAGCGAATATTTTTGCAGAAAAGATTTAACTGTGTTATTAAGAAAAGTAAATAAAGATTTCTACTTTGACATTAATTATATTATAAGATTTTTGTCGGAACTTAAAAATTATCATTTTCCTTTAAGAAAATTTAAAGCATTTTTAGGCATATAAATGAAAAACAAAAAAATTATTATTATAGGTGCGGGAATCACGGGGCTTGTAACTGCTTACGAGTTATTGAAACAGGGACATAAAGTTGTCATCATAGAAAAAGAAGCAGATGTAGGAGGTCTTGCCAGAAGTTTTAAATATGATGATATGATTTTTGACATCGGCCCTCACAGATTTTTCTCCGATCAAACAACAATAAACTCTTACATAAAAAATATCTTAAACTGTGATTTTTTCAAAATTTCACGTTTAAGTGCAGTTTTTTTTGAAGGTAAATATTATAAATGGCCTATAAGTTTTCTTTCTATATTTAAAATGTCGTTTAAAAACATAATGTCAATAATATTTGATTTATTATTTTTAAAAATGAAACACGCAAATAATTACAAGGAATATGTGGAGAATAAATACGGCAAAACTCTTTATAAAATATTTTTCAAAGGATATACCGAAAAATTTTTTGATATAGACGCAAAACAAATACATCAAATGTGGGCGCAGGAAAGCATCAACAGAGTTCTTATAGTAAAAAAAACCAATAATATTCTCGGACTTATAAAATATTTTTTAAAGAGTAATTTTTCTCGGGAGAAAAAATTTATATACCCTAAAACCGGAGGAATTCAAGTTTTTTCGCAAAATCTTAAAGAAAAAATAACCGCTTTAGGCGGAGAATTTGAATTAAATGCCGATATTCAAGAAGTTCAGATAACAAATAATTCGGCAGTTGCGGTTAAAACAAAAAAAAATGTTTATGAATCCGATATTGTGGTATGGACTGCGCCTTTGACTGCTTTATGCAAAATTATGAATATTGCCACAGAGCTTAAATACAGAAATTTAATTATTTTTAATTATATTATTAAAAAAATTGATAAAAAGTATGCCGTTAACAATTACCAATGGTGTTATTTTGGAGACAGAAATATAACATTAAACAGGACATCAAAACCTATGTTATTTTCAAAAAATAATATCAACCATAAATATGATTCTGTCTGCGTTGAAGTTTCATGTTCTCAAAATGATTCTTTCTGGGATACTCCGGAAATATTAAAAACTAAAATAACATCCGAACTTCTTCAGCTTAACGTTATTTCATCGGAAACTGACGTTGTAAATATTTTTGCCGAAAAAATTGAAAATGTTTATCCCGTATATACTTTAAATTTTGAAAATGATTTAAATATAGTAAAAAACAAAATTGCAAATATAAATAATTTATATCTTGCAGGCAGAAGCGGTTTATTTTGGTACAACAATATGGATGATTCCATAGAAAACGGCTTGGATATATCAAAAAAAATAAATGAAACAACTTAGAACAACCTCCAGCATTTGCCCTAAATGTTTTAATCCGGTTAAAGCTTTTATTGCCGAAGATGCCGGCGCCGTTTATTTGTTAAAAGAATGCAAAGAACACGGAAAATTTAGACTATTATTATCATCTGAACCGGATTATTATCTTGAACTATATGACTTTTTCTTTGATATTATGCAACCGGAACATAAACAAAATGATTTTATTTTGCACTTAACAAATAAGTGTAATTTAAATTGTCCCATTTGTCTGGCAAACGCAAATGAATATAACGATGACTATCCTGCTGACAAATTAAAACAATTTTTATCAAAAGCAACAGAAAAGAAAAAAATTGACATTATGGGCGCAGAACCGACAATGAGAGATGATATTTTCAATATTATTAAAATCGTCAAACAATTCAACCATGTATGCGCGCTGCACACAAACGGAATCAAATTATCCGATTATAAATATTGTGAAAATTTAAAAAACGCGGGACTTGATGAAATTCATTTACAATACGATACTTTTAATAAAAAAACCGATATAAAAATCCGAGGTACTGATTTAACTGCCGTAAAAAACCAAACATTATCAAATCTTGAAAAATTAAATTTTTCAACAGATATAGTTATGACCGTACTAAAAGGCATAAACGAATCCGAAATAAAAGATATTTTTAACTTTTTTTCAAAGAAAAAATTTGTTAAAGAAATATTTTTTCTCGGGCACAGGCTGCTTGGGAAAACGCACCAAAACGATACTTCAACATGCATGATGCCGGACGAGGTTTTGGATTTTACGATAAAAAATGCCGCTATCAGCCTTACCAGACAAAATATGAAAATATTTCAAAAACTGTATTTTACAATGTTATCTCTGTTTTCCAAAAGAAAATGTTTTTATATACATCATTATCTTTATTTTAGGCATAAAGATTCTGTTATGCCTATAGATAAAATTTTAAATATGAGTTTTTTAGATAAAATTTTAAATCTATACCGGAAGATTTATCGCAAGAATAAATTGTCGGCAAAAGTTTTTATACTGTCAATGGTGCCGTTTACTTTCAGGATATCTCAATATTTGCCGTCTTTGGCGTTTGCCTCATTTTCTTATTTATTAAATTTTATTACGGCATTTAATTTATCAAAACTGTCAAATAAATTTTTATTAATAGGATTTATTACGGCATGCGATCCTTATTCATACGACGAAAAAATATCCGCCAATTGCGGCAAGGGCGTTATTTCGGCTATAAGAGGAATAAGCGACAACGGAGCTTTTGATAATATTCGCAGGGATATGAAAAACAATGAAAATATTAGCGCCGATTAATTCTATTTCAGACGTTGAGCCTGTTATAAAAGCCGGCGCAACCGAACTTTTTTGCGGTATTATTCCAAAAACATGGAATGACAAATACGGCAGTACGGTTTCGCCGAACAGAAGAGAATGGGCAAGCGCAAATATTACCGCATATGAACAATTAAACGACATAGTTGAACTTGCGCATAAACTTAACGGTCAGATATTTTTAACTTTAAACGCTTTGTACGTTGATGAACAAAAAGACTTATTGGACGACATAATCAAAAATGCCGTAAAATGCAAAGTTGACGCTTTTATTGTCGCCGATATCGGTCTAATCTACAAATTAAAATCAATGAATCTAAAACAGGAAATCCATATAAGCACCGGAGGGACGACTTTTAATTCCCATACCGCAAAATTCTATGAAAATTTAGATATACAACGAATCACTTTCCCCAGACATGTGCAGCCCGAACAAATGAAAGCTATCGTTTCCGAAACCAAAAACATCAAATATGAAGTATTCATATTAAACAGCGGGTGCAAAAACGTAGACGGATATTGCACTTTTTTACACGGCATGAAAGAACAGAAAAACGGATATATCTGGAAATTTTTAAAAAAAGCGAATTTTGACAGACTTGTCTTAAGAATTCTGCATAGTTTGCCGCAGGATATATCAAATAAAATAAATTTTTCATGTTCCGGCGTGGACAGCCCGTGCTTAATGAAATATGATTTCAATATATTACCAAAAAACAATACGATTAAAACGGATATATTATCAAAAAATTTAAAATCATTTTTCAGTCTCATGTCGGGTGTTGATCCTTGCGGAGCGTGCAGAATAAAAGAATTCAACGATATCGGAATCCACAGTTTAAAAATCGTCGGTAGAAATTATTCAAAAAATAAAAAAGTTAAGGATGTTTTATTTATCGGCGATATTATCAAAAAACTTGGCGATAATTTAAATGATGATGATTTTAAACGATACATTAAAAAACAATATAAATATTATTACGGATTAAATTGTCAAAAGTTATGTTATTATCCTTATGAAAATTGAAAAAGCGGTTTTTATCAACAAAATTGACGATCTGCCAATCTCTCTCGCTTATGACAGAGTATATTACGGTCATGAATTTTGCGAATATTTGCTGCCTTCCGAAAATGAATTTAAACATATTTTGGATTTTGTTATTGCAAATAACTTACCTTTTACTTTTGTTACACCCACTATAAGCAACGATAAAATAAATTTACTTGACAAACTAACAGATACCGCGGCAGAAAAAGCCGCCGTATTAAATAAATTTGAAATAGTGGTTAATGATTTCGGAGTTTTAAGGCTTATCAGTCAAAAAAATATTCAAAGTACGGTAATAGCGGCAGGCCGGTTAATGACAAAGCAAAAAAGAGATCCTAGAATAAAATATATTTCTGCTCTTTCCGAAAGCGCAAAAAATTATTATATGAGTTTTTCTCTGGATTCTGAGGCTTCTTCAGATTTTATTAAAGATTTTAACATACAAAGATTTGAACTTGATAATGTTGCGCAGGGAATTATCAGACAATCAAAAACACCTGCTTCTCTATATACGCCTTTCTGTTATATATCTACGACAAAACTGTGTTATCTGGCGCAGGCCGATAAAAAAGAACGTTATCTTAGACAAAAATGCGGGTGTTTTATGGAATGTCAGAATTATGACGTTTATATGAAAAATGATAAAATGAAAACGGATCTTTATTTGAAAGGCAATACTATTTTTTACAGGAATGATGTTTTGCCCCAAAATTTACAAAATACTTATATTGACAGAATAGTAATCACCGAGAATATATTGAAATGAAAATTATATTAATAAATCCCGTAATTAAAGATAAAATCTGGGCCGGAATTCCAAAAAATTGCAGCGAAGATATTTTTCTTTTCCCGCCTTTGGGTCTTATGTACATACAATCATATCTGGATAAATTTTCTCATCATGAAACAAAAATCATAGATGCTCTGGCGGATAATATTTCGTATGATGAATTAAAAACAAAAGTTGAAGAATTTATGCCGGATATTGTCGGTATAACCGTATTAACTCACAATCTCAAATCTGTTTCAAAAACAATAAAAGCGTTAAAAACAATTAAACAAAAATTTCACATAACAATAGGCGGTCCGCATATTACCGCATATCCAAAAGAAAGTTTAATGCTGAAAGGCGTTGACAGCGCTTTATCGGGATACAGTGAGAAAAGTTTTAAAGATCTTGCCGATGCTATTGAACAAAATAAAGATTTAAAAACGGTAGACGGCATAATACTGAAAAACGGCGAAAATATTTATATCAATGAAAAAAAACAAAATCTGCCGCTTGACAATCTGCCTTTTCCCGACAGGATTAAAAACGATTTTAAAAAGTATTATACTCCCGCAACTCAGACGGCAAAAATAACTACTATCATAAGCGGAAGAGGATGCCCTCAAAGATGCACTTTTTGCAATACATATCAAAAATACGAATCACGCTCGGCCGCCAACATAGTGGACGAAATGCAGCACTGCAAAGAAATCGGCATTGAAGAAATATATTTTATAGACGACACATTCAACGTAACGGTTGAACGCGTTGCCGATATTGCAAATGAGATATTAAAGAGAAATCTCAAAATCAAATGGGGTTTTAAAGGCAGATGCGATAAAATCAACGATGAAATATTGCAGCTTATCAAAAAGGCAGGCTGCGTAAAAATACATTTCGGCGTTGAAACAGGCTCTGATTACGGGTTAAAAGAACTTAATAAAAAAATAACTCTTGACCAAATCAAACAGACCTTTAAACTTACAAAAAAACACGGAATAAGAACAATCGCCTTTTTTATGATCGGATGCCCTCACGATAAAACCCGAGATGATATTTTAAATACAATAAATTTTTCGCTTAAAATAAAAGCAGATTATGCGGTATTTGCCGTATTTTCTCCTTATCCGGACACCGTTTCTTATAAAAATGCTCTTGAAAAAGGTATAATTAAAAAAGATCTATGGGAAGAATTTCTTATAAATCCGGAATCTGAAATTATGCCCGATACATGCTGGGAAGAACATTTTAAAAAAGAAGAATTGTTTGATTTTTTAAAATTGTCACACAGAAAATTTTATTTCAGGCCTTTTTATGTTTTAAAAACAATGCTTTCAACCCACAGTTTTTTTGAATTTAAAAAAATGATTGACGGCGGAATATCTCTTTTAAAAATAGAGTTTTTAAATAAAAAAAAGAAGAATATACTATGAATAATACCATTACGTTTAAAGATATGCTTAGAATTTTGGCAAGAAGAGAATTTTATATTGATATGCTTGTATTTTTTCTCATATGCGTACCGTGTGTTTTGCTGTTCTTGTTTGGAATAAGAATGTTTGAAAATTATATAAATATAGGACAATTTATACATTATCCTTACAATCTTTTATTTTTTCTTTTGTTTTCACCGTCAGGATTTTTGTTTATATGGTATTCTTACACATATTTGATTATATACGGGGAAGGCAGCCCGTGTCCGCAAATAGGCGGAACGACAAAACTTGTTACCGTAGGTCCTTATGCTTATGTAAGACACCCTTCTGTTATAGGAAAATTTTTCGGAGTGCTGGGAGTCGGTTTTTTATCCGGGTCTCCGATATTTGTTTTTATTGTTATTCCTATACTCACAATATGGTCCGCTTACTATAACAGATTTATACAGGAAAAATATACCGAAGAGAAATTCGGACAGGCTTACGCCGAATACAGAAAAGGTACTCCTATGTTTATCCCAAATTTTAGAAAAAAAGTTACATGCAAATAAACGGATTTTATTAAATGAACTTTAGATTATTCAACAGATATTATGGTTTACTGGCACGTTCCAGGTACGGTTTGGATATTGCGCCGAGGGCCATGTTAAATTATTTAGCCTATACTATCCGCCCTTATCCTGTTATATTAACTGAAAATTATTCTTTCCCGATTCTATCAATATATGTAACAAAGAGATGTAATTTACATTGTAAATTCTGCCATGCGGACAAAATAAAAGAAAATTCCCAAAAAGATGAATTTGAATTAACCCCGTCTCAGTATGAAAAAATATTAAAACATCCTCTTGTAAAAAATACTTTGGTTTCTTTTTTTTGCGGCGGCGAACCGCTTTTAAATAATGATATTGAAGAATTAATAAAATTATCAAAGAAAAACGGAAAAATACCAACGCTTGCCACTAATGCAATTTTATTGGGCAGACAATGGGATATGCTTTTAAAAGCCGGCATAGCCGATATTCAAATCTCAATAAACGACAGCACAATGGATATAATCGGAAAAGACATAAAACATATTAATGAAGAAATGCCGTTGAACGCTTCTTATGTTCTTTTGCGATCAGATTTTGAAAAAAATAAAGATAAATTAGAAAATATTGTAAATTTCGCCGGCGAATCCGGTTTTAAAAATTTTAAATTCAATCTTTGCGTTTCAAATAAACATAATAATTTTTTAAATGAAGATTTGACTGAATATAATTTTGCCGAATATAACACATTTAAAAGTAAAATATTAAAAAAATATAAAAATATTTCCATATATTTCCCGGATATTGTCACCAACAACAAGAAAAAAAATTGCAGGATATCATGGCACACTTTATTACTGGATGCCGCAGGTAATTTTGGTTTTTGCTGTGCATATCATCCTGATTCAGAAACCGGAATGAATATATTTTCAGAAAATTGGAGAGATTTGATAAATAATCCGACTTTTTGCGAAGTAAGAAAGAATCTGCTGGCAAAAGATGATAAAATGCCTGATTTTTGTAAAGGATGCTTCCATTTGCACGGTTCATACGGTTCTGATATATAAAAGCTACAATCAAACTTACTAAGTTGCTAAAAATACTTAAAAATGATAAAATTCTTAGATTAATAGTATTTAAATAACAGTAAATTTTTTATTACTGTTGTATATTTATTTTACCTTATTTTTTGAAACCTTTTAATAAACACAAAGTTGTTAAAATATATAAAGGAGCAAAAACATGATTGAAGTTCGTTGGCATGGTCGCGGCGGTCAAGGTGCAAAAACTGCGGCATTGCTGTTTGGAGAAGCCGTACTTGCAACAGGAAAGTATATACAAGCTTTCCCGGAATATGGGCCTGAAAGAATGGGCGCACCTGTTCAGTCTTTCAACAGAATCAGTGATCATCCTATCACTATACACTCCGGCATCACAGATCCTAATTTCGTTGTAATTCTTGATCCTACTCTTATGGAAACTGTGAACGTAGTCGAAGGAATAGGTCCGGAAGGAAAAGTTATCGTTAACACATCTTTTTCATCAGAAGAAATTGCAAAAAAGCTCGGAATAAACAAATCGCAGGTTTTCGTCGTAAACGCAAGTCAGATAGCTCAGGAAACAATAGGAATGAATATTCCTAATACTCCTATGCTCGGCGCGTTGGTAAAAGTTATAGGAAATCTTGATCTTAACGGTGTTTTAGAAGACACAAAAAAGAAACTTGAAGTAAAATTCCGTCACAAACCTCAGGTTATTGACGGTAATATCGCTTGCATAAAAAGAGCTTTTGATGAAGTTAAAAATTCTTAATTGAGGTATATATCGTGAAAAAAGAAGAAAAAAAATTAACAGCAGCAGAGCTTCCGGCAGGCGGCATTTTAGAAGCCGGAACAGCTCAAAATTTCAAAACCGGTTCTTGGAGATCTCTAAGACCTGTTTGGAATAAAGATAAATGTATACACTGCTTAACATGCTGGATATATTGTCCCGATTCGGCCATTAAAATTGCTCCGGATGAAAAGAAAACAACAGTTGTTACAGGTATAGATTATGATTTTTGTAAAGGTTGTGGAATTTGCGCAAGAGAATGTCCTGACAAAATTAAAGCAATAACAATGGAAGAAGAAAAGAAATAACAAATTTTAAATGAGGTAAAAATAAATGGTAAAAGCAATATATCCTAAGGGAAAAATAGTAGCAAAAACCGGCAATGAGGTTATGGCAGAAGCTATGAGACAAATCTCACCGGATGTTGTTGCTGCTTATCCTATTACACCTGCAACAGAAATCGTACAGATTTTTTCTCAATTCGTTGCAGACGGAAAAGTACCAACAGAATATGTAGCAGTAGAAAGTGAACATTCGGCAATGTCAGCGACAATAGGAGCATCCGTAGCCGGCGCAAGAGCAATGACAGGAACCTCATCACAAGGTTTAGCCTTGATGTGGGAAATGCTCTATATAGCAGCAGGCTTGAGACTTCCTATAGTTATGGCAGAAGTCAACAGAGCATTATCGGCACCTATCAATATTCACGGAGACCAATCAGACACAATGGGCGCAAGAGATGCAGGCTGGATTCAAATTTATTCTGAAAATTCACAGGAATCATATGACAATATGATACAAGCAGTCAAAATTGCTGAAAAAGCAAAGCTGCCTACAATGGTTACAACTGACGGTTTTATTATTTCTCATTGTATGGAAGTTGTTGAGGTCTATCCTGATGAAGACGTAAAAGCATTTGTCGGAGAATACAAACCTGAAAGAGCATTACTTGATTACAAAAAACCTTTTACATTAGGCGCTATTGAACTTCAGGATTATTATTTTGAACACAGATGGCAGTTGGCGGAAGGCATGAGAAATGCAAAGCAGATAGTACTTGATGTTGCAAAAGAATTTAAAAATAAATTCGGAAGAGAATACGGTTTTTACGAAAAATACAAAATGGATGATGCTGAAGTTGCAATAGTAACAATCGGTTCTGCAGCAGGAACAACTAAATTTGTTATAGATGAGTTGAGAGAAAAGGGAATTAAAGCTGGCCTTATAAAAATAAGAGTATACAGACCTTTCCCTGCAGATGAAATAGCAAAAGATTTGGCTAAAGTAAAAGCTTTTGCCGTTCTTGACAGAGCAGACTCTTGCTCGGGAAATTTTGCTCCGGTTTATCTGGACGTAGTTTCAGCTCTTTTTGCAAATGGAATTAATATCAAGTCAGAAAATTATGTTTACGGTTTAGGCGGCAGAGAAATTTCAACAGAACATATTGCAGAAGTTTATACAAAGCTTGATAAGATTGCAAAAAATCAAGTTGCACCGTCAAAAACAGTCGAATACATTAACGTAAGAATAAAATAAGTTTTGGGAGATATATAAAATGGCAAATCTAAAAGAATTAAGTAAAA
This sequence comes from Candidatus Proruminimicrobium quisquiliarum, assembly GCA_018433245.1. Lineage (GTDB taxonomy): Bacteria > Elusimicrobiota > Endomicrobiia > Endomicrobiales > Endomicrobiaceae > Proruminimicrobium > Proruminimicrobium quisquiliarum. The sequence continues at coordinate 48,566 of JAHDRN010000014.1, forward strand.
ATGCCGAAAGATTGACGGGTGGACATCGTCTTTGCGCAGGGTGCGGAGCAGGTACTGTAGCAAGACAAACCCTTCTTGCTGCCGGCGATAAACCTGTTGTTGTTGTAAGTGCAACCGGATGTTTGGAAGTTTCAACGACAATATTTCCTTATTCAGCATGGAAAACTCCTTTCTTCCACAGCGCTTTTGAAAACTCTGCTGCAACTGCAAGCGGTATAGAAGCTGCATATGTAAGCTTAAAGAAACAAGGCAAATTAGCAGATGATATCCGTTTTGTTGCATTTGGCGGAGACGGCGGAACTTATGATATCGGACTTCAGTCTCTTTCAGGCGCAATGGAAAGAGGACACAGATTGCTTTATGTCTGCTACAATAATGAAGCATACATGAATACCGGCATTCAAAGAAGCAGCGCAACACCTCAGGGTGCAAGCGCAACAACATCTCCGGTAGGTAAAGTTAAACAAGGCAAAGAACAACATAAGAAAGATCTTACGGCAATAATGGTTGCACATAATATTCCTTATGCCGCACAAGCTGTTATAGGTAACTGGAATGATTATGTAACAAAAGTTCAAAAAGCTCTTGATACGGATGGCCCTGCATTTATTAATGTAATGACGCCTTGCAGGCTCGGCTGGGGTTGCAAACCTGAAGATTCAATGGAAATGGTAAGACTTGCAGTTGATACATGTATCTGGCCTGTTTACGAAGTAGTAAACGGAGTTTATAAATTAACAATGAAACCTAGAGGCGGCGAAAAGAAACCTGTAATAGAATTCTTTAAAAACCAAGTTAGATTCAAACATTTGTTAAAACCTGAAAATGCAGAATTATTGGCTTCCATACAGGCTGATGTTGATGCTAAGTGGAATAAAATATTGGCTCTCTGCGGAGAAACAAAGTAATTAAGTTTAATAAACAATAAAAAAAGGCGGAAGAGTGTAATTGCTCTTCCGTCTTTTTATTTATTTAAAGCAAAACAAACAACCGTTTTTATTTATAAATTAAAAAGTAATCCTTGCACCTATTTTAGGTACAAAACTGTTCATCTGAGGTTCACTAACATATAAATAATCAACTCCGAAATCTATACTAAGCCCTATAGGAATATTGATACTTGAACCTAAATAAATACCACCTGCAAAAGATGACCCGCTATCAGTAGTTACAACATGTGTAATGTTATTTTTATAATTATTTGTCCACATATTTAACCCGGCTCCGCCGCCTATATAAAGTGCGAAATACTTGTATGAAACAAAATCATAGAAAACATTTGCCATAACAGCCTTATTCTCTATTGAAGCAGTACTGTCTGCAATTATAAACAAAACATCTGATACTGTTGCTCTGGACTGATAATCTAACTCAAATCTTGTTCTTTCTTTTTTTACGCCTGCTGCAAAATTAAACATTCCTTGAAATCCTGAGAATTTTGATGTTTCACCTTGATACTTAATATCAAATCCGGTATATGTAAAACCCATATCCATTCTTATGTAAGGATGATATCTGCTCTTTTTAGATTCTTCTTGCTGTTTCGGTTGCTCTTTTACTTGTGCTATTTCTTGAGTTTGAAGTTTCACAGGTTCTTGTTGTGCAGATAAACTTTCTTGTTGAGTCTGCACTGTTGCAGTTTCTTCTGATAGAACAACACTTTGCTGATCTGTATTTTGAGTAACAACTTCTTCTGCAATAACAACCGAGCAAATGCAAAATACAAAAAATGCTACTAAGATAAGTGCCGTTTTTTTCATGCAAAAACTCCTTTTGTTTCAAATATTTTACTGCAAACCCACTATTTTATTGAGTTTTATTCCCACTCAATTGTTGATGGTGGTTTTTGTGAAATATCATAAACAACTCTGTTGGCGCCTCTTACTTCGTTAATTATTCTGCTTGAAATTCTGCCGAGAATATCATAAGGAAGTTTGACCCAGTCAGCCGTCATTGCATCTTCCGAATTAACAGCCCTTACGACTATAACATATTCATAAGTTCTTTTATCTCCCATTACTCCTACTGTTTTTACGGGAAGTATCACGGCAAATGACTGCCATATTTTTTCATATAAACCGGCCTTTCTTATTTCTTCGTCTACTATGGCGTCGGCTTCTTTAACTATTCTTAATTTTTCTTCTGTTATTTCTCCCAATGTTCTTACTGCAAGCCCCGGGCCCGGAAAAGGCTGCCGGTTTATAATTTCAGCAGGTACTTTAAGTTCTCTTCCTAAAATTCTTACTTCATCTTTAAATAAAGATTTTAAAGGCTCAACAAGTTTCATCTTCATTTTTTCAGGCAGTCCGCCGACATTGTGGTGGCTCTTTATAGTTACGCCTGCTCCGTGCGTTGCGCTTTCAATAACATCGGGATAAATAGTTCCCTGAAGAAGAAAATCTATTCCTTTGAGTTTTTTTGCTTCGCGGTCAAAAACTTCTATAAAAGTATGGCCGATGATTTTTCTTTTCAGCTCGGGATCGGTAACGCCTTTAAGTTTATTTAAAAATATTTTTTTTGCATCAACTATTATTAAATTTTTACCGAATTTAGGCCCGAAAACTTTTTTAACTCTTTCAGTTTCTCCGAGTTTCTGTAGTCCGTGATCAACATAAACACAGACTAGTTTTTTACCTATTGCTCTATAAAGCATTATGGCCGCAACAGAAGAATCTACACCTCCCGAAAGAGCGCACAAAACTTTACTGTTTCCGACCTGTTTTTTTATTCTTCCGATTTCATCTTTTATATATGACTTCATCGTCCAATCTTTTTTCAATTTACATATTTTAAATAAAAAATTATCAAGAATCTTTTTACCGAAAGGTGAATGTTTTACTTCGGGATGGAACTGGACTCCGTAAATATTGTTTTTTGCATCGACTATCGCCGCCCGAGGACAATTTTTAGAACTTGCTATATTTATAAAGCCTTTGGGAATTTTTGAAAGTTTGTCACCGTGGCTCATCCATACAGGCATTTTCTTATCAAGCCCGTCAAAAAGAAGATTTTTTCCTTTTACGGTTATATCTGCAAAACCGAATTCTCTGTTTTTTGAAGGATGAACTTTCCCGCCGAAATTTTCGGCTATCAGCTGCATACCGTAGCATATTCCAAGAATCGGAACTCCCGTTTTCCAGACATCGTCACAAGGCCACGGAGCTTCTTTTTCATAGACGCTGGCATGTCCGCCTGAAAGAATTATGCCTTTAACGTCTTTTATATGCGCTATTTCGTTTATATTTTTTGTGCCGGGATATATTTCACAATAAACTTGCGCTTCTCTTATTCTTCTTGCTATAAGCTGAGTATACTGCGAACCGAAATCCAAAATCAGTATCATAATGTCTCCTTTATAAACGAATATGTATTTATTAATTTTTTTATTTACTATGCGTCTTTGCCGTAAAAGGCTTAAAAGTTTTGAGCGAAACAAACAATTTTCAAGTTGAGGTGTACAAAAGTGAAACGGTACATAAAATTTGAAAATTGAAAGTTGCAGCCAAAACTTTTAAGTCGCTATAAATATTTATTGTTTTAACAAATCTATTAAAATCTTATTTACCATCTGCGGATTAGCTTTTCCTTTTGACTTTTTCATAACCAATCCGACTATTGCGCCGATCGCTCTTTCTTTACCGGCTTTATATTCCTCAACTATTTTCGGACTTTCCGCAACAGCTTCTTTGCATATAGCCACAATAGCGCCTTCATCCGAAATCTGGACAAGTCCTTTTTCTTTTACGACCGTATCGGGATCTTTTCCGTCGTTAAACATATCTTCAAAAACCATTTTCGCAATTTTGCCGGAAATAGTTCCTTTTATTATCAAAGCAACAAGCGTCCCGAGATTTTCGGCTTTTACCGGAGATTCTTTTATAGTAAGTTTTGCGCTGTTAAGTTTGCCGAGAAGTTCCGTTGTTATCCAGTTTGCTATCTGTTTTCCTGAATTATCAGACTGTTTGGAAGCCGTCTCAAGGGCAGTTTCATAATAATCGGCAAGCGCTTTATCCGAGATAATAACATTTGCATCATATTGTGATAATCCGCATTCCGAAATAAGCCTTTGTTTTCTTTTTTCAGGAAGTTCCGGAATATCTTTTTTTATTTTATTAATAAAATCATCGTCTAAAATTACAGGAACCAGATCAGGATCGGGAAAATATCTGTAATCATGCGCGTTTTCTTTTGAACGCATTGATTTTGTAACTTTTTCGTCGGGATCCCAAGTTCTTGTTTCCTGCACTATTTTACCGCCGTTTTCAACAACTTCTATTTGTCTTTGGATTTCATAAACTAAAGCTTCTTCAACTCCTGAAATCGTATTCATATTTTTTAATTCTGCTTTTGTTCCGAATTCTTTCTGCCCTACAGGCCTTATGCTGACGTTTGCGTCGCATCTGAATTTTCCTTCTTCCATATTGCAGTCTGAAGTTTCAAGATACTCTATAAGGCTTTTTAAAGCCGTAAGATAAGCTGCCGCATCCTGCGGAGTTCTCATATCAGGCTCTGAAACTATTTCCATAAGAGGAATGCCTGTTCTGTTATAATCGGCCAATGAATAGTCAAGTTTTTTCATTCCTATATCATGAACAAGTTTGCCTGCATCTTCTTCAAGATGAATTCTTGTTATGCCTATTGTTTTTACACCGCCGTCAACAGATATATTCAATTTGCCGTGCTCTGCAAAAGGAAGATCATACTGCGATATTTGGTAGTTTTTCGGAAGGTCGGGATAAAAATACTGTTTTCTGGCAAAAACCGATTTTTTGTTTATTCTGCATTCCAAAGCAAGACCTGTTCTGACCAAAAGTTCCACGGCTTTTTTATTGAGAACCGGAAGAACTCCGGGCTGTCCCGTGCATACCGGACAAATATTCGTATTAGGCTGAGAATGAAAATCCGTTGAGCAATTGCAGAAAACTTTCGTATCGGTTTTTATCTGCGAATGAACTTCAAGTCCTATAACTGCTTCATATTTAGCGTTCATAATTATATCCTCGGAAATTGTTTGTGAAAATCAGTCGCCTGCTGATATTTATAGGCGACGTTAAACATTTTTTCTTCATCAAAATATTTAGACAAAAGCTGCATCCCCAACGGAATACCTTCTTTTGAAAATCCGCACGGCACAGACATTCCGGCAACGCCGGCTAAATTACATGATATCGTAAAAATATCGGATAAATACATCTGCAAAGGATCTGAGCTTTTTTCGCCTATTTTAAAAGCAGGAGTCGGAGCCGAAGGCGTCATTATAATATCAACTTTTTCGTACGCTTTTTCAAAATCCTGTTTGATTAAAGTTCTTACTTTCTGCGCTTTGCCGTAATATGCGTCGTAATAACCGGCTGATAAAGCGTATGTCCCCAGCATTATTCTTCTTTTTACTTCAGGACCGAATCCCTGTCCTCTTGATTTTTTATATTCGTCTGATAAATTATCGCATTCGGCTCTAAAGCCGTATCTTACTCCGTCATATCTTGCAAGGTTTGCCGAAGCTTCGCTACAGCATATTATGTAATAAACGGCTATTGCATAATCAGTGTGAGGAAGCGATATTTCAACAATATCGCATCCGAGACTTTTATAAATTTTGATGGTTTCGTCTATAGATTTTTTAACGTCTGTATCAAGTCCGTCTATAAAATATTCTTTCGGAAGTCCTATTTTTAAACCTTTTAAATCTTTATTTATATTTTTAACATAGTCCGGAACTTCTTTGTTTATTGAAGTTGAATCTTTCTTATCATAACCGGCTATAACATTTAAAAGAAGCGCCGAATCTTCAACCGTTTTTGACATAGGCCCTATTTGGTCAAGAGAAGAAGCAAAAGCGACTGCTCCGAATCTGCTGACTCTTCCGTACGTCGGTTTTACACCTACAATTCCGCAGCAGCTTGCCGGCTGTCTGATTGAGCCACCCGTATCTGTCCCGAGCGCCAAAGGAGCCGTCATTGCTCCTACCGCCGATGCGCTTCCGCCTGAAGAACCGCCCGGAATACGTTCGGTATCCCACGGATTTTTTGTAGTAAAGAAAGCCGAGTTTTCAGTTGATGATCCCATTGCAAACTCATCAAGATTTGTTTTTCCTACAAATACGGCTCCGGAATTTTTTAATTTTTCTATGACTGTCGCATCGTAAGGAGCAATATAATTTTCAAGTATCTTTGAAGATGCCGTCATTCTTAAATTTTTTATTAGTATATTATCTTTAATAGCTATAGGAACACCTTCCAAAGCGCCCGTTTCTTTGCCTGAAGCTATTTTTTCGTCGCTGGCTTTAGCCTGCGCCATAGCGTATTCTTCCGTTATTTCCATATACGCTTTTATTTTAGAATCCGTTTCTTTTGCTCTTTTTATAAAAGCCTGCACGACTTCCGCGCTTTTTAACTGCTTTGTTTTTATTTTTTCCGCAAGTTCAGTTGCGGTCATTTTAATTATTTCGTTCATTTTTTAGCCTTTTTGATTTTATGTTTTAGTCTTCCATATCCATAACTTTTTCAACTTTAAAAAACATGCCGTCTTTAGCGGGCGCATTTTTAAAAATCGATTCTATAGTTTGTTCGCTGCTTTTAACGACGGTATCTTCTCTCCAAACATTCTCGCCTGAAAACCCGTGGCTTGTCGGCTCAATTTTGGAAGTGTCGACTTCCTTAATTTTATCGACATAACCGAGAATAGAAGCAAGCTGTTCCGTCAGTTTTTCTTCTTCTTTTTGTTCAAACTCAAGCCTTGCAAGAGCCGCAACATAATCAACGTCTTTCTTTGATATCTTCATCAAAAACTCCCTTCAATATCTGATATTTTTTAATTATACAAAAAATAAATTCAATTTATAAGCTTTTTTATCGTTTCTGCGAGATTATTTGCTATCATCTTATTCCCTAAATCCGTGCAATGGCCGAAATCACCGGCAAATAAATCTTTAAATATGTCGCTTATTTTTTGTGTTTTAAAGGCCTCTTTAAAAATTTTTTCATTATTTACAAAATAAACTTCGGAATAATTTTCAAGGACTATCTGCAATTGTTCAACCGGCCTCACGGGATATTGCATTGCAACAAGTTTAATCTTTTTTTCTCTGCATATTTCTGCCAGTCTGCAATAATTTTCAGCCGTCATCTCCGGAATGTTTTTCATAAGATAATTTTTTGACATATTCAAATATTTATCGGCAGTCTTATAATTTTTACTTTCTATGAGAAGCGTTGCATTACTCCCCAATATCCTGTCTGCATACGGAGTCTTTTCAGTTATCTCAGCCGAATAAAGCTGTTCCGCTATCGATTTAACAAAATCATTCATTTCAAGTTCAACAAATAAATGTGTATGTGATATAAAGGCCCACGGGTCCTGCTCATATATTTGTTTAAAAAAAGTTTTATCCGTAACCGGAAAGAGTTTTTCTATCATCAAACGGTTTTTGTTTTGTGCAAGAATAAATAAAATTGCATTTATATCATAATACGGGTCTTTTTTTATGGCTTCAAGAACAAGTTGTTCGGCTCTTTTTAAATATTTTTTAGCTTCTTCTGTTTCAAAACCGGCTTTTTTTGCTTTTATAACATATGCTCTTGTAAGTATTTTTGTTATTTTAATATTATTACCGTTGTTTTTATTCAATAATGATTCAAAAATATTTATACTTTCGTCATATTGCTGGATATCAAACAACTTGTTCGCAAAATTAAAATCCGTTTGAAATCCGTCGTTATTTTTATCGTTTATACTTTTACGGTTGTTTAAATGCTGTTTAATTAAAAAAAATAATTTCTGAAGTTTAAAATATCTTTTCTTCAAACCTATAACATCAGAATTGCCGTCATTAATTCCCATCATCGCAACTATAATATCCGGTTTAATCTCTTTTATCTCTAATTCTATATTATTAATAATGCATGCGGTATTTGTAGCTCTTACGCCTTTATCTATTACAGTCACTTTTTTTGTTATGTTATGTTTGGAAAGCGCCTTTTTTAAAAACTTAGGCCATTGTCCGTCGGTAGTTGATTCTCCGAGACACAATATTGTTATTGAATCTTTTTCACTTAATTTTCTGTTTATTGAATAGTTTTTATAGTATTTAACAAAGACAGATACTGACTGCAGAAATAATTCAAATACCGCCAAACTTATTATTAAACCAAAAAAAATCAATAAGATTTTTTTGAACATTCTATCTTACTTCAATATTATTTTTTCTCATATATTTTTTTAAATCTGAGATTGAAAGTTCTTTAAAATGAAAAAGAGAGGCGGCAAGCACTGCCGATGCTCCTTTATTGCATACGTCGACAAAATGTTCTTTTTTACCTGCTCCGCCGGAAGCTATAACAGGCACATTAACGGCATTTGTAACTTTCTGCATTAGTTCCAAATCATATCCGTCTTTCGTTCCGTCTCTGTCCATACTGGTAAGAAGGATTTCGCCTGCTCCGAGTTTTACTACTATTTTTGCCCATTCTATAACGTCAAGATTTTTTTTAGTTCTTCCGCCGTGCGTATAAACAGACCAGCTTTTGCCGTCTCTTTTTGCATCTATGGCTACTACTATGCACTGGCTTCCGAATTTTTTGCTTCCGCTTGATATCAATTGCGGATTTTCAACTGCCGAAGTGTTTATTGATATCTTATCTGCGCCTGCTTTTAAAAGTTTTCTCATATCGTCAACCGTTCTTATTCCGCCGCCTACCGTAAGCGGTATAAAAACCTGTTCTGCAGTCTGTCTGACCACTTCAAACGTAATATCACGTTTATCGGAAGAAGCCGTTATATCCAAAAAAACAAGTTCGTCGGCCCCTTCTTTATTGTATCTTTTTGCTATTTCTACCGGGTCTCCGGCGTCGCGCAGATCTATAAAATTGGTCCCTTTAACAACTCTTCCTGCATTAACGTCAAGACACGGTATTACTCTAATTGCCGATGACATCTGATTTAACCTTTTTAACAAAATTTTTAAGAAGCATAAGCCCGTCAGTTGAACTTTTTTCCGGATGAAACTGACATGCCCATATATTTTTTACCGCTACTGAAGAACAGAAATTCAAACCGTAATCAGTATAAGTCGCTATAACTTTTTTATCGTCGGGACAGCAGTAATACGAATGCACAAAATAAAAATACGTTTCATTTTTTATTTTACCGTACATATCTTTTGCATATGGAGTTTTTGTTATTTGCACACGGTTCCAGCACATATGCGGAATTATCAGTTTTTTTGCTTTTGAAGATTTGAATTTTTTAACCGTTCCTTTTATTATATCCAGTCCTTTATGTTCGCCTTCTTCATAGCTTTTGGTAAATAAAAGCTGAAACCCGAGACAAATCCCCAAAAACATCTTTCCTGCATCTGTATGTTTTTTTATTGCTTTATCGAATTTTTTTTCTTTTAATATTTCAATCGCAGGTGCAAAAGAACCTACTCCCGGCAGAACGACAGCTTTATAATTTTCAAGCTGTTTTGCTTCAGTTATTATTTCGACATCGGCGCCGCAAAGCTCAAGCGCTTTTGAAACGCTTCTTAAATTGCCCATGCCGTAATCTATTATGGCTATTTTAGGATTCATTCTACCGTTACCGACTTTGCAAGATTTCTCGGCTGGTCAACATCGCAGCCGCGCATCGTTGAAACATAATAAGCAAAAAGCTGTAAAGGAATAACGTTTATTACAGGCGAGAAAATCTCGTCAGTTTCGGGAACTTCTATCCTGTAATCCGCTTTTTTTGCGATTTCTTTATCATCGGCGTTTACAATCGCTATTATTTTGGCTCCTCTTGCTTTTGCTTCCTCGATATTGCTTAAAACTTTTTCGTAAATTTTGCTCTTTGTAGCTATAACCATGACCGGCATCGTTTCGTCTATCAAAGCGATAGGTCCGTGTTTCATCTCGCCTGCTGCATAGCCTTCGGCATAAATATAAGAAATTTCTTTTAATTTCAAAGCACCCTCAAGAGCTATCGGATAATTTAAATTTCTTGCAAGATATATAAATTGTTTTTTGGCGTGAAATTCTTTTGCTATTTTTTTTATAGCATCTGCCTGTTTGAGACATTCCGTAACTTTTACAGGAAGATCCCACAAATATTTAACGAGAGTTTCAAGTTTATCTTTTGAAATAGTATCAAGTTTAGTCGCAAAATCAAGAGCAATAAGATATAAAACGGTAAGCTGGCCCGTAAAAGCTTTTGTTGATGCTACTCCTATTTCGGGTCCGCAGTGCGTATACAAAACGTTATCGGCTTCTCTGCTTATGCTTGAACCTACTACGTTACATATTGCAAGGGTTTTTGAACCTCTCTGCTTTGCAAGCCTTAATGCTGCAAGCGTATCTGCCGTTTCTCCGGACTGTGAAATAAATATTACAAGCGTTTTTTCGTTTATTACATGATCTCTGTATCTGAATTCAGAAGCTATATCAACTTCTGTCGGTATCACTGTAAGGCTTTCCAAAACAAATTTTGCCGTAAGCCCGGCATGATAAGAAGTTCCGCATGCTATGATATATATTTTTGAAATTTCTTTTAAGTAATCTTTGGTAATATTTATTCCGTCAAGAAGAACCGTATTTTGTTCCGAAGAAAGTCTTCCTCTGAAAGTATCCAAAATAGTCTGAGGCTGTTCGTAAATTTCTTTAAGCATAAAATGCTTATAACCGGCTTTTTCGGCCTGCACAGCGTTCCATAATATTTTTTGAGTTTCTCTTTTTACTTCTTTGCCGCCGTTAAATATTTTTATTGAATCTTTTTTTATTTCGCAGATATCTCCGTTTTCAAGAAAAATGAAATCTCTGGCGTAATTTAAAAGAGCCGATACATCCGACGCTATATAATTTTCGTCTTTACCTTTTGCAACTACAAGAGGCGCATCGTAACGCGCGACTATAAGCCTTTCCGGCTCATCGGCGCATATAACGGCAAGGGCATAAGCTCCGCGGACTTCTTTCAAAGCCGATTTAACGGCTTCCAAAACGTCTTTCTTATAATATTTTTCTATTAAGTGGGCTATTACTTCCGTATCTGTTTCCGATTTAAAAATATGTCCTTCGGAAATAAGCTGTTTTTTTATTGAGACGTAGTTTTCTATTATCCCGTTATGCACAACAACTATTTTCCCGCTGCAGTCGGTATGCGGATGGGCGTTTTCTTCGCAGGGTTTTCCGTGCGTAGCCCATCTCGTATGGCCTATTCCGTTATTTCCGGAAATAGGATTGGTTTCAAGATTTGCTTTTAGATTTTTTAATTTGCCGACGCTTCTTCTTGTAAGTATTTCATTTTTTGATATTACTGCAATACCTGCAGAATCATATCCGCGGTATTCTAATTTTTCAAGACCGTTATATATGACTTCAGCAGAATTTTTTGAACCGATGTATCCGACTATTCCGCACATAAAAACACCTTCTTGGCGCAAATTTAATTTACTCTGAAAATATATCAAATTCCAATGATTTCTTCAAATACGGTATTGACAATGCCGACCAGTTAGTATAATATTTTGTTGCTGTAAGTATTTGAGAGGACAAATGAAACAAAAACTTTTTTTCCCGTGCGCATGCGGTTCAAATGCCGGAATGCTCACTTATGAAATTTCAAAAAAACTTAAAGAATCAGGTTTTTCCGATATGGAATCGGTTGCAAAATTATCGGTTGAAATAGGCGCGACGGTAAATAACGCAAAAATCTCGGAAAGCATCGCGCTTGACGGATGCAGAGTATGCTGCGCAAAAAAAGCGCTTGAATCAAAAGGTGTCAATCCGAAATCAATAGTTTTAACTGACCTTGGCGTAATCAAAGGAAAAACGCCTGTCAGCCAAGAAGTTTTGGAAGATTTGATAAAAAGGATAAAAGAAAATTTATAATTTATTTTTTCTTTTAAAAAATTCTCTTTCACTGCCGCTTATTCCGGTTATGGCTGCCGCTTTTATTTTAAAAAAAACGGCTTTAAATACGGACTCCTATCTTTTTTTTATAAAAGGACTCGTATGGTTTTATCTTGTTTTTTTTATAATTCCCAATATAAAATCAAAATATTTCGAATATCCGAAAGCTTTTAAATTTTTAAAACAGTATCTGCTTGCCGTAACGGCTTTTTTTATTTTTTATGAAAACTCCGCGCTTTTGGCAAAAATGCCAAAAATTGAATTTATTATTTTTATATCGGCTGTTTTAATATGGATTGTTTTTTTGATTATTTTCAATAAGAAAATTAACTTCAATTTAAACACAGTCTCGTTTTGTTTTGAAATTATTTTAATCTTATCGCTGATTATTTTCGGCATAAAATCGCAGATAACTTTTTATATCTTGTCGGCTGCCGCTTTTGACTTTTTATATACTGCGTGTTTTTTTGCTGCCGCAAATCATTTCAATAAAAAACATCTTTACTGATTCATTTCTATAACACGCATATTTTTCCATTTTCCGCCGTAATATCTTAAAACAAAAATTACGGTTATCGTAACGCTGTATGAAAGCATTATGCTCCAGTAGAGATAAACGTTATGTATATTGAATACTGAATTTAAAAGATATAACGGAATTACGACTATTCCGAGCGCCGACAAAATAAGAGTTTTCATTACAAAAGCCGTATCTCCGGCTCCTTTTATTCCAAATGAAAAAATAAAACAAACGGGATCGCAAAAAGCGTATATTATAAGAAATACCAGAAGATTATTTATTACGGGCTTCAATTCCGCTATGACAGTTCCTGCATAACCTTCCACAAAAAAATATACGAGATAATCCATGAAAAAAATGTATATTAAAATAACAAGACAGCTTTGAATCAAAGCTATATGAAAGCCGGAATAAACGCTGCGCTCGGCAAGAAAAACATTGTTTCTGCCGAGATTCTGACCGACAAGAATCGCGGTCGTTATGCCAAGCCCTATAAGAGGCGTAAAAACAAGCATATTGATATTGATAAGAATGGTAGTGGCCGTAAGAGCAGTTATTCCTATTTTTCCTATCATAAATATAAAAAAAGTCCATCCGAATATATCAAAGAAAAGCTGGACTCCGTTGGCAAATCCGTATTTTAAAAGCCTGTTCATAAATTCGAAATCAAGATCAAATATTTTTGTATTAAAAAGCATTGCATTATTTTTTCTAAGTATCAAAAATGTATATATAAACAGCATAATAAAAGATGAGATAAGCGTGGCAATGCCGGCTCCTTTTATGCCCATTGACGGAAATCCGAATTTTCCGAATATAAATATATAATCAAAAATCACGTTAAAAAATATTGCCGCAATATTTACGAGCACTATCACTTTCGTTTTGCCCTGTCCGGCATAAAAACCTGCAAACGCCGTTGACGCTATTACCGGAAAAGCTCCGTAACATAAAAGCTGAAAATAAATTATTTCATACTTCATAATTTCAGGGTCATGTCCTATAAGAGCAAATATCGAACCTGAAAAAAAAGAAAGAATAAAAAGAATAAACGCTCCTATAAAAGACATATAAACTGCCTGCCATACTGCCGGACCTATTTTTGAATAATCTTCTTTCCCGTAATACTGGGCAACAAAAACATCAACGTAGCTTATAGTTCCTATAAATAAACCCATTATCGTAAAATTTAAAAGGCCTGCCGGAAGCGAAGCCGCAAGCTCAACCTGAGAATGCCACGACAAAAACATTCTGTTTATAAACTGCTGCACGGACGTCAGACCCGTAGATATAATAAGAGGAATCGCTATATTAAGAAATTCTCCGTATCCGGCGCGGCATTTGTATCTTTTGATAAGTTTTTTAATAATTTTTGAAAACATGGCAGATATTAAAGCAAAATAATTAAATAGTATAAAGTTTTTTATAACGGAGATTTTTGTTTCTGTTATTTTTTGTCAGACAGCAGTGTAAACTTATTTTTATGAAATTCCAGTATTTTCTCGTCTTTAAGTTTTGACAGTTCGTTTGACATTGCGCTTCTGTCTACGCACAAATAATCTGCAAGCTCCTGTCTGTCAAAAGGAATTTCAAAAGAATCATTTTTTGCCTGTTCGGCCTGTTCCGACAAAAAGGAAAGAATTTTTTCGCGCGTGTTTCTTTTTACAAGATGTTCCATTTTACGCAAAAGTTTCAAATTATTATTTGCAAGAATTTTTACCATATTGTCTATAAGATAAGAATGAAACTTACAGCTGCTTGAACAGACCGTTATAATTTTTTTGTAATTTACAAAAAGGATCTTTGTATTTTCACATGCTACAACGCTTATAGGCAGCTTTGAAGTCTCGGAGCAGGAAAAAGCCTCTCCGAATACTTTTCCGCTTTCGGCTTTTGATATTATGGAACGGTTTCCCCAGTAATCCTCTTTTATTATGTTTACGCTTCCCGATAAAACTATTCCGACCTCGGTAATTTTATCTTCTATATCCCAAATATAATCGTCTTTTTTATAAGAAAACTCTCTTGCCGAAAGACATGACAGTATGGCAGACAACTCATTATCTTTGATTCTGTTAAAAAGCGGAACTTTTTTTAATATTTCAATGTATTCTTTCATAAATTTAGAATTTTTATTTTGTTGTAAAAACAACATACTTGCAAAAGTGATTTTATTATAATTATTACGCAAAAGCAAGAAAGCGGATGTAAAACGGATTAGATATATTGTAATATAGGAGGTATAAAATGATAAGAAAAATCATTAAAATTGATCAGTCCAAATGTAACGGCTGCGGATTATGCGTCCAAGCCTGCCATGAAGGCGCAATAGGAATGGTTGACGGAAAAGCGCAGTTAATGCGCGATGATTACTGCGACGGATTGGGAGACTGCCTGCCGGCATGCCCGACGGGAGCAATATCTTTTGTTGAGCGCGAGGCTGCAGCTTATAACGAAGAAGCCGTCATAAAAAACAAATCGGAAAAACAAAAAAAAGAAAAACAGCCTTGCGGCTGTTCCGGAAGCGCTCCGATTTTTAAAAAATCAAAAGACAATGAAAAAGATTTCTACCAGTGGCCCGTGCAAATTAAACTTGTTCCGGTTTCAGCTCCGTTTTTTAACGGAACGGACCTTGTAGTCGCAGCTGACTGCGCGGCTTTTACCTACGCTCAATTTCACGAACAATTCAGAAAAAACAAAGCGGTAGTAATAGGATGTCCGAAGCTGGATGACGGAGACTATACAGACAAACTTACGGATATTTTAGCCAACAATAACGTTAAAAGTCTTACTATAGTCCGTATGGAAGTTCCCTGTTGCGGAGGAATAGAACATGCTGCAAAAACAGCTCTAAAAGACAGCGGAAAATTTATTCCCTGGCAGGTTGTTACAATTTCAACAGACGGAAAAATATTAAACGGAGGATTTTAAAATGAATCAGATGTTTTGTTTTCAGTGTGAACAAACAGCAGGATCCGTAGGATGTAAAGGACAGGCCGGCGTATGCGGGAAACCGGCAAACGTAGCAAATATTCAGGATGAACTTACGCAGGCTTTAGTAGAGCTTGCCGTAGCGGCTGAAGGAAAAAAACCGGGCAAATCCGCCGATAAAGTTATGATTTCAGGTCTTTTTACTACGATTACAAATGTAAACTTTAACGAAGAAAGCTTAAAAAAACTTATTGCAGAAGCAAAATTTGAAAAAGAAAAACTTTCTTTAGGCTGTTCGGCATGCGGATGCGGATGTCCGAGCGATATGAATTTTGATATCAAAAAAGAAGTATGGGATAACCCGAACGAAGATATCCGTTCTCTTAAGTCTCTTATTCTTTTCGGACTTAAAGGCGTAGGCGCTTATGCTTATCATGCGATGGTGCTCGGATATACCGATGACGAAATAAACTCTTATTTTTATAAAGCGCTTTCCGCATTGGCAAATTATGAAACCGGCGATGAACTGCTTCCCGTAGTTTTTGAAGTCGGAAAAATCAATTTAAAATGTATGGAGCTTTTGGATAAAGCCAATACGGCAACATACGGAACACCCGTGCCGACAACTGTTCCTCTTACGATAGAAAAAGGCCCTTTCATTGTAGTTACGGGCCACGATTTAAAAGATCTTCATATTCTTTTGGAACAGACAAAAGGAAAAGGAATAAATATTTATACACACGGAGAAATGCTTCCTGCGCACGCTTATCCGAAATTAAAAGCTTATTCGCATCTTAAAGGCAATTTCGGAACAGCATGGCAGAACCAGAAAAAAGAATTTGACAATATTCCGGGCGCGGTTCTTTTTACAACAAACTGCTTGATGCCTCCTAAAGAAACTTATTCAGACAGAGTTTTTACGACTGAAGTTGTTTCATATCCGGGGACTTCCCACATAGGTGAAAATAAAGATTTTACGCCTGTCATAAAAAAAGCGCTTGAACTGGGCGGATATAAAGAAGATACCGTTATGACCGGCGTCAACGGCGGCAAAGAAGTTACTACAGGTTTCGGACACGGCACAGTTCTTTCAGTTGCCGGCAAAATAATAGACGCGGTAAAAGCCGGAGAGGTAAAACATTTCTTTTTGGTCGGCGGATGCGACGGAGCAAAACCGGGAAGAAATTATTACACGGAATTTGTAAAACAGACTCCGAAAGATACACTTATACTTACGCTTGCCTGCGGAAAATACAGATTTAACGACCTTGATCTGGGCAAAATAGGTGATTTTCCGAGAATACTTGATATGGGTCAGTGTAACGATGCCTACAGCGCAATTAAAGTCGCAGTAGCTTTGGCGGAAGCTTTTAAATGTTCCGTAAACGAACTGCCTTTATCTCTTGTATTATCATGGTATGAACAAAAAGCTGTATGTATTCTTCTTACACTTTTGCATCTTGGCATAAAAAATATTTATCTGGGACCTACTCTTCCTGCTTTTGTTTCGCCGAACGTTCTGAAAGTTCTTGTTGAAAAATTCAACATAACTCCGATAAGCACTCCGGAACAGGATCTTAAAAAGATACTCGGATAATTTTTTAGTAATACAAAAGACTGCCGTTTCAAAGACGGCAGTCTTTTTTTTGCGCTAAAAACCGCCTTTCAAAATAATGTATAATCTAGCGGATGGAAAAAATTTACGTTTCCGGAATCAATTCCGCATCAAAAGCCCATTTTTTGGCTGCATATTTCGCCGATAATAATTTAAATTTCCTGCTTGCCGTTACAAACGATGACGATTTGGATAATTTGACGCAGGACGTCCGTACTTTTCTTGACGGCAAAAACATACAGGTTCTGTCTTTTGAAAAAGATAACGAACAGGAAAGAATAATTACTCTTTCAAAAATTTCAAACGGCAAAAAAACGATCGTAATAGCAGATCCCGAATCTCTTGACCAAAAAGTTTTATCGATGAAAGCGTTAAGAAATGATTCTCTTCTTTTAAAAACGGGAAATTCTTTAGACCATAACGCATTAAACTCTTCTCTTTCAAAAGGCGGTTATTCCAGAGTAGGGTTTGTGGAAGAAAAGGGACAGTTCTCCGTAAGAGGCGAAATAGTAGATATATGGCCGTGTGATTCGGAGCTTCCGGTAAGAATATCTTTTGATTTTGACGCGATAGAAACGATCAAAACTTTTGATTATATATCACAGCGGTCCGACACATATCTTAACGAAATAAATATTATTCCGCGCGTAAGCGGAAAAGAAGCTTCAGTCATAGCCGAAGAAATCCCGCGCGGAGCCCATGTCTACTTTGACGGAGAGCCTCACAAAGATTATGAAAAGTTTAATCTTATAATAAATTCACCTCTTGCTAAAAACGCCGTTCATTACGATTATGCCGGTTTTCAGGGTTTTCAGGGCGATATAAAATATTTTCTCGATCTTCTCAAAATGCTCAAAAGCCAAAACGTGGATATAAAAATATACTGTTCCAATACGGCCGAGAAAGAAAGAATAATAAATATATTTTACGATAACGGCTGGCAGTACGAGGATATGCCCGCAATGGTTCTTTTGCCTTTATGGCAGGGCTTTTATCTAAAAAATAAACTTGCAGTTCTTTCAACAAAAGAGTTTTTATATAAAAGAAAACAGATAAATTTTCCTAAATTTAAAAGCGGAAAAAGACTTGAAGGTATCTGGGAAATATCCGCCGGCGATTACGTTGTCCATGAAAAATACGGAATCGGAAAATATAAAGGTCTTTCAAAAATAACCGTTGACGATAAAACATCCGAATATCTGTGCATAGAATACAGGCACCAAGACAAATTATACGTTCCTCCCGACGATTTTAAAGTAGTAAAAAAATATGTCGGAGTGGAAGGGGTAAAACCTAAACTCTATTCAATGGATACTTTCGCCTGGGAAAACGTAAAACAAAGAGCCCGCGAAAACGCTTCTGAATTTGCAAAAGAACTTCTTGAACTTTACGCCAAACGCGCAAAAACGCAGAGAACTCCGTTTAAGAGTTCCGTCTGGGAAAAAGATCTTGCAGATTCTTTCGTTTATGATGAAACCGACGACCAGCTTAAAGCAATTGAAGATATAAATAACGATTTTGCAAAACCGTATCCTATGGAAAGGCTCGTTTGCGGAGACGTTGGATTTGGCAAAACGGAAGTGGCGATAAGAGCATGCTTTAAAATAGTATGCCAGTCAAAACAAGTCGCAGTGCTTGTTCCGACTACGGTTCTTGCCGAACAGCATTACAATACTTTTATGGCAAGACTGTCGGCATTTCCGTCAAAAATAGCGATGCTCAGCAGATTTCAGACTGCAAAACAGCAGAAAGAAATCATAAAAGAAATCAAAAACGGAACAGTCGACGTTGTGATAGGAACTCACAGGCTTCTTCAGAAAGACGTTGAATTTAAAAAACTCGGACTTCTTATAATAGACGAAGAACACAGATTCGGAGTAAAACAGAAAGAAAAAATAAAAATGTTCAAAAAAGACATAGATATTCTTATGCTGTCTGCTACACCTATCCCGAGAACTTTGTCGGGCGCTTTATACGGACTGAGAGATTTATCGCTTATAGAAACACAGCCTGTCGGAAGACAGCCGATCCAGACTACTCTTTCACTTTACGATACAAAACTTATTAAACATGTGATTGAAGCGGAACTTTCAAGAGGCGGACAGGTTTTTTATGTTTATAACAGAGTGGAAACGATTCTCACAAAAGCGGCTGAACTTTCCAAAATTGTAAAAGACGCAAGGCTTGCCGTAATACACGGACAGATGAAATCAACTGAAATAGAAAAAGTCATGTGGAAATTTTTAAATAAAGAAATCGACGTACTTCTTGCCACAACTATAATAGAATCCGGCATAGATATCCCGAGCGTAAATACGATGATAATTGAAGATGCCGAAAATTTCGGACTGTCCCAGCTTCATCAGCTAAGAGGCCGTATCGGCAGAGACAAACAGAAAGCATACTGCTATCTTCTTTATAAAGATTTAAATCTCAGCGACGAGGCCGTTAAAAGGCTTGAAGCAATGAAAGAATTCAGCGATTTAGGCTCCGGATATAAACTTGCTCTGAAAGATTTGGAAATCAGGGGAGCAGGCAGTATTTTAAGTTCAAAACAGCACGGGTTTGTAAGAGACGTAGGATTTGATATGTTCAGCAAACTTCTTGAAGAAGAAAGCAAAAAAATAAAAAATACAAATTCAGACGCGCAGGAACAAACAAAACAGATTTCAACGGAAATAGATTTAAATATAGAAGCGTTTATACCGGACACTTATATTGAAGATGAAGATATAAGAATACTTTTCTACAGAAAAATATCAGATATAACTGATTTTACCGAAATAGAACCGCTGATTAACGAACTGACCGACAGATTCGGCAAACTTCCTGATCCCGTAAAAAATTTATTTGAAGTATGCAGATTAAGAATATCGGCAACGGCTTTAAAAATAGAACGCCTTTCCGAAGATAAAATATTTATTTACGTTTATTTCCCGGACAGCGGCGACTTAAAAAATATTGATATAGCATCTTTTGCCCGCGATTACCACAACGAAGCCGAATTTATGAGAGGGAAAGTAAACGGATTTAAGTTAAGAAAAAAACAAACTGCCGACAAGTGGAGTTTTATAAATTCTTTCCTTCAAAATTTCAAAAAGTATTTTAAATAACTTTTTTATTAAAAACATTTAATCAAAATAATAAGCAGATTTTACGAGTTTTTTAAATACTCTTTTTTGAAAATTTAATTTTTCTCTTAATTTTTTATCTCTTGGATTAATCTTAAGTATTGTTTCTAGATATTGTATAAACATTTGAGTAGTAATTATTTTTAATCTTGTAGTAATATTATGCATCCCAATCGCATAATATTCCCAATAACGATTAATAAACTTATTTTCTGTATAAGGAATTTCTTTTAACTTGTCAAAATTAGCACCATATTTCTCGAGCAATAGTTTTATTTTTTCAAAATTTTCTTCAGTAAAATAACCTAAAGCTTCATTTAGCATATCAGTTCTATTATCCATAATTTCATTGAGTTCTTTAAATAATTCATAATAATCTTGTTTTGAATTAATTTCCATTTTATATCCAGAAGAGGATTTATCCTCTTTAGATATTTGTTCTGATTTATACCAAAATAAATCCATTTCTTTTTTTAATAAATTTAAATTTTTATCCGATAACTTGTATTTGATGCCAAATTGCCTCATTTTATTTTCATGTCTTTTTTTTATATTAATCAATTTCGAAGCTGGATATTTAACGACATTATGTGTTATTTTATGATGAGTTGGGCAGAATAAAATTAAATTAGATATATCTCTTCTATCTTCATCCGTTTGTTTTGAATTGTACCTGCCTCCCTTGTTTGCGTCATATATATGACAAATTTCACCTATTACTTGATTTTCATCTGTTATTAATACCTGTTCACAATCAGGAAATGCACATATATTCCCTGATTTTGCAAACAAAGCTTTAATAGTTTTATCCAAAATTTTTAATCTAGGCATTTTTAATTCAATTAAGACTAGCAAGATTTTGAGCGAAGTGAAGTAATTTTAAAGTGAAGTTTACATTAGGCGTAAGCGGTAAATGAGCTTTAAAATTACAAAACTGCAGCCAAAATATTGCGGTCGTTATATATTTTGCTTTCTAAAGATTTCGTAAAGTATAACCGCACTCGCGCACGACACATTCATCGACGAAATTGAATTTTTTTGCGGTATCGTGATTATCACGTCGCATTTTTCTTTGATTTTCTGGTGAATTCCAAACCCTTCGCTTCCTACAACTAAAACGGCCGGGAAAGGAATATCGGTTTCGTGGATACTCTTGTTTCCGTTTTCTGCGCCTATAATCCAGAAACCTTTTTCTTTAAGTTCCAGTATAGCCTGCGAGGAATTTGTTACTCTTGCTATTTTGATATGCTCTATTGCACCGGCAGAAGTTCTTGAAACGGTATCGTTAACCGTAGCCGAACGCCATTTCGGAACTATAACTCCGTCCACTCCGAAAGCAACAGCATTTCTTATGATAGCTCCTAAATTATGAGGATCTTCTATTGAATCAAGAAGAAGCAATAATGCATTTTTTTTATCTTTTAGGCTTTTTATCAAATCTGAAAGTTCAACGTAATCGGTAGTTGAAACTTCCGCAACAACTCCCTGAGTATTAGTATCTTCAAATTTATCAAGTTTTTCAGGCGGCACGTTGTTTATCGGTATTCCGTTTTGTCTTGCAAGTTTTATAATTTCGCCTACGTTTGATCCATGCGCAGTTTTTGAAATAAATATTTTATTTATCGTTCTGTTACCCGACTTTATCGCTTCAAGCACCGCATTTCTTCCGAATATTTTATCCATAAATTCCTTTGTTTCTTTTTTTGTTTTATTTTTATCGTTTTTGTTTTTTGGAGCATTAGAACTGCTCCGCCTTGTAGTTTTTTAGGTTTCAAAGTTTGGAGCGAAACGAACAATTTTCAAGTCGCGGTGTACGTTAGTAAAGCGGAGCGAACGGTACATAAGACTTGAAAATTGAAAGTTGCAGCCCGAAATTTAAAACCGTTATAATATTAAATTTTTTTAACTAACGTTGAAGTCCCGTCTTTATTATCAACAATCTTATACCCGAGTTCCGCCAACTTATCTCTGAACAAATCAGCCTGTTTCCAGTCTTTATTTTTTCTTGCAAGATTTCGTTGATTTAAAAGTTCTTCAAGTTCCGAGTTTATTTCCTGTTTTAAAACTTTTATCCCCAGCGTCTCTTGTGATATATCTTCAAACAAATATTTCGCCTGTTTTAAGAAAGATGCGTCAGCGGTAAGATTATTAAGTATAAGATTTTTAAGTTCGTGCAAATACGAAAGCGCTATTTCAAAATTAAAATCATCGTCAAGCGCATTTTTAACGTTCTGCGCTATTTTTAAAAGTCTGTCATCTGTAATATTTTTATCTGACTCTTTAACGATTGCGACAAGTCTTGAATACGCTTCATCAAGCCCCTGCAAAGTTGTTTTGGCAACGTTTAGGGCTTCATTTGAAAAATCAAGCGGCGTTCTGTAATGCTGGGTTAAAAGATAATATCTGACCACGCGCGGATCAAACTGTTTAAAAATATCGGTCAATGTGAAAAAATTACCGAGTGACTTTGACATTTTTTCTTTATTAACGGTAACAAACCCGTTATGAATCCAGTATCTTGAAAACTGTTGACCCGTACAAGCTTCACTTTGCGCTATTTCATTTTCATGGTGAGGAAATATCAAATCCTGTCCGCCGCCGTGAATATCTATTGTATCGCCGAGCCTGTCAGTAGACATAACGGAACATTCTATATGCCAGCCGGGACGCCCTTTAGACCACGGGCTTTGCCACGAAACCGACTGCGGTTCGTTTGGTTTTGTTTTTTTCCACAATATAAAATCGTAAGGATTTTGTTTTTTTGAATCGGCTTCAACTCTTGCTCCTACTTTCATATCTTCAAGTTTTCTTTTTGAAAGTTTTCCGTATTCGGCAAATTTATCAACGGCAAAATATATGTCGCCGTCAACGTCGTAGGCAAATCCTTTTTGAACAAGCTTTTCTATAAAAGAGATTATCTGCGGTATCATCTGCGTTACCTGCGGATAATAATCGGCTCTCAAAACGTTAAGTTTATCCATCTGCGAAAAATAATCTTTTATGTAAGTTTCGGCAAGTTCAAGCGGGCTTATGTTTTTTTCAATTGAACGGTTTATAATTTTATCGTCAACATCGGTAAAATTCTGAATATGCGTTACTTCATAACCGCTTTTTATAAAATGTCTTTTGATAACGTCAAACGTAACGTAAGCTCTGGCATGGCCGAGATGGCATACGTCGTACGGAGTTACTCCGCATATATACATTTTTACTTTTTTTTCGTTAATCGGGACAAATTCTTCTTTTTTGTTTGTAAGAGTATTGTGAAACTTTATCATTTGCTTTTTCCTTTCAAAGACGCAACTGCCATTGCGCATATTCCTTCGCCTCTTCCTATAAAACCCATTCCTTCGTTTGTGGTGGCTTTTACGGCAATTCTTTCTTTTTTTATACTCAAAACTTTTGACAGTATTTCTTTCATACTATCAATATACGGATATATTTTCGGTTCTTCTGCAATTATTGTCATATCCACATTATTTATTTTAAATTTCTTTTTGTTTAAAGTTTTAACTACAATTTCCAATAGTTTTATACTTGATATGTTTTTATATTTCATATCGGTATTCGGGAAAAAATGACCTATGTCGTTTTCACCTGCCGCGCCCAGAAGACTATCCATCAACGCGTGTATCAAAACATCGGCATCGCTGTGTCCGTCAAGTCCTTTTTTTGACGGTATTTCAACTCCGCCAAGAAATAATTTTCTGCCTTTTTTAAATCTGTGAACGTCATATCCGAAACCTATAAACATTATGCGCCTCTTTTCTTCAAAATTGCCTGCGCCAGCAGAAAATCGGTCTGTTCCGTTATTTTAAAATTTTCATAACTTGCAAAAACAAGCGTTGATTTAACTCCTTTTTTTTCTACAAGCTGCGCATCATCGGTAGTTGAAGCGCTTATTCTGCCTGCATACGCTTTTTCAATAATTTCTTTTTTAAAAATCTGGGGAGTCTGCGCGTACCATATATTTTTTCTGTCCAGAGACTTTGTTATTTTAGTTCCGGATTTTGAAAATTTTACAGAATCTTTTGAATTTACTGCCGCTATGGCGGCTCCGTTTTCATAAGCCGCTTTCATTACGTTTTTTATTATTTCCGGCGTTATTAAAGGTCTTGCCGCATCGTGCACGGCGACAAGATCAATATCCTTGCCTACGGCTTTCAATCCGTTTTTAACGGAATCAAATCTTTCTTTGCCGCCTGCAACCACTTCTATACCGTACTGTTTTTTATATTTCAGCATTTCGTCAATTCTGTCCTGTGGAACTACAAGTATAATATCTGTGCACTCTTTTAGTTTTTTAAAAGCTTTTATGCTCCATTCAAAAACCGGTTTTTTATTTAAAATAAGAAATTGTTTCGGCTTGGCTGCTCCGAATCTTTTACCCGAGCCGCCTGCAACGATTACAGCAGCAAGTTTCATTATTTTTCCTCTATTTTTGCAAATACCATCTTATTATTTGAACTTTGCATTACAGACGTTACTGTTACAGTATTTTTGGATCCTATAAGTTTTTTGGCGTTTTCAACTACAACGGTTGACCCGTCGTCAAGATAACCTATCGCCTGATTCTGTTCCTTGCCTTCTTTAACAAGAAAAATGCAAACTTTATAGCCCGGCAAAATAATTGGTTTTAAACTTTCATATATATCGTTGAGATTTATAACTTTAACGCCTTTTAACTGAGCCATTTTATTAAGCTCAAAATCCGCGGTAACTATTTTCGCTTTCTTATCGGCGGCAAGTTTTATTATTCTGAAATTCTCGTTTTGAATATGTCTGTAATCTTTATTTATTATTTCAACGTTTTTATTTTGTTTAAGTTTTTCGACCGTCTGTTTAACATTTTTATTTTTTTCAAAATTTTTGATTACAAACAGCGGAATAATAATCTTTTCAAACAGATTGCAGTTTATAAATTCCGATATTCTGCAGTCCGAAAGAGCGCTTGAATCAAAAATCACGGTTTGTTTTTTTGTTTTTCTTAAAAATAAAACAGCAGCCAAAATTAAAACTATAATACCGAGAACTATTGTCATTTTTTTATAAGCTCCGAAGCAATTTTTATATCAGGTTTTTTGCCTGTCCACATTTTAAATCCGAATGCCCCCTGCCTTACAAGCATACCAAGCCCTGAAACATATTTCAGCTTATTTTCCGAGGCAAATTTTTTAAAAGGCGTTTCTTTGCCGTATATTAAATCATATATTGCAAGCGTCTTTTTAAAATTCATTATTTTAAAAGGCAGAATATCCGACGTTTTCATGCCGCAGGTTGAAGCATTTATTATTATATCAGCATTTGAAAAATCAAAATCGTTCATTCTGTCTATTTCAACAGCCTGCGCGGTTTTATATTTTTTTGAAATATCTTTTGCCGTTTTATATGTTTTTGAAACTATAATTATCTTTTTTATACCGCCGTAAGACAAAGCGTACAAAACAGCTTTTGACCCTCCGCCTGCTCCTACGACAACCGCCGTTTTATTTTTAATATTTATTTTATTTTCTTTCAGGTCTTCAAAAAAGCCATTCCAATCGGTATTGTATCCCGTAAGCTTTCCGTTTTTGTTTACGATCGTATTGATACTTCCTATTTTAACAGCAGATTTATCTATAGCGTCCAGATATTTCATTATTGCCGTTTTATGCGGAACAGTAACGTTTGCGCCGGGCATTGAAAATATTCTTACGGCGTCAATTGCTTTTTTCAAATCCTTATTTTCAACGCGAAAAGCAACATAAACACAGTTTATTTTTTCTTCTTTTAACCATGCATTTTGAATAAGAGGAGACAGAGAATGACTTATAGGATTTCCGAAAATAGGTATAATTTTTGTATCTGCGGTTATATTCATTTCTAAGATTCTACAAAAAGCGGCAAATATCGTCAAACTGCGGCAAAAAAAATCAGGCAGTAACTCTCAGCTTTAAAACTTTCAACAGATATTTAAAAAGAGTCAAAGCCCCGAGTTTTGACGAACCTGAAGCGCGTTCAAGAAATTCGATCGGATATTCTTTTATTTGAGCTTTTGTTTTTTTCGTATGGTAAAGCATCTCCGTAACTATAAAAGGATCGGCGGCTTTAAGTTTATCTATAAAAAGCCCGACCGTTTCTTTTTTAAACATTCTGTATCCCGAAGTAGGATCGCATATTTTTACGCCGAGAATTATTTTAAGATAATTTCTGGCAAACCAGCTGATTGTCTGTCTTAAAAAATCTCTGTGGGTATCCGAACCGCCGGCTACATATCTTGAACCTATAACAACGTCGCAGTTTTCTATTTCGCGTCTGAAATCTTTTATATATTTCGGATTATGGGACCCGTCTCCGTCAAGCTCAACGATATATTTGGCGCCGTTTGCCATAGCCCATTTAAAGCCGTCAATACCTGCATAGCCCCTTCCTCTTTTTTCTTTTCTTAAAAGTAGATTTACCCTTTTGTCTTTTTTTGCCATTTCCTCGACTATTTTGTAAGTTCCGTCAGGTGATACGTCGTCGGCAACAAGCACGTTAATATCTTCCACTCCGCAGCTTAAAACATCGTTAATGACTTTTTCAATATTTGTAGCTTCGTTATAAGTGCATATTACGGCAAGAGTATCCATTTGAAACTCCTATATGTATTTTTCAACGGCTTTCAAAACGGTTTCAACTTTTATTTTATCCATGCAGGAAACGTCATGCAGACATTCGGGCCTGTAACAGCAATTGCATCCTTCAGCCGTGATTTTTTCGCCTCTTGAATACAGTTCTATTTCATGAGATGACGTAGGTCCGAAAATCGCGACTATATTTTTTTTAAGGCCAAGCCCCGCATGCATAGCCATAGTGTCTCCGCAGACTATTATATCACACAAGTCTATCATCGCAAAAAATTCCTGAACTGAATTATCGGTGCCGGTTGAAAAAACGCCCGGGATTTTATGCGAGAGTATCTCTTTTATTTCTTCTTCATCGTCTTTGCCGCCCAAAAGCAAAACCGTATGCCCCTTTGCGGACAATATTTTTATAAGTTCAACGTATTTTTCAACGTTCCACTTTTTCATTTTCCATCTTTTTCCCGCTCCGGGATTTATTCCTATTACTTTGCCTTTTGAAAAATTGATGCCGCTTTTAAAATCCGAAGCTTTTTCCTGCGCTTTCTTTGAAACGGGCACAATTATTTCATAAGGAACATCTTTGATTTCGGAAATTTTTGCCATCCAGTGCTGGTACGTTTTCGTATTTGCTTTTTTAAGATCGTCATAAGCGCTTGTCAAAAGCCACTCGGCTGCAAACGCGTTTGAAGTTTTTATATTTCGTTTATCGTCAAGCGTATATCCGATTTTATTATCGGCTAAAGAAAGAGCAGTAAAAGAAAGGCTTTCCGGCGATAAATCAAGATTTACGGCAAAATCATATTTATGGGACGTTAGAAAATCAAAAACTTTTGAATCGTTTACCGCTATATTATTTATATACGGATTGCCATGTAAAACTTCCGAATTCCTTTTATCTACAAGCCAGTCTATTTGTACATTCCGGTATTTTTCTTTAATCCCTTCAAGAATAAAAGTAGTTCTTAAAACGTCGCCCATAGCTCCGAGTTTAATTATTAAGATTTTGGTTATTGATGAATCTTTTTTTGAAACCGAACTGTAGTGCGGACACTTGCCGCATATCATGTTTTCATCTTTTTGGTATTTGCAGGGTTTATCCAGCGGGAAATTTAGACAGTCAGAATATAATTTATAATCGTTCATAACGTTAAATAACCATTTAAAAAAATTTAAAATGCCGAGGACGAGATTTGAACTCGTAATCCTTGCGGAACAGGCTTCTGAGACCTGCGTGTATGCCAATTCCACCACCTCGGCAGCATACAAAACCGGATTAAAATGTCCGGCATTTGAATTTAATATTCAAAAAATATATCATTTTCTCCGGACAAAAACAATGAAACATTCAAAAGATTTTATAAAATTAACGGAAATTTTCAAAAAATTAAGAGGTCCTGACGGCTGCGCATGGGATAAAAAACAGACCAATTCAAGTCTTATGAAATATCTTTTTGAAGAGTCAAAAGAACTTAAAGAAGCAGTCAAAAAATGCGACATTGAAAATATAAAAGAAGAACTCGGCGACGTTTTGCTGCAGGTTGTATTTCATGCTCAGATAGCAAAAGAAAACGGATGGTTTGACATTAATGACGTAATTAGATATTTAAACTCAAAACTTATAAGAAGACATCCTCATGTTTTCGGCAAATCTAAGGCAAAAACCGAAAAAGACATTATAAAGCAGTGGGATGAAATCAAAAAACGCGAGAAAACTAAAAAACGCAGGTAATTAATTTGACTCAACGGTAATAATTTAGATATAATCGGCTGGTGTATTTTTAAGCAAACTAAGGCAAAGGAATATTAAAATGACAAAAAGAACGTTTCAACCAAACAAAGAAAGAAGGAAAAAGAAAATCGGTTTCAGAGCAAGAATGTCTACGGCCGGCGGCAGAAAAGTATTGAGCGCCAGAAGAAGAAAAGGCAGAAAAACAATTTCGGCATAAGATGCTTAACAGCAGCAGAGGTTTTTCTTTTTGTTATAAAGAACGGTTGCATCTTGACCGTGACTTTAGAAATGTTATAAGGAAAGGCAGAAAAATTCCGGCCGGATTTTTGACAATTATAGTCTTTAACAGAAAAGACGGCAATAATATTCGCAGACTCGGACTTGTCACATCGGCAAAAGTCGGGACTGCAGTACAAAGAAATAAAGCTAAAAGAAGATTGCGAGAGATTTTCAGAACAAATAAACATAAGCTGACACCGGGTTTAGATATAATTTTTATATTAAAACCAGAAATCAAATCGACAGGGTACGGCAAGATTAAACAAACTGTTCTAGACTCTTTGAAAAATGCCGGTTTTTACAGTGAGCCGTAAATGAAACAATGTGCACTTTTTCTAATCAGTATATACAGAAAGTTTTCTTCGGTTACTCCGCCCAGATGCAGATTTTATCCGACATGCTCGGCTTATGCTTATGAAGCAATTGAAAAATTCGGCTTTTTTAAAGGCTGTTTTCTTGCCTTTAAAAGATTGTTGAAATGCCATCCTTTTCACAAGGGCGGTTTTGATCCGGTGCCGGAAAAATTAAAATGTGAGAGACAAAAATGCAAAAAAACACAGTAATGTTTGTAGTATTTTCAACTTTGTTCATTATGGTATGGTATATGTTTTTTATGCCAAAACCTCCGATAAATCAGTCTGCTTTAAATGAAAAAAACCAAATTGCAGCCAAAGATGAAGACATAGACGCACCAAGAAAAAAAATAGGAGAACTTTTAACAAAAGAAACCGAAAAAAACCGCGTGCAGTCCGTTATGGAAGAAGATATTAAGGAACAGGATATAACGGTGGAAACTGAGAAATATAAAATTGTTTTTTCAAATAAAGGAGCCTGCGTTAAAAACTGGTTCATAAAAGAAAAGAACGGCACTATGGTTGATTTGGTTCTTCCTCAGGCAAGCCCTGTGCTGGGAACTTTTCCGGGATCTGTTTATAAAATAGCGCAATCAACAAAAGATAAAATAGTTTTTGTTTATACGTCAAGAGAAAATTGGAAAATAACAAAAACTTTTGAACTTTCTCCGGAATATCTGCACAAACTTGATTATAAACTTGAAAAGCTTTCTCCGGAAGCAAAACTCCCGGAAATAGAAACAATGTGGGGGCCGGGACTCGGTACAGACGCAAAAGAACTTAAAGAAAATGATTCGGTAACAAGAATAATCGGATATACGTCTGCAATGCCTGCCAAACTTGAAAAGATAAAAACAGAAAAAAATCAGGCGCAGCTTTATAAGTGGACTGCCGTAGACAACAGATATTTTCTTGCCGCATTTATTCCTTCAAACGCTCTTGACTATTCAAATATTGAAGCTTCAAGACTCGATAAAAAACATCCTCCTATGCTTGTATTATCGGCAAATGTAAAACAAACTGAAACCGTTCAGAGTTTTTCAATGCAGTTTTTTGTAGGCCCTAAATCTTACTCGCATCTTAAAACTTTTAATATGGGACTTGAAAAAGCGGTAGATTTCGGTTTTTTCGGATGGCTCGGCAAAATAGCAATGAACGTTTTATCGTTCTTTTTCGGACTGACCGGCAATTACGGATGGTCTATTATAATTTTAACTATCATAATACAAATTCTTGTTTTGCCTTTAACTTTAAAAAGTTATAAAGCAATGGCTGCAATGAAAAAAATACAGCCTCTTATAAAAGATCTTCAGACAAAATATAAAAATGATCCTAAAAGACTTCAGGTTGAAATGATGAATCTTTACAGAACGCAGAAGGTAAATCCGCTCGGAGGATGTCTGCCTCTTCTTTTGCAGCTTCCTATTTTCTGGGCGCTGTTTACGACATTGAGAAACGCATATGAATTAAGATTTGCCGAATGGATTTTCTGGGTAAAAGATTTGTCGGCAAGCGACAGTTTAATGCATTTTGGCGGATTTAACCTTAATCTGCTTCCTCTTATAATGGGTATAGGCATGTTCTTCCAGCAGAAGATGACTTCAGCAACATCCGATCCTATGCAGAGAAAAATGATGTACATAATGCCTGTTGTATTTACTCTTATGTTCTGGGGTTTCCCTTCAGGCCTTGTTATTTACTGGCTTACAAACAGCGTAGTGTCAATGATAGTCCAATATTTCGTTTTAACACAAGATAAAAAAGCGGGGGCACATTAAAATCATGAAATTAAAAGAACTTGAAAGCACCGGGAAAAATATTTCGGAAGCAATCAACACAGGCCTTAAACTTCTTAAATGTACAAAAGATGAAGTTGAAGTTAAAATTTTGGATGAAGGATCATCCGGATTATTCGGACTTATGGGCTCTAAACCGGCAAGAGTGCTGCTTACTTTAAAAAACGGTATTGCCGAAATTAAAAATACCGAAACCATTGATTTTAAACTGGCATGCAAAAACGTTGAAAACGTAATAAACGATATCGTAAAAATGATGGGGATAAACATTTCTTCCGTAAAAACTTCGCATGAAGATGACACTGTTTCCGCAGAAATAGCATCGGATAACAGCGGAGTTTTAATAGGCAAAGGCGGACAGTCTCTTGATGCTTTGGAATATCTTGTGCAGTTAATAGTAAATACTGACCCAAGAACCAGAGTAAAAGTCAATCTCGACACTGAAAACTACAGAGCAAAGCAGCAGGAAAGATTAAAAACAATAGCAGAAAAAGCGATGGAATACGTAAGACGAACAAAAAAAATATACAGATTTGACCCTATGTCGGCAAAAGAAAGAAGATATCTTCACAACTATCTCAAAAATATAGGCGGATTTGATACATTTTCGGAAGGCGAAGGCGTAATGAGAAAAGTCGGAGTAAAACTCGCAAACGAAAAGAAATGAATCTTTTTAAACAGGAAGACACTATAGTTGCTCTTGCAACTCCTAAAGGAAAGTCGGCGCTTGCAATAATAAGAATCAGCGGCAAAGACGCCTTTAAAACGGTATCTTCCGTTTTTTTTGATAAACAAAATAATCCCGTGCAAATTAAAAACAGAACGGTTCATCACGGATATATCTGCGACGGCACAAAACAACTTGACGAAGTTGTTCTTACATACATGCAGGCTCCAAATTCCGTAACCGGTGAAGACGTTATTGAAATCACAACTCACGGAAACCATATAATAATACAGTCTATAATAAAACTGCTTCTTTCAAAGGGATTTAGAACAGCCGATAAAGGCGAATTTACTTACAGAGCCTATATCAACGGTAAAATGGATTTAACGGAAGCCGAAGCCGTAAATGCGCTGATAGAAAGCAAAACGCAAAAATCCGTGGAGCTGTCTTTAAATTCTCTTAAAGGCTCTCTTTCAAATAAACTAAAAGAAATTAAAAACGAACTTATTGATCTTTTTGCATATCTTGAAGTTTCTCTTGATTATCCGCACGAAGACATAGATTTTTTATCACGCAGAGAAAAAGAAGAAAGTTTAAAAAAAATTATTGCCTTAACGCAAAAAACAATTAAATCCTATGCAGCCGCTCAGATTCTTATAGACGGGATAAAAATAGCAATTATCGGAAAACCAAATGCCGGAAAATCATCGGTATTAAATTCAATTCTCGGATATAACAGAGCAATCGTTACAGATATTGCGGGAACAACTACCGACACCATAGAAGAAACCATAGATTACAAAGGAATCCCTTTTACGGTAATTGATACTGCCGGAATCAGGCACCACAGCGCTGACATGATAGAAAAACTCGGGCAGGAAAGAAGCAAAAATTCAATAGAAAGCGCCGATATAATTTTATGGATCATAGACGCAAATTCAAATTTTGACGATAACGATAAAACTATTCTTGAATTTGCGGCTTCAAAACTTGATAAAACAATAGTTGTTTTAAATAAATCTGATCTTGAACATAAAATATCTCAGGATGACATAAAAAAATTCTGCAATCCTAAGGAAATAATAACTTACTCATGCGTTACGGACAATAACACCGATAAAATTCTTGAACCTGTTTATGCAACGTGTGCTATTGAAAATTTTGATGCGGACTCTGCCGTAATTTTAAATGCAAGGCAGTATAATTTAATGCTGCGTTTTAAAGAATCGGTTAAAACAACTCTTGCCCTCGTTATTCAGGCAGACAGCGACGAATTGGTATCTTTTGAGACACAAAATGCACTTGATATTTTAAATGAAGTTTTAGGCATTGAAATTAAAGATGATATCGCATCAACTATTTTTTCAAAATTTTGCATTGGGAAATAATGAACTTTTTTAAAAAAATATCATTAGTTTTTGCCGGCATTCTGATAAGTCTGGTAATATTAGAAATATTACTGCAAATATCAGGTTTGACTTTAACAACTTTAAAAAAATATCAAAACAAAAAATTAAAAGATCCCGATGCAATAACTATTTTATGCCTAGGAGAATCTACAACCGACGGGCAATGGCCTCCAATATTGCAAAAAATATTAGATACAAAGGCAAAACATAAGAAATTTAGAGTTATTGATGAAGGGCATATTGCAAAAAATTCAGAATATCTGCTTTATGAAATAGTTGAGAAAAAATTAAATTTTTATAAGCCTGAAGTTGTTATTAGTATGATAGGTGCTAATGATGCTACTTCCGATAAACCCTATATAATTAAAAATACAAATTTTAAATTAAAAACATTTAGTCTTCTTGTTTTAATTAAACAACACTTAATAAAAAATGATTATTCTAAATTCAATATGGCAGCATTTAATAAAAATATTGATGAAAATATTTTAAATGAAATTATGCAAATGGCAGAGTTGTCATTTAATAAAGAAAAAAGCAGTCAAATTTTAGGAATAATGAAAAAGATTACTGCTAAATATCCGGATATTTACTACTACGAATCAATGGTTCCTGCATTGATAAACCCATACTTCTATGAAATTATTTCCAAAAAAGACGACAACTATATTTTTTCCATTGACGACTTTACTAATTACTATAAAATATCAAATTCTTGTTTTGAAATGAATAAAATTTATATCCTTTTTGCAAAAAACTACTATAATGCACAAAACTACTATAATGCTGTCCTATGCGCAAAAATGGCATTCATCGACACCCCTGATTCTTTAAT
The DNA here is from genome assembly GCA_018433245.1 of Candidatus Proruminimicrobium quisquiliarum. Classification (GTDB taxonomy): domain Bacteria; phylum Elusimicrobiota; class Endomicrobiia; order Endomicrobiales; family Endomicrobiaceae; genus Proruminimicrobium; species Proruminimicrobium quisquiliarum. The sequence continues at coordinate 82,318 of JAHDRN010000014.1, forward strand.
CAGCGTTAAACATATAATTGATATGGGCAATAAATTGAATATTAATATGGTTCTTCCTTATCATTTAACAACCGTACAAAAACATAAAAACACCTATTTGATTACAAAGACAATATATATGGCAATGGCGGAAAAAATATTTGACTCAGGTGCGCAATTAATTGCCATGCAATATCCGACCTTGCCTATTGAAAGATTAAAAACCTATTTAAATACATCTAAATATTATGACAAGATTATTTTCATAAGTAATACGAAGAATTTCAAAGAAACATTAAAAACTCATAAAATTGAAGATATCTTTAAGGATATGTTTGGAGGAAGTTTCGGACATTGTACCGAACTCGGCAATACTATTATAGCTGAAAATGTGGCAGAAACAATACTTAGTTTATATGATAAGGAGTAATTATTATGGATATTCTATTTGAAAGAAAAAGCTGCAGAAGTTATGTTTCAGCCCCTATACCGCAGCAGGATCTTGACTATATTTTACATGCCGCTATGAGCAGTCCGTCGGCAATGAATACAAGACCGTGGCATTTTATAGTAATAAAAGATAAAGAAACTCATTCTAAAATAATGCAGATACACAGAGCATCGCAGATGCTTGCAAACGCTCCGCTTGGAATAATAGTATGCTGCGATATTGAAAAACAGTATAAAAATTACTGGCAGCAGGACTGCGCGGCTTCAACGCAAAATATCCTTCTTGCAGCCACTGCCAAAGGATACGGATCCGTATGGTGCGGGATTTATCCTATTGAAGACAGAGTAAAAGCTTTTGCAGAACTTATGAATCTTCCCGAAAACATAAAACCTTTTTCTCTTGTCGTAATAGGCAAAAAAGCCGAAGAGCCGAAAGAAAAACAGAGATGGGAACCGGAAAAAATACGTTATGAAAAATGGCAATGATTAAAGACAAAAAAACTAAAAAATGTTAAAATAGTCGTTTAAGGAAACCAATTTAATGTTAAAATTTAATATAGAAGAAAAATTAAAATCTGCAGTTAACTCTTTTGCAAAATCGAAAGGCATTGAAGAAGAGGTGTCTTTTACAGTTGAAATACCGCCCAAGAACATAAACGCGGATCTTGCTTCAAACGCGGCTATGCTTATAGCAAAAAAACTTAAAGTAAATCCCAGAGTTATAGCGCAGGAACTTATAGAAGCCCTTCAAAAAAAATTTTCTTCGGAAATAAAAACAATAGAAATAGCCGGCGCAGGTTTTATAAATTTTCATTTTACTGACGCTTTTTTATACGGAGAACTTTCAAAAATTCTTGAAAAAAAAGAAAATTATGCAAAACAGGAAACATCAAAAAATGAAAAAATAATGGTTGAATTCGTATCCGCAAATCCGACGGGGCCTTTACATATAGGGCACGGAAGAGGCGCCGCCATAGGCGACAGTTTGGGCAGAATTTTAAAACATCTCGGATATACTGTTGTTAAAGAGTATTATCTTAACGATGTCGGCAACCAAATGAATGTCTTGGGTGAATCGACTAAAACCAGATACCGCCAGTTAAAAGGCGAAAATATTCCTTTTCTTGAAGACGGCTATAAAGGCGATTATATAAAAGATATCGCCCGGACTTTGATAAACGAAGGAAAATCTTTTGACAAAATAGATTTTAGAGAAGAATCCCATACGCGCATTTTAGAAGGAATAAAAAACGATTTAAACAAGTTCGCCGTTACTTTTGACAACTGGTTTTCCGAATCTTCCATTGCCGTAAAAAAAGATAATGCCGGCTTTACGGAAGTAGACAAAGTATGCTGTTCTTTAAAAGAAAAAGGCTTTGCCTACGAGCAGGACGGCGCTTTGTGGCTTAATTCCGTAAAATACGGCGATGATAAAGACAGAGTTTTGAAAAGATCAGACGGAAGATATACGTATCTTGCTTCGGACATAGCATACCACAAAAATAAATATGAAAGACAATTTACAAAAGTAATAAATCTCTGGGGTGCCGATCATCACGGATACGTTGCAAGAATAAATGCCGCAATACAAATGCTCGGACAGCCTGCGGAAGCGTTAAAAGTCATTTTATACCAGCTTGTTTCTCTTGTAAGAAACGGAGTTCCCGTTGCAATGTCAACAAGAAGCGGCGAGTTTGTAACGCTTAAAGAAGTTTTGGATGAAGTAGGAACAGACGCCTGCAGATTTTTCTTTCTGTTAAGAGCGCCGGATTCACAGCTTGAATTCGATTTGGAACTTGCAAAAAAACAGTCAAGCGAAAATCCGGTATTTTACGTTCAGTACGTAAACGCGAGGTGCCACTCTATTTTTAAAGAATATAAAGACAACGGCGGAAAACCAGCCGATTTCAATCTTTTAACTTCAAAAGAAGAACGCGATCTTATAAAAAAGCTCGCTTTGTTTGAAGATACTCTTTTAATTTGCGCAAAAACAATGAGTCCTCATCATCTTACTACTTATTTGACGGAAACTGCCGACATATATCACAGATTTTATGAAAAATGCAGAGTTCTGGGCGTTGAACCTGAACTTACAAAAGCAAGAGTAGAACTTTTAAAAGCCGTTTCAACCGTAATAATAAAAGGTTTAAACCTGCTCGGAGTTTCTGCTCCGGAGAAAATGTAAAAGGATTTTAATGAGAACAAATAACCCAAACAACATCGTTTTTTTAGATATAGAAACAACAGGATTATCAGTCAACCAGGGTGCTAAAATATGCGAAGTTGCAATGCTAAAAATAAAAGACGGAGAAGAATTTTTTTTCAATTCTCTTATACATCCGCAGATTGTTATTCCCGAAGCATGTTCTTTAATACACGGAATTACGGATGATATGGTTAAAAACAGCCCCAAATTTTATGAAGTAGCCAAAGAAATCGCCGATTTTATAGCCGGATTTACACTTGTATGCCATAATGCGTCTTTTGATTTGAATTTCATTTCAAAAGAAATAATGGAAAGTAAAATAAAATCACCCGAAATGTACTTCCTTGATACGCTTTTAATTTCAAGACAGTATTTTTCATTCCCGTCAAATAAATTAGGTGAAATTGCACAAACTCTGTCAATAAACGTTACGGAAAAACATAGAGCATTAGCTGATGTACTAACAATGCGGTCAATATCAAAATATTTATTTAACAATTTATATGAAAGAGGAATTGATACTCTTGAACCTTCTTATTTTGAACAGTCTTTCCCTAAAAGCAAAGCCGAATAATTTTATTTTTTCTTCGGATTTATAACGTCAAATCCCGTATATTTTCTTAAGACTTCCGGTATTACGACAGATCCGTCTTCCTGCTGGTAATTTTCAAGTATTGTCGCAAAAGTTCTTCCCACGGCAACACCGGAACCGTTTAGAGTATGGACGAAATCTCTCTTTTTAGAAGTATTGCTTTTGAACTTGATATTCATTCTTCTTGCCTGAAAATCTTTAAAATTGGAACATGAAGAGATTTCTCTGTAAGTTCCCTCTCCGCTCATCCATGCTTCAAGGTCGTATGTTTTTGAAGAACCGAATCCTATATCTCCCGAACATAAAAGCATTACTCTGTACGGAATCTTTAAAAGCTGCAATACATTTTCAGCGTCGGAAGTTAAAGCTTCAAGTTCGGCCATTGAATTGTCCGGTTTTGTAAATTTAACAAGTTCAACTTTATTGAACTGGTGATTTCTTATAAGACCTTTTGTGTCTTTGCCGTATGAACCGGCTTCTCTTCTGAAACATGCCGAATATGAAACATATTTTTTTGTTAAGGCACTTTCCTCAATCACATCGTCTCTGTGTATATTCGTGACCGATACTTCGGCAGTCGGAATCAGATACAAATCATCGGCATTGCATTTAAAAAGTTCCTCTTCAAATTTAGGAAGCTGTCCCGTTCCTTTCATTGAAGCTTTGTTTACAAGATAAGGAGTCATTACTTCGGTATATCCTTTCTGTTTGTGAGTATCAAGAAAGAAACTTATTATCGCTCTCTCAAGAGCGCATCCTTCATTTTTCAAAAGAGCAAATCTTGAACCTGACACTTTTGACGCGGCTTCAAAATCAAGAATATCAAGTTTTTCCCCTATTTCCCAGTGATGTTTAGGTTTAAACGAAAATTTAGGAATATCTCCTACTGTTCTGACCACAACATTATTGTTTGAATCTTTGCCGAGAGGAACGCTTTCATCGGGAATATTAGGGATTCGCATTAAAATATCTTCAATTTGGTTTTCAACATTAAGCAGAAATCTTTCGTTTTCCTGAATTCTTACTCTGAACTGTTCTAATTCTTCCAAAAGAGCGGCTTCAGGCTCTTTACCTTCTCTTTTAAGTTTGCCTATTTTTTCAGAATCTGTATTTCTTCTCAGTCTTGCCTGCTCTATTTCAACTATAAGTTTTCTTCTGTCGTTATCAAGATTTATTAAAGTTTCAAAATTCGTATCAAAACCTCTTTTTTTGAGGCCTTCTTTTACATATTCAAGATTTTCTCTGAACAATTTTATATCCAGCATATTTTTCTCCCCTACAAGTACATATAATAAAAACTAAACGCCGCCAACGGGATTTGAACCCGTGATCTCCGCCTTGAGAGGGCGATGTCCTAAACCGCTAGACGATGGCGGCATTAAACTTACCGATTTATTATACACTATTTAACTTTCGCTAACAAATCTTAAAATACGCATTATTTTATGATTGCCCTGTCATTTTTTAACATATACTGAGTGATCGCAACTCCTGATTTATAGTGTTTGAGCATGGTTTCATGTTCCTTAGTTTGTTCACAAGAAACCATTTCTCTCGGTTTATCTTTATTCCAAGAGTAAGATTTGGCGCTGTCTGAATTAAAATTGTAAAGTACTGCATATTTTTGATTTGCGATTATTCCAACATCGTTTGATGCCGTATTATTTGAGGCTTCAGGAGAAAGCAAATTTGCGCCAACAGCCCAGTAAACAGTATTTGAAAGAGAAAGTTCGTACAGAGTCGGCATTATGTCGCTGTGAGACCCGAATGCTTTTGTATCAATTTTTTTAACATCGGGTTTTAACTTTTCCGGAACATAAATATAAAACGGCACGCTTAACCTATCAAGCTGTCTTTCTGTCGTATAAGAAAAAACGCTCCAAAAATTATGATCGCCGGTAATTGCGACTATCGTATTGTCCGCATATTTTGATTTTTTCAGTTTTGTTAAAAATTCTCCGGCTTTCTGGCATGCGTACTGGTAAGCGGCAAAACGCATTTCTGATAATTTCATATCACCCGTTATGTCATTTTTCAATTCTTCCGTTATTTCAAGCGGCATCTTTTTATATTCACTCGGAAACGTATACGGCGGATGATTTGAAGTAGTTAAAACATAAATAAATTTTTTATTGTCGTTTTTTTCAAGAACTTTAAAAATATTCTCAAAAAGATATTCGTCGTAAATACCCCACTCGTTTCTTTCGTATTCCTTAGACATGCTTCCTTCACCCATAATCAAATCAAATCCGAGATTTGGCATATAAGATCCGGAATTTCTCCACCCGGCATTGCCTCCGTACATAAAGACAGTTTCATAATTATTATTTTTATAAGGCATAGGTCCCGAGAAAAAATACTTGTTATAAGCATATTTTGACTGACTTAAATATTTAGAAGAGGGCATACGCTGAATATTTGTTATAACAGCTTCAAGACTTCCTATAGTTCCTATGTGGCCGGGCATAAAATTATAAAATGTTATATCCTGATCAAGATGTTGTTTAAATTCACCCAAAACATTGAATGACGGACTGTTGTAATGCATTAAATCCGTGCCGAGCGCTTCCATAACTATAAGAATTACATTCGGCTTGATTTCTTCGGCGGCCTTATTGTATTTCGTTTTCCTTTCCAAAGATTTTTCAGGAACGTTTTTATCTATATTGTTAATGTCAATATTAAGGTAATCGCTAAAAATCCGGGCAGGATCTTCCTTTGAATATCCCATTTTTGCGATATAATCCATGCCTCTGTTTTCTTTTAATCTGGCGTCAAGCGCAGCCTGAAGAGTATATAATGCGTTTATTCCCACTTTGTTAATAAAAGCATTATTTGCAATCTCACTGTCGTCAACTCCGAGCGGGAACATCTTGAAAGAGCCTCTTGCAGTTATAAAAGTTATCCCCGCAAGAAGCAGACAAATCAAAATTTTATATCCGGGTTTAATTTTTTCAGGATAAAAACCGCCTATATTTTTTTCAAGAATTCTTTTGGACAAAAAATAAATTACTACAAAAACCGCGATAAAACCGACGGCAACAAGCGCAAGCGGGTAATTCTTGGAAAGAGTTGAAAATAAAGCTTTTGTATCGTCCTCAAAAATCCCGAAAATCAGAATATTTATATGATTTTGGAAATAGGAATAAAAACCGAAATCAACGCATAATATTAGAATAACGCTGCCGAAAAAGAATGTGTAGTAATATTTCAAATTCTTCATAAAACCGAGAAATATTTTCTTGCTTCCCTTAAAAATAAAAATTATAAAAGCTACAACGGCAAAACTATTGATATAGGCAAGAACAGCCGCATCATATCTGACGCCGAGTATAAAAGCTTTAACAAGCCCGTCCCGGAAAGGATCTAAACCGGCAGGCGCGTAATAAAACGTAAATATTATTCTGTAGGCGCTCATCAGAAAAAGAAAAATCACGTTAAGTAAAAATAGTCTTTTTATTATTTGTTTAAGCATTTTGAATCTCCATGGTTTTACGGTTATAAAGTTTTGCCAAAGATTATATCAAATTAATAAAATTTGTATCAAAACATATCTTTTTAAAGCATGCTTTTATATTATTTTAGAGTAATTTTTTGATTTTTTTAGCGCAGCTGCCTTCTTAAACGGTATATCTCATCCTGCAGTTTATCTTTTTCATCTTCAAGAGAGTTTATTTTTTCTTTTAAAGACTTGTTTTTCTCTTCCGTACGAATGATATCGTTTTTCAAAAGTTTATTTTCTTTTTTAAGAGGTTTTACTTCTTCTTTAAATATTTTATTTAATTCTTCGGCAACTTCCAGTTTTTCTTTGAGATTTTTATTTTCTTTTTCAAAAATCAGCGCTTCTTCCAGTAATTTTTGAATTTCTGCTCCGATTTGTTCAATTTTTTCAGTTATCATCGGGATTCTCCGTATTTTTATTTATAGCCTTTTAGTAAACTATACATTTTTTGGCGCAGCCGGACAAGAGTGTTTACTTAAAAATATTTATTTTGTTTAATAACGTTAGAATGAAAATTTTCAGAAAAACAATGCTTTTCATTGCGGCTGCCGGATTACTGTTTTCTCTGGCTTTGTTTGTTTTCATAAAAATATTTTTACCCCAGGAAAAAATCAAACAATATATAGTCTCTTATGCCAAAGAAAATTTCAACAGGGAAGTTTCTTTTGATACGGTATCGTTTAATATTATAGGAATAAATCTTAATAATTTTGCGCTTTCAGAAAGAACTGATTTTACAAAAGGGACTTTTATCAAAGCAAAAAATCTTACCGTTAAAATATCATTAAAACCTCTTTTGCATAAAAAAATAGAGGTTCAAACTTTGAGTATTGACGGCATGAATATTCAAATGCATAAAGATAAAAACGGAAGATTCAATTTTAACGATATTTCAACAAAGAAAGAACAATCTGCGGAAAACGTTGAAAATAAAGTAAAAACCGTTAAAAATGACATCCCTTTTAAAATTGATAATTTTCAAATAAAAGATTCTACCGTATCATTCAAAGACGATATTTTAAATTTGGACACCAAAATTTCTGATTTTAATATGCATATGACCGATTTTTCATTTACGGAATTGTTTCCGTGCGAAATATCGTTCACTTTTAAATATAAACAAAGTAATATTGATGCTCTGTTGCCTGTCCGCCTAAAAACACAGTTAAATCTTAATAATCTGGACTTTGATAAACTGTTTGTTGATGTTATATCTTTTGAAACAACTTATAAAGATTCAACATTCAGCGCAACAGGCAAATTTGAAAATATTAATATGCCGAAAATCGATTTAAAAATAACGTGTAAAAATATAAGAGAAACAACGCTTAAAGATTTTTATATATCAAAAACAAAATTCAACATACAGGCAATTGACTGTATTGCAAAAACGATTATCAATCTTGAAAATAAAACTGCCGATATCGAACAATTAGAAATTCTTTTACCGCAGTCGACATGCAATATTTCGGGGACAGTTAACTGGAGAGACAAAGATTTAAAATATAACCTTAAGACGAATATCGATATTTTACTTGATAAATTATCTGAATTTGTTCCAAAATATGCACTAAACGGAAGAATAAAATCAAAATTAGAAATTTCAAATTCCGTCTTTAACGGAAATATTGAAGGGACAAATATATCATTTAAATCTGAGCAGCCGTCCGTAGATTTAAAAAATACAAATTTCAAAGTAATAATTCACTCAAAAAACAATATTATACTGAACAATTCATCAGGTATATTTAATACCGGAAATTTTACATTTTCCGGTTCCTATTCGGGCAATGATATAGACTTGAAATTAAAAATGGATAAATTACTTATAAAAGAAAGTTCTTCAACCGCTACAACAAAAAAAGAACAAACAAATGAACAAACAAAAGATGAAAACAAATCGGATTACAATATAAATTTAAATACCGATGTCAGCATAGACAATCTTGATGTCCCGTATTTAACCGGCAGAAATGCATATTTTAAAACATCTTTAAAATCAATTACTCCCGATATGAAAATCGTAAACGGTTCCTGCACGGCCGGTGTCGAGAACGGAAAAATAACGAATGTTGAAAAACTTGCGGAAAATAAATTCGCAAAAATTTTTCTGATGATTTTTAATGTTCTCAATAATAATATAAAACACTCCCAAAAAATAGATGATACACATAAAAAAGGCATAAATTATGACAGCTTAATTTTTGATGTTGCTTTTACAAACGGGAAATTGACGACAAAGAAGATTAAATTCAAAATGCCAGTAACCGCTATTACTACAACCGGTTTTGTTGATTTTAAAGCAGACAGTATAAGTTTAAACGTAAATACGGGTTTGTATGCAAAAATGAAAGTAACCGGAACCGTAGAAAATCCAAAAACTTCTTTTGACGTTATAGGAACAGTCGGTGAAATTCTAAAAAATACTTCAAAAAGAAAAAACTCCAATCTAGGAAAATTAGACAGAGCTTTAAAAAATCTTTTCGGAAGATAAACCCTATATTTTATGTTTTTTCGGAATGTTGAACTTTTTGTAATGTTTTTGCATTACGGTTTCAATATTTTTGTTTTGTTTTTCAAATTCTTTTGATCTTACCGATTTATTCCAATAATGAAATATGAACACATCCGTCGCGTCTACAAGCTTATATCCGTATTTTTTTACTCTCTCGCAAAATTCAATATCTTCTCCGAAACACGGATAGAAATTTTCGTTGAATAATCCGACTTTTTTAAATATGCTTTTTTTAATAAACATGCATAAACCGTGAACTGTTTTAGCTTTTTTGACCTTATGATAATTTGTTAATCTTATTTTATCTGCAACAATATCAATAATTTTTTTATCTTTTTCGGCTTTTTTCACAAATAGTTTATCTTCAAAAGGATTAAAGAAAGTTCCGGAAACGGCATTATTTTTATCTTTATTTAAAGCATATACTAAACCTTCAAGCCATTGTTTTGTAACTATCACATCATTATTTATATAACAAATATATTTGCCTGTGGATTTAGAAATCCCGATATTTATGGCTTTTGCAACGCCATAGTTTGATTTTAACTGAATAATCTTTAGTCTTTTTAAATATTCCGATTTTAACTTTAACTTTTGAAAATATTTTTTTGTCCTGTCGCTTGAACCGTTATTAATTAAAATTAATTCATATGGATAAGTCGATTTTTTTAATACGCTGTCTATACACTGTTTCGTATATTTAACGGCGTTAAAACAAGGAATAATTACCGAAACTATATTTTTGTCAGTCATTATATACAATCCTGTCGGTTAAAATAGTATTTGCTATTTTTACATTTTTGTAAAATACAGCATTTCCTTTAATTATATAATTAAATTTTGTTCTGTATTTTTTAAGAATAATATCAGATTTTTCACACTGTTTGGAACAATTATTTTTACTCATATTTAACTGTCCGCAATATTTTGTTGTTGATATCTTTATATACGGAAAATAAACAGATGTTTTAATGTTTTTCGGCAATTTAATATCCATATTCCAACTCAAATTATCAAGTTCAACTCTTATGATATTGTTTTTTATCATAAATTTTTGAAATATTAAAGAATTTACCAAAGATTGTCTGAAATATTCGAAAGTAGCTTCTGATATTTTTTTTGGCACAAAAACTTTTTGTTTTGATGACACGATTTTTTGTTTATTTAATATAATGTCGTGTGCAAACGGATCTGTTTTTTGTTTTGTAAGTAATCTTCCCAAAACAAGTTTTATTTTGGGATAATGCAGTCTTATAAAATAGAAAAATCCCCAGTCATTAAATACAATTTCGTCAAATAACAAATTATATTCATAAATAAATTTAAGCAAGGGCAGTACTTTTTTAAAATTTGACTGGGAAATATAAGAAAATACGACCGTAATTTTTTTATCAATAATGTTTTTTTGTAAAAACTTTAAATCTTTCAGAGCCGGCATTTTGTTTTCACAAAATTCATCTCCAAAATAAATTCTGTCGAATTTACTGCATAAATTAAGTTTAGAAATATTATGTATTAATTTTGCTTTTTCTATTTTCATATCTTATTTGTAAAAACATTGTGACTGGTTACATTTAAACAATTTTTTTTCTTCAAGAATACGCTTACAGTATTTTATATATTCTTTTTTTGATCTGTTTGTTTTAAGTCCTTTTATAGCTGATGATACAACCTCAACAAAAGAAACCGTTGATTTTTTTCTGTTTACTATTTTTAACGATAAATTTTTAATTTTTTTTAATTCATAGAAATTGCACAAATTACAGGAATGCCTCATAAAAGAAAGGAAATTGTCAGCATTAAGGTTGTATTTTTTCATATAGTAATCTGAAAATTTTGAGATATTTTGTTCTATAAGATGACAGCCTGTCTCACACATATTAACATTGTAAGTATTAACTATTTTTTGATTGTAATCCAGATTTTCGGAACAATGGAAAAAGGAACAAAATCCGTCTATAAAAAAACAACTTCCGCCGAAAGCAAAAATTTCATACTGCATTGTCTTGTCGTAATTTATTATTTCAATAATATCTTTTATTGATAATTGTCTGTCTAAAATTATTCTTTTAGCTCCGAGAGATTTATAAAAGGCGATAGAATGATGATTAAAAACAGTTCCTCCGGTTGAAATAACTATATCTTTTTTATAATTGTTTTCTTTAAGCAGCAACAGAAGTGCGATATCATTAACGATTATTCCTTTAACTCCGTTTAAAGAACTTACTTTATTTATTGTATCCAGTATAAGTTTATATTGTTTTTGAATGTACAATCCGTTAAAAGTTACATAAACGGGAAGCTTTAATTTTTCTGCCAAACTTATTGCCCTTTTAAATTCCTGCCAGTTTGTAAAATTGGCATCTTCTCCGCGTCTGTTGAGAATATTAAAGGCTATCGGATATTTTTTATTGACAGATTTGTCAAAAAACCCCGTATAAAGCTCTGTTGCTCCGGCTTTTTTTAATTCTTCAATAACACTGATATTGTTAAAACCTGATGTTATATTAAAATGATATTTCACGCCGTTATTATATTAAAAAATAATGTTTGATACTACTCTTGTTAAATGATAAAATGGCAAGCATTATGAAACTGCCGAAAATAAAAAAATTTCCTTTTACAGACATTTTAGGATGGTCTGTATCGCGGTATGACAGATTTAACAATTGCAAAAGACAGTATTTTTACGATTATTACGCAAAATTTGACAAAGAAATTCCTTTTGATAACATACAACGCTTAAAAGCTTTAACTTCCACAGCTCTTGAGACCGGAAATATTGTGCATGACATAATAAGAGATTTGCTTCTGCGCATGCAAAAAACTTCAAAACCGATAGACAAAAAGAAATTCCTTCTTTATGCGTTTGAAAAAACAAATGCTTACTGCTCGGCAAAAACGTTTACCGAAGTATATTACAAACAAAAAGATTCCGTTAGCGGAGACGATTTGTATCCGGCGGTTGAAAAAACTCTTTTAAATTTTCTAAACAGTCAAAGATTAAGATGGATATTTGAAACGGCTTTAAAAGCGAGCGAAAACTGGGTGATAGAACCCGCCGGCTTCGGAGAAACGAGAATTGCCGGATATAAAGCCTATTGCAAAGTTGATTATCTGATACCGGTAGACGATAAAATATATATACTTGACTGGAAAACCGGCAAACAGGATATTAAAAAACATTCAAAACAGCTTATGGGCTACGCTCTTTGGGCATCTTATCATTTTGAAACCGGATACGCCGAGATTATTCCTTCAATAGCTTATCTGTGCCCGTCTTACAGCGAAAGCAGCGTTGAATTACAAGAAAATGATCTTGAAATTTTAAAGAAACAGATAGTTGACGAAACTCTCCAAATGTACGGATATTTGTCGAATATAGAAAAAAATATTCCAAAACCCAAGGAACTATTTGAAAAAACCGACAATGGCTTTTTCTGCAAATACTGCAACTACAGAGAAATCTGTCAAAATAATTACTAAACGCTTGACAAACTATACGTTTGTATGGTATGCTTACTCAAATGAAAAATAAACTAAATACGGAGGACTCAAATGAGTAAAGATGAAAAAATAAAAGCACTTAATCTGGCATTATCACAAATTGAAAAAGATTTCGGCAAAGAAGCAATTATGCGACTTGGCGACAAAAACGCCCATGTTGACGTTGACGTTATTCCCACCGGCGCGCTTCCTCTTGATATAGCAATAGGCATAGGCGGAATTCCCAGAGGCAGAATTATAGAAATTTTTGGGCCTGAATCATCGGGAAAATCAACGCTTGCTTTATGCGTGGCCGCAGAAGCGCAGAAACAGGGGGGCATTGTTGCTTATATTGATGCAGAACATGCTATGGATCCTGATTATGCTTCAAAACTCGGCGTAAATATTGACGATATGCTTATTTCCCAGCCTGATTCCGGAGAACAGGGTCTTGAGATTGCCGATAAATTAGTCCGTTCAGGCGCAGTTGATTTAATAATAGTAGATTCTGTTGCGGCACTTGTTCCGAGAGCCGAAATTGAAGGAGAAATGGGCGATTCTTTTATGGGACTTCAGGCAAGACTGATGAGCCAGGCATTAAGAAAACTGACGGGCACTATATCAAAGTCAAAAACTTCAATAATTTTTATAAATCAATTAAGGCAAAAAATCGGAGTTATGTGGGGAAATCCCGAAACTACTCCCGGCGGACTTGCTTTGAAATTTTATTCATCAATCAGGCTTGACATAAGAAGAATTGAATCCATTAAAAAAGGAGACGAAATTTTAGGCAACAGCGTAAGAGTAAAAGTTATAAAAAACAAAGTTGCGGCTCCTTTCAAACAAGCGGAGTTTGATATTCTGTTCGGTATCGGAATAGATAAATTCGGATATCTTATAGATATGGCGGCAAACAACGGAATCGTTGAAAAATCCGGTTCTTTTTATTCTTACAAAGGCGATAAAATAGGACAGGGCAGAGATAACGCCAAACAATATCTCCAGAATAATCCCGCAGTATCCGACGAAATAGAAAACTTTATAAGAGAAAAGTTTTTTGCAAAAAAAGAAACAGTAAAATCTGAAAAACAGGAATCAAAAAAAACAGAAAAAGCGGAAAAGAAAAGCAAATAAAAATGGATAATTTCTGTATTTTGGATTTTGAAATCGGCGATTTGCAAAGGATTCTTGAGATACAAAAAGAATCTTTTTCGGACAACTGGTCCGAAAAAATGTTTATTGCCGAATCAAAAAATAAATTTTCAAATTTTAAAATAAATAAAACCGGCGGGATCACCGCCGGTTTTATAATTTACAGACTAATAGAAGACGAAGCTGAAATACTTAACATAGTAGTAGCAAAAGAATTCAGAGACAAAAATTTCGGCAAAGCGCTTTTAACGCATGCGATAGAAGATTTAAAAGAAAAAAAAACCAAAACAATTTTTCTTGAAGTAAACGAAAGAAACAAAACGGCAATTGGTTTATATAACAAAACAGGATTTAAACAATACGGAACGCGTCCAAATTATTACGGCGCTGACAATGCCGTTTTAATGAAATTAATTTTATGAAAAACAAATTTCTATTGTTTATAAAAAACCATTCTTCAATTATACTTACAATTCTGATACTTACGACAATATCGGTAATAAACTCGTCAAGGCATATAGGGTTAATTGAAGACGGCGTACATCATTTTTGGGAAGCCGTTACAGCCGACAATATATGGATCGGACATGAAGGTTTTTATAATTTCCCGTACAACTCAAGATTTTTCCCGTCAATATTATCCCATTTAGCAACAGGATTGGCGGTAAAAGCCGGTATTTTAAACATAGGCGTTTTATTGTATCTGTTCACAATGATATCATACCTTTCGCCTTTGCTTTTTCTTGTTATTATTTACTTGAACCTGCCGGAAAATAAAAAAGAATATTTTGATATTATTCTTTTGTCTTTTTTAATATGCGTCACTTTTATGATTTATCAGATATGGACCGAAAATCTGATAACGGGATTATTTTTATGGATAATATTTGTCATATATTATTATGCCGATTTTAAAAAATTGTCATATATAAATATTTTTTCTCTTCTGATTTTTCCGGTTGCTACAGTCAGCAGCCATCCTATGGTTGCAGTGTTTATTCCCGTATTGCTTATTACCGGAGTCAAAAAATATATTAATGACAAAAATTTAAGCCTTTCGGCAAAGATTATTCTTATTTACAGTTTCATATTGTTAATTTTCGCTTTTATTTTTAATTGTTATTACATATTGCATCCTATTTTTGCTGCAACAAACGAATATTTGCAGGGCGGCGTTTTTTACGGAATAAAAATGCTGAGATTATGCATATCCGTTTTATTGATTTTATTTATTACCGTAAAAATAAAAAACGTTAAAAAATTAAAAATTTATAATTTTATATATCTCATCGCATGCGTAAATATTTTTGACGATATTCTTTTCAATATCCAATCATCTGACGGATACACTTATAGAACTTTGGGATTTTATTCGGTATTGGTTTTTATGATTTTTTTGATTTTTTTCAAAAATATAAAAAATACGGTTTATATAAAAATTATAAATATTGTTATGCTGGCTTTACTGCTTGCAAACTCAGTACAGTATACAAGAATATGGGATAAATATTTATCGGATGTTAACCGTCATTTTATTGCAAACAAACAAATAAACATTTTATACGATTCAAAACTGAACATATACACTTCACAGCCTGTTTTTTTTCAGGTTTATCATTATCATCTGCATCCTTTTGTTCTGCTTTTGCTGCCTGAAACTTTCGGAATATCCGGCAGCGGCTACAAAACAATCGTAACTTCACAATCGCAGAGTCTTGCAGATTTTTATGTTTCAAATATAATTAAAAGGAAAAATATCCTGAAGAAATTTTCAATTAATACAGACGAAAATTTTAAGCTTTATTTTAAAAAAGGAAAAGATTTAATAGATCTTGAAAGCTACAAGAAGAGCGGTTAAGAAATAGTCGGATATCAGTATCAAAATCATTGAAACCATAACGGAGCTTGTCGTTGCTTTTCCTACGCCTTCGGCTCCTCCGTGACATCCGAACCCTTTATGACAGGCAACTATAACAATAATAGCCGCAAAGAAAAATGATTTTATAAATCCGTGCATAAAAGCCGGTATATCCATAACGTTAAGGATATCTCCCATATAAACCGTTGAAGGAATATCCCAGTTCATATTTGTAACAAGAAGGCCGCCGTAAATACCTATGATATTTGCAATAGCCGTAAGCAAAGGAACCATTGTTATACATGCCAAAAATCTCGGAACGGCAAGATATTTTATCGGATTTGTTCCGAGCGTATACAAAGCGTCCAGCTGCTCGGTAACTTTCATTGTCCCCAGTTCTGCCGTGATTGCGGCTCCGACTCGTCCTGCTATTACAACGGCAGTAAGAACGGGTCCTAACTCTTTTACAAGAGCAAAACCGGTAATCATTCCTATATAAACGGGTTCGTTAAAAAGATTTGAAGTCGCAGAACCAACCTGAAGAGCAAGCACCATCCCCGTAAAAAAAGAAGTCAAAAGTATAATAGGAAACGATCTGTACCCGACTTCAACCATTTGCATAACTGTATTTTTTATATTGATTTGGCCTTTAAAAATCCACAATAAAGTTTCGGCGGTTATCTGCGTTGCCTGCCCTGTTCCCGAAATAATATTCTTTACCAACCGTCCGGTAAAAGAAAACGGAGTTGAAGCGGTTTTTTCTATGATTTGTTTTGTTTGTTTTAAAACCATAATTTGATTCCGTCGGAAATTAAAGCCGTTATTTTATTATACTACAATTCTCGGAACTCTCATAGATATTGAACAAGTAACTTCATAATTAATCGTATTTTGTAATTTGGCCAATTCTTCCGCTTTTATTTTTTCTTTACCCTGCATTCCTATTAAAACAACTTCGTCTCCGAGGCTTACTCCTTTTATTCCGGTGACGTCTACCATCATACTGTCCATCGTTATTCTTCCGGCAATAGGGCATCTTTTGCCCCTTACAAGAACATCCCCTTTATTTGATAAAACTCTGCTGTATCCGTCCGCGTATCCTACGGGAAGCGTCGCAATTACGGATGCTTTGTTTGTTACAAAAGTTCTTCCGTAACTTACGCAAAAACCCGCCGATACTCTTTTTAAATTTATTATTCTTGTTTTCCACGATAAGACCGGTTTAAGTTTAAGCATTTTGTGCGCGTGGTCAAACGGAGTAAGTCCGTAAAGTCCTATTCCCGGCCTGACCATATCAAAATGAGTTTTTTTATTGCTTATAAGCGCGGCCGTATTTGCTACATGGGCTATAAATCTTAATCCCAATTTCTTTGCATATCTGGTTATATCATGAAATATTTCAAGCTGGTTTTGGGTATAAGATAAATCGGAATCCGCAACTGCAAAATGCGTGTAAATCCCCGCCATTTTTACTTCCGGCATTTCCGCTATTTTTTGTAAAATATTGTATGAATCCTGAGGAGAAACTCCTATTCTGCCCATACCTGTATCAATTTTTAAATGAAATTCCAAAGTTTTACCGAGTTTTTTTGCAAGACTCGCAAGATATTGAATATCGTGTAAATTAGTAAGAGTCGGAATTAAATCCCAGTAAACGGAGACCGACAGATTGTCAATCGGATAGGGTACCCCGAAAACCAAAAGATTCGTTTTGATGCCGGCTTTTCTAAACTGGATTCCCTCTTCAATAGAACTGACTGCTATGCCGTAAACGCCCGCTTTTACGGCTTCTTTTGCAAGTTCAACTCCGCCGTGCCCATATCCGTTTGATTTGATAACGGCTAAAATTTTTGTGTCTTTTTTAAGATATTCTTTGATTTTTTTTAGATTGAAATGGAAGTCGCTTTTGTCTACTTCAACCCATGTTTGTCTGAAAAAATTTTTGTTGTCTTTTTTACTGCCTGCAGATGGCGGTTGTTCCTTCATTGATATTCCTCCGAAGAATATGCTTTATTAAAAAACTTTGTGTATTCAGTTTCAAATGAAAGGTCTACTATTCCGGTGGGTCCGTTTCTTTGTTTTGCTATTATTATTTGAGCCAGCTTTGCTTTATCGGGGTCTTCTCTGTCATAATATCCTTCTCTGTGAACAAAAGCAACAACGTCGGCGTCCTGTTCAATAGCGCCTGATCCTCTTAAATCCGAAAGCTGCGGCGTTTTATCTTTACCTCTTTTTTCGTTTTCTCTTGACAGCTGAGAAAGAGCGATTACAGGTATCGCCAAATCTCTTGCCACACCTTTAAGAGATCTGGAAATATCTGCAATTTCGGCTTCCTGCGATTCAGATTTATACCCGCCCGTACTTCTCATCAGCTGCAAATAATCAACAATAATTAAATCTAATTTTTTGCCTTTCATTTCCAACTGTTTTGCAAGTTTTCTTGCGGAGGCTCTTAATTCCGTAACGTTCATATTGGCTTTATCCAAAATATATACAGCGGATTCTGATAATTTTTTTGCAGCCGACGTAAGATTTGCCCATTCTTCGGCTTTAAATTTACCGTTTTTTAAAGCAAGCCCGTTTACAAGCGCACAAGATGCCAAAAATCTCATCATTAAAGCTTCTTTTGACATTTCAAGAGAGTATATCGCGACAGTGCCTTTATTGTGAACGGCGATATTTTCCGCAATATTCAACGCAAATGACGTTTTACCCATTGAAGGACGTCCTGCAAGAATTATAAGTTCCGAAGGCTGAAGTCCCGAAGTAAGTTTGTCAAGATTATCAAAACCTGTCCTTAACCCCGAAACGTCTTTTTTGTCGTTATGTAATTTTTCAAGTTTGGTAACGGTTTCAGGTATTAATGCAGAGGGCAGAACAAAATCGGTAAGAGTATTTTGTTTTGATATGTTAAAAATAATTTCCTGAGAATCGTCCAATATGTCAATTGGCATCTTTTTTTCGCTGTATGCTTCGGTAACCATTTTGGTTCCGGCATTAACTATCTGTCTCAGGATTGATTTATCTTTTATGATATTTGCGTAGTCTTCAACATTTGCGGCGGTCTTTACTTTATCTATAAGGCTTGTAAGGTATCTGATGCCGCCGGCATCGGCGTACATAGGATTTGTTTTTAATTTATCGTTTACCGTCACTATGTCAACGTTCTGATTTTGAAGATCGACAAGCTTTCTTATGGCGTCAAAAATAATCTGATGAATCTTGCCATAAAAATCTTCCTCCTTAACCAGCTCTATTGCTTTTATCGCGGCGTCTTCTTCTATCAGCATTGCGCCGATAAGCGCCATTTCAGCGTCGAGTGATTGAGGAGGAAGTTTTTCTAAAACATTCGTTGACATATTTTATTTAGTTTTTCTGTTTTTCTTCTATAATATCAACTTCTACTTTTGCCAAAACTTCAGGATGAAGTCTTATCGTTATAGTCTGTTTCCCTACTTCTTTAATAGGAGCCGGAAGAAGAATGTCGTGTTTATTAACGGTAAAACCTTCCTGAGCGAAAAGTTTCGCAATGTGGTTTGCCGTAATAGAACCGAATATTTTTCCGTTTTCACCGACTTTAACTTTCGTAGAAAAAGAAACTTTTTCTATCTTTTCTTTTATCGCAGTAGCATTGGCTATTATTTCTTCTCTCTGTTTTTCAAGTTTTACTTTTTCTCTTTCCCAGATTTTGAGATTCTGAGGAGTAGCTTCCATGGCAAGTTTTTTGGGAAGCAAAAAATTTCTTGCAAAACCCGCCGCAACGTCTTTAATTTTTCCCTGTCTTCCGACATTTGTTATATCGGCTCTTAAAATAACTTTCATTTAAAATATCCTCCCTCTAGTTTGCCGCAAAAGGCAGTAATGCAAGCATTCTGGCTCTTTTTACAGCGTTGCAGAGTTCTCTCTGGTGTTTTGCGCAGGTGCCTGTGACATTGCCTGAAAGAATTTTTCCGCTTTCAGTAACAAATGCTCTGAGCAAACTGACGTTTTTATAATCTATCTCTATTTTATCCACGCAGAAACGACAGACTTTTTTCTTCATCGGTCCGCCTTTTCTGAACTTACCGCCGGGTTTTCCGGCAGGACGCGCCGGTTTTTTATCCATTGCCATATTTTTATTCCTCCGAATTATTCTTTAAAAAGGTACTTCTTCATCGCCCATATTAACATCATTTTCCGACACGTATTCGTTATCGGCGTCTTCAACTTTAGTTTTTGCCGCGGGAGCCTGATCCGATCTGACAAGAATCTGGACTCTGGAAGCAATTACTTCAATTCTTGACTTTTTTGTGCCGTCGGTAGCCTGCCAGCTGTTTGTTTGAAGTCTTCCCTCAACATGAACAGGCATTCCCTTTCTCAATCTGTCTCCGCATCTGTTCGCCTGGTCTCCCCAAACAACAATCGGAACAAACGTAGGGTCCGCGTCTTTCCACTCTCCGGTTGCAGCATCTTTAAACCTTCTTCCTATCGCAATGTCAAATTTACAAACAGTTTTTGAAGTTGACGTTCTCCTTGTTTCAGGATCCCTGGTCAATCTTCCCACTAATACTACATTATTCTGCTGCGGTAGTTGGTAATTCTGCTGGTTCATTGGCTGTCTCCGTTTTTTCTGCTGCTTTTGCTTTTGCTTCAGCTTTTTTTGCAGCAAGTTTTTTCTTCGGTTCAACTTTTACTGTTAAAAATCTTATTACAGGATCGTTAACTTTAAAGAATGTTTCCAAAGAAGACACCATGCTTCCCGGACCGTCAATTTCCATATAGACATAAATGCCTTCACGGAATTTCTTGATGTTGTAAGCGAGTTTCTTCTTACCCAATTGTTGCAGATTTTTGATTGTTCCGCCCGATGCTTCAATGATTTTTGAAGCCTTGGCTGTAAGTTCTTCTACTTTTGCGGTTTCCAACTCTGGTGAACAAATGAATGTACATTCGTAACCCATGTTTACCTCCTTTTTGGATTTCCGTTGCCTTACGGCTAACGGCTCAGCCCCATACGGAGCAAAGTTTGAAATGGAAGTATATATTTTTTAAAACAAAAATGCAATAAGACGGTTTTTTACAATAGAGGTATTATTTTTTACAAGTTATTGACATATGCCGGAAATAATGCTAGTATTGCGTTATTGACATATGTCAATAACAGGAGATTTCAATGGTAAGACCTCTTAAATGCAGAAGAGTATGCAATATGCCCGCCAATTCGTCATTTGGCCCGCAAAATTCAGCAGCCATTATAGAAATGACGGTTGACGAATACGAAACAATCCGCCTTATTGACCTGGAAGGGCTGACTCAGGAACAATGTTCATTAAGAATGGAAGTTTCAAGAACAACGACGCAGGCCATTTACAGCAGCGCCAGACACAAACTTGCCGACTGCCTGACAAATAACAAAATGTTAAAAATTCAGGGCGGCGATTTTAAAATATGTGAACATTCCGGTCAATGCAACAAAAAATGCCGCGGAAAAATGAAAAAATTTAAAAATTGCAATAAGGAGATTAACAAATGAGTCATGACTGCCAGGCAGGAACATGTTCTTCAAAAGAAACAAGAGAATCTTTTCTTGAAAAACCGAACCAAATGTCAAAAATCAAGAAAGTAATCGGAATCGCAAGCGGGAAAGGCGGCGTAGGAAAATCTTTCGTTACAGGTATGCTTGCAGTTTCATTAAACAAAAAAGGCTATAAAACCGGCATTCTTGACGCCGATATTACAGGTCCTTCCATTCCTAAAATGTTCGGAATTTCGCAAAAAGTGCACGCAAGCGAACTGGGAATATTTCCGGAAAAAACAAAAAACGGAATAAATATAATGTCTATCAATCTCATTCTTGAAAAGGAAGACGATCCCGTAATATGGAGAGGACCTATTCTCGCGGGAACCGTAAAACAATTCTGGACTGACGTAATGTGGGGCGAGCTTGATTTTTTATTTATTGATCTTCCTCCGGGAACCGGAGACGTTCCTCTTACCGTTTTTCAGTCTATCCCTTTAGACGGCATTATAATAGTAACTTCGCCTCAGGAACTTGTATCATTAATAGTAAAAAAAGCTTATAACATGGCCGCATCTATGAATATTCCGGTACTTGGAACGGTAGAAAATATGAGTTACTTAAAATGCCCCGACTGCTCAAAAGAAATAAAATTATTCGGAGAAAGCAAAATTGAAGAAACGGCAAAATCTTTAAATATCCCCCTTCTTGACAGAATACCTATTGAACCTGAAATAGCGTCTTTGGCAGATAAAGGAATTTTTGAAGAATTAAAAAGCAACTATCTTGATAATACGGTAAAAACGATTGAAGAAAAATTTATAAAAAAGTAAGGAGAAAATTATGAAAATAATTATACCCGTTGAAAGTAAAAATGCCGACGCGCCGGTATGTCCTTCTTTCGGAAGAACACCGTTTTTTATGCTTTTTGACACTGAAACTCAAAAATCTGACTTTATCGATAACGCCGCCGCAAACAGTCAGGGCGGAGCCGGAATAAAAGCGGCCCAGACACTCGTTGACAGCGGAGCAAAAATTCTCATAACTTACCGCTGCGGACAAAATGCCGCTGACGTTTTAAATGCCGGAGGAATAAAAATATATAAAGCCGAAAATGGTTCGGCAAACGACAATATTAAAAAATATAAAGAAGAAAAGCTCTCGGTTTTAACAGATATTCATCCCGGTTTTCATAATCACGGGGGAAAGAATAAATGAAAATTGCCGTACTAAGCGGTAAAGGCGGTACCGGAAAAACGCTTGTCTCCGTAAATCTTGCATGCAGCGCAAAAAAAGCGGTATATGCAGATTGCGATGTTGAGGAGCCAAACGGACAGCTATTTTTAAAACCGATTATAACTAATAAAACATCCGTCACCGTAACTATACCATCAGTTGATTTAAATAAATGCACAAGGTGCAGAAAATGTATAACTTTCTGTAAATATAATGCTTTGGCTTTGATAAACGATAAACTTATGATTTTTAATGAAGTATGCCACTCATGCGGCGGCTGTATAGTTTTGTGTCCGCAAAAAGCTTTTATGGAAACATCAAGAATTATCGGGTCAATTGAAGAAGGAATCTCCGGCAATGTTCTTGCCGTCAGCGGATGTCTTAATACCGGAGAAGTTTCAGGAGTTCCTATTATAAAATCCATTATGAGTAAACTGCCGAAAGAAGAAATTGTAATTATTGATTGTCCTCCGGGAAGCGCCTGTGTTGTAATGGAAAGTATTCGTTCGGCAGATTTTTGCGTTCTTGTAGCAGAACCGACTATTTTCGGCACACATAATCTTGCAATGGTTTATGATTTAGTGAAATTTTTTAATAAACCGGCCGGTGTCCTGTTAAACAAATGTGTAGACGGACAGGAAAATCCTTCTGAAGAATTTTGTATAAATAATAAAATAAATATCCTTGCAAAAATTCCTTTTGACGAACAATTAGGCAGTTTAAATTCTCAAGGGTTTATATCCGTCCGTGAAGACAATAAATACAAAGAACTTTTTGAGAATCTGTTAACAAACATTGAAAAGGAGATTTTACAATGAAACAGATTCTTATTTTAAGCGGGAAAGGCGGTACCGGAAAAACAACAGTGGCAGGCGCATTTATTGAACTTAGTAAAAGCATTGCTTTTGCCGATTGCGATGTAGATGCTCCTAATCTTCATCTTATTATTGACAAACTTTCCGAACCGAAAAAAACAGATTATTACGGTTTTCAAAAAGCCGTAATAAAAAATTTAAAATGCACTAATTGCGGACTTTGTGAAAAAATCTGCCGGTTTGATGCAATTAAAAACAAGTTCATTAATATACATAAATGTGAGGGTTGCGGTCTGTGCGTTGAAATTTGTCCCGTTAAAGCTATTGTAATGTCAGATTATTCTTCGGGAAGTTTAATGTTATATAAAGATGACGGTAAAGTTTTTTCCACTGCACAATTAAAAATGGGAAACGGCGCATCAGGCAAACTGGTAGCCGCCGTAAAAAAACAGCTTTCGGACAATTTTATTGACAGCAAAATCTCAATTATTGACGGCTCTCCCGGCATAGGGTGTCCTGTTGTAGCATCGGTGAGCGGAGCAGATATAGTTGTTATCGTAACAGAACCTACCGTATCCGGCATACATGATATGAAAAGAATTATTGATACCGCAAGACATTTTAATATTAATCCCGTAGTGTGTATAAACAAATTTGACATCAACGAAGAAAATACAAAAGAAATTGAAAGATATTGCGACTCAATTAATATTGATGTTATCGGTAAAATACCGTTTGATCCTATGGTTGTCAAAGCAGTAAACAATTGCAAAAGTATTTCTCAGTATCCGGAAAGTCCGGCAGGAAAAGCAATTAAACAAATATGGGATTTTATTGATAGAAATTTAATAAAAGCAAATCACTGTAAAAACAAAAACTAAAAAAGGAGAATTATTATGAAAATTGCGGTAGCATGTGACGGAACACAAGTATCACAGCACTTCGGACACTGTGAAGGTTTTACTATTTACACCATTGAAAACAAACAGATTGCCGGAAAAGAATTTTTTCAAAATCCCGGACACAGACCGGGTTTTCTTCCTGTTTTTCTTCATGAAAAAGGAGCAAATGTAGTAATTTCGGGAGGAATGGGCGGCGGAGCCATTGATCTTTTTAACGAAAAAGGAATTGAAGTTGTAGTAGGAGCCTGCGGAGACTGTGAAGTAAATGTAAAAAATTATATCGACGGCAGCCTTAAATCAACAGAATCTGTCTGCCACCAGCATCAGCACGCTCACGAATGCGGGAACCATTAGTTTTTTAAATAAAAAAGAGACGGATATAACTATGCCGTCTCTTTTTTTATTTTTCTGTTTTTTCAGTAATAAAAAAATTGTTTTATTTATTGTTTTTTTTTTATAAAATACTGTTTTAACTGAAAATCAAATTCAAGGAGAGATTCCCAAAATGGAAAGAGTATACAATTTTTCAGCAGGACCTGCAGTATTGCCTGAAGAAGTATTAAAAGAAGCCGCCGCCGAAATGTTAAACTATAACGGATCGGGAATGTCTGTTATGGAAATGAGCCACCGTTCAAAAACGTATCAGGCTATTATTGACGAAGCGGAAAAAGATTTAAGAGACCTTCTCAACATCCCTGCAAATTACAAAGTTCTTTTCGCACAGGGCGGAGCATCTCTTCAGTTTGCAAGCGTTCCGATGAACTTAATGAGAAACGGAGTCGCCGATTACATTATCACAGGCCAATGGGCAAAAAAAGCTTATCAGGAAGCCCAGAAATACGGAAAAGTAAATAAGATTGCCTCATCAGAAGATAAAATATTTTCTTATATACCGGACTGTAGCGATCTTCCTATAACCGATAACGCCGATTACGTTTATATCTGCGAAAATAACACTATATACGGAACAAAATTTAAAACGCTTCCAAATACTAAAGGAAAGCCGCTAGTAGCAGACGTTTCTTCATGTTTTCTTTCAGAACCGGCAGATATAACAAAGTACGGCGTAATGTACGGCGGAGTACAGAAAAACGTAGGTCCTTCCGGCGTTCAGATTTTAATAATAAGAGAAGATTTGATAGGTGAAAAACCTGCTTTGGCATGCACGCCTACGATGATGAACTGGAAAATACAGACAGATGAAAAATCTTTATACAATACGCCTCCTACTTACGGAATTTATATATGCGGTAAAGTTTTCAAATGGCTTAAGAAATTAGGCGGACTGTCTGCAATGAAAGAAATCAATGAAAAGAAAGCCGCTATTCTTTACAATTATCTTGACAGCAGCAAATTGTTCAGAGGAACAGTTGAAAAGAAAGACCGTTCTTTGATGAATATTCCTTTTGTAATCGGAAACGAACCTCTTGAAGAAAAATTTATCAAGGAAGCTACAAAAGAAGGTCTTACAAGTCTTAAAGGCCACAGAACCGTCGGCGGCATGAGAGCATCTTTATATAACGCAATGCCGATTGAAGGCGTAAATAAACTTGTCGCATTCATGAAAGATTTTGAAAGCAAGAATTCTTTATAAAATATTTAACATCAAAAAAAGAGACGGAATAATTTTCTCCGTCTCTTTTTTTAATTCTATGCGGATTTAATATTTGGCTTACAACTTTGTATTTTGCCACCTTATGTACCATTCGCTCCGCTTTCATTTACGTACACTACGGCGGCAAAATACTTCGTTTCACCTCAAATCTTAAATCCTTGAACGACAACGACAAAAACCTATAAATTTATTTGAAAAATTATTTATAGGCAAAATGCATTGATATGTGAAGGTTATCCAACAAATTTGCAAATGTTTTTAACTCAGGGTTTGAGTTTTTAGATAACATCTTATAAAGAGTATTTCTTTTTATATTTGATTTTTTTTCAAGTTTTGTCATACCGCCCTGTGCTATTGCTATTATTTTTAAACCTTCAAGAAATATTCCTAAATCCTTATCCTGCTCATATTGTTTAATTAATGAATCCGCAAAATATTTTAATTTTTTTGAATCATTCTTTAATTCTTTAGCAAAATCTTCTCT
The DNA here is from genome assembly GCA_018433245.1 of Candidatus Proruminimicrobium quisquiliarum. Lineage (GTDB taxonomy): Bacteria > Elusimicrobiota > Endomicrobiia > Endomicrobiales > Endomicrobiaceae > Proruminimicrobium > Proruminimicrobium quisquiliarum. The sequence continues at coordinate 108,607 of JAHDRN010000014.1, forward strand.
AAAATCGGTTAATATTATTTTTTCTTTTTTCATATTTTTACCTCCGAAATCATTTCCTTAATCTGCTTTGCCTTTTTAATATCTTCCTGTTGTGTACTCTTATCTCCGCCGCATAACAGTATTATTATTTTTCCGTTTATATTCGTAAAATATACCCTATAGCCTTTTGCATAATTTATTTTTATCTCATGCACTCCGTCGCCGACGGATTTGCAGTTTGATAAATTCCCAAGAGCAACTCTTTCAATAAAAATCCAAATTTTTGTCCTAGCGACTATATCTTTTAAGCTTTTGAACCATTTCTGAAAATACTGAGTCTGTTTTATATCCATTTCAGGATCCTACTCCCGCAAATAGTGTATATTATAATCAACACTTTGTCAAGATCTTTGAATTTCGGCAAAAATTTAAAGACTTAAAAAAATATTCTTACCAGTTTCTTGGTAATATCCAAACTACGGGAGTCCACTTAATAAATTCTTTAGGATCAAAAGCATCTTCAAGCATTTCAATTGACTGCACATTTTCAGGTAAAACCGATATTGTATAAAAACCTTTTGAGTCTTCTACATTGTAAAAATGATATCTGTCTGTCGGAACTTTTTCATTTTTGCTTGGTCCGTAATCAAGAGGGATATACCTTTTTGATACTACTGCATTGTCCTTCTTTGAAAAAAATGTTACTTTCACATATTTTTTCATTTCAATCGCTTTCAAAAAATCAGGGTTTATCATTTACTCTCCTCTTACTCATAGCGGATTTAATATTTGGCTTCCAACTTTGTATTTTTTCACCTTATGTACCACTCGCTACCGCTTTCATTTACGTACACTGCGGTGCCAAAATACTTCGTTTCATCACGAAACTTTAAAGCCTTTAACGACCGTTTTGATCAATCCTAGTCACAAGTGTTTCTAATTATTTTTTATGTTTTAATTTTAAACTGGGATTATCTTTTATTATTTTCTTTAGACTTTCTTTGTGTTGTTCTATGAACATCTCTTGTTTGCGGATTTTTTTATACTGTCCAAAGGTCATGCTTTTACCATTATGGATAACTTCAACTTTAACAGGTTTTTTCTTCATAAAATTTCCTATATAAAATTACTTAAAAGTTTCTATTAATTGTTTAAATGTAGATGGTTTATATTTTTCCCAAGTTTCTTGTTTTACATAAAGCATTTTATACACTATTTTTTTCTGTCTTTCAGTTGCATCATTACACCATTGTTCCAATCTTTTAATTTTTTCTATATCATCTAAATCTTCTCTTCCCTTAGTCTCTATAATATAGATTGTTTTATTATCAACTTTAACAAAAAAATCAGGATAATAATTAGATATTGCTCCGCTTGCATTTTTATAATCTATTTTGAAATGTATTTCATAATAATTTTTAGCGAAAGATATAATATCATCACTTGCTTCTAGAAAATCAGCAAATTCAAGTTCAAAATCACTATCACCTACAATTTTATTGAAAACACTTTTTTTAGGTTTAAAATATTGTTTATTATTAACTACAAAAGGTCTTGCATTAGTCAATTTAATATAATTTTTTATTTCAGTATCTCCAACATCTTGAACTGTCAGGACGTTAATTTCTTTTTTAAAAGTTTCTATTATTGTTTTTGTAACTTCTAATTCTGAAAGATTTCTTAAAATATTTATGTCATCAAGATCAACTTTTGTTGCAAACAAATGATTGGCAGTAAAATCTTTTACTTTTCCAAAAAGAATATCATAACAACCAAAAAGTCTCAGTTCTTTCATTATCCTTTGTACAAAAAAACCGACAACAGTTTGATAACAGGGTTCTATAGTGCTATCCAAAATAGTTGTATGATGTATTTCGTTATTTATCATTATTTTAAACACAATTTCTTTCTGTTCTTGTGCTGTAAATTGTTTAATTTTTATTTTTTCATTTGCAAAATTATTTATATCTAATAAAGTAAGATTTTTATATTCTCTTCTTACTCTCGGAGTTAAAATTGGCAAATCAATATCCAAACTAGGAATGTCTTTTTTTACATTTTGATTATCAATTTCAATAACAATAGGGGTTATCGGAGTTCCGCCACCAGTACCTGTCATTGGTCTTCTTTCAAATTCAATTCCCTCTGTTTTTATAGATTCAACAAATTCCATAAATGCAGGTGTTCCTATAACGCTAACATATTCATTAACATCTTGACCAAAAAACATTCTTCTGAGTCCTCTACCTAAAGTTTGTTCAGGCAATATGTTTGAATCAGAATTATATGGTCTTAACCCTACAATAGTTGTAACATTTTTTACATCCCACCCTTCTTTAAGCATTAAAACGGATATAATTACTTTGTGAGGGCTTTCCCAACTATCAATTTCATTAGCCTGTTTTCTTAGTTTTTGAAGTTCTTTTTCATTTTTGCCACTGACATTTTCTGAGATCTCGCCACTTCTATTAGTGTGAATTGTGAAAATTGCTCCGTTTAATTCAGGATAGTTTTTATTTAAAAACTCTTCAACATCATCACAGTTTTTTGTATCAGTTGTCATTATGAAAAGAATTGATTTCTTACCAGTTGGCTCTAATTCCTTATAAGTCTTTTTCCATTCTTCAACACCAAGTTTGATAAAATCTTCATATTTTTCAGCAAATAAAGAACTTTGTTTTTCCTGTAATTTGGCTCTGCTTGCTTCATCCGGCAATACAGGATTTTTTACAACTCCTTGATGTATTGCTTCAACTAATGGGTAATCTGATACTGTTTGAACAAAAATCGCTCCATTGTTATGTTTTGGAGTGGCAGTAACATCAATTTGTAAAGATAGTTTTTTACCTTTTTGCAATAATTTATTATGTATATCCTCTATCGATTTAAACCATGCCATTTTTTCATCATGTATATGATGAGCTTCATCATTTATAATTACTAACTCATCAATATTTCTGATAATTTCTCCCAAATCAACTTTTGAATCATTGGTTTTACCAACTACTTTAGTGCCTAAAAAATATTCTGAAGTGTTTTCATCATTAAAAGTTGCTTCTTGTATATCACCTTCATATACTCTATGAATATTAGTAAGAAAGATATTGCCTGTTTTTGAAATTGTTCCAACTTCATCTTGCAAATGTAATTTTATTTGAAAATCATCGTTCCAATTCTGTCCACAATAACCGTTTTCAGGAAGAACAGGATCCTCATAAAAAATTTTTAATCCTTCAAAATCATTTTTAATACGATCCAAAACAATTATATTGGGAGTAATAACTAAAAAATTTGTTGATAATTCAGAATTTTCTTCATATAATTTATGAAAATAAGACCATGCCAAAAGTAAACTCATTACTTTTGTTTTACCACTGCCAGTTGCCATTTTTATTACAAATCTAAGCCAGTCTTCAGAAAACATATTGGGACTGACTCTGCCGAGTTTATCAAATTGAAGAATATCATACTTGCTTTTAACTTTTTTTGTATCATAGAGCCAAATAACTGTTTCTACCGCTTCCCTCTGTGCAAAATAATATTTAAATTCTAAATTATTGCCATTTTTATCATATATAATGTGAGGTTCTTTAAACCACCAATTAAGTAAATTTTTTGATGTTCCACTTGCACCTTCATAATTATTTTGTCTCCATGCATAAACTTCTTCTCTTAATTTTGGAACAAAAGGTGGCAATAATTTTTCATACCCTTCTTTTCGTAAATCTTCATCAGCAGGGAACCATCTTATTGAAGGATGCAGAATTGCAAACTTATCTTTTGGAAATTCTTTATCTAATCCCATTAAATATTTACCTCTATTGTTTTAGTAGTGTCATTGCCAAAAATATCAATAACTTTAACAGCTATTTTTCTTTTACCGGCAGAAACTTCTCTGGATGCTGATATTAATTGAAGAGTTCTATCTTTTTTAGTTCTAAAAGATTGCCATTCATTTTCAAATATATAGCTTCCTGTCCATTGCTCTTTTTCTTCGCCGGTTTTTTCATCAATAACTCTGATAAATTCTTTTTTACTTTCAAAATCAAAATCTACAGACCAATAATCAACCCAATCTGTCCATTTTTTTGTTAAAACTTCTCTAGTTATATTATTATTTTTATCCTTGTTAATTTTTACTACTTGCCCGTTTTCAATAATAATTTTACTGCTGTTAATTTTTAATTTATCTTCGGTTTCGTCAATATTATCTTGATTGTAGAAAACAGAAAAATCAAGAAATTCAACAGAAATTTCTTTCAAACTCCCTTTGCCTTTAATAATCGGTTTGATTTCTATATATGCAACATCATAAAATTTCACTTGTCCTTTTTCTACTGCTTTTTTATCAAATACTTCTCTAGGAATAACTTTAAATTGTATGTCTAATCCCATTTGTTTAACATTGGCAAAATCTATTCCCATTTCATAATCAAAACCTAAAATGTCAACTTTTGTTATATCCTTTTCTTTACATTCTTTAATAACTTCTTCTAAAAAAGCATTCGTTACAGGGGAGTCCATTTGCCCAACAGCTACAAGTCTGTCTCTTTTTTTGCCTACAAAATTATTAAAAGAATTTACTTCTTCTGCTTTATAAGCAGACAATATTAATTTAATAAAATCTTTTTCTTTTTGTTCTCGTTGTAATCTTTTTTCTTCGTCACGTAAATTTTCATTAACATTTAAAAACTTTTCTCGTTCATATTTTCCTATATTTAAAATTTCAAAAGCTCTAAAATCATTACCTTCTTTTTTCAAATCTCTTTGTATTCCTATCATCCTCTTTCTGGTTGTATGTACAGCAAATCGTCCCAAATCTGAACCAATCCATTTTCTGCCTAGTTTTTCAGCTACTGCAAGAGTTGTTCCTGAACCACAGAAAAAGTCGGCAACAAGGTCGCCTTCGTTGGACGAAGCTAAAATTATTCGTTCTAAAACCTCATCTGGTTTTTGAGTTGGATATCCAAGCCTTCTATCATCTTTTGGATCAAGTGCTTTTAAATCCCAAACCGAATCAACAGTCAAACCCTCTAATTTATAAAGTACAGCATTTTCATCAACTTCTTGTCCAGGGTGTTCCTTTTTCCATTTTTTAACAAATACATCAAACCTTGAATCGGTAACAGGATAGTTATTGCCCCTAATTTCATTTCCATTTACGAGATACCTATTCCAACGCTTAAAATCAATATTGTTTTCAAAGTTATTATCTTTTAATAATTCAAATTTTGGCTCACCTTTTTTATAAAAAAGAATTGTGTCATGTTTTCTAGGAAAATAATTTTGAACCTGCCCTTGATATGTTCTATATCTCCAAATTATTTCATTTTTAAAATTGTCAGTCCCAAATATTTCATCCATTATCAACCGCATATAACTATTCACTCGCCAATCACAGTGTACATATATACTTCCATCATCTGCTAAAAGTCCATGCATCAGTTTCAACCTTTCATAAATCATTGAAATAAAACTATCTGTACCTTTGCCCCAAGTATCTCTGTAAGCTATTTCTTCAATTACAGATGGTTTTTTTGTAAAACTTTCTTCACCAATTTCTATATCCATTGAAAAATCTGCACCTACATCAAAAGGAGGATCTATATAAATTAATTTTAAACCGCCTTCTGCTTCAATCTGTTTGCGGAGTGGACCATTTTTAAGCGATGATAAAATTAGTTTATTATCGCCCCAAATAAGTTTATTTGTCCAGCCTTTGATTTGTCTACCGGATTGGTCAAATAAGAGCATCTGATTTTCTTTTTTTATATCACTTCTTGGTTCATCAATATGTTCAATAGTTTGAAAAGGTAAAACAGTATTTTCTACTTCATCTGTTTTTCCGTTCCATAAAAGCTCAACTTCTCTATCAGCATCAAATAATAAAAAACGATATTTTTCAGGTAAAGGTTTATTTAATTCAAGATATTTAATAATATCTCTTTTCTCGTTGTCAGTTAATTTTAAAGTATTAGTCATATTTCAATCTCCGATTTTAATATTTTAAAAATATAAGTCCGAGTACTACATGTTTGTATTGTGAAGCATCTATATTGGAACGGAGTTGATCGGCAGTTTTCCAAAGTTTCTGTTTAATTGAATTATCCATAAAACTCCTTTAGAATTGATGACATATTATACAAAATAAAAATATAGTTTTTTGATTTTTGTTTTAGTTGTTGTTAGGTTTTAGAGTTGTTTTCAAGTTTTTGTTTTGTAGTTGCCGTTTAAGGCTTTAAGTTTTCGTTATGAAATGAAGTATTTTCAAAGCGAAGTTTACATAAAAGGAAGCGGAGCGAGTGGTACATAAGGTGACAAAATACGAAGTTGCAAGCCAAATATTAAATCCGATATAAGCTATTGGACAAAATACCACATCCCCGAAAGAGTCCTCTTAAGCTTAACCTTCCCGTTTGAATCCACCGTCACCGCTTCTGAAACAGCGGATTTTTCTTTTCTGGTTATATTGGAATCATAAATAGTTCCTGTAATTTCAACGTCATATGAAACCGTATAATCAGAAAGAGAAGAGTAGGAATCCATATTAGCTCTCATATTTGAAAAATCGTATTTTATAACGTCATAAACAGTAAACATATTTCTGAAATAACCTTCAAGATCATCTAATGTTGTACCGTCACCCGCATTCCAGTTGTCGGATATCATAGACAAAAGTTTACTGTCGTTTTTTGACTGGTAAGCGTTTTTAAACTCATTATAAAAATCTTGTATTTTTTTAATATCTTCACCTGAAATTTTTTGAACAAAAGTTTCTCTTAATCCGTATAATTCTTTTGAAAAAGCATCATCTTTTAATTTTGAATCGGAATAATCTCTTACAAGAATTGTATAATCATTTTGAAATAAAAAAACTGCATCTTTTTTATTGTTTATTGAATTTAATTTAGATTTTACTCCTTCAAGTCTGGCTCTAAAAGGTTTTATTCTGTCTTCAAGCTGTTCTTTTTTATTTTCTTCCATAACTTGTTTCGTTATCAATTTTACTCTTTCTTCAATAATCGTTTTTATTTTTGCTCTTA
>JAHDRN010000012.1 GCA_018433245.1 Candidatus Proruminimicrobium quisquiliarum
TATTATAAATACTAAAAACGATAATATAATCATACTTCTTATGTCTTGGCCGCTTACCTTCATGTTCTCATACAAACGATACAACTTCCCTGTCATTACAAAACTTATATATCCTTTACTGTCTTGCGTCTTATTGCTCCACGTCTTTATATCCTGCCTTCTCTCACTCATTATTCCGCTGTCGCTCGTCCTGTTTACAGGGTCTTCCTTCCTATTATCTTCCTTATTTACCGGCGTAGTCGTCTTTACATCCTTTGAAAGCAACAGCGCGTACAAATCTTTCGTTATCTTATTTGATATCGACGTCAACGCCTCATTGCAGCTCACAAATATCTCGCTCACCGCATTCTCCATCGCGCACGCCATCACTACAACAAAACTGTTTCGCCCTTCCTCGCTACGCGGCGTAAATCCGTTTACAAGCATACATAAAAATACAAAGGCTACCAGTGTCTTTCTTATAACACTGGAACTAAACAAATCAAACATTAATTGTCTTCCAACAATCTCTTTCATTTGTCCGCCTTTGTACTATTTAAAATATAAACTATTTCACATATTTTTTCAATGCTTTTTATATCCCACGCTCTTTCGCATTATTATTATACATCTTACTTCTTCAATTCTATTAAAATATCTGTGAATTTTTTGTGAATTTTTAATTATAATAAAAAACATAAACCGTATAAAACAACAGTTTAAATAAAAATTATAAATTTTTAACACCAAAATTACTAAAAAACAATACATCTTTTCTTTTAAGCCGCCGCCGCTACCGCCTTAATGTCTGACATTTTGAATAAGCTCATCGGCGTTTTCAAATCTTCTTTTCCTTGTATATCCATTATCGCGCCCAAATCAGTCTTACCTTTTTTCATTAATTCGCTCATTTGTTCAAGCATTTTTGTTTTTATTCCTTCTTCGGCTACTATTTTCTGTAATTTCGCCACATTTATTACAAAATCTTCTCCGCTTTTGCCGGAACTTATTGATTTTATTATTACGCTCTGATTTACTTTTCTGTTCTCTTCTATCTTTGATATTATTTCGCTTTCAGTTGCCGTTTCCAACCATTTATCCCCTTCTTCTAATTTATTTGTCGTCATTAATATTTCTCTTATTCCCGTCAATATTTTTATCTCTGCTTCCGCTATCACTTTATCTACTTTACCTTCTGCTCCTAATTTTATTACTTCTTCTATCTTATCCATTACGGCTTGCGATATTTCTTCGTCGCCGGTTCCTGTTGCGCCTATATATTCTCTCATTGCATCCGCTTTTCCTTCTCCTTTAAACGCCGCTACCAAATATTCTATTATTTCTTCTCTTTCCCCTGCCTTCATTACGCCGTATATTCTGTTCAATAATACCTCTTCATACATATCCGCCGTCTTTGATATAGTTGCTTTATCCGCTAATACTATTCCGGTAAATTTATATCCTTCCTGTTCTATTTTCTCTATATCTTCCTTGCTCTTTACTGTTGCGACATGCCCTTTTTCAAAATACGCTATTACCGGTTCTGTTATGCTTTCTCTGTTGCCTACCATTGCATACTCATATCCCGTTAGATCTTTTAAACTTCCTAATGAAACTTCATTTCCTTCCCCTGCTACTTTCAATTCGTCCAATCCTTCCATTTCTCTTGATGTCTTTCCCGTTACCATTTCCACTACAAAATTTATCATTCCTTCCACTGTAAGTTTATTTATACTTCCCGCTGCCGCAACCGCGCAATTTCTTACAAGCATTTCTTTTATTTCACCTTCAGTATATTTTCCCTGTATTAGTCTATTTACTCCCTCCGTTATTGCTCCTATTGAATTGCCTACTAATCCGAATATTTCTCCTACTTCTATTACTTTACCTGCCTGCTCCTGTTCCATTTGTTCCTGTTTTGTTTGCTCCTGTTCTGTTGTTGCCGTCTCTAATGCCTTTTCATATTCTTCAGTTGCTTTTCCTTCTTCTGTGAAATTCTTATCTTTTACTAAATCGCTTGCTTTCGCATATTTTGCATATTTGTCGTCTTTTATTCCATTTAATCTCTTTAACATTTCATTTGGATCTTTTGCCGGATATAAAGTCGCCAATGCCATTTTTAATTCTTCCTCTAAACTCCTTCCTGTACTTTGAGCTGAATATTCGGCGTAATTAATAATATCCGTCAATTTCATATCTTGTACTTTTTCTATCTGGCTATATGGATCTGTTTCGAAGAATTTCATTTTTGCCTGTTTTGCTCTTTCTTCAATTTTCTGATTTTCTTTTAACATATCTTCTAACATAGCTCCTTGTTTTTGCAGCTCAGTCATAGATTTTTCACTAATTTTCTTTTTCATTGCGCTTATTGTTTTTGATGCTGCGCTTTGTGCTTTCGTAAATTTCAACATATCCGCTATAGTTTGATAACTTGCTTTTGACAACCTTTCCTGACTGTCTTCAATATTTACCGCAGACGTCATATTTATAAATTTATTTATATCGGATAGCCTCATCTCTTTACCAAGTCTTTCCGAAACTGCCTGCGATACTCCGCTCAAAACCTGTCTCATATTCTCTATGGCTGTATCCGTTTTTTCTGTTATTTCTATTCCAGCCATTGCCATCTTTGCTTTCAGTTCTTCATTGCTTAAACTTGCTACTTCTGATAATGACGGATTTGACAATCTATCCAATTTCTTTACAGAATTTCTTAAAGAAATTCCAAGTTTAACATTATTAATAAAATTACCGATTCCAAATACTGCAACCAGAATCATATCAACTGCACTCAAATTTTGTTTGCTTTTATTTTGAGACATCATAATGTCTGTCGCCATAACGCTTCCCACGCTGTTAAGCGGATTAGCAATCTGTTGTCCTACTGCCGTCTCATAAAGAACATCATTTTTACCAGGCAATATATTGCTAAAAATATTTATAAGAAGCAGTTTTGGCAGGAAACTCAATATCCCGCCTATCAATCCTGCAGGCATTACGACAAGCGCTTCCAATACCGGATTTGAATGTATTTTATCTTTTAAAGCTTGTGCTTTTTCTCCTGCCGTTAAACCATACTGTTGCTGTGCTTTGGTTGTAACTAATTTTTCATATTCCGTGACTATTTCATTCTCTTCACTTATAGTTTTCATTAGCGCTATGTATTGGGCTGTATATAAATATTTATCTTTAAATTGCCCTTTTAATCCATACGGGTATGTTGCATTTATAATATTTTTTAACTGTGTGATATTTGTTATTCTTTTTAACACTGAAGTGTCTGAAATAGTATCGTTAATAAGATTATTGAAACTGTCTACATTAGTTATTCCGACCGTTTGCAATGCTTTTGCAACGCTTAACATCAATTCTTTTTCATCTTCAGGAGGCTGTATATTTCCACCGAGAAGCAATTGTAACAATATACCCAAAGCCGCCGCGAAATTATTAGATTTAACATTAGCGTTGTTTTCAATTAATTTTGCATAATTCTGTCCGACTTGCGTTATATAATATTTCCCGTCTTTTTCTACTACAAGACCTTGTTGTTTAGCTTGTTTAAATTGTTCGCTGGTTGTGTCAACTTTACCGTCTTTCATGCCAAATTCTTGTTGAACAGTTTCATTTGAAACTGCCTGGGTCAGTTCAGCCATAGAACTATTGGTAGGCAATAAATTACCGGACAACCCGACTAATACATTTGCCAAATCTGTTATCGGATTTTCAGAGTCAAATACTATATCTGAATTTACTCCTACGAATGTTGCTTCGTTATTTATTACTTTATCCGCATTTCTCTTTGCTTCAAAAGGAGTTTCAGCTGAATTAAATTCTTGTATTTTTGCCATAAATTTTTCTGCTTGTCCGCGGATATATCCATCTTTTGATTGTTTAATAATTTCAAAAATTTCTTTTGCCTGGACAAGTTCTTGCATAAATGATTCCTCTAATTTTGTCAGAGCATCTACATATTCGGAGGCGTTATCTGAATTTTGTGCAAATATATTGCTTTCATTATGAGCCAATACTCGAGCATATATTCCCTCCAACCTTGCAACTTCATCTGTGAGACCTTTTTCATTAGCGTACCTTATCATATTTACGATAGGATTTTTTATCAATATACCTGAAATTTCCTGATGCGCCTTAAATAATATTGACGATGATTGCGTCTGTCTTGATTTGTAAGAAGAAACCAGTTCTAATTGTTCGATTTTTGTTAAATTTCTATTGCTATTTAATTTTGCTAAAAGTTCCTGTCCCCTTCTGTCTGTAAATAACTGCTGCCCCTGTTTTTGCATATATCTGCTTATTTTTTTTATTTCAATAAGAGTATTCTCTATGGAAACTGCTTCCATCATAATTGCTACTCTTGTTTTATCTTTACCCCAATCAGAATTTCTTCCAGCTCGTCCTATCGCCTGGTACAAATCAGAAGATGTAAAATTCTGGCCATCCAATATAATCATATTGATATTCTTGTAGTTTACTCCCCTCAGCCCGCTGACATTGCTGAATGTGAGTTTGCCTTTGGCTTGCGCAGCGACTATCTCTGTAACATATTCAGGATTTTCATTTGCTATTTTTGCATCTACAACCTGAATCTTTCCGCCTTCACAAAGACCTGTTTGAGAATTATAAACACCGACATAACTTTTTAATTCTTGATAACTTTGCGCAATATATCCTAATGTTTGTGACAAACTGGCCGTCTTAGAATATTCTTTTACATCTTCTTTAAATTTATTAATGTCGCCGCCTTGTTGTTGATAAAGTTGCGCTAATGTTTCTATCATAACTTCAGCATTATAAGACATATCCATCGCGCCGAATAATAATCCTGCCTCGCAATTGCTTTTTCCGGTAAAGAAATCAATTGCCGTCGCTATTCCCTGAGATATTATATCGGCTTTTGAGGTAAGAGTTCCTGCTATTACGCGAGATTCATTTCCCCAACTATCAATACCTTTATTTATTTTTTCTAAGAACTTTTCTATCTGTAAACTTGAAGCTTCTTCTTCGAAGCCCAGCTGTTTTAACACTGTTTTCATGTCAGAAGATGAAATTGTTATAACTTTACCGCCGTATATAACTTCTGATATGGGAGCTGCATCCTGCATAGTTGCCGACGAGGCTGCATTTAACGCCAGTTGGCCTTCCCTGTGATGTCTTGCTATTGAAGAAATTATCGCTTCTGCTGAACTTTCCGATATAGTTATATTATATGGATTTACATTATCATATTTTTTACTTCCGCTTTCGTGAGCTATAATTGCAAGAGCCACATTATATGATGTCATTTGATCTTTTGTCCCGGGTGATTGTTTTCCGCTGGATGTTGTTCCCGGCTGTCCTTGTTCATCAAACGTTATAAGTTCCGCGCCTTCAGATTGAGCCTGCATTACGAACATCGCTCTCATTATTTGGCTGGCTATTATTGCCTCTTCACCTTTTGATGTAATATCTATTCCATTTTCTTGTAATGCTTTTTTCAACTCATCGCTTACAATAATACTATTATTATCATATTTAAACTGTAAACCAGTTAATTCCAAGCTTGTATTTGTTTGCGCTACGGCTTTAACCGTATTTTTTATAGTTTCATAAATTCCTTTTATTTTGTCGACTTGTGCCTTTTCTACCGGTGTGCCTCCTGAAGAATTAATAAATGATTGTGTTGATAAAGCAGCAACATCTGCTTCATCAAATACTCTCATAGCGACATTATTTAATGAATCATAAAGCCCTTTATTTTTTACGGCTTCCACTTCTACAAAAGCTCTGTCCGACAATGCGAACGCTATAACGGTTCTGCCTGTAGAATTATATTTCTGCATAATGGCATTAAAGTCTTTTTTAGAATATAATTCACTGCCATCCACAAACTCTATTCCCAATAACGCCTGCATTACCGCATTATCATCAGATTTAACAAACTGAGTTGTATCGTTTGTTCCTGCTCCCATATATTCTGCTATATGCGCATCCGTATACATATCAAAATACATTCCAAATGCCATATCATTAGCAAGAGATTTTCCTCCGCCGGCCTGAACGGCAGAAATATTTCCAAAATGATTTTGAATAACCAATAACGCCTGGTCAATAGTGGATTTCCCCGTACTCTGCTTTAAAGTTAAAGCTCCATATCCGGCAAAATCACCTTTTCCGTCAACAATAAATTTTGCACTGTCATATTCTTTTCCTATAGTAATAATATCCGCCCCATTTGCAATTAATTGTAATTCCAAAAATTTCAAATGCAATGCAAGTTGATCTTGATAAGTCAATTTGTATTCGGAATTGCCTTTTGTTATCGTATCTTCCATAGCCTTTCTGATTTCTTGCCATTTTGAAGAATGTTTATTGGCTATTCCTTTCTTTATAAAATCTATTGCTTCTGCCTGATTGCCAAAAACGCTTACAATTGCTTCATCGAAATTATCCCAATATTTTTCTGCCATTTCTCTAAACACTTCTGTCATCTTAGCTTGCGCGCCTTTAATCTCACCTTTAGCAGAAAGTTCTATAACTTCACCAAAAGCTTCGCTCCCTCCAGCTTTTGCTTTTTCTACAGATATTGCGCTGCTGTTTGTGCCTGTTGCCAAACTTATAGTTGTTTCCAGATTGAGAATTTTTTCCTGCAGTTTTCTAATTGATTCTGCTTCTGATTGTTCATTCTGCAAACTTGCCAATTCTCTTTTTGCATTGTTCAATTCCTCATTTAATCTGGGCAATTCTATTTCTTTTGCCGCTTTTTCTAAAGCAATTATCTTTTCCGCATATTCTCTGGTCGCGGATGAATTATTTAATTCATTTACGCCGGCTCTGGAGAATTTTATTTCATATGTCTTTCCGGAATACTCAAATGATAATATCAATCCTTTTTCTGTAAAAGTAACTTTATTCATATTATTTACGGATAATACGCCTATTGTAATTAAATCTTGTATAGTTAAGGTTTCTCTTACAATTAAATTGTTAACAGAAGCTGAATTAGCGTCTGAAACACCATTTTGTATAGTATCCATATCTATTATTGATACGTCTCCGGATAAAGTTTCTATTTTAGCTTTCAAAACGCTTGCGGAAACCACATCCAAAACGCCGGTTGAACCTGTCAACATTTTTATATTTGTGAAATCAAAACCGCTGGCCTGTAAAACAGATATAGCTGTTAATGATAAGTTATCTATATTTGACAAAGCCTTACTAATAGCGGATTTCTTATAACCCGTAAGTTGTTTTATTTGAGATTTTATTTGTTCTCTTTGTATTTCACCTTCTATATTAGCGGAACTATTATTCAAGTAGTCAAGCATTATCGTCTCAAATTGCGTCAACGCTTCTTTAGCGGCAGCATTAACTCTTGATTGAGCTTGAGATAATGCAAATTCATAACTTGAATCCAGCGATGCCATAGCACCGGCAGAATCCATCATGGTTCTTGCCGCCGCCAAAGCGTCCTTTGCATTTTGAAGTTCTGTTTGCCTATCTTGTAATGTTTTTAACTTAGCTTGTACTATCTTCTGTTGTTCTTCAAATGTTTTACCTTTCAATTCAGCTTCAATACCGGCTATATTATCCCTTATTTCTTTAATTTCATTTGATACTGAAAGTTGTACCCCGGCACTTTGCATAATTTCAACATAAGCATTTAACTCCTGCAATTGAGAGAATGTTTCAATGCCAAAATCGCTTAATTTCAAACCGCTAAGTTTATTAACTACGGTATTGAGCATGCCATTTTTATTTGCAGCTAATCCGGTATTTTTTAACATAGCGCCAAACTGGGCTATTTGCATATTTAACTGTTGTTGTGTTATATTTTCTATTGTATCGACAGAAGCAACGACATCCGTTAAATCCGAACCTGTAAAGAAACCGTCCTGTCCTATTCCTTGTTGGCTAATCATCGCCGCAATTATAACTTGTTTAAGCATTGTATTCAGTTCTGCTACGGTCTTTACTTCTTTTATTTGTTCAGTAAACTTAGTTGTATCAAATTTATAAAAACCGTCTTTTGTTTTAACGCCATATTGTTGTATTACGCTTGCAGCAGACATAATCGGTTCAATCATATCCGAAGAAGTTCTGGTATCTCCATTAACGAATGCTTGCCATAGTCCCGGAGCTTTTGCTTGCGTTCTCACATCCTGTACAGTTTCAATATTAGTTTCTATTACAGACGCAAATACAGAGCGGGTAGCCGACACGCTTAAATCGGCCCCTTTAACGCTTCCAACAGCATTATATACGCCCATCATAAAGTTTTGCATATCTGTACGGCTGGCAAATCCCCTTGATAATATTTCTCCGTTTACATTAGCAATACTAATTCCATAAGTTCCGTCGGCTTGAGATACCACTGATACTGTTACATCAGTATATCCGGCATTGTTAAATACAGTCTGAATACTTTGCGCTGCTCTATTTATACTTGTTTGATTTGTATAATTTGCAGTCTGCACTGTTTGCATATAATTACTTAAAATATTTATATCTCCGTCAGGGAATGCAAACTCAGAAATATATTCCGCCGCATTAGCTCCTACAAGAGGCGTAACCAACGCTTGTACTACATTTTCTTTAAATCCTTCTTCCCAAATACTTGTAGCTAAGTTTTTTGGGGCATTTAAAGCCTGTTCAATTACTGATTTAGTTTGCATAGAAGCAGTTTGATTTGCAACAGATTCCGCGGCCTGTTCCGCAAGTTTTTCAGAACTGGTAAAGAATTGACCTTTTATGCCGTTTGCAAAACCTGCTACAAAAGGCATTGCAATATACATAACCGAACCAAACATTGCGCTGTTTGCAAGATTTATTTCAAAAATATTATCTGATGAACCCATATCAGCAAAAACAAAATTTAATAAACCTCCTACAGCTGAAGTATCAGAAACAGCATCCAATATTCCGAGACTGCGTACTCCCTTGCCTACGGCGTTCATCCCTATATTTAAAATAGCCATTCTATACGTATTTGTTGCAATTCCGCCCCATGCATTTAAAGCAACTTGCCATCTTGATCCTGCGCTGGCAAGACCGGCAGCGTCAACTCCTCTGCCGAATAACTGTCCTATATTAGATATTGATTGTTTTGCTCCTTTGGATACAGAGTCAGCAAAAACTCCGGAATTATTACTTATAAATCCGCCAAAACCATATTCAGTCCTTGCAGCTTTTAAAGCATCAATTCTAGCGTTTGCAGCTTCTAATTCTTTGCCTGTCAGCCCTGCAGTTGAAACACTCTTTATCTGATTACCGATTATAGCCGTTCTTAACCCTCTGCTTATCATCCCCGGAGCTGCAACATATCCTACTACCCATAATAAACTGCTTACTTTTAATCCTTCTATTCCAAACAAATTGCTATTCCAAATACTATCTGCCGAAATTTCACTCCATCCGACCATTCCCTGCAGAGAGAATATTCTTGAGAAATTAATAAATTCTCCTTCCCAACCAAAAAGTGAAGATCCAAGATCCACTGCGCTGGAAGAACCTAATATATATCCCCTTACCGCCCAAGAACTTGTGAGTATATATTTTGCCGTACTCATACCGGCAGCTTTAGCTTTTGCAGCAAAATTAAAGGCACCTTTTATAGTCTCTATTAAACCCGTTTTGGCGCCTGCATTAGCAGCTTGCGCAAGCACTTCTTTACCGACTGTGCCAAGAACAGTTTCTCCAAATTTTTCAACAAGTTTTTTGCCAAAAATCTGAGCTGTTAACTTAGCTCCGAAGTTACCGATAGCCGCATTCAAACCTTTAGTCCCCAGAACAGAAACCACTGTCATAAGTGTGTTGATTGCAAAACCAGCCCAGTCTCCCTGTTGTGCACATTGAACTGCTTTAAATGCAGACTGTGCAGCAGCAATAGCGCTTAAAGTTCCGCCTATCACTGACCCGACAATTGCCCATGCGACTCCGACTGCCGCTGCAAGAGTTCCAAATGATGCTATGGTTATTACTACCGAAGCAATAGCTGCTGCTGTTGCAACCAGTACCGATACGCCCAAATCCTTCATATGTTTTTGAACATATTCATTATTTGCATTATTACCTGTTACATGATACAAATTATTATAAATATGAGCTCTTGCTTCTTTTTGAACCTTATCAAATGCGCCGTCAAAAGCAGTGCCTCCTGATATCCAATTTACAATATTTAATGCTAATCCAACAGGATTAAGGAAATTGAATGATAAATATCCTATATATTCAACTACTCCAACCACCGTTTCGCTGAATTTTTGCCACCCGGTCGCCCCTATAGCATCATATGAACCGTCTTCTTTTACCTTCATCCCGTATTTTGCCGTTGTTCCGTCGGAAAGGATAGAACCTGTGCTTAATATTGAACCTGCCGCATATAATGCCGTCGCCAGTGTTTCAGTCGTTAAACTTTCGCTGCTGCAATTATAAAATATTCCGGTTGCAGTTCTGTTTTCTCCAACATAACCGTAGAAATACGGATTATTTGATGAATCGCCGGATGAATTTTCCGTATTATTTTCATCGTTATCAGGCGATTCAGGCAAAGTTAAATCTTTTACTATTACTGCGCCTGTAATAACAGCGCTGAAACTGCCGTCTTCATTATTCTTTGTTAAATCTACGACTGAACCTGCTGCAAAACAAGCAATAGCTTTATCATTACCGTTTTTATTACCTCTGCTCCAACCGTCTTCTGTAATGTTTATATATAAATTATTTGCTAAAACTAAATCTCCGGTTTTATTACCTGTAAATACCAATTCACCTGCTTTAAATGTTTCATATACGGGAACTATGTTGTTGTTTTCATCTGTTCTAGTTCCTGTTTGTATAGTGACATCTTGCGTATTATGGATTACGGCCGCAGGATTTATCAGAGTATCGCCTGTAGCCATTATGTTATCTATTAAAGCTGCCTGTTCCTGTGAGCTGAGGTTATACCATTCGGTATTATATGTTTCCATAGCCAATTGATTATAAACTTGCTGCTGTTCGCCAAGCATATTCCATAACATTGTTCCCAAACATATTTCTTGCCCTTTTGCAAATATGCAAGCGCTTGTTGATTGTGTGCCTTCATATCCAAAAGCGAAACCATCTTCCAATTTCATAACAGCGCTTGTATCTTCCGTCGCAGTATAAGTTAAACCAAATTGAGAACCGGTCCAATTTGCATTAAGCACAAGCATTGTTTCATTGCCGATAGTAGCCTTATAAATATCTCCGTACTTACTTGCATCTATCACGTACCCTTCATTGACATACACATAACACGCGCCTATAGAACGAACCGTATCAACCGCGCTGTAAGGATTGCCAAACATGGTAACGTTAAACAAATCTATTTCAGAAGGCACAACCACTTTTTCAGGTAAACTTATAATATTGCCATTCTCATCCTTTGTCGCTAATGATGTTTCAATGAGAGCGGACACAAAATTCCTTACAGTTGCTTCGTCATTTGAATTACTAAACTTATATGTAAAACCGCTTGAAGCTCCCCAATAACTGCCGTTATATGTCATTGCTCCTAATTCTATATCTATATAGGCGCTGACAGTCTGTCCGTTTACATCTGACGTTGTCATGCCTATTGTTGACCCTTCTAATGCTACTGTTCCTTTGCCAAAAACAATTGCGTTCCAACTGCCGTCATCTCCAAGAGTTACGGTAACCCTGTTTCCAGCGCCGGTTGCTTTATATTCATCGGCAGTTTCTATTATAACTGCTTTTGTTTGAGTTTCAGGCTGCTCTGTTTTTTCTTCGCCGTCTTTAATTTCGCCGGCTGACTTCTGCTGATACGCTACGGCATTATTATCCGCCAATATAATGTTTGCGGTCGTCCCAATATTTGCAATCATCCCAGCGCCTTCCGCAAATGTTACCGTATATTGCCAGCAAACATTGCTTGTAAAAGTTTCACCTTTTGAATTTGTATCAGTATATGTTCCTTGGACTCCGTAAGCTTTATATGAATTACCGTCATCGCTTATTGATACTCCGTCCGCGGTTGTTATAGAATATGATTCAACCACATTATATTTGATTGTGCCGTCGTCGTTGTACTGAACTGACTGCGTACCGTCTTCATTTTCCGTAAAAACCTGTTCCGGTGTCAGAATAATAGTTTTATAATAAGTTTGATTCGGAAGAGCCCCGTTTAAATTAGACGAAACAGCAACAGGAATCCATGTGCATATAGCCCCTAAATCCACCGATATGGTGTATGTGGAATTTGAAGCCAATGTTGTTTGGGCATATCCTAATACCGCCAAATCTGAAGATATTTTTTCTAATGCATAACTCCATGTTTCGTAATCGGTTTGTGCAGCCAAAACATCACTGTTATACTGATTTAATTTATTAACATTTATTACAAAAGATTCGGCCCCTTCAAGGTCGGAATTATTTTGATAATATAAAGATAAACTACTGTCTCCTTCCGTTGGAGTAGCCTGATATTTTGTAGTGATTATCGTGCTTGCCAACGAAGCAAGTTGAGAATCGCTTAAATTATTCAGATACTGGTCGGGATTTTCTTGGAATTGAGATACAAAAGTCTGATAATCTATAGAAGAATCGCCATTGGAATTAGTCATATTAAATATTGCGGTCAATAAAGAACCGTCCGTATTTCCTTCTGTCCAATTATTTGCCACAAAACTCATTGCAGTTTGTCTGTAATTTTCAACGCCATTCAGTAAAGTATTATAATCGGTATTATTAACAACTTCTAAATTGGATGCCGCAGTATTTCTGTTGTCTAATATACCCGTTCTCGCATGCTCCGTAAAAGCTGTCATTGCCTCAACAAATTCCTGACTTTGCAAATTAGTAAGAGAGGCATTTTCTCCAAACATCGCCGTACCTAATATTTTGTATACATCCTCTCCCAAACCTTCATATAATTTTGCCGCTAAATCTGAATCCAAATTAACTAACGTATCCGTTCCGCCGAATTTATTCCATTTATCCGTTACGCCTTCAAATCCTAATATATTGCCGTCTTCGGCTTTTCTCAATAACTTTTCTACAAAAGCTTCATCTCTTCCTCTAATTTCTCCGTCTAAAATACCGTTATTTTGCGTTGAATCAGTATTTTCTTTAGCCTTAATACCGGCAATAATTTCGCTATCACTGCCTACTAATATTTCTAATTTAGTAGTAACGTCTTTGATAACATCAGGTTCAGATGTGACGTCCGTAAGTCTGTTGGCCCAGAATTCTGCCGCAGATTCATCTCCGCTAGCGATTGCCTCATCAAAATAGGCCTGATATTTATCTGCTACTCCCTGCCAAATTCCCACATCTTCATATTCATTCCAATTTGACAAGCAGTCAAAAAATGCAGAAACATTAGTGGTCGCGCTGATTTGGGCATATCCGCAGATAGTCTTTGCATTTCTGCATGCCTCTACCGCAGAATCCGCTCCTACAATTCCGCAGGCAAATTCAGCAACACTGCAGCCTATTTGCGCTATATTCAGCCCTATATTAACTGCCAGATTAGTAATATTTGCAGCAACATTTGTAAGAAGACGCGTAGCGCTTACGCCGATATCTTCTAACCCGTATACCAAATCCGCGCCATAATCAGCCCATGTATAATTCGGATCAAAAAGAGCTCTTCCTGCATCTACAATTAAATCAACCACAACAAAATCTAAAACATCTATTACTATATCAACAACATCCACAACAACATCCACTACGATATTTACGACGTCAACTACTATATCTTCTACCGTTTCGTACGCTGATACAAAAACATCGCCGACGGCGGTGCCTACGTCTACAAACCAATCGCCGACATCATACCAGAACTTATCCCAGTCGGACATAGCGTCATATTTCGCCTGAGCTTCGGCTGCCGCCTGCGCTCTTGCGTCTTCTTCCTGTCTTGCTATTTCATTGTTTAAAGCAGTCTGTACTGTTCCGTTTTGAATGTCTTCTAAACTATACTTTATTCCGTTGATTTGTATGCCGTCTTCCAATACTTGCACATTCTCCGTTCCGACTATTTCTCCGGCTGTTTTGGCAACGGACTCTAATTGCACCTGCTTTAATGCTTCTGTTAGTTTACCGCTTTGAATATCTTCAAAAGTATATTTAACGCCATTTACTTTTATGCCGTCTTCTAAAATTTCAACATTTTCAGATCCAACTATTGCGCCAGCAGTTTCGGCAATGGAAGGCAATTGATCTTTTATCGCCTGAGCTTCCATTTCCTTCGTTAACATTTTTTCTAATTCGCCGTTTTGTATTGATTCTAGATCATATTTAACCCCGTTTACTTCTATACCGTCTTCCAATACTTTTACATTTTCAGCACCGACTATTTCTCCGGCTGTTTTAGCTATACTTTCCAACTGGTCCTGCATATATAAAACTTTAGCGCTTTCGGTAAGCTCTAATCCGTTTTTAGTCATAACGCAATCATAATCCAATGTCTGACCGTTAATTACCGAACCGGCTTTATATGTTGACCCCACATTCAAAACTGTTGCCGCTGAAAATACTTGAGCCATGGTTGCATCGGAATAATTATAAAATATACCCGTTACTTTTGAATCTGCTCCTACAGAACCGCTGAAATACGATTCTATTTCTTTTTTTGTTTGATTATCCTGCTCTTCTTGCGAAGGTTCGTCGTCAGACGCCGACAAACCGTCAATATACATATTTTCAGTGTAAACATTAGCTTTTAAAACCGATATTCCGCCGGCGGAAATATTTACTCTCGCTCCTTCCAATATTGTAAAATTAGTTCCTTTATAACTTCCGACTAAATTTGTTTTCTCAAAAGGCTGTTCAGATACTGGATCGTTAACAGTTTCTCCGTTACCGACTAATTCGTACCAATATGCGCCGAAATAACCTCTTGTTTTTAATTCTACGGTTACTTCCGCTATAGTTTCGCCGTTCCATTTTATGTCTGTACCCACCAACGTTGTAATTCCATTTTTATTTAGTAAAGAGCCGAACGATATATATTCGCCCTTATTAAATATTGCCTCAAAACTGCTTAATCCGTCTTCAGAAGTCCATCCGTCGGGAGTTGTGTAATTTGCTTTTATGCCGTCATTATTGGCTTTTATAGCCATAAATTGTTCAACAGTACCGTATATTGTTGTGCTTACCAAACTGATATTAAATGAAGCTCCTTTTTGTAATGATACTCCGTCGGGTAATGTAAATGTATCTATTACATCTCCATTTTCATCTTCATATCCTATAACGGTTGCATTTATTCCGGCCGTTCTTACGGAATATGATTGCGCTGCTAAGATACTCTCTGTCATCGCCATTATATCCGTTGAAATTGTTCCCATCGGTTTTGAAAAATCAATATTTTCAAGACCTGTTATAGAAATACCTGATTTCTTAAAAGCGTCAGTAAAATTCGCCTTAATCTCAGACGGACTGCTGTTAAATGTAAAACTTGCCCCGTTAAAACCTGCCCATGATCCGCCTGAATATAATGCGTTGCCGCCGGATAAAGTTGTCAGTCCAAATGCAGATCTTAATTGAGAACCGTCAAAAGCAACAGCTCCTTCTCCAACTGCGCAATATTGACCGTTACGCATAGAAATTACAGCATATTCACCAGCTCTGCTGCTTACGGTAGTATAGCCGTCTTTTGTTTGGTCATAAACTCCCTGAGAATAAACTGTGGGAGGTATCTCGGATGAATCTGAAGAAGCTCCGGCAGGTGGATCTTGCGTAGCAAAACTTCCGCTATAAACAAAATCCATATCCGCCATATATAATTCATTACTGAACGTCAATATTCCTTCATCATCAACATTAGACTTAAATGTCAACGAAACATTAAACATATATCCGTACTGCATATTCCCGTTTGCATCTTGCGCATAAGCTAATACTCCGCCTGTAAAAGTTCCCTGACTGCCGTCAACCATCGTATACGGTTTATCCCACATTCCCGTTATCTGCTGACTTACTGTTGCTTCAGTTGTAGACAGATTGTAATTTATTACAGTCGTAACTTGCATAACCTGAGGAATTGATGTTATTTGCTGCCCCTGTGAAGAAATAGAAGTATTTATAAAATCCAAATATTCCTGTGTCATCGCCTGCGTTGCCGATAACGAATATGTCCCGTCATCGTTTACAGTTAATGTTGATTGTGATATGAAATCATTTAAATCAGTATAGCCTAAAGCCGTAATGTTACTTTCACTGATACCTGCAACTTTTGCAACACATGTTTTATAATATGTCCAATTGCTTACCTGATCAACAGTATATGTCCCATTTGCCAACATTGCGTTAACTGAAGAATAGTATTCATATTCTGTTTTTGTAAGTAATTCGGTTGACGTTGTTAAGCTTGTTTTCGTATGATATTTAAGATTCCCGTTAGCGTCATATGCCAAAACTCTGTATCCGTCATAATTTTCCGTATCATATATTCTAAAAGTCGTATATGTATTTTGACTTAAACCGCCCGAACTGTTTACTTCATTTACTGTCCTAGTACCTGTAACAATTCTTGCAGAATATACTCCGTTCCCATTATATTTAACAGTTACCCCGCCCATATCTGTTCTTGCATATACCCCGTCTGCCGCTACGAATATAGGCATTGTCTGACCGTTTACGTCTCTTGTTCCGACTATTTCTATTGACCCGTATTTAACAGTCTGTCCTGCGACAAAAGAACCGGTCTTAAATGTAGCTCCTATTCCCATAACAACAAGCGAGCCGTTTGTTATCTGTATTGTTCCGTTTGATACGGTATATCCGCCGTTTTCATTTTCTACTATTACGGCATTAGTTCCGTATGCCTCGGGATATTCGTTTTCTGCTCCTTCTTCTTGTTGAGAATTATCGTCTGTCTGCGTTTCTTGTTCTATAGCTTTCGGTATTTCTATTGCATTATCAGATATTTTGAGTTTTCCGTCTATTATAACTAAACCATTTTTTTCAGACATCATTAAAATTGATCCTGCTGCTAAACTGACTGCCACTCCATTGTAATAGAAACTATTATCTTCTTTTAATTCAAAAAACATTTGACCGTTGTTAAAACCGAGAATCAAAGGTTCTTTTAAAACAATGTTTGTTGTATTACCGTCAGATAAAGTAAGAGAAACCGTAGGTCCTTGCCATACAATCAGTCCGGAATCATCGGCTGTTACAACAGGAGATATTATCCATCTTTGCACTCCGTCCTTTTCCGTTGTGCCTAATGTGTATTCTCCTTCCATTCCGGGAATTGAAACTTTTTCTCCGACATTATAAAAAGTATCTCCTATTTTTAATGCTAATAATTCCATACTTAATGAAATGCTGCCGTCTTCCTGTACGGTAATATTAATATTTTGTCTGCTTATTGCTCCTTCTTCTAATCCCGTATATGTTTTTGTTTCTTCGTTATAAGTAAATCCTGAAGGATTTGTAACAGAAAAGGATCCATTGCCGTCAAATACTACTTTTATTACTTGTCCGTTTTGTAAACCATACAAAGAATTGCCGTCCGCCGTTTGAGCAACTTGCAGTTGAGTTACAGTTTCTCCCTGCCTAAGTTCATATGTGCTTACGGCTGCCATATCCTGCCAAAGACCTACATTTTTAGATACATCATATATATATTGTTCAATACTGCCTGTCGGATTCCAGATACCTTTACCGGTATATACAACATATATTCCGTCTCCATTATCATT
Source organism: Candidatus Proruminimicrobium quisquiliarum (assembly GCA_018433245.1). GTDB lineage: Bacteria > Elusimicrobiota > Endomicrobiia > Endomicrobiales > Endomicrobiaceae > Proruminimicrobium > Proruminimicrobium quisquiliarum. The sequence goes on from JAHDRN010000012.1 coordinate 17,673, forward strand.
ACTTGCTATTCTCTGGGATACTACTGCTCCGTTTGTCAGATAAGCCGTTCCGTCTTCCGCTATTTGCAGTATTACCTCATTTTGATACCACATTTTACTGTCTACGATGTAACCTAAACCGGTATCAAAAGGCATTTCAGCTGTAAATCCCGTTTTTACTACAAGATTTGTCTCTACGCCAGTTAATTGTCCGTTTGTCCAAATATAATTATTAATCAACGTAGAATTCGTTTGAGAATTTGTGGTTACAATTTGAGAGATACCATATACATTATAGGTGGTTTTTATATCAACCGTAGCGCCGTATTCGTTTGTTACTCCTTTCTGCTCTACAACGCATGTCTCACCGGCCGATGCAAACTGATATCCGGATGCCGTTTGACCGATTATAGTTAATGTACCTTCAGTAACCTCTCCTATGCCAGTTAAATAAGAACCCTCTGTATATTCTGCCCCAACACCCATAAATGCTGCCTGATACGTCCCGTCTGTTGAACTCAAAAATGTAAGGACTAATTTCCCGTCTGCTCCCATAGATATAGTTGTTGCCGAACCTGATTGAATAACTGTTCCATGAGTATATACCTGTCTGGCCTGCTCACTTTGCTGTTGTGCAGTTCCTTCCTCATCTGTTGTCGTCTGCAGTGTATCCGGATTATCTGAACTTGTTTCTACGGCAGAATCTGCATATTTGGCATCTGAATTCGTTGCAACAAAATTAATAAGGCCTGTTTGTTCTATGCCGCCTGATGCTGAAATTACGATGCCTATGTCTATGTACCCCGTAAAGTTTGTTTCTATATTTCCGCTTGACTCTAAACTATATACTTCCGGAGTTCTTACAAACGCTTCTCCCTCAAAAGTAAACAATAAGTCTAATTTTGTTCCTTCCGCAATTTCTCCGGTCAATGCACATCCGTTTAATTCTGAAGGAAGGTTAATTCCCGAAGGATCAACAACACCCGCAATGTACAATCCTTCTTCCGTTATCTTTATTTGATCTGCTGTTATTCCCAACGAATCTAAATAATCTTTATAATTTTGCGGCAGGTTGTCATAAAATTCTTCTAACGCTGTTTGTTTTGCTGACTCACTTGCAGTTGTATCAGACATTAAAGCTAATCTGTTTATCTGCTCCTGAATTGCCTGTGCAATTACCTCAGTATCTTTTATAAATAAACCTGTTGTAGAATCAAATGTTATTCCGGCACTTGTTGCCAAAAGACCTGTTCCGTAAGACCATGCGCCCTGAACTACGTCCAATATCCACTGCGCAATTTCTGTTCCTTTACCAACTAATGCGTTTACAGCCCCTTTAACTATTTCTGCAATAGCAACATAAACTCCGGATTCCGGATCACTGTTTTTCAAGAGCGCCGTTACTCCGTCTTGATTAACAGTTGAAACACCGTTCGTATAACTTATCTGACCGGTAGTTAGATCAACCTGCACATTATTTATAACGGTTTCATGGGTTTCACCGTTTGCATCTACCTGCTGCGTGTGATAAGTATTTGTAGCCGTATCGCTAAAATACTGATAATCCTCTGGAATTTGTACTCCTTCCTTAGTGCTGAAAGTTATCTCTTGTCCGAATTCTCCTCTTACATATGTGGAGCCATCACCAAGTTGGTAATATGCATTAGTTGTTGAAAAGTCGTTTGAAAATTCAAAATTAGGAATTACCACGGTTACAGTTGTATTTCTGCCGTCAACCTTAACCGTTACCTGAATCGTCGCGTTTGAACCGTCATTGCCAAGGCATTTTGCAAGATTAATCATTCCCTGTTTAAAATATTTAAATCCTTTATATCCCGTATAGTCTTTTTTACCAACTTTTTTCACTTGCTGAGAGCCCATACCTGAAAGCAAATCACGGTAAACCTGTAAAGGATTATCTCCTCCTCCGCTGCTTCCGCCGCTCTGTTTGCCCAAAGCGTCTCTTGGAATATACAAGGATAATACTTCCGTACTTCTTGTATATTTTCCGTCAATTCCATATGTTCCGGTTTGAACGCACCAAGGATATCCTTCGGCATCAAAAAGAACAAAACTTTCCGTTACGGATCCGTCTTTGTTATACGTATATCCCGCTACTTTTTCCAATACGATTGCATAATCTGTCGTAAATTTAGTTCCGTCTGCAAGAGTAATTGTTTGAGAACCGGCTTCTCCTTTTGCAAACGTCTGCTGTGTTGTTATGCCGCTGTAGTCTTTGCTGTATCCTTCTATTATTAATTTTGTAGTTACGGCCACACCGTTTTCGTAATATGTTCTTTCAAAAACTCCCGTTCTTCCGCTTCCTACAGTATCAACAACCGGTTTATCAACATAAAGCACATTGCCTTCCGAATCAGTAACTGTCCTTTCCGTAAAACCGTTTTTTGATATAAGATAATTTGTAAGAGCCTCGTTATCAGCTCCGGAAACCTTTAAACTTACATAACCTTTTATATCCGCAAGAGAAAGATCTCCTATTGTAATCGTACTGTTAACGTCCGGTATTTCAGTATCTGTAGTTGTATGTTCTCCAGCCGTTCCCAGCGGATCTCCGCCTGTATATGTTATGGGATTTGAAGCGTCAAACAATATTTGGCCTTCGGAATCTTTGATTATCAAGAGACCACTTTCGCTAGTAAAAGATAAAGCGTATTCATTGTCTTCGGCATATTTTTTAAGATCATTATACATTCCGAAATATGAACCGTTTATTGTAACCCCATCGTCCATTGTTATTAAAACAGTTCCATCGTCTTTAATGTTTATCTGGTCAGCATTTACAGTGTCATTGCCGGATTTTGCCGTCCATATTCCCGTTTCGGAATCATAACTTAATTTTGCTTTGCCGTCTGTATTTATGGCCGCTACTTTATTGTAATCAGTTATAAATTGATCAACATCCTGTATATCCGACATGTTAATGCTGACATTTCTTTGCCCGTCGTAGTAACTTATGTTCCAACCTTTATTGCTATTGTAATTTAAAGTAAATGCTTCGCCCGTTTCTTCAGCTATTTTTTTGGCATCATTATACTGCTGTATAAAAGTCTGCGGATCTTCTATTCCGCTTACTCTTATGCTGTCTTTTCCGTCATTATATGTAACATACCAGTTGCCGGAACTGTAATTAAGCCCCATATCGGTTCCATCTGATATTGTTTTTGCCTTGTTATATCCTTCTATAAAACTTTCTGTGTCATTTATGCTTGATACGTTTATCGCTTTTTCTTCCGTTCCGTTATTATATGTAACCTGCCATCTGTGATTTTCAGCATCAAAATTTATTCCCATTCCTGTCTGCGCAGCTATATCCGCCGCTTTCTTATAATTCGTTATAAATATATCAACATCATTAAAATCGGAAACATTTATTGTTTTATCTTCTGTACCGTTGTTATAAATTATCTGCCAACCATTCTCATCATCATAATTTGTTTCCAAACCCGTTTCATCTGCTATCTTTTTTGCATCGTTGTAATCGCTTATCCAGTTTTTTACTTGATTTTTTGACATCTCATTAACATTGACGGTTGTTGTCTGCGGCGGATTCGAGCCGGGAACAGAAGTTGTTACCTGCCAGCCTTCAGAAGGATTATATACCGCGGTACTGCCCGGTATTGCCCCTGTCATACTTACCGCATTATTATATCCGTTTATAAAACTTGAAGTCTCTTTAGCCGACATATTGTTGACAGCTACGGTCGTTGTCTGCGGAGGCGTTGTCGTACTACCGGGTGTCGGAACGGAAACGCTCCAACCGCCGTTTACGCTATATGACGCGTTTGCCCCTGAAATATCTCCCGTCATTTTTTGAGCATTTTTGTATCCTTGGACAAAAGTGCTCGGATTTTCTATATCAGCAACATTTACCGTCGTAGTATTATCTTGTCCGGGCGTGGGCACATTTAACTGCACAGTACCAGACTCATTTACGGATACCGTTGAATTATCTATTTTATTCTTTATTGACGCCGCAGTTCCTAAATCCTGAACAGCCTGGTCTACCGTCGTACTACCATTGTTTATCGCATTATTCAAATTTGCCAGCGAATCCGCATCTATTATTGATTTCCCGTTCTCGTCCTTTATCTCCGTTATCTCTGTCTTGTTTACCGTTATATGCTCATCCGACCCTACAGCTGCTTCAAAATCTTCGTTACTCATATTTTCTAATTCTTCTACTTTCGCCGCAGCAGCTTCGTTTGCTTTTGTCGTCTCTTCTTCTTCCGTGCTTGATTTTATGCTAGTCCTTAAAGCTCCTTCCTTCATCTGCTTCTCAAATTCGTCCTGCTTCATCTTCGCTATCTTGTCTTCCCACGCCTTCTTCGCTGCTTCTTCCGCAGCAGCTTTCTTCGCAGGATCATCATTATCAGGCACTTCTACCGCTATCTTCTCCTTTACCTCTATCTCTTCCGTATACTTCACTTCTATCTCATACGTAAATTCTACCGTTACCGTGTAATGTATCGTATAACTGTAATGTTCATATGAATATGTACCATCTGAATTCTTTACTGATTTAGTCCCAGATACCTCTCTGCTCCTTGGTTCCTGCCTGTGACCTATCATCTCTACTATCTTCGTCTTCTCTATCGTCTTTATTGTTGTAACTTCTTTATACTCTGTCTTTGCGCCCGCTATCTCCTTCATCTTCTCCGAACTTATTACTTCCGCTCCTTCTGCCTTTCCTACTCCCTCTGACTCCGTCAATACCCTTACCTTTCCGTCTTCCATCACTGCATTATATCCCGTCACACTTATTACATTTCCGTTCTCGTCTTTTCCTTCTGCATTTCTTCCGCTCAATACCAGCTTTATTGCCTCCGCATCTAATACTACCGCCTTCCCCTCATTTACATTACTGTCTGTTAAGCTGTATTTACCGTCGGCTAACTTTGTTACCGTTATGTAATGGTCCTCATTTACCCATACTATCCCGCTCTCCCCTTCCTTCAATCCGCTCAAAAATCCTTCCATATCTACCGCATACCCTACCGCTTCCTTTCCGTAACTCTCCAATACACGGCTCATCGCTTCCATGCTCGTCATCAGCTGGTTGCTTCCTGATTCTATATTTGCCTTGTTATTACTTACAAACGCTCCCGTAGCTATATCTACCAATAACGCCTGTAACGCCAATACTCCCTTACTTACTCCGTTTATCACTTCAGCCAATACCGCCGTCGCACAGTTGATTATCTCTCCGCCCTGCGCAAATAACTTGCTCAATAACGCTATCGCTTCTTCCAATATATTTTTATCTATCCCCTCTAACTGCTTGTTTATCTCTTCCTCGCTTACTCCGCTCTGCTTTGATAACTCCTTCACTACCTCTTCATATCCTTCAGGTTTTGTCTCGTCCTGCTTTGTTTGCTCTGTCTGACTTATCGCTCCTTCTCCGTCTGCCTTATCCCCTATCTCTTTGCCAAATATACTCTTTACTCTCTCCGCTATGCCCTTTCCCTCTTTCTCTTCCTTAGCCGTCATTCCATCTGCTCTGCTGGCTAACCTCTTCATTACCGCTTCTACCGTCTTTGCCTTAAATCCCGTCGCTTTACTTACTTTCTCTATCAGCTGATTATATTGTCCTGTTCCTATCTCTTTCTTTATAAAACTCTTCTGCCCTGCCTGCTCGCTGTCATTATATTTTCCCAATCCTTCAGCTTCCGCAGCTTTTCCTATCTTCTTCTCCAATAAATTCGTCCTGCTCTCATCTTTCTTTGACGCACTATCTCCCAACTTCTTCGTCGTTATCTCTCCGTCCGTTATTGACCCTACCGCCTCTCCGTTCTCCAACAACGCCCCTTCCACTCCCTCGCTCATGCTCCTCATCCTGTTGTCTTCCAGCGCCGCGTTCGGATTATAATAATTCTGCCTGTCCGTATACGATACTCCCTGACTCGCTCCCTCTTCCGCCATCTCCTGCTGCTGTTTCTTCTTCTCGTACAAACTCTTATTGCTATCTCCGGCATAGGCCGGCAAATTCGCTATGTTCACTATAAAACAGACTACCACCAATAACGATACGCTCTTCCTTATTACATGTTCCTTCATGTAATTGTCCGCATATCCTTTTATCCTCTCCCTCATCTTCTTTATACTAAACATGGCCATCACCGCCCCTTTTAGTTTTTTACTTATCACTTCCAAAAATTTATTTATCTTCATTTTTCCCCCGTAAAATAAAAAACCGGCTTTGGTCTTTACTACTCCAAAGCCGATCCCTTATATCCTGTTTTTATTACTTCTGATATCTCTTTCCTTCTTATTGTCAATATTATAAATACTAAAAACGATAATATAATCATACTTCTTATGTCTTGGCCGCTTACCTTCATGTTCTCATACAAACGATACAACTTCCCTGTCATTACAAAACTTATATATCCTTTACTGTCTTGCGTCTTATTGCTCCA
>JAHDRN010000022.1 GCA_018433245.1 Candidatus Proruminimicrobium quisquiliarum
GATATCGCAATATCAGGATACATTTGCGGCTTTTAATGAAATTCAGAACGCATTCAGACAGCTTAGAGAAGCAAGAAGAGCCGGAAAGACAGCGACAATAGATTTTAACCGGATTAAAAAACTTGTTAAAGACAATAATCCGATGAAAAGCAGATTTGAACAGGAAATCGCAAATTTAGAAGAAGAACAGAGCAAAATCGTTATAAATAAAAAAATTATATTAGTCGGAGCTCCGGGCGCAGGAAAAGGCACTTTTGCTCAGGAGTTTATGAAGAAATATTTTACAAGACAAATTTCTTCAGGCGATGTTCTCAGGGAAGTTTCAAAAACAAACCCCGAACTAAAAGCCGTTATGGACAGCGGACAGTTAGTTTCCGACGATATGATTATTGAATTAATGAAAGCCAAAATGCTTGAGATTGTTGAAAGCGGCATAGACAGCTTTATACTTGACGGATTCCCGAGAACAGTATATCAGGCTGAGCAGCTTGAAAAGTTTTTTGCCGAACAGGGGTGGAGTCCTGAAATTATTTTTATAGATACGGATTTAAAAGTTATACAGGACCGTCTGGCAGCCAGAGTCAGCTGCCCGAAATGCAAAACAACTTACAATTTAAAAGATCCGAAATATATGCCTAATTTTGACGCGGAAGGAAATCCGATTTGTCCTAAAGACGGTGAAAAATTAGTCAGAAGATCTGATGATAATCCTGAAACTGTCGCAAAAAGATACACAACTTATATGCAGAGCACGCAGCCTCTTTTGCAGTGGTATAAAGATAAAGGCGCTGATGTTGAAGAAGAATTGACAGGCAGTATACCCGCGATTTTAGAAAGAATGGACCGAAAAATATCTGGAATAAAAACAACCGATATTTTCACTTTGCCTGAACTTGCAAGAGTTTTATCATCAATAGAAAAACTTGCCGGAGCTAAATATCCCGAATTAATGGAGCAGACGAAAAAAGACATAGCAAGAATGATAGAGACGGATGCGTTTTTGACGAAAGACGAGAAAAATCTTCCTGCTAAGGAAAAGGCTAAGCTTGTAGAAGAAAGAATAGCGAAAGTATTAAAACAATTGGAGAGATATTTAAACGGAGATTTAGAAGGTTTGATTCCTGCTTCTTCCGAGAAAACGGTAGGATTCGGTACGGCGGGAAACAGAGGAATAACCGGAGAAGATTTTGATTTTAATAATGTTGCTTTGATAGCGCAGGCGATGGCTAATATAATAAACGCCGATCCAAGTCTGCCGAAGGCGGTATTTGTAGGAAACGATACGAGATTTTTAGGCAAGTGGTATTCAATGGTTATGGAAAGAATACTTACTGCCAACGGAATACAGGTATATACGGCTAAGGAAAAGATAGCGACGCCGACGATAGCGTGTTATGTTAAAGAAGTAATGCCCGGTAAATTTGCGGCGACGTTAAATGTTACGGCCAGCCACAATCCGAAGGAATATAACGGAGTAAAGCCTAATTCCGGAGACGGAGCTCCGGCATTGCCTGAGTTTACAAAAAAGATAACGGAAGAGATAAAGAGAATACAGAATTCAGAGGAAGGTAAAGCAGTAAAGATAGCGGATAAAGAGAATTCAATAGTTGTAACCGATGCGGATATAAAACATTTTGAATATGTCAGAGACAGACTGAACGCATTGATAGGAGTAAAAGAAGGAGAGACGATAGAATCGTTCAGACAGAGAGCTGCAAGAATAGGAATAGTACTGGACGGCAAAAACACGGCGCTGATGCCGGTATTGAAGAGTTTGTTGGAATATTACGGATTTAAGAATGTAATAATAATAAATGAAAACAGAGATGTTGCATTTGGCGGTAAAGTAAATCCTGAACCGAATGATAAAAACA
>JAHDRN010000004.1 GCA_018433245.1 Candidatus Proruminimicrobium quisquiliarum
GGAAGGGAAATTACTTTTTGCGGAAAAAGGGATGGAAGTAGATTTTTCGTTTGGAATATCAACAGATCCTGACGGAGACAGATTCTGCGTTAAAGACGTAAGCGGAATGCATATGACGCCGGATGAAGTAGGGACGATAGACGCGTATGAGCTTTTAGAGAATATGATGAGCAGTATGAAGGCGATGAGAGACGCGGGCACGCTTACAATAAGCGAAATAAAGAAATTTGAAGCGGTAATAGTAAAGAGCATGGTAACGACGTTTGCGTTAGACGCGTTGGCGGAAGTATATTCAAAAGAATTTATGGATATAGCGTTCGGAGAAGCCAACAACGCCGTAAGCGCGAATGATAAAATAAAATATATTGAGAATTTTAGTAAGGGAGACTATGTTCCTTTTTCAGTAATAACGACGGCTGTGGGCTGGAAGAATATAGCCGACGGACAGAAAGCGGTTGAAAAAGAAGGCAAGAGATTTTTGATAGGAGTAGAAAGTTCGGGAGGAATATCAATCGGATTATACGATAAGGACGGAGCTCCCGCAACGATGATGCCGGTTTTATTTGCTGCAAAGAGCGGAGAAACTTTGGAGCAGAAACTTGCGCAGGTAGAGAAGAAGATAGGATTAAAAGTCCATTCAATAGAGACGGCCGTCAAATTTCCTGTAGAAGTTGAAGCTGAAATTGAGAAAGTCACAAAAGACATAATGGATGTTAAAATTGACGAGAACGAAGTTGATGAAGCCGATTCTTCCAATATAACGGTAAAAAAATCAATAACAGCAAAAAAGACGGCTAAAGTTGTGGAAATGGCTAAAAAAGAATTAACCGAATCCGATGAATGGTATGAAACGGCGTCAATTCCCGATATAGTTAAGAAAATGGCCGGCTCCAGACAAAAAGCGATGCTTGACTGGATAGAGGCATCAGATATACAAGAAATAGAAGAGCTTCTTTACAGTTTGGGAATGCCGAAAAATTTAAAAGTAGTTGAGATAGAAAAGCTTCCGAAAGAAGGAATACAGATAAGAATAGCCGGTGCAGAGTATACAAAAGGAGATGGTATCAGAACGCTTTTGACGTTCAGAGCATCGGGTACGGAGCCTCTTATCAGAGTATATGCGTACACAACTGACGGAAAACTTACGACACAGTTAAAAGATATAGGCGAAAGCATAGTTAAAGGCGCTTTCAAGAAACAAGGCGTATTAAAATCAGAATCAACAGTTTCAACTACAGTCACTGAAGGATTAAAAAATGCCTTAAATCCGATACCTTCTATAATTGCGGCTGCTATAAATCTGTTATCCGGTGAAAGCAGGGCAGTTCTTGCAAAAGCGGTAAAAAGAATTTACGAAATGTCCGAAAAAGACAGAGAAGGCGTTATTAAATCCGTTTCTGAAAAATATCCGGGGTTTGAACTGAGATTCGTCGGAAATGCTTCAAGACCCGAAAGCCTGGAATTAAAAATAGGCGTATTTTATTCGCTTCATTTTGACGGCGTATTATATAAAAACGCAAACGAACCGGATACTGTTGCGGTCAGTGCAAACGAGTCAGTACCCGAAGCGGTCAAATCAATTCTTTCTGAAATTCTAAAATACGGAACGGAACTGACACAGGCTGAAAAAATAGAACAGGCGATAAAAAAATTGGGAGTTTCTTCCGAAGAAGAAGCAAGATATATAGAGATTATAAACGAAATAGCTTCTTTGGAAAGCCAATACGGCGAACAGTTGTCAATATTTGAAAATCTTGAAGGCAAAGAATTAAAAACATTGCTTGACAGTTTTGCCGATGTTGAAACGCACGCAAGAGGCTTGTCCGGTTACTTCAGAGATTTTATGAAAGAAGCGACAAGCAAAAAAGATCCTATGGAAGGCAAAGAGATATTGCCTTCGGAAGACGTTAAAGGCGTTACGGAAGACGTTAAATCGGTTACAGACGAAAGATATGCCGAACTTGAACGCAAAGGCGTACCGGAAATAAAGAAACTGGGCATAGTATTAGTTGCGGGCGGCATGGGCGAAAGACTGGGATATCTCGGTATAAAGATAGGATTAAAGTTCAGCGCGCTTTTCAATAAAACTTATATAGGCTCTTACATAACTTATCTTGACGGATTGGCCGAAGAGTCATACAGACAGGATAAGAAAAAAGTTGAAATACCTTTTACTATAATGACGTCAGACAGCACAAACGATAAAACAATAGCGCTCCTTAACGCGATGGGATACGGCGTTCAGACTGTAAATCCGGTAAACGGATTGGTAACTCTTACAAGAGCCGACGGAAAAGATTCCGGAGTGACGACCATATATATAATCAAACAAAAAAATGTTCCCGCTATAAAAGACGGTAAATTTTCAATAATTAACGGGAAACTTGAGACAAAACCGCACGGACACGGAGACGTTCACCAAAAAATGCATTCGTCGGGAGTAGCGGAAATATACAGACAGCAGGACAAATCAAGAACATTATTTATACAGGATACAAACGGCTCAGGCTTGAATTTTATATTGCCGATGCTTGGCACCGCTGTCGGAAAGAAGATGGTAATAGCGACCGTTAAAAGAGAAGACGGAGAAAAAGTCGGAGGAATTGTAGGAGTAAGTAAAAAAGGCGTCAGAAATCTTGAAAATATAGAATACAATATTCTGGGAAACAGACCGGGATATAACAGCGGCAATATAAACCAGTACATACTTGATACGGACGAATATTGCGATATATTGGGCAGGACAAACGGAATAGTTCCTGAAATGACGAATGTAAAACCCGGTAAATCGTCAAGACTTGAATCTTTGATGCAGACTATATACGAGTTTTTTAATCTGGCAGATTCAATGATATTGAATTTTGAAGATAAACCTTTCGGATTCTCTCCGGCTAAAAACGGAATAGTTGAAATTACCGATATAAAAACTGCTAAATTGGATAAGGATATAGAAGAAGCTTTAGCCGAAGGCGACAAGGCGACTGCGGATAATCTTCAGAAACAAAAAGATAAAATAGCGTTTATAAAAAGTAACGAAGGTCAGATTATAGACGGCATAAAAGTCGTTGAATACAACGGCGAAATAATCTATGTTCTTGATTCCACGCAAGAAAGAGTGAGATTTGCCGTATTTGCCAAAAAAATATCAGACAGTATGATAACGGCGGAACAGGATAATTATGAAAATTTCATAAAGATATTGAAAGAAGCCGGAGTAGAAATAGCGGACAGTTTTGAAACTATAGATGTTGCGGGCATGTCGGTAAAAGTAAAAATACCCGTATTTTTGGATGATTACGGATCTGTCAATAAATTTAAAAACAGAGTAAAAGGTAAAAATTCCGTAAGCGCAAGAAGTTCTGTTTATTTATCGGGGAATGCAGGCTTAAACGGAGTAAGTATAGACGGAGCGGTAAGAGTTTCGGCGGCAAACGGAGTTTCTGTAACGCTCAAAGGCGATATAAACAACGCAGGATATAAGGCGGAGCCTTTAAGCAAAGCTGAAATACTTGCGATACTCAAAGACAGAATGGACAGAAAAGCAAAAGGCGAAGTTTTTGACGAAAGCGCGGATGAAGATTTACAGGCGGCCGTAAGGGGATACAGATACGTAAAAGGCGGAGAGCTTGAAATAAACATAACGCAGCCGGGGCAATATGAAGTAAATATTGAAAACGGCATAGTCACTGTATATAAAGTTGAAGGAAGGAAAAAAACGGCTGTTGCGCAAAAGAATACGGCCTCCGGAATTATAGAAATAAATGCTTCGCTTTTTGAAGATATGGCAAAAGCTGTCGGCGGAGTTATAACGCGCACCGTGCCTGTAGCGGCGGTCGGAGACGAATCAACAAGTTTATTGCCTGAAGGATTGAAAGAATTGACCGACGGAAATATTTTATTACCTGAGCTTGCCGAAGTAGTTGCTTCAATAGAAGAAGCGGCCGGAGCTAAATATCCCGAATTAATGGAGCAGACGAAAAAAGACATAGCAAGAATGATAGAGACGGACGCATTTTTGACGGATAACGAGAAGAATCTTCCCGCTCAGGAAAAGGCAAAGCTGGTACAAGAAAGAATAACCAAAGCATTGAGCCAGCTTGACAGATATTTAAGAGGAGATTTGGAAGGTCTTATTCCTGTTTCTTCTAAGAAATCAGTTGAATTTGGAACAGCAGGCAATAGAGCGAAAATTTTTGACGATGATGAGACTAAACCTAATTTTGATTTTAATAATGTTGCTTTGATAGCGCAGGCGATGGCTAATATAATAAACGCCGACCCAAGTCTGCCGAAGGCGGTATTTGTAGGAAATGACACAAGATTTTTAGGCAAATGGTTCTCCATAGTTATGGAAAGAATACTTACTGCCAACGGAATACAGGTATATACGGCTAAGGAAAAGATAGCGACGCCGACGATAGCGTGTTATGTTAAAGAAGTAATGCCCGGTAAATTTGCGGCGACGTTAAATGTTACGGCCAGCCATAATCCGAAGGAATATAACGGAGTAAAACCGAATTCCGGAGACGGAGCTCCGGCATTGCCTGAATTTACGCAAAAGATAACGGAAGAGATAAAGAGAATACAGGATTCAGCAGAGGGCAAAGCAGTAAAGATAGCGGATAAAGAGAATTCAATATTTGTAACTGATGCGGATATAAAACATTTTGAATATGTCAGAGACAGACTGAACGCATTGATAGGAGTAAAAGAAGGAGAGACGATAGAATCGTTCAGACAGAGAGCTGCAAGAATAGGAATAGTATTGGACGGCAAAAACACGGCGCTGATGCCGGTATTGAAGAGTTTGTTGGAATATTACGGATTTAAGAATGTAATAATAATAAATGAAAACAGAGATGTTGCATTTGGCGGTAAAGTAAATCCTGAACCGAATGATAAAAACA
>JAHDRN010000015.1 GCA_018433245.1 Candidatus Proruminimicrobium quisquiliarum
ATAGCAATATTGATTCCATGTTATAACGAGAGTATTACAATAAAAAAAGTTATAGAGGAGTGCCGCAAATATTTGGCTGATGCTGATATATATGTATATGATAATAACTCTACCGACGGGACAGATGAAATAGCAAAAAAAGCCGGCGCAATAGTGAGATATGAAACAAAACAGGGTAAAGGAAGCGTTATAAGAAGAATGTTCAGAGAAATAGATGCCGATTGTTACGTCATGATTGACGGTGATTTGCAGTGTCCTCTTGAAAATATCAAAGAAATGTGCCAGTTAATTTTAAATGGACAAGCTGATATGGTAATAGCTGACAGACTTTCGGAATCTTATTTTTCAACTAATAAAAGAATTTTTCATAATATGGGTAATGTTCTGGTAAGAACACTTGTTAATAAATTATTCAATAGCAATATAAAAGATATTATGTGCGGTTACAGAGTTATGAATCGTATATTTGTTAAGTCAGTTCCGATATTATCTAATGGCTTTGAAATTGAAACAGAAATGACAATACATGCATTAGATAAAAATTTTACAATAAAACAAATTCCTGTTAAATATAAAGAAAGACCCGAAGGCAGTGTTTCAAAATTGCATACTTTCAGCGATGGTTTTTTAGTTTTAAAAATGATAATTAGTTTATTTAAAGACTATAAACCATTTATTTTCTTTACGGCAGTTTCATTATTTTTGTTTTTATGTTCAATGGTTTTATTTGTACCGGTTTTTATAGAATTTTTGGAAACAAGCAAAGTTCCGAGATTTCCTACTTTGATCGTCTCAGGAGTTTTAGCTACGATGTCGCTTCTTATGTGGATATGTGGGATAATCTTGCAGACTATAGTCAGAAAACACAATGAATTGTACGAAATAATGTTGAAACACAGATATAGATAATTTAAAAAAAGGATTTCATGATTAATAATCAAAAAAAAATATTGTATTTTTTTATATTTTTATTTCTTTCTGTTGTTCTATCATTCACTTTATCTTATTTGATATCAAAAAAAAATAATTTTTTAGCGGATTGCAGGCTGTTGTTGAAATCAAAGGAACAGGTAATTTCATATAAAGATTTAAAGTTTCAAATAGATAATCAAAATAACAGATATATATGTGTTAATGTTGATGGATATGTAGGCAATATTAATATATATTTTAAAAATATGATTGATAAAGAATTTGGACTAAGAATATATAACGGAGACAATAATGGCAATATAAATCTTAAAGGTTCTATAGCGATTCCTCAGAATTATTTTTATGCAAAATTCACGATTGATAAACCTTTTTCAAATTTGATTTTGCAAATGAGTAATCCCGACATTTATAAAAATATCAATCAAATAACAATCAATGAATCAATTTTTAATAAATATTTTTTAATCAGGTTTTTACTTATATGTATTGTTGTATTTTTTATTTTTATGCATTTTATTTTTGATATAAAAAATATGTATAAAAATATATACGAATATAGATATTGTATAGGATTTGCAATTGTTGTTTTTGCTATTTTCTTTGAATTAAATGGGTCATCAATTTCAATGTGGAAATATTCAACAGATCAGTATATGAAAGAGAGTGGCATTATAGCAGGTAAACCAAGATGGATCAGAGTGGACGAATGGCGCGTTTATACCCCGATGCAAATATCACAGAGTGTATCGGGCTATAAATATTTTAATGATATTTTACGCGGTACTGAAACGGATATGTTTATTTTTTATGCTCAGCCTGTAAAAAATATAATGTCAATTTTCAGACCTTTTCTATGCGGTTTTCTTATTCTTGATCCGGCAAAGGGACTGGCATTTTACTGGACTGCGCGAATAGTAAGTTTATTTCTTGTATCTCTTATGTTTTTTATGATGATTACGGGTAATAAAAAATTGCTTTCCGGGCTTGGAGCTCTGATGGTAACTTTCGCTCCTGCCGTGCAATGGTGGATTAGTCCTATTGGCATATCTGAAATGTTGATATTTGGCCAGTTAGCAATTTTGATGTTATATCAATATATGAATAATAATAATTTTTTAAAAAGATTTTTATTTTTATTTGTAATTTATATATGTTCCGGCGGATATATATTAGTTTTTTATCCTGCATGGCAGGTGCCATTTGCTTATGTATTTGGCGGAGTTGCATTATGGGTAATTTTGGAAAACAGAAAAAAGTGTTCAATAAAGATGAAAGATTTTTTAAGCATATTGTTTTTTATATTACTGTTAATGATAAGTTTTCTATATATTTATAATAAATCGGCTGATACTATATATGCAATAATGAATACAGTATATCCTGGAAAAAGGTTTGAAACGGGTGGCGGAATGATAACTGAATTATTCCGATCGTGGGGAAATATTTTTTTTGCCGTAAAAGATGTTTTGTTGAATGCAAATGTATGTGAAAGTTCATCATGTATAGATTTATTTCCGATAGGTTTAATTTTATCATTATGGATAATATTTAAAGAAAAAGTCAGAGATAGCTTTTTAATAGTAATGTCCGTCTGTGTTGTTTTTATCGGTTTTTGGTGTTTTTTCGGTTTGCCGAAATTTCTTGCTGATATTTCTTTAATGAAAACATCGCCTGCTTCCAGAACACTGGTTGTTTTTGGTTTTGCAAATATTTTGTTGCTTATAAGAGCATTAAGTTTAGTTAAAACAAGTATGAGTTTTAAAAAAACTTTATTGATAAGTTTTGTGTTGGCTAACATTGCTGTAGTAAGTTCCATTTCTCTTTACGGAATGTATTTAACTCCTGGTATGATTCTCATAATAGTGATTTTAAGTTTTGTAATATTTTTTAGCAGCTTGCAAATTAAATTGAATAAAGTTTTTATAGCAATTATAATTGTAGTTGTTTTATTTAGTGGACTTTTTGTAAACCCTATACAAAGTGGAATTGGGGGAGTTGATGAAACCCAGTTAGCGATTGTTATTCGCGAAATAAATTTCAATAAAAAAGGATTATGGATGATGGAAGGTAACAATTTTTATATTTCCAATTATATCATAATGCAGGGAGCATCAACTATCAATTCAACAAATACGTATCCAAACACAGCGTTATGGCGAAAATTTGACAAAGATGGCAAATATGAAAGCATTTACAACAGATATTGTCACGTTCGGGCGTTAATAAGTAACAACTTCATGGATGATAAATTTCAACTGGTGCAGCCTGACGTTATACAAATAAATCTTCAGCCGGATGATTTGGCTGTTTTAAATGTTGATTATATTGTTACTAAAAATGATTTATCTAAATTTAACAGTAACAACATAAGTTTTAAAGAAAAATATTCCGGCGTATATTATAAAATATTTGAGGTAGAACGTATTTTGGAGAAAAATGAAAAATAACGCCTGTCCTGTATGCGGTTGCAATAAAATAAAAATTCAGAAAACGTCAAAAGGCCGTGTGTTTTTGTGCGCCGGCTATAGACTGTTCTTGAAATCTGTCAGAGGGCTTAGAATAAAAGCGGTTAACGAAAGTATTATTTTTTGCAATATTGTTTTGCTTGTATTATTAAAACCCGTTATAGATTTTTTTCCTAAAGATATTGAGTGTCTGTTTTTCAAAAAAATACGCTGACGGCGATTGCCAATATAAATTAAGTTTTAATATAATAAGCCAAAAGGAAAGGGTTCATATAAAAATGAAAATAAAAGAAATCATACTTGCAACAGGCAACAAACATAAAGTATCTGAAATCAAAGATATTCTTTCAGATTTAAACGTAAATATAAAACCTATGATGGAATTTGACAATTATCCTAATGTAGTTGAAGACGGGCTTACTCTTGAAGAAAATGCAACAAAAAAAGCGGTTGAAGTCGCAAAATTTTTTAACAGTTGGGCTGTTGCAGATGATACAGGGCTTGAAGTTGAATATCTTAACGGAGCACCGGGAGTTTTCGCAGCAAGATATGCAGGGGAAGGCTGTACATACGAGGATAACAACAAAAAACTTCTCAAAGCTTTGGAAAAAGCAGATAACAGAAAAGCAAAATTCAGATGCGTTATAGCGTTAAGCGATCCTCAGGGCAATAAAGTAATTCTTTCAAAAGGCGAAATTAACGGAATAATAAGCGAAAAAATATCAGGAACAAAAGGGTTCGGTTATGACCCGATATTTTTTGTTGAAGAACAGGGTTGCACTTTCGCCGAACTTGCCGAATGTATTAAAAATAAAATAAGTCACAGGGCTCTGGCGCTTCAGGATTTAAAAAAAAATATATCAAATCTGATAGGGTAAAAATGATTTCATTTCTGCACTCATCGGCGGTAAACGGCATAAACGCTTATCTAATAGACGTTGAAGCTGACATTTCTTCAGGACTTCCGGTATTTTCAATAGTAGGGCTTCCCGATACTGCCGTAAAAGAATCCAGAGACAGAGTAGTTTCGGCGATAAAAAATTCCGGTTTTGATTTTCCGGCTAAAAAAATTACGGTAAATCTTGCTCCTGCCGATATAAAAAAAGAAGGCGGACTATTTGATTTATCGATAGCGCTGGGTATTTTAGTTTCAAGCGGATATATTGAAAAAAAGTCTGTTCAAAAAATTTGCGCCATAGGCGAGTTGTCGCTGGACGGTAAATTGAGGCCTGTTAAAGGGCTCCTTCCGATAGTTTTAAGTTTAAAAAAATTCGGAATAAAAAAAGTAATAATACCGGAAGGCAATAAAAACGAAGCGTCAGTCGCAAACGATATTGAAATTTATCCTTTTGCAAATCTTACCGAAACCGTTAAATTTTTAAAAAATGAAATCAAAGTTTTTCCTTTTACTGGCAGCTGCGAATCCGATGAAAATCAAAATACTGCGCCGACTGTTGATTTTGCCGATATCAAAGGGCAGTTTCTCGCAAAACGCGCCGCGGAAGTGGCTTCCGCCGGCGGACATAACATGATAATGATAGGGCCTCCGGGCTCCGGCAAAACAATGATAGCAAAAAGAATCCCGACCATACTTCCGCCGATGAGTTTTGAGGAATCTGTGGAAACCACAAAAATATGGTCTGTATCGGGGCTTATTCAGGCAGGCGAAAGTTTAGTTAAACAAAGACCGTTCAGAAGTCCGCATCACACCACGTCTTCAATTGCATTGATAGGCGGCGGCTCTTATCCTAAACCCGGTGAAGTAAGTCTTGCTCATAACGGCGTTTTGTTTTTGGACGAATTAACGGAATTCAGAAGAGACGTTTTGGAAGTTTTAAGACAGCCTCTTGAAGATAAAATCGTTACCGTATCAAGAGCAAAAAATACGCTGTCTTTTCCGGCATCATTTATGCTTATTGCGTCAATGAACCCGTGCCAGTGCGGGCATTACGGAGATGTAAATAAAGAATGTACCTGCAACCAATATCAAATTACAAAGTATCGTTCCAAAATATCAGGGCCTTTAATGGACAGAATAGATATTCAAATAGAAGTTCCGGCTCTTAAAATAGATGAAATTACTACTGATAAACAACCGGTATCGGAAACATCGCATGAAATCAAACAAAGAGTTATAAAAGCGAGAAATATCCAATATGAGAGATTTAAAAATACAAAAATTTACTGCAATGCCCAGATGGGGCCTAAAGAAATAAAAAAATACTGCATTTTGGACGATAAAGCAAAAGAGTTGCTTAAAAACGCAATAGAAAAACTCGGGTTTTCGGCAAGAGCCTACGACAGAATATTAAAAGTGGCAAGAACGATAGCCGATTTGGCAGATTCACCGGATATTTTACCCGTCCACATAGCCGAAGCCGTAAAATACAGAAGTTTGGATAAATAATTTTTTATCTAAAAATATACTGGTTTTTCATTTGAAAATCACATCTGAAATAGATATACTTGTAAAATCAAATAAATTGGTGTAAAACAATCGGAAAAATGCGGAAATTATGACAAATGATTTCTTAACAGGTGTATTGTGAATATTTTTAAAATTATAAATATAGCCGGGAAAGTTTTAGCTTATAAACTGTTCAATAAATCAATTCCTGTATCTGCCACGTTGTCCGTTACAGACAGATGTAATTCAAGATGCGCCTACTGCGGTTTCTCGGTTAGAAATACAAAAGAACTTTCATTGACTGAAATAAAATCCGTAATAGATATTTTGTGCAGTCTCGGAGTTGAAAGGCTGGGGCTTTGGGGTGGGGAACCTTTAGTCAGAGAAGATATCGGAGATATAGTTGATTACTGCAAAACAAAAAAATTATACACAACTATGGTTACAAACGGCTATCTTATAAAAGATAAATTTAACGTTATAAAAAAAATGGACGATGTTATCATTTCTTTTGACGGATTAAGAGAATGTCACGACAAAAACAGGGAAGCCGGCGCTTATGATAAAGTTTTGCAGTCAATGCGTACTTTATATGATAATAAAATAAAATTTTTTACGATAACCGTTTTGACAAAAAATAACATAAACAGAAAAAATATAGATTATATTCTTGAACTTTCAAAAAAATATAATTTTTTTACGACTTTCCAGATACTTCACCATAACGAACATCTTGGTGCGGAATGTGGAAATCTTCTGCCGTCACACGAAGAATATGTTGAAGTATTAAAATATATTGATTCAAAAAGAAAAGAAAACAGAAACGTAGCTTCTTCAGGTATGTATTTTAAACATCTTATCAGATGGGAAAATTTGCACAAAGTCTGCAAACCGGCAAAGAATAAAAAAGAAAATTGTCTGGCCGGGAAAATATATTTGAATATAGACACCGACGGATACGTTTATCCGTGTTCGGTTCAGATAGGGCAGATGCAAGGAGTTAAATGTGATTCAAAAAATTTACTGAAAGAACTGCAAAAAAATAAAATAAACTGTGACGACTGTGTCTGCGGATGTTATGTTGAATATAATAAATTATTCGATTTTAATTTTTCTACAGTTTATCAGTGGTTTAAAAATCTTATATAGAAGAGAATAAAAATGTCCTGGAGCGACGATAATAAAACAACATACAACTTTTTTATTGAAAAACATAAAAATATTCTTATATTTTTTATTTTTATGTTCGCCGTGTTATCGTTAAATCTGTTTTATTTGCAGATTATCAACGGCTCCTATTATAAAGAAATTGCCGAAAGGCAGAGATTGAACACTTCAAAAGAACGGGCGCCGAGAGGTTTGATTTATGACGCAAAAGGAAATATTTTAGTAGGAAACGAATTCGGATACGTTGCTTTGTTTTATCCTTTTGAACAGCATGAATTGCCGAGTCAAGATACCATAGAACAATTAAGCGCGATATTGAAAAGAGATATAAATCCGGAAATTGAAGCCGGTTTGAAATATAAAAGAGTAATACAAATAGCCGATAATTTATCACTTGACGAAGTTTTTCAAATTCAGGAAAAAAAGTTGTTCATGCCCGGTATAGCCGTTACAAAAATACCGAAAAGAAAATATTTTAATGCTGTTGAAAACTGTCATGTTACGGGATATGTGGGCGAAGTGACGCAGGATGAAATTGAAAATATGCAGGAAGACAATTATAGGCCGGGTGATTTTATAGGAAGAGGCGGAATAGAACAGGCTTATGATAAATATATACGCGGAATAGACGGCGGGCTGCAGCTGGAAGTAAACGCCAAAGGCCAGCCTAAAAAAGCGTTTAAATATTATTCTCCCGAAACGGGAAACAGCGTTTTTTTAACTATTGACGCCGATCTGCAAAAAGTCGCTTATGAAGCGTTAGAAAAATCCACTACCGGAAGAGGATCGGCCGTTGTAATTGACGTTAAAACTGGCGCCGTTAAAGTTTTGGTTTCATGTCCCGGTTATGATACAAACGATGTTTTTACAAAAAAATACGCTAATTATCTCAGAGACAGAAACCTGCCTTTGTTTAACAGGGCTATTCAGGCGTTATATCCGCCCGGCTCTATTTTTAAAGTTATAACTTTCATAGCGGCAATGGATAATCTTGATTTCGATCCGTCTCATACCGAATACTGCACGGGCAGTTTTGAACTCGGAGACAGGCATTACGCATGCTGGTTTAAAGAAGGACATAAAACGGTAAATTTAATTACGGCTACGGCAAAATCCTGCAACATATATTTTTATAAACTGGGATTAAAATTGGGAGTAAGAGTACTTGAAAAATATGCAAAAATGTTTCATTTAGGCCAACAGACCGGCATAGACATACCTTATGAAAAAAAAGGTTTTGTTCCTACTCCTGAATGGAAAAAACTGAAAATGAAAATGACATGGCTTCAGGGGGATACTGTTATATTGGCTATAGGACAAGGCGCGTTATGGGTCACTCCTTTGCAGATGGCGTCAATGATATCGGCCGTTGCAAATGACGGCATTTTTTATACTCCGTATCTGGTTGAAAATATAAAAGATCCTAAAACAAATGAGGTTCTTTACCAGCATGAACAAGAGATAGCCGATAAACTGGAAATTGATATGCGGATTTGGAAGACTCTTAATAAAGCTTTGACTGAAGCGGTTCAAAACGGAACGGCGAGAAGAACGTATTTTAAAGATTTAACCGTGGCGGCAAAAACAGGTACGGCTGAAAATCCGCAGGGAGTTGACCATGCATGGATGATTGCTTACGCTCCGGCTGAAAATCCGGAACTTGCGGTTGCCGTTATTGTTGAAAACGGAGGCGGCGGCGGAACAAATTCCGTGCCGATTGCAAGAGAGATATTTAAAAAACATTTTAATATATACGATGAAACAGATAAAATTGAAAATAAAGACGTAAAAAAACAGAATCTTAAACAAAAACCGATAAAAGAGAATTTATGATAAAAAATAAAACAATATTTGCAAGGATACTCGATAATACCGACTGGCTTTTTTTCATTTCTCTTTTGTTTATTATAGCCGTAGGATTTATATCAATTTATTCCGCAAGCATAAATTACATGAATCCTTTCAAATTTATTACAACACAGTTCATCGCCATTTGCGTGGGACTTTTTTTCGTGCTTGTTTTTTCAAGTTTTAATTACCAGTATTATAAACATTTCAGCGGATACATATACATAATATCATGTTTGTTATTGATTGCCGTTTTGATATTCGGAGCCACGGTTAAGGGAACGAAAGGATGGTTTAATTTCGGATTTTTTTCTCTGCAGCCTGTGGAATTTGCGAAAATAATGTTTATTTTGGTTTTATCGGCATTTCTTGATAAATACTGGCGTGAAATAAGAAAATTTACAACATTCTGCAAAGCTCTTTTAATATTGGGCGGGCATATATTTTTAATAATGCTTCAGCCTGATTTTTCGTCCACGCTTCCGTACTATCCGATTACTTTGATTTTATTGTACGCAGCCGGCGTAAAAATAAGATATCTTCTTAGTATTATTCTTTACGGCGGACTTGCAATGGGAATACCTCTGTTTATAACGTTTATTAATTTACAGCCGGAAGTTTTGCAGTCAAGCCAAATACTGTCTTTTATGTTAAAGGCATATACTGATTTACCGACAGCTCTTATAGTTTTATTGTCAATATCGGTTTTGGTTTTTTTAATAAAATGGTTTATGTATAAATTGAGAATCCAAATGCCGGTAATCTATCCTGTAATTTTTTTATTGCTTGTTTTTGCTGGAAGTTTTTCGTCGATAGTCGTTGAAAAGTCGCTTAAAGAATACCAGCGAAAAAGGCTTATAGTATTTTTGGATCCTTCTCTTGACGCAAGAGGAGCCGGTTATAACGTTATACAGTCAAAAATAACAATAGGATCCGGACAAATAATAGGAAAAGGATTTTTTAAAGGAACGCAGACGCAGCTTGGATTTTTGCCGGAACAAAGAACAGACTTTATTTTTGCCGTTATAGGCGAAGAAGGCGGATATCTGATTTCACAGCTGACGATTTTATTTTATCTGTTTTTTATATGGAGAGCGATGATTATTGCGCGAAATTCAAGAGACAGATACGGTTCATACGTAGCAACCGGTATTGCCACGATGTTTTCTTTTAACGCCGTTATAAATATCGGAATGGTTACGGGCCTGATGCCTGCTACCGGACTTCCGCTTTTGCTTGTGTCTTACGGAGGCTCAAGTATGACTTCGTCAATGGTCGCCATAGGGATATTGCTGTCAATTCATATAAGAAGGTTTATCAGGGATTAAATAGCCTTTTAAAGGCAGAAAAGTTACTTTTTGTCACGAGTCCAAAAAGTAACCAAAAAGACCCACCGCAGAGCATATGACTTTATATTTTTTACTGCCGGCTCCGAACTTGTAAATTTCTTACTACATAATGTAACGAAATTTACTGCGGACAACAGAGCCTAAAAATTTATCATTTTTAAATTTTTACAGTAAAAAAATATTAAAGTCATGGACATGCTCTAATGCGGTAGCAACCAAAAGAAAAGACTGTACTTTAATGCGGTAAAAACTCAAAAATATTTTATAAATCACAGGGTTTTCACAAATTTATGATATAAAAGCATTATTGAATATAGTATAATACATACATGAACAACTTAGATAAAATTCTTCCTTTTGTCCAAAAACCGTCAAGATATATAAACCATGAAATAAATTCGCATAAACCCGATATGACACAAGACGTTTCAATATGTCTTTGTTTCCCGGATATTTATGAAGTGGGCGCTTCAAATTTAGGAATTGAAATTTTATATCATCTTATAAACGAAAAAAAACTTGCCAGATGCGAAAGAGCCTTTGCGCCTGACGTTGACCTTGAAAACATTATTAAAAATAAAAATATTCCTCTTTTTTCTCTTGAATCAAAAAGTTCTCTTAAAAGTTTTGACATCGTGGGATTTACCCTTCAGTGCGAACTTGTCGGAACAAATATAGTAAATATGCTTTCTTTGTCTGAAATACCGGTTTTTTCAAAAGACAGAAATGAAGAAGATCCTATTATTATCGGCGGCGGTCCGGCGATGGCTAATCCGGAGCCTTTTTGCGATTTTTTTGATTTGTTTGTAATCGGAGACGGCGAAAAAGTTTTGCCCGAGCTTATAGAAATTTACCGAGAAAGCAAAAAAAAATCTTTAACGCGCAAAGAAATTTTGAAAGCATTTTTAAAACTTGAAGGTATTTATGTTCCGTCATTTTATGAAGTGTCTTATAATCAGGATAATACGGTAAAAGAAATAAAAACCGTTGAAAACGGTATTCCTGAAAAAGTAAAAAAGACGACGGTTGAACTTGATAAAGCTTTTTTTCATAAAGATAAAATAGTTCCGTTTGTTGAAACAGTGCATAACAGGCTTAATATTGAAATAGCCAGAGGCTGCATAGGAAGATGCAGATTCTGCCAGGCTTCAAAATATTACAGGCCCTGGCGAACCAGAAATCCGGAAACGATTATGTCTTTGGTGGACGAAGGACTTAAAAAAACCGGGTATGAAGATATCGCATTTTCGTCTCTTTCATGCACGGATTATAAAAATCTTGAAAATCTGCTTTGCCGGACAAATGAAAAATATGCCGGCAATAATTTAAATATTTCGCTTCCTTCAATGAGATGCAACACTTTTTCTTTAAAAGTCGCCGAATATATCAACAGGGATAAAAAACCGACTATTACTTTTGCTCCGGAGGCCGGTTCGGACAGATTGAGAAACGTCATAGGAAAATATCTGTCGGAGAAAGAAATAATCAATACGCTTATAACCGCTTACGATATGGGCTGGCGCACCATAAAACTTTATTTTATGATAGGTCTTCCCACGGAAACAAAAGATGACATTGAGGCTGTTAGCGCATTGATAAAAAAAATAAAACAGCAGGCGAAAGGTTTGAAATTCAATATTACGGTTTCTCCTTTTGTCCCTAAAGCCCAGACCGCTTTCCAATGGGAACCGATGTTTGCCTCCGATTATATGAGAGAAACGATAAAAAAAATAAAAAATGAAACGCCGGCGACGATAAAAGCGCATGATTATTCCGCAAGCATTTTGGAGGCTGTTCTTGCAAGAGGAGACAGAAGGCTTTCAAAAGTCATATATCTTGCTTGGCAGAAAGGACTGAGATTTGACCAGTGGTCCGATAAATTTAATTTTGAAACATGGAAAGAATGTTTAAAAAGCGAAGGGCTTGACCTTGATTTTTACGTTTACAGAAAAAGAGATAAAAACGAAATTATGCCGTGGCATCATATAGAACTTGGCGTGGCAAAAGAGCATCTTTATTCTGATTATCTGAGCGGAATTGTTGAAACCGGCGATTCTGAGTATGACGGTTTGCCTGACGATTCTAAACTGCCGAAAAATACGGTATGCATAAAGACTCAGAATACGCAAAGCTCTTTCAGAGTTCTTTTAAAATTTTCAAGAAAAGGAGCCGTTAAATATATTTCTCATCTTGAGCAGATAGATTTTTTGCGCAGAGTAATAAAAAGAACGCAGCTTCCGGTTTCATATACGGCCGGATTCAGCCCACAGATAAAAATGTCTTTCGGTCCGGCGATTTCCGTAGGTTATGAAAGCGACTGCGAATATGCCGATTTATATTTTACAGATAAAGTTAATTTAGATATAATTAAACGGGCTGTTGCCGGCCAGCTTCCGGAAGGTTACGCTATAGAGGAAGTTAAACAAATGCCTTTGAAATTTCCCGCTGCGGATATGCTTGTTAATCTTGCCGAATATTATGTCCGCGGTTTGAAAGTGGAAGCTGAGCGCATAAAAGAATTTCTTGAAGCCGAGACTATTCCGATTGTTAAGATAAAGAAAGGCAAAGAAAGTATAGTTGATGCTAAGCCTCTGATAGCCGGGATTGAAAAAACCGGCGACGATGAACTGAAAATACTTCTTAGATTCGGACAAAATAAAAATTTAAAATTAAGCGCTGTGCTTGGGAGTCTTTCCGGTTTGAGCGAAGACGATATTAAAATTTTAAATATTAAAAGAAATAAACTTTACGCGGAAAAAAATGAAAACATTTATGAGATTTAAAATCTTAACGCTTCTTGTTTTTGCGTTTATTTTTGCGGCGGAAACGGTTTTTTGCGAAGAACGCGTTATACTGTATGTTACCGACAATATACATCTGGGCGATAATTTTGTTACAAAATATGCCGATATGCTTCAGACGCTTATGGACGACAATTACGGAAAAAATACCATAAGACTGAAAAAATTTACAAGATTTGATTTCAATACCACGGAATGTTTTGAATTTTTAAAGTATTTCAATGCGAAAAATTATCCTCCCAAAACGGTTATAATTACGGTAGGAGAAGCAAACCAGTATAATTTAAAAGGATTTTCCTCATATTTGTCGCAGAGTAAAAAAAAGAATGCTAAAAAGACAAACGACAAGACATTAAAACAAATAAACGAAGAAATTATGGATATTTACGAGCAGAAGACTTCTTTGTTTAAGCTTGCCGGCAGACAAATTTTTTCAAATAACGCAAGAAGCGAATATAAACCTAAAGTAATTCCGAATTTTTACGCTTTAAGCGGCAATTTTAAGGAAGATCCGAACACAATAGCGTCCGTTTCGGCATATTCTTACGCATGGCAGCTGATAAGAGAAAAAAAATACGTTCAAGCAAGAGATTTTCTTTTCGGCATAATATCAAAAAAATCAAGCCATAGTATGTTTTATTACGCTTTGGGTTCTCTTTATTTGCTGGAACAAAAAGAAAACGCCGAAACAAACGCATTGAAAATTTTTGAAGAGGGAATTCTTGTTGATATACGAAACGGCAGAAATATGTGCTATAAAGGGCTTATGTATTTATATATGTCGTATAAAGGAGGAATTTCAAACGATATTTTGTATTTCGCCCGCGCCGTTCATACGGTCGCCGGAGATGTTTCGGATGAAATTACGGCAATAACGACGCTAAATACTTCAAATTATGAAATTAAACACCGTACGATACTGGACTGGGTCTTGAGCGATTTGGATAAGATTAAAAATTTATCCGATAAAAATAACGTTAAACTGATTTTTGCGAGTTATCCAGATGACGTTAAAATAAACGAAGTTGTAAAAAACCACATAGCAGAAACAAACGGCGGAATGCTGTTTTTTCAGAATAAATTTGAATTTACCGGCAATATGGATTACAGTCTGTACAATCTGTCAAAGAAAATGTTCTCGTTTTTAAGAGACAGAAAAATTTTAAAATAGGAAATTAAATGACAAAAGAAATAGTAGTAAACAGGACGCATGAAGAAACAAGAGTCGCGGTTTTGGAAACCGGCAAACTCTCGGATATTTTTATTGAAAGAAGAGAATCCGAAAAGATACTGAATAATATTTATAAAGGCAGGGTCCAGAACATAGTTACGGGGCTTTCATCGGCTTTTGTTGATATAGGATTCGGTAAGAGCGCATATTTGTCAAAAGACGATATTGTGGCTGCCAAAAACGAACATAATATTGAAAATATGCTAAAAGTCGGACAGGAGATAATGGTTCAGATATATAAAGAACCTATTAATACAAAAGGTCCGAAAGTGACGATGGATATTTCGCTGCCCGGGCGTCTTTTGGTATATATGCCTTTCAGCAATAATATCGGCGTATCAAAACAGATAGAAGACAAAGATGAATACTCAAGATTAAAAAATATAGTTAAGAATTTAAAAGCGGATTCAGATTTGGCCGGCGGAATTATCGTAAGAACTGAAGCCGAAGACGCAACCGAAGATGAAATAAAAAGAGAGATAAAATATCTTTCAAGGCTGTGGGCTTCTATCATAGCAAGATTCAATAACGCAAAATTCGGAACCCCCATTCACAGAGATTTGGGAGTAGTGTTCCAAACAGTAAGAGACCATTTTAACGAAGACGTAACGCTGATGCACATAGACAATCCGAAAGAATTGAAAGACGTTGCGGAATTCGTTGAGACGGTATCTCCGGAACTTAAAGACAGGATAGCTTTATATGAAGGCAAACAGCCGATTTTTAAAGCATACGGCATAGAGGAAGAAATTAAAAGACTCAGATCAAACAAAGCAAGGCTTCCTTCCGGAGGATATTTAATAATACAGGAAGCGGAATCTTTGTGCGCAATAGACGTAAACAGCGGAAAATTTACCGGCAATAACAATACGCAGGAAGAAGTCGTTACAATGACAAATGTTGAAGCCGCAAACGAAATCGCCAGACAGCTGCGATTAAGAAATATAGGCGGAATTATAGTCATAGATTTTATTGACATGAAAAAAGAAAAAAACAGAAAGAAAGTTCTTGAAGAAATAAGAAACGCAGCCAAAAACGATAAAGCCAAAATTAAAATATGGCCTATAACCAAACTCGGACTTATAGAGATGACAAGAGAAAGAAAAAGAGAATCTCTTTTTTCGCTCTTGGGCGATAACTGCCCGACTTGCCACGGGCTTGGGCTTGTTCTTTCAAAGGAATCTATTTTTATAAACGTTTGTCAGGAACTTGAACAGATGAAAATAGAAAAACATTACGGCAAAATTAAAATAAAACTTAATCCTGAAGTTGCCCAGTATTTTAATGAAAGAAAAGCAAGGCTGACGGAACTGTTTAAAAAAGAAATAGAAATTATTGCGGTTGATGCGGTAGACAGGGAAGATTACAATATCATTCTGGAATAAATTTCGCAAGAGGAAGACGTGAATTTTGACGGCTTGAAATATATAGTTGTCGGATCCGGTTTTTGGGGCGCTGTTTTTGCCGAAAGGATAGCGTCGGTATTAAACAAAAAAGTTCTTGTGATAGATAAAAGAGACCATATAGGCGGCAACTGTTATTGCGAAACTGATAAGCAGACCGGCATAGAATGCCACAAATACGGCTGCCATATTTTTCATACAAGCGTTAAAAACGTATGGGATTATATCAACAGATTTTCAGAATTCAACGGCTACAAACATAAAGTTTTAATTACGAGCAAAAGTAAAGTTTACTCAATGCCGGTCAATCTTGCTACGATAAATTCATATTACAATTTGAATCTGACTCCTTCTGAAGCCGAATCTTTATTAAAAAAAGAAAGAATCAAAATAAAAAATCCGCGTAATTTTGAAGAAAAGGCAGTATCCCTGATAGGTTGGGGATTATATGAAACGCTGATAAAAAATTATACGGTTAAACAGTGGGGAACAGAGCCTAAAAATCTCCCGGCTGAAATTATTACAAGATTGCCGGTAAGAACAAACTATAATGATAATTATTATTACGATATTTATCAGGGAATTCCCGTTGAAGGATATACAAAACTGCTGCGTAAAATTTTAACGCACCGCAATATTGAAGTTAAAACATCGGTTGACTATTACGATATAAGCGAAAAAATACCGAAAGACTGTAAAATAATATTTACAGGAACGCTTGATAAACTTTTCGGTTACAAATACGGAAGACTTAAATGGCGCAGTCTTAAATTTAAATGGCAAAAAATTAACCGCCGCGATTTCCAGGGAAACGCCGCTATGCATTTTGCGGATTTGGATGTTCCGTATACGAGAATTCACGAATTTAAACATTATCATCCTGAAATAAAAGAGATTTTTGAATCTAAAAAAACGATAATTTGTTACGAATATCCGGCTGATTATAAAGACGGGAGAGAACCGTATTATCCGGTAAACGACAAAGAAAATAATTCTTTGCATGCCAAATATCTTTACGAAGCCGGCAAAAATAAAAATATTACAGTCGGAGGCCGTCTCGGTTCTTACAGATACTGGGATATGGACAAAACTATAGAAAATTCTTTAAACGCTTTTAATATTTTTGCGAGAGCAAAATATATTGTCAAATAAGAAATTTATACGGTGGGGAATAAATGAAAAAATTTAAAATAAACCCTTCAAAAAAATATGTTTTTATAATGGGCGCCGGAGCAAGCAAGGATGATAACCTGCCTATCCAAAATGAAATATTGCAGAATATTCTTAAAAGAAAATTCGCAATGCGCAACAGGCAGGGGCTTCATAAAAATGAATATAAAAAAGTCTCTGACGGAATAAAAAAACTTTTAAAATCAGTTTTTAATTCCGATGTGCCGCTTGAAAATATAAGCCTTGAGGCAATATTCAATATACTTGAAACTTCAATAAGCCAAGGGCATAATATAGGTTTGTTAAAACATGAAGAAATAAAAAAATATTACGATATGCTTATAGAAGGCATTATGTTTGCAACTTTGACCGATGCCAAACTGAAAGAACATAATGTTTTCAATAAAAATCCCTATAGCCCGTATACGGTAATAGGCAAGAAAATTTTTGAAAATTATAAAAATACGGATATCAATTTTTCTTTTATAACTTTTAACTACGATATATGTCTTGACAGAGTTCTGCTGTCTATGTATAACGAGGACGAAAACAAAACGTACGATGTTGATTTTGGAATAGAACTCGGCAATTACGATCTTCAAGACTGGTTCCATCGTCCGAGAAAGAGAAAAATATATCTGTTAAGACCTCACGGTTCCATAAACTGGCTTTTTTGCAAAACATGCGGAAAAGTTTTTTCAAGAATTTCACAGCAGGGAAATCCGATAGAACTTGTAGACGGTATAAAATGTTATCACTGCGGTTCCGCAACTCTTGAACCTTATATAGTGCATCCCGCAAACAACAGAACATACGTTAATAAATATATAGCGCAGGTCTGGGATAAAATGGAAAATGTTCTTGCGGAAGCCGATTACTGGTGTTTTATCGGGTATTCGCTGCCTGAAGCCGACAGATATTTCACATATATGCTTTCAAGAATATATAATTTTAGAAAAATAAAAACGCTTAAAAATAACAGAGTTCCTGAAGTTTCGGTTGTAAACGTAAATAAATCCGCCAATTTCCACGGAGAAATGATCAGTAAAGCGGACACATGCTACAATGATAAATGTAAAAATGCCGATGAAATCAGAAAATATTTTGAATTTTTGCAGAAAGATAAAGATGTTTTTAGAAGATTTGAAGTTTATTTCAGTAACATCAAGAAATACGAATGTTCGTTTAGGGAGTTTGCTACAAAATATTTTTCCGTATAACATTTATAAATAATAAATATAGCGATTTGATATTTTTGGCTGCAGTTTTGAAATTTTAAGTCTTATGTACCGTCGCTTCGCTTTACTTATGTACACTTCAACTTAAAATTTCTTTACTTCGCTCAAAACTATGAAATCTTAAAGAACAAGGAAACAAAATGACATTTCCTGCTCATATAGCTAATGACCTTAAGAGAATACAGACAGTAAAAGAACATAATTATAATGTGGCAAATCTTTCCAAACAATTAATCTCAAAACCAAATTTAAAAGAAACAGTTTTTCTAGCAGGGCTTTTACATGATATTGGTAAAAGTTGTTATAAATTTTCTGAATATTTAAATCATTCTGTATATG
The DNA here is from genome assembly GCA_018433245.1 of Candidatus Proruminimicrobium quisquiliarum. Taxonomy (GTDB): domain Bacteria; phylum Elusimicrobiota; class Endomicrobiia; order Endomicrobiales; family Endomicrobiaceae; genus Proruminimicrobium; species Proruminimicrobium quisquiliarum. Next base: position 18,352 of record JAHDRN010000015.1, read on the forward strand.
ATACTAAAAGTGTTCATAGGGGAGAAGTAGACCACTCTACATCCGGAGCAAAATTTATATATGAAACTTTTCATAATAATAAAGAAGGTATTCAATTATTAACATCAGAATTGATTTCTTTAGCAATATCTTCTCATCATGGCTTATACGATTGTATTTCTACTGAAAGCAAAAATAAATTTATTGAACGTATGCATAAAGATATTGAACAAACTAAAGAAGAACTAGAAAAAGCTTTACAAGAACATGATGTTAATGTTGATAAAATAAAAAAAATATTTAATAAATCAATGGAAGAAATAAATAATATTGTAAATAATATTAAGTCTTTTGATGAGGATAACGGTAAATTTTATTTAGGAATGTTAGAGAGATTAATTCTATCATATGTTATAGATAGTGATAGAACAGATACTGCTTATTTTATGGATAATAAAGAAGTGCCTAAAATAAAAAACAATTCAAATTTGTTTAATGAACTTTTAGAAAATTTAAATAAAAATCTTGGTAATTTAAAAACAAATAATAAAATTTCAAAAGTAAGACAAGAAATATCTGATATTTGTTTGAATTTTGCAGAAAAAGAAACAGGGATTTATAGATTAGTTATTCCAACCGGTGGCGGAAAAACATTGTCTGCTTTAAGATATGCTTTAAAGCATGCTCATAAATATTCAAAACAACATATTTTTTATATAGCTCCTTATATGTCTATTCTGGAACAAAATAGTTCAGAAATAAGAAAATTTATTAACAGTGATGATGTTTTATTGGAACATCATTCTAATATTGTTTTAGATGACAATGATGAGAACAATGAAAAATATAAATTATTAACCGAAAATTGGAGTTCTCCTATAGTGGCAACCACAATGGTACAATTTCTTAATGCTTTGTTTTTACATAAAACGAGTTCTATAAGAAGA
>JAHDRN010000033.1 GCA_018433245.1 Candidatus Proruminimicrobium quisquiliarum
CTTTAAATTATCTACATATATCTTCTTATCTTCTATACCCTCTATCACTCTCTCTCTGCCGCTTTCTACCGCGTAATATTCGCTCCCCGTCAACCTGCCGCTCTCCAACATATTATTCAAGATCTCTTCTTTTATCTTCTTATCTTTTACTCCGCTTAACCACTTCGTGTTTACTTCCCCGTACGCTCCTTCTACATATACCCTCTCCAATCCGTACTTCTTATCAAGTATCTCAAGTATCGTGCTTATATTCTTCTGCGTCTCCGCGTGGCTGTGCAGATCCTGTATGTTTATTACTATGCTCCCGCTTTTGCCGCTGTATAGCGCGTCCGTTATCTTGCCTATGTTAAACGGTATCACCTTATTGGCTATCTCTCCCAGCGCCGCGCTGTTTACTACCGGCGCCGCTCCGGGTATAATTCCCGCATATCCCTGACCGACTACCGTCGTAGAGACAAAAATTACGGCAGTTGCCAATGCAACCGTTTTTTTAAGATTTACGATTTTTGTAAGTTTTTTAAAAATCTTTTTCATAATTCTCTCCAAAATAAAAATTCCGTCTTGTATTTAACCAAGACGGAACCATTTTATATTTATATTTTTTATATTATCTTCAGTATCTCCTCTTGCAAGAAGCCTGAAACAAAAAAGCATTATTACAATAAAAAAACCAGAGTAATCATTCGCATAATTTACGTATGAACTAAAATTAAATTTTAACGGCGACGGCAAAAACTTTTGCGCGCCCGCAAAACTGAAATTATCCGTATTTTCTTTTACCGTATTATTGGTAAAAGCTACGTCAAAATTATAATTATGCTGTTTTTTATTTTTATTACTCTGTTTTTCCGACGCAGTTTTATTTACTGTATTTTGTATATCTATATTATTGGCGACAAATTTATTAACAAGTTTTATAGGAAGAAGGGCTATCAGATTATAATAATCGGATATCTTGGTTGATTTATAAGCCTGTTCCACATCGTCTGAAAAAGCGTCGTACATTCCCGCAACCGGGAGGTACGAAGAGAACAAAATGACAAAACTTATAAAGTATGCAATAATCACATGAAACTTTTTTAAGTTCTCCATAAGAACCTTATAGCCTATTTTCTCTCATTTTTCAACAAAAATTTGTGAAATTTTTGTAAAAAATTAAATTTGAGGCGTTTGTGAATTTAATCTGTTTTCCAACAAAGTATAAACTTTTACGGTTGCTATAAGCGCAACCGGCATAGCGACAAAAACTCCGACAAACAATAAAAACGCGCCGGCAATACCAATAAGCAAATTCATTAACATAATAAAAACTATCTCGGCTCTTACGCCCTTTGTTAGTTTGGCGGAATATAATATAGTATCTTTTATTGTAAAATTTTTATCAATAAGTACGCAGAAAACCGGGAAAAATATAACGCTTAAAACTGCTCCGAAAAGAGACAGCAATATTGATACCGAAGGAAAGTTCTGTATTAAAAAATAATATATCCCCAATACAGCGGCGAATGCTACGGTTTTAAAATTGAATATATCCTTAAACTTTAAAAAATCCGAAAAATTTATCTGATTATTTTTTACGGCTTTAAGCATGGCGTTAATAATAGAAAAAATCACAAAAACTTGAAGAATAGCGCCTACAAAAGGAATAAACACAAGTATAAACATAACCAACGTGACCACTATGTATTCCCACCAGTTTTTCAAAAATATTTGCCAAGCCGGCAGATAGATTTCTTTCAAGTTTAAAAACATAAATTTCTCCTTATTAATTTTTTTTCAATTTCAAATATTGTTTTATAAGAGAACTTGTGGAACAATCATGGCTGTTTTGCGTTTTTTCTTCAAGCTCCGGTAAAATAACGTTTGCCAAAACTTTGCCAAGCTCAACTCCCCACTGGTCAAAACTGTTTACTCTCCAAATTATGCCTTGGACAAATATTTTATGTTCGTATAAAGCTATCAGAGCTCCCAAAGTTTTCGGAGTAAGTTCGTCAAGAAGAATACTGTTTGTCGGTTTGTTCCCGTCAAAAACTTTATGAGGAGTAAGCATTTCCATATCCTGTTGCGAATATTTGCCTTTTTTTAAAGTTTCAATTACCTGTTCTTTCGTCAAACCGAACGCAAGCGCTTCCGTCTGGGCAAAATAATTTGACATAAGTTTATTGTGGTGGTCTCCGATTTTTTCCGGAGGATTTACTATACCTATAAAATCAGCCGGTATCAGTTTTGTGCCCTGATGTATAAGCTGGTAAAAAGAATGCTGTCCGTTAGTTCCGGGTTCTCCCCATAAAATCTGCCCTGTTTCATAGTCAACTTTGTTACTGTCTCTGTCTATTGTTTTTCCGTTACTTTCCATATCGGATTGTTGTAAAAAAGCAGTAAATCTGTGAAGATACTGGCTGTACGGTAAAACTGCATAACTTTGGGCATTGAAAAAATTGTTGTACCATATCCCGAGCAACGCCATTATAACCGGTATATTTTTTTCAAAAGGAGTATTTATAAAATGTTGGTCCATTTCATAAGCGCCGGAAAGAAATTCTTTAAATTTATCAAAACCCACGGCGCACGCTATCGGAAGTCCTATGGCCGACCAGACTGAATATCTGCCGCCCACAAAATCCCAAAACTCAAACATATTTTTAGTATCTATTCCGAACTGCGCGACTTTTTCTTTATTTGTAGACAATGCCACAAAATGATTTTTGACGGCGTCTTCTCCGAGTTTTTCAACAAGCCATTTTCTTGCTGTATTTGCATTTGTAATTGTTTCAAGCGTCGTAAACGTTTTTGAAGCTACTATAAACAAAGATGTTTCGGGGTCAAGTTTTTTTAAAACTTCATAAATATCGGCCCCGTCAATATTTGAGACAAAATAAACTTCCGGACCGTCGGCGTAATATTTTAAAGCTTCGCAAACCATTCTAGGCCCCAAATCGGATCCGCCTATTCCTATATTAACGACAGATTGTATTTTTTTGCCCGTTTTACCGAGCCATTTTCCTTTTCTTAAATCATCCGTAAACGATTTAACTTTATTTAAGACTTCATTTATTTCAGGCATTACGTCTTTGCCGTCAACAAAAACAGGATTGCCCGACATATTTCTCAAAGCGCTGTGTAAAACCGCCCTTTTTTCCGTCCAGTTGATTTTCTCGCCGGAAAATATTTTTTTAGTCCAGTTTTTCACGTCGCCGGCCTGGGCGAGCGAAAACAGCATCTGCATTGTTTGGCCGTCTATAATATTTTTTGAATAATCAAAAGTTATGCCGAGATTGTCCAATCTGACGTTAAACTCGCAATAACGGTTTTCATTTTTAAACAAATCCCTCATATGAGCGGATTTCATTTTGCCGTTATAAAGATTTTGCAGCGATTTCCATTGAAGCGATGACGTAAGTTGTGACATTTTTTAAAGCCCCTTATTATATTGTAAATTTATATCCCAGTTTAAATCCGATTTTTTTATAAGAAACATCCGTTCCGTTATCGGACGCAAAACAATAGGCCGACGAAATTTCGGCTATGTATTTTTCATATAACTCAAATCCAAACCCGAATGCATAATACATGCCGCCAGACGTATTACTGCCGTCGTCAACACTAAAAAGAATATTATATCCGACATCAAACTTAACATAAGGATTATATTCTCCTTCGCTGCCCAAAGGATACCCCATCACGCCTATATAAACCGGCAGAAAAGAAAAATTTTTACCCGAGTAATACGATACCGTTCCGGCATCAACAAGAGTTTTTATTGAACGTGACGGCAGAAAATCAAAACCAGCCAAAGCTTTAAAATAATTGCTTATCTGATATCTCCCCTCGGCGCCTACGGCGATTCCGCACGGTTTTACTTCATAATCAGACTTAAACGTGCCGTCGAGATCCAATCCGACTTTAGGAACTATATCAAATGAATATGCCGCCGATACGCAAAATAACAACATTAACGCTATTATACTTTTTTTCATTTATTGCCTCCGGTTTTTATCTTCAATTAAAATAAAAGAAACTTCTAATCTTTATTAACAATAAAGTTTTTTATCACATAATACGTTACGGTAAAAGCATTTGTCGCGCCGTACAATTTTATCTCGTAATTGCCGAATTCAATATTCGGAACAACCTCATAACTTACGAAATATTTCCGTTTTGACAGATCAACTCCCAACGTTTCATTATAATTTGTCTTTGAAAAATAGCAATATCTTCCGGTTGAGTTAAAATATAAATCTTCGGCTTTTTTAATCTGTTCTATTACCGCCTCACTTTCGGTATTGACGTCGGTTCTGGCGATAAATGCCGTAATTATTGATAATACCGTTGTGATTATAGCAATATAAACGATGATTTTCAAAAATTTAACCAAAGAAGTTTCGGGTTTTACCGTTTTTATTTTTTTATTTCTTTTCTCATCCGTTATTTGGCGTTCTATCAGATTTTGAGCCGAATCCTGCTCTGTGTTAACGGTTGTTTTTTCAGCCGCTGAATTTTCATCCTGTTTTAAATCGGAATTTTCCGTAACGGCGGTATTATTCTCATTTGATTTGGCGGAATTGCCGTTTCTGCCGTATTTTGCCTTTAAGTCTTCATCATAACTCATTTTAAAACTCCTAATCCGCTTTTACTCTTTTTATATTGGCGCCAAGTTTTCTGAGCTTTTTTTCAAGCGTTTCGTATCCTCTGTCCAAATGATAAATCCTTAAAACTTCGGTCTTTCCGACGGCGCATAAACCGGCAAGAACCAATGCCGCGCCCGCTCTTAAATCGGACACCATTACCGGAGCGCCCGAAAGTTTATCAACTCCGTTAACATAAACGCTGTTGCCTTCTATTCTGATATCGGCCCCGAATCTCTGCAGTTCGCCGACATGCAAAAATCTGTTTTCAAAAACCGTTTCTTCAACGATTGAACTGCCCTTAACAACGCACATAAGAGCCATCCACTGGGCCTGTATGTCCGTAGGAAATCCCGGATAAATTTCAGTTTTTACATTTATCGGTTTTAAATCTTTTACCCATTTTACTTTTATTTCGTTTTCTTTTATTTTTATATTTAAACCGGACTGAATAAGCTTATCTATTACATCGCTCAAATGCGAAGCATTTGTATGTTTTAAGGTTACGTCTCCTTTAGTGATTGCCGTGGCTATCATGTAAGTCGCCGCCTCTATTCTGTCAGGAATTACTTCATGGCAGCATCCCGATAATTTTTCAACTCCCTCAATGGTTATAATCTTTGTTCCGGCTCCGGAAATTTTTGCACCCATTTTTACAAGCATATCGGCTAAATCCGATATTTCCGGTTCTTTGGCGGCATTTATAATTCTGGTTGTTCCTTTTGCCAATGCGCTTGCAAGCATAACGTTTTCGGTCGCCCCGACGCTTGCAAATCTGAATTCTATATCCGCGCCCTTAAGCCCGCTGTAGGCGGTTATTTTGACATATCCATCTTTGAGTTCAATATTTGCGCCCATTTGTTTGAACGCATCAAGATGAATGTCTATTGGTCTTGCCCCGATTGCGCATCCGCCCGGCAGAGAAACGTCTACTTCGCCCAGCCTTGCAAGAAGCGGACCCATAACCAGCACGCTTGCTCTCATTTTGCGGACTAAATCGTACGGAGCGATATGGTTTAATTTTTTTGATTTGCCGGCTTTGACGATATCTTTATTTTTTAAAGCAGGTTTTCCTATAAAATTTAAAAAGTCAACCGTTGTTTTGATATCGGCAAGAGTAGGAACATTTTTGATTTTACATTCTTCGTCGGTTAAAAGCGTCGCGAATAAAATCGGCAGCGCCGAATTTTTTGAACCGGATATATTTATGCCGCCTTTTAACTGCCTGCCGCCCGTTATAATTATTTTATCCATTTTTCGTTACCAAAACCCTTTTTAAACCGGAAAAATCATTTAAAATTTTTATTTTTTTATATCCTGCCGCGCTGAATATTTCCGTTATAAGTTCCGCAATAGTCGCGTTTAATTCAACGATTATCAATCCGTTTTGATTTAAATATTTTTTTGAATTTTGCGCTATCCGCCTGTAAAAAAACAATCCGTCTTCATCAGCTACAAGAGCCTTTCTCGGCTCAAACGACAATTCTTTTTCCAGCTTATTAAATTCTTTTTCCGCAATATACGGAGGATTTGAAACAATTATATCAAATTTTTTAGCCGGTATATTAAAAAACATATCTCCGGTGATAAAATTAATTCTGTCGGAAACATTATTTATTTCGGCATTTTTCTTGGCAACGACTGTCGCTTTTAAACTTATATCCGACGCCGTAACGTACACATTTGCGTATTTCGCAGCTGAGACGGCTATGCAGCCCGAACCGGTACACATATCAAGAATTTCGGAATATTTATTGATTTTTATCCGGCTTAAAACTTCTTCAACAAGAATTTCGGTTTCCTGCCTTGGAATCAAAACATCTTCGTTTACGATAAAATTCAATCCCATAAATTCGGTTTTGCCCAATATGTAAGCAACAGGCCGTCTTGTAATTCTTTTTGAAATATAATTTTTATATTTATTGAATGAGTCCGGGCTGACGGGATTTGTTCTTATCAAAGGCAATTGCCCGCGTTTGACGTTTAAAACATCCGCCAATAAAACTTCAGCGTCTGTCTCGGGTTCCGGTATATTGTTTGATTTTAATAATTGTTCGGCGGACTTTAAAAGCGTAAAAATATTAGATGCGTTAAGCATCAGATATTTGCTCCTTTTAATTTTGCCTCGTTATCGCATGCAATAAGTTTTTCTATCAGTTCTCGCAAATCTCCGTTCATAACTTCGGTTATGTTGTAAACGCTGAAACCTATTCTGTGGTCGGTTATTCTGTTTTGAGGAAAGTTATATGTCCTTATTTTTTCGGATCTGTCTCCGGTTCCGACCTGCTGTTTTCTTTCGCTTGAAATTTTTTGTTCATATTCCAAAACTTTCTGCTCATATAATTTAGCCCTTAAAACTTTCATGGCTTTGGCCCTGTTTTTAATCTGGCTTCTTTCATCCTGGCATGCAACTACAATTCCTGTCGGCAAATGAGTAATTCTTATCGCGGAATCAGTTTTATTTACATGCTGCCCGCCTGCGCCGCTGGCTCTGTAAGTGTCTATTCTTAAATCTTCCGGTTTAATTTCAACGTCAACTTCTTCGGCTTCCGGAAGCACCGCGACGCTTATTGCGGAAGTATGAACCCGCCCTGAAGCTTCCGTCGCCGGAACTCTTTGAACTCTGTGAATTCCTCTTTCAAATTTAAAGTATTTCCAAACTTTTGAACCTTCCAGCGTAAATACTATTTCCTTATATCCGCCTATGCCGGTAGGATTGCTGTCCACTACTTCATAGCGCCAACCGTTGCTTTCGGCAAATCTCGTGTAAGCCCTGAATAAATCGCCGACAAACAAGCCCGCTTCGTCGCCGCCTGTGCCCGCCCTGATTTCAACTATTACGTTTTTACCGTCGTGAGGATCGGGAGGGATCAAAAGCAATTTAATTTCAGAATCCATTTGTTCTTTTTTTACGACGGCTTCTTCATATTCAGCCGCCGCCAATTCTTTCATTTCTTTATCCGCCGAATCTTTCAATTCTTCAAGATTATTGATGTCGTTGAGCAGTTTAAAATATTCTTTTGATTTTTCCACTATCGGACTAAGATAGGAATGTTCTTTTGAAAGTTTTTTAAATTCATCCTGATTGGCCGAAACCGAAATTTCGCTGAGTTTGCTTTCGATATCAATAAATTTTTTATTCAGTTCTTCAAGTTTTTCTTTTAACATAAAGTTCTCTTTCGGGCATAAAAAAAATACGGCCGGATTAATAAATTTAACCGCGGCCATATTTTATTTTTACGCTATTTGTCTTTTTTAGTTTCTTTTTTTGCGACTACGGTTTTAGCCGTCTTTTTAGGCGTAGACGTCAATAATTTTTTTGACGTTGTTTTTTTTCTTCCAACTTTCTTTTCCGCTTTCTTTTTTACGACTGTTTTGCCTTCGGTTGCGACAAATCTCTTTTGGAACTTTTCTACTCTTCCGGCCGTATCTATGAGTTTCTGTTTACCGGTAAAAAACGGATGGCAATTTGAACATATTTCAAGCTTTATCGCCGGTTTCGTAGAACGCGTTTTAAATGTATAACCGCAAGCGCAACTGACAGTAGCCTCTACATATTTAGGGTGAATTCCTTCTTTCATTGCTGTATACTCCTTGTTAATTTTCGTTAAATTATGCCTTTTTTTGAGATTTTAGTCAAATTTTTTCTATGATTTAATTAAATGCGATATTTTTGCGAATATATACTTATACGTAAAAAACGCATCCGCGCCGACATCATGAAAATAACCGCTTATATTTATATACTGCGGAAATATTAAAATTAAAATAAGCGATATTATGATACAGTTTATAAAACATATAAAAATAAAAGAGAAGAACACACCGTAAGTTTTCAAATCTTCCTGCCCGATTGTTAACGCATAAAACGTCAATGCGAAATGAAATGCCAAAGCAAAGCCCGACAAAAATAAAAAATACGGATAAAAAGGCCTTGTATCGGTAAACCAGCCGAGACTCAAATATATAATTATTATAATCAATGAATAAAAAGGCACAAAATAAGGCGCAAGCGAAATAAAAACGCTGTCTTTGGTCAGAGTGACGCTTCCGCCGTTTTTTGAAACTTTAATTTTTTTAATCTGAGCTCCGCTTAGCAAACCGGCAACGGCGTGCGTTAATTCATGCCCGAAAACATAAGTTCTCATAGGTTTGAAAAATATAACCTGAAATAAAAAATAAACTATTATCCCTATCCAAAAAGGCGCGGCCGTCATATTGCTTTTAACGGCAAAATCAAGAATAAGTTTTATCAGTTCATATATTGAAACCAGCACCAGAGGCAGCATCAAAAACGAAAAAATTATCTTTAAAATTTTCATCAGGTTATTTTAGCATAAAAAAAACACAGATTAAAAATCCGTGTTTTTTTTATTTTTTTATTTTAATTTTTATGCGGCCGTCAGTATTGATTTGACGTTAGCCATATTAATCACATTTGTATTTACCGCAATCGTTTCGTTAACATCGCTATCGGCATATAAAGTTAACAGTTTTATAATGCCGTTTATAGCAAAAGCCTGCTGTTCTTTGCTGAATCCGGAATGTATTTTTGTGAATTTTAATCTATATGTATCATCTGCTGCCGGCATCATTTCGTATATTTTTTTATCAAGTCTCTTTTGTCTTTCAAGTACGGTTAAATCTTCCGCCTTAACGCCTGAATCCAACTCACCCAATGTAAGTATATCAGTCTCCGTATCAGTAATTTTTGGATCGCCTATTGAGTTAATATATTTTTTCAACAGCATATTTGTCAGCAATTCTTCGTAACTCTTATTTGCAAATCCTTTTGTAATGCCGTTGTCTCTCAAGTATGCGACAAGCAGCATTCTTTCCAAAACGGATTTCGCAAAAGAGTTTCTTAACTGTGAATTTTTCAACGACTTGAAATAAATCACAACTGAGCTGTTGACGCCGAAAAAAGTATCCAAAATAAAACCGTAATCCGTTATATCTCCGGATTTGCGCAATATATCAATTATATTGTTTCTGTCGGCTGCCGATAATTCAGAAAATTGTTCAAAATCAAAATTTCTTGCGGCCTGCGTAACAAAATTAACGTTTTTCTGTTTTAAAATTTTATTTATGTTGACAGATTTCAAAAATGTAAATATTGAAGATGATTCTTCTATCTCTTTTACGACTCTGCTTAGTTTAAACACGTAAAGGAATCCGTCTGCCTGCATATCGTTCAATTCGGATATTTCTTTTATGTCGGAGGTAAAACCTGAAATTTTATCGTAATATTTGCTTCCGAACTGGCTGTCAAATACAAAAGATGTTATTCCGTATGCGGCGTACTTTGTTTCTTTTTCGTATGAAGTATCGCCTAAACTTGAATATCTTATCGTAACCCTGAGATTATTTCTTGCATCTGCCGCGTCTTTTGTAAGTTCTAAAAATCTTGCGGTAACAAGCTCTTCCAAATCTTTTGAATCGGAATTTCTTGACAATTCCTCTCGGATTAGCTGCACTATCTTATTAAATTCTTCTTCCGAGAATATAAGTCTTGTATCGGCTGTTTTGGCTTCCGAAATAAATTTTTCCAAATCGGAATAAGTTGCCAAACCGTCCAAAACGTCAACCTGTATCGCGCTGTTTCTGTTTACGGTTACCGCATCAACAGTCGAATTATGAAGCAGCGATACGACTTTTTTACTGTCTATTCTGCCGTTTGTCTGTATTTCGTTAAGTCCTATGATGACGTTTCCGCTTTCGGAATATTCCAATTGTCTGTCGGGATTATTAAAATCAATTTCTATTGAAGAAGCGTTAGCACCGTATTTATCCTGAAAATGTCTTGATTCCTGCAGCATTCTTATAATTTCACCGTACTGTTTTTTAATTAAATCATCATATCTAAGCCACTCAATATAAACGATTGTAGCTCCTTTTCGGCTGCCGAGCCATGTTTTAGCAACCTTTGCTCCGTCTAATACAAAATTAACCGGAACAGGTTTAAAATTAAATTCCTGAGGATTTTCAGGTTTATCCGATATTACATATACCGGTTTCTGGTCTATCATATATTTTAATGTAAACGCTTTTAAAGGATTGCTTTTTATAACAACGCCGTCATCCGCCAGCATTACATTATCTTTGCCGTATTTCTTTATAGCGTCTTCCAACCCGAGCGATTTTATATGCCTTACGTCTATTATCGTATGCGCTATTACGCTTGCCGGAAATCTTACGACAAATGCCGCTATCAACGATATACCGGCTAACGCTAAAATACCCACCAACGGCATCGCAAACATCGGCACTATTACCGTCGCAAGCGAACCTACTACCGTCAAAAATGCTACCGCAGATGACGCCTTTACCACTTTACCTACCTGATTTGCTCCCTGTTTGCCAAGTTCACTAGGATGCGCAGCCTCAAATCTTTTC
>JAHDRN010000017.1 GCA_018433245.1 Candidatus Proruminimicrobium quisquiliarum
AAACTTTGTAAACAGAAGCGGGAATGAATTTGTATTATCGCCGGAGACGCTTAGAGGCTACAATTTGCCGATAGTAAACGGCAGAGTAGTATTGAAAGACGTAAACGTAACGATAGATGAAAACGGTAAACTGACTTTGACTAATCTTAAATCCAAGCCGGCGGCAGATATTAAATTTAAACTGCCTGCGGCATTGGACTCGTTTACAAAGTATTTTTATGACTTTGTCAGAAATCTTCAGCTTGCCGCTCTTGCTCTGCTGTATAAAGATAAAACATCGTATACTATAGTGGCAGACGTTAATGATGCCGCAAGAATACAGACTGCAAATATGCTTGCCGAAAAAGGAATAAAAGTCAATCTTATATTGGTCGGAACGTCTGATATATCAAAAGAAACGAAAGAGAGACTTGAACAAAACGGCAAACTGGCGTACGGATTAGTTGATAAAAAAGATAATTTAACAGTATACGCAGCTGAAAAAATAGACGATATGTCGGATGCCGAAATAATAGAAGCGATTATAAAAAGCATCAAGAGTACGGACAAATCAGATATTATGATACTTGATGCGACATCTTCCGTCTATGATGAACTTTTTGGCAAAGACGTTATCAACGATATGGTCGTTAAACCGAATGCGAATCCGAACGAATTGTTTATAGAAGCTCTTAAACAGAAACAGGGTAAACAAAAAGAACAGATTTTACAGTTTGCAGGCATTGCCGAGAATATATCGGCTGAACAGATTGACGGCTATAACGGCGCAAAGATTCAAAGCGCAAAAGAAAAAGGACTTACAACTATAAATATAACGGTTGATTCAGCGGTTATTTCAGGTAAAACGGAAAAACTTCTTGAAATAATAAAATCGGCTCATGCCAACGGTTTAAAAGTAGTATTTAATTATAAAGTTGATTTCAAAAAAACAGGTTTTGACGACTTTATAAAAAATATTTCCGTTATGACAAAAACTTTCAGACAATTTGCGATAGACGGCATTAACCTTGATCTATCCGATTTGGGAGATCTTGCGTCGACTTCTTATCTTTTGATAGCGTTGACCGGCCTGCAGAAAGAAATAAAAAATCTTGCCGTAAAAATGCCTTCGTCAATCGCTGAAGCCGAATATAAGAGTATTTTCAATAAGAACGGCATCAAAAGAATAGTAAATTATAGAGATATCAGAAACGTAACCGACAGACAAAACGTTATAGTTGACGTAAATATTGATAAAGACGCAAATAATATATTTGACCGGAAGGAATTAATGTCATTGTTTGTCAATAATAACATATCAATGGTCGCTTTTGATTCTCAGATAATAGAAGCGTTTGACAGATCTAACGACGGATTCAGCTTTATAGGAATTAAAAACGTCGCGGAACTGCTTAGCGCCATATTTAATACTACTCCGGAAGGACAGTATTTGAAAGGAATTGTAAAAGGCAGAAATATTTCAGCCGAAAACGCCGATGCGGCCGCTTTGTATGAATTGTTTAAAGACGGAACGGATATTGCGGTAAAAATAAAAAAATATCTGCCGGAATCTGAAAGAGCGAAAGAATATACCGAACATCAGGCAAAAGGAATTCTTTTGGGAATGCTTGAACAGATAGAATGGAACGCGGCTGACGGAAATAAACTTGTGTTTAAAAATAAAGATTATCAGGATATGTTTATGGAGATGCTTGTAAAATACAGATTATTGACCGGCGGCAGTTATTCAATAGGCGAAAAAAATATTGAGGAAGCGTTGGAACCTGTAAAAGACAATGAAAAAGTCAAAGAAGTTTTGAGGCTTATAAACGGACAGGACAGCGCGTATAATACCGAGTTTGCTTCAATCAATATTTTGTCTTCTTTAATTGAAGATGAAATAAGTTCCGAAGACAAAACTGCGGTGCTCGAGGGATTATTGACGCTGCTTTTGGGAACGAGCCGTGAGATTAACAAAATAGACGTAATGCAGACAATGAAAGTTGAAGATATAAGCGCGATTTTGAAAGCGGCTTAAAAAAATTGCCGCGGAGCAGGCTTTTAAGTCTGCTCCGCGCGGAGTTTTAATGATTAAGTTTAATAAAAAAACACAAATAACTTCCTTTAAAAAACACATAGCCGTGTTTACGGTTATATGTTTTATTTTTACGACGGTAGTCGGTCAGGGATATGCGGGAATTATACCCGGAGTAGTGCCTGTAGTAAACAGCGCGGCGCTGGGAGAGATAGCCAATAAGGTGATACCGTTTAACATAGGCAAGATAACGGACGCGTTATACAGCGGCAAAAGCGGGAGCATAGTAATAAACATACAGGATTTGCACAGCCACGCGGAGACGCAGAAGAACATAAGCACGATACTTGAGATACTTGATAAGAAGTACGGATTGGAGAGAGTATATGTAGAAGGAGCGTACGGGGAAGTAAACACGAAGTGGTTAAGCGGAGTAAAAGACAAGAAGATAAAAGAAGAGATCTTGAATAATATGTTGGAGAGCGGCAGGTTGACGGGGAGCGAATATTACGCGGTAGAAAGCGGCAGAGAGAGAGTGATAGAGGGTATAGAAGATAAGAAGATATATGTAGATAATTTAAAG
>JAHDRN010000010.1 GCA_018433245.1 Candidatus Proruminimicrobium quisquiliarum
GAAAGCAGGAACTAGTGATCCGGCGGTTCAGTGTGGAATTGCCGTCGCTCAACGGATAAAAGCTACCCCGGGGATAACAGGCTTATTTCATCCAAGAGTCCATATCGACGATGAAGTTTGGCACCTCGATGTCGGCTCATCTCATCCTGGGGCTGGAGCAGGTCCCAAGGGTTTGGCTGTTCGCCAATTAAAGAGGTACGTGAGCTGGGTTCAGTACGTCGTGAGACAGTACGGTCTCTATCTACTGTAGGCGCAGGAAATTTGAGGGGGCTCGTTCTTAGTACGAGAGGACCGGAATGAACATACCTCTGGTGTTTCGGTTGTTCCGCCAGGAGCATTGCCGAGTAGCCAAGTATGGTTAAGATAAACGCTGAAAGCATATAAGCGTGAAACTTTCCCCAAGATAAGATTTCCCTAAAGGTCACCCGTAGACTACGGGTTTGATAGGTAAGAAGTGTACGTGCAGTAATGCATTTAGCTAACTTATACTAATCGACCGTTTGGCTTGGTCACATTCTCTAATCCAAGTGATTGAATGTTTAGTTGTTTTGCCTAATTAAGTTGATTTGTTCTTTAAATCACAGTATAATAATTGAAAAATTTCTGGTGGCTATACCGTTGGTGTCACACCCGATCCCATTCCGAAC
This sequence comes from Candidatus Proruminimicrobium quisquiliarum, assembly GCA_018433245.1. Taxonomy (GTDB): domain Bacteria; phylum Elusimicrobiota; class Endomicrobiia; order Endomicrobiales; family Endomicrobiaceae; genus Proruminimicrobium; species Proruminimicrobium quisquiliarum. Next base: position 648 of record JAHDRN010000010.1, read on the forward strand.
TCGGAAGTTAAGCCCTTCAGGGCCGATGGTACTTGCACCGCAGGGTGCCGGGAGAGTAGGTCGCTGCCAGATTCAATATAGACTGCAAGCGTTATTAATTTAGCGCTTGCAGTCATAAGTTTTTCTGTCAAAGACAGCAAGGACCGAAAGGTTTAATACGAAAGTACTTGCCGAGACTGAGAATAATCGGATTGGTTAATTTTACAAACTTCTCATCTCGTGAGAAGTTTTTTTTATTTACAATAAAATTTTGAAGTAAATATTGAGGAATGTTTAGTTTTAAATTTTGTTAAATATAATATTTTGAGGAGTACAAAAATGCCAAATATTAAGAATCAGGAAGAAGTCAAAAGTTTAATCGCCAAATTTAAGGCGATGAAAGGCATGATAATGACTCAGTATCAGGGTCTTAACGTCAGCCAGATTTCGGAATTGAGAAATGAACTGAGAAAATGCGGCTGCGAATATGTAGTCGTAAAAAATACGCTCGGTAAAGTAGCTTTAAAAGAAGTCGGTCTTGACATAGCAAGCGAATATTTTGAAGGTCCTATTGCTCTTGTTATGGAAGAAAGTAATGATCCTGTTTCTCCGGCAAAAATAGTTGCCGAATTTGCAAAAAAGAACGAAAAATTTGTTGTAAAAGCAGGTTTCTTGGATGGTAAAGTCTTACAGGCAAACGAAATAAAAGCATTGGCTGCGCTTCCTACAAAAGAAGTTCTTATCGCAAAGATGCTGGGCAGCATGCAGGCTCCTATTTCAGGGCTTGTAAACGTAATGCAGGGTTCTATAAGAAATCTAGTTTATGTTATAAATGCAGTTAAAGAAAAACAAATAGCCTAAAGGCGGAAGCTTGGAAGATGAGAAGCTGAGCAAAGACAAAAACGAAACAAGAAAATAAAAAAGCAGTTAAAACAAAAATAAAATTAAAAATAAAAGTGGGGGATTAGTAAAATGGCTATGACGAAAGATCAATTAATTGAAGCGATTTCATCAATGACAGTTTTGGAAATGGCAGAATTAGTAAAGGCTTTGGAAGAAAAGTTTGGCGTTTCAGCAGCGGCACCTGTAGCAGTAGCAGCGGCGGGAGCAGCTCCTGCGGCAGCAGCGGCAGAAGAAAAAACTGAATTCACGGTTGTTTTGGAAAATGCCGGCGCAAACAAAATCGGCGTAATCAAAGTTGTAAGAGAATTAACAGGTCTTGGACTTAAAGAAGCTAAGGATTTAGTTGACGGTGCACCAAAGAATGTTAAAGAAAATGTACCAAAAGCAGAAGCAGAAGATATGAAAAAGAAACTTGTTGAAGCAGGCGCAACAGCAGGTTTGAAATAGTTTAATTTTTGAAAAAAAGTTGAAATGTTTATATAACGATATTGAAAACGGGTAAAGTTTCTAAACCAGAACAATCAACGGCGGTAAGAGCAAAAACGTATAAAACAATTGTAAAATGAATCAAAAAACAGTTGACAAGAGATAAACATTAAGTGTATAATATATGCTTAATTTTATCTTTTTTGTCACAAAAATTTATATAAACGGATTAACTTATGAAAAAAGTGAATTTTGGAAGAATAAGTTCCCCGATTGACCCGCCTTTATTGCTCGGGATGCAGAAAGATTCTTTTGCGGAATTTTTGCAGATTGAAACAGCCCCGGAAAAGAGAAAAATACACGGTCTTGAAGGCGCTTTTAGAGATGTATTTCCTCTGACAAATTCAGACGGAAGTTTAGTAATGGATTTTATTTCATACGATTTCGGCGAACCGAAATATTCTGTTGAAGAATCCATAGCCAGGGACGAGACTTTTGCAGCACCTTTAAAAATCAAATTAAGACTTTCACATAAAAAAGAAGACGGCAAAATGAAAGAACTTTCCGAACAGGAAGTTTATTTCGGCGATATTCCTCTTATGACGCCTACCGCTACGTTTGTTATAAACGGAGCAGAAAGAGTCGTCGTCAGCCAGATACACCGTTCACCGGGCGTTATTTTCGAAGAAGATGAAGAAAAGAAAGTAACGATTTTCGGAAAACCTTTATACTTCGGAAGAATCATTCCTTACAGAGGAGCATGGGTTGAATTTGAATTTGACCAGAACGGTATTCTCTATGTAAGAATCGACAGAAAAAGAAAAATATTGGCAACAACGCTTTTAAGAGCAATAGGTTTTGAAAGCGATGTTGAAATTTTAAATTTATTCAGAGATACAAAAGAAGTTTCGCTTGACGCGGCTCCTTCAACTCTTGCAAACGAATGTCTTGCGGACGATATTTTTGACAAGGCGACAGGCGAAGTTCTTTTTGACGCGGGAAAAGAACTTACGGAAACCGTAATTGAAAAGATGAAAGCGAAAGGTCTTTCCACCGTTGTCGTATTTAAAGATACTACAATTCTTTTGACTCTTAAAAAAGATTCAATCAAAACACAAAAAGAAGCAGTAAATCATATTTATAAAGTTTTAAAAACACAGGAATTTATCGTTCAGGAAAGAGCGCAGGGATTTTTAGACGAGTTGTTGTTTAAATCGGTAAGAAGATACGATTTTACTACAATCGGAAGATATAAAATTCTTAAAAAACTCGGACCTATTTATCAGTATTACAAAGATAATTTTAATTTGACAATACCGGCGGAAAATAAAAGAACCGTTGCAAGAGAAGATATAGTTACAACGATAAAGTATCTTCTTATGATTTATAACGGCGACACAAGTTTTGAACATGCCGGCAAAAAAATAAAATTGGGGTTAGACGATATAGATCATTTGGGAAACAGAAGAGTAAGATCTGTCGGAGAACTTTTGGAAAATCAGGTTAGAATCGGATTAGTTCAGATGGCAAGACTTGTAAAAGAGTATATGAACAATCAGGATAAAGCGACAGTTACTCCGAGATCTTTGATTAATATTACTCCTTTTGTCGCACAGATTAGAAAATTTTTCGGAACGTCCCAGCTTTCTCAGTTTATGGATCAGATTAATCCTCTGGCGGAACTTACGCATAAGAGAAGGCTTTCTGCATTAGGCCCGGGAGGTCTTAACAGAAAAAGAGCGGGATTTGAAGTCAGAGACGTGCATTATACACATTATGGAAGAGTATGTCCGATTGAAACACCTGAAGGACCAAACATCGGTCTTATAACTTCATTGTCTGCTTATGCAAGAGTCAACCAGTACGGTTTAATTGAAACGCCTTTCAAAAAAGTTGACTCCGGAAAAGTTACAAATAAAATTGAATATATGACAGCTGATACGGAAGATGATTTATTTGTCGCACAGGCAAATACTCCCATAGACGACAAAGGAAAATTTACTACTGATACGGTTCAGGGAAGATTTTATAATGATTTTTTGTTTAAAACTCCCGATAAAGTAGATTATATGGATATTTCTCCTATGCAGGTAGTTTCTGTATCTGCAGGTCTTATTCCTTTCTTGGAACATGATGACGCAAACAGAGCACTTATGGGCTGTAACATGCAAAGACAGGCGGTTCCGCTTCTTGTTACGGAAAGACCATTTGTTTGTACCGGCGTTGAAGATAAAGTTGCAAAAGATTCAGGAGTATCAGTTGCGGCTCAGATAGACGGAGAAGTTGTTTCCGTTTCAGCTGATGAAATAATAGTATGGAACAGTAAAGACGGCGTCAAACAGCATACGTTAAGCAAATATTTGAGATCCAACCAGGATACATGCATTAATCATATTCCGATTGTAAAAGTCGGAGACAGCGTTAAAAAAGGCGATATTATAGCCGATGGACAGGCGACTAAAGAAGGACAGCTTTCACTCGGACAAAATCTTTTGATAGCTTTTATGCCTTGGGACGGTTATAATTTTGAAGATGCAATTTTGTTGTCGGAAAAATTAGTTCAGGACGACAGATTTACGTCTGTTCATATAAGAGAATTTGAAACAGAAGCAAGAGAAACAACAAAAGGAAGACCGGAAGAAATAACGAAAGATATTCCGAACGTCGGAGCAGAAGACTTGCTCAATCTTGATGAAGACGGAGTAATCAGAGTCGGAGCAAACGTACAGAGAGGGGATATTCTCGTAGGTAAAACAGCTCCTAAAGGCGAGCAGCAGTCTACGCCGGAAGAAAGACTTTTAAGAGTGTTGTTTGGTAAAAAAGCCGAAGACGTACAGGATGTTTCTTTAAGAGTTTCACCCGGAACGGCGGGAAAGATTTTAGCCGTAAGATCATTTGTAAGAAGAGAAAAACTTTCCGAAAAAGAAGTTAAGAAAAAACAGGAAGAAATGACTTCCATATATAAAGCCGCAAAAGCAAAACTTGAAAAAGAAAAGAAGGAAGTTCTTGCGCAGGTTTCAAAATCAGAGGCAAAGAAAATAGAATCTTTGTATGAAGCAAAAGAAGAAATACTTAAACAAAATTATGAGAAAGAAAAAGAAAGATTTAAAAAAGGCGACGAATTGCCTGTTTCAGTAAATAAAATTGTTAAAGTTTACATAGCGTCAAAATTGAAAGTTCAGGTCGGAGATAAACTTGCGGGAAGACACGGCAACAAGGGTATCGTTTCAAGAATACTTCCTGTTGAAGATATGCCTAGACTTCCCGACGGAACGCCGGTAGACTGTGTCCTTTCTCCTCTTGCTATACCGTCTCGTATGAACGTAGGACAGCTTTTGGAAGCTATGCTCGGATGGGCAGGAAAAGTATTGAATACCCAGATGGTAACTCCTGTGTTTGACGGCGCAAGCGAAGATCAGGTTAAAGAACAGGTAAGAAAAGCAAAAGATATGCTTGTTGAACAAAAAGAAAAAGAATTTAAGCAGAGAGGTTTGAAAGGCGAGGAACTTAAGAAGGCTCTTGAAGATTACAGGTTGAATTATCTTCCCACAGATGACTGCAAAATAACGCTGTTCGACGGAAGAACCGGCGAAGCATTTATGGAAAAAGTTACGATCGGCGTTATGTATATGTTAAAACTTAACCATTTGGTTGAAGACAAAATGCATGCAAGGTCAACCGGTCCGTATTCTCTGATTACAAGACAGCCTCTCGGCGGAAAAGCCCAGTTCGGCGGACAAAGATTCGGAGAAATGGAAGTATGGGCGATACAGGCCTACGGCGCATCGCATGTTTTACAGGAATTTTTGACTGTAAAATCGGACGATGTTGACGGAAGAGTCAAAATGTACGATGCGATAATAAAAGGCGAAGCCATATCAGAGCCCGGAGTTCCGGAATCGTTTAAGGTTCTTGTAAACGAACTCAGAGCTTTAGGATTGAATGTAAGCCTTTTAAGCAATAAGAACGCCGCGGAAGAAACTGTCGTTGAAGAAAAAAAATAATCTCAAATTAAGCTATTTGAGAATAACGGAAGGACAATATAAATGAGTATAAATAAAAAAAATTCAAAGAAAAAAACACAAAGTCTGAATTTCTTAGATTTTGATGCCGTGAAATTAACGGTTGCAAGCCCGGACGATATTAAGTCATGGTCTTACGGTGAAGTAAAGAAACCGGAAACTATTAATTACAGAACATTCAAACCCGAGAGAGACGGGTTGTTCTGCGACTGTATATTCGGTCCTACGAAAGACTGGGAATGCCACTGCGGAAAGTATAAATACATAAAACATAAAGGAACAGTATGCGACAGATGCGGAGTTGAAGTCGCCGAATCAAAAGTAAGAAGAGAAAGATTCGGACACATCAATTTGGCAGTACCTGTTGCTCATCCGTGGTTTTTGAAAAAACCGCCGTCAAGAATAGGCATTTTGCTCAATATGAAAATATCGGATCTTGAAAAAGTTATTTATTATACGAAGTATGTTGTCACAAATCCTTTGAGAGACGTTTCGGATACGATATCTTTTTTACATAAAGGAACTTTGTTAAAAGAAGAAGAATTTAATTTATTTAATTACGGGATGAACAGCGCCGTAGTAAGAGAAGAACTTAAAAATGTTTTTGACGGCATTGCCGCAGAAGAATTTGAAATAAAAGACGAAAAAGAATTGAAAAAAATTCTTGAAAAAGAAGTTAAAACGATGGCCGATTTCAGCGGCGAGAAAAAAACGGAAATAGCAAATAAAATATTTGAAAACATAAAGAAAGGTTCAAAATATTACAGATGTTATTTTAAACCGCACAGCGTATATTTTTATGATGTTGAATCATCGCAAAAATCAGAAATAAAGAAGATTTTGTCTTCTGCTTTTGAAAAATCGGAAACGATTTTAATATCCGAAGCCGACAGAAAAATAAAAATAGAATTTTTTGACCGCGAAAAAGAAAAACTTTTTACCGAACTGAGAAAAAATCCGGAAGGGTTGAAACAGTTTGAGGGTAAACTTAAAATAGAAATGTTCAGAATGGATATGCCTATTTTAAAAACTTTCTCAAAACCGGAAACACCTTTGATTCTTGAAGAATCCGATATTAAGAAATTTCAATCCGGATTCGGCACAAACCTTAAAGTTGATATCGGCGCTTCAGCCGTAAGAAAATTGCTTGAAGAACTTAATTTGGAAGAAGAACAAAAAGCGATTTCAAAAGAAATAGCAAAAACGACATCTGATGCCGAAAGAGCAAGACTTATAAGAAAACTCAGAGTTGTTGAAGGATTTAACAGATCAGATTCAAGACCGGAATGGATGATACTTACAGTATTGCCCGTAATTCCGCCTGATTTAAGACCATTGGTAGCTCTTGAAGGCGGCAGATTTGCGGCAAGTGATTTGAATGATTTATACAGAAGAATTATAAACAGAAACAACAGGTTAAGACATATTGAACAGTTAAAAGCTCCGACAGTTATGATAAATAACGAAAAGAGACTTTTACAGGAAGCCGTTGACGCTTTGATTGATAACGATTCTATGGCAAGACCGGTAACGGGTGCAGGAAACAGAGTTTTGAAATCATTGTCCGATACACTTAAAGGAAAGCAGGGAAGATTCAGACAGAATTTGCTCGGCAAAAGAGTTGATTATTCGGGAAGAAGCGTTATCGTTGTCGGCCCTACGCTTAAACTGCACCAGTGCGGTATTCCTAAAGAAATGGCTCTTGAACTTTTTAAGCCTTTTATAATAAGAGAACTCATTGCTCAGGAAGGAGCGACTCTCAAATCTGCAAGAAGAATTCTTGAAAGAGGCGACGTAAGAGTTTGGAGTATACTTGAAAAAGTAACGAAAGAACACCCCGTAATGCTTAACAGAGCTCCTACGCTTCACAGACTTGGTATTCAGGCATTTGAGCCTGTTTTAGTTGAAGGAAAATCAATACAGCTTCATCCGCTTACATGTACAGCATTTAACGCAGACTTTGACGGCGACCAAATGGCGGTTCATGTGCCGATTTCAATAGAAGCGCAGCTTGAAGCAAAAATGCTTATGATGACTACAAAAAATATTTTGTCGCCTTCATCGGGAAAACCGATAACGGTTCCGGGACAGGATATAGTTTTGGGAAGCTGCTTTATAACGAAGGAAAAAATGGGCGTTCACGGCGAAGGAAGTATTTTTTCGTCAGTCGCAGAGGTTATAAGCGCATATCAGCAGAAAGAAGTTGATATTCATGCAAGAATAAAAGTTCTTGGTATTACAAACTTGAAAGATTCTAAACTTAAAGATAACGAACAGAAAGACTTATCAAAGTGGAAAAACTATAAAGGTGAAAATCCGAATTATACAACAGTCGGAAGAGTGATATTTAACGACCATTTGCCGAAAAATGACGATGGTTCATACGCGCTCGGTTATGTAAACAGAGACGTAGGGAAAAAAGATTTGGTTTCTCTTATAGACACTTGCTTTAAAACGTTAGGGCAGTATAAAACCGTTATATTGCTTGATGAAATAAAGAAACTCGGCTACAAATACGCAACGCTTGCCGGTATCTCAATTTCAATAGACGCTATGAAAGTTCCGCCTAAAAAAGACATAATGGTAAAAGAAGCGAAAGCATTGATCAAAGAAATTGAAAAGCAGGCTAAACTCGGTCTTATAACCGAAAGCGAAAGATATAATAAGATAATAGATATCTGGACAAAGGTTACAGACGGAGTTGCCGACATAATGTTTGACGAAATGAAAAAGGACGAAAAAGAGCCTTACAAACCTAATACGAACAGATTTAATTCAATATTTATGATGGCAGATTCAGGAGCCAGAGGTTCAAGACAGCAGGTAAGACAGCTTGCAGGTATGAGAGGTCTTATGGCAAAACCTCAGAAAAAACTTTCCGGAGGCATCGGAGAAATTATTGAAACACCTATTATTTCTAACTTCAGAGAAGGACTTACGATACTTGAATATTTCTTGTCAACTCACGGAGGAAGAAAAGGTTTGTCAGATACGGCTCTTAAAACTGCAGACGCGGGTTATCTTACAAGAAAACTCGTTGACGTTTCTCATGACGTAGTAGTAAGAGAACACGACTGTAAAACGCCTAACGGAGTATTTATCGGAAACCTTCAGGCAGGCGATGAAGTTATTGAAGGAATAGAAGAAAGAATTTACGGAAGAGTCGCTCTTGATAACGTCATAGGTATCATACAGAAAGGCGATGAAATCAGAGAAGAACTTATCGTCAAAAGAGGCGAAATGATTACTGCCGAACAGGCAAAGAAAATCGTTGAAGCCGGCATTGATAAAATAGGTATAAGAAGCGTTTTGACATGTGAAGCCGAACATGGCGTATGCGCAAAGTGCTACGGATTAAATCCGGGCTCGGGTAAACTTGCCGAAGTAGGAGACGCAGTCGGAGTAGTTGCGGCGCAGTCAATCGGAGAACCCGGCACTCAGCTTACGCTGAGAACGTTCCATATCGGAGGCGCAGCAAGCAGAGTTGTACAGAAATCCGAAGTATATGCAGAAAAAGACGGAACAGTTGACTTTTATAATTTGAAATCAATTAAAAACAGAAATGGAGAAACGCTTGTAGTAAGCAGAAATACGGAACTCGTATTTACTGAAAATTCACCGAGAAGAAGACAAGTTCATAAAATACCTTACGGCGCGATTATTAACGTAAAAGACGGTCAGGAAGTTGCCGTAAAAGACGCAAATAAAGTGCTTCTTGCAAAATGGGATCCGCATTCAAAATCAATTATCTCAGAATTTGACGGAAAACTTGAATTCTCAGGAATAAAAGAAGGTGTTACTTTACAGAAGGAAAAATCAAAGATTACCGGACAAATAGAAAGAGTTATAATAGAAGACAGGACAAGAAAAAATAAACCGAGACTTGTCATTAAGAAAGACGGACAGTCGGTCGTTGAATATCCGCTGCCTGTTGATACAACTCTTGTCGCTCACAACGGCGCGGAAATAAAAGTAGGCGATATATTGGCAAAAATTCCGCAGGAATTTGCCAAGTCAAAAGATATTACCGGCGGTCTTCCCAGAGTTGCAGAGTTGTTTGAAGGAAGAAAACCGAAGAATGTTGCCGTTGTATCTGAAATTGACGGCATAGTTAAATTCGGCGAGGCAACTAAAAAAGGCGCCTTAAAAGTTAAAGTTATAGATTCCGAAACAAAGATGGAAAAAGAATATACTATTCCGCTGGGCAGACATTTGGTCGTTTATGAAGGCGATAAAGTTGAAGCGGGAGAAGCGTTGTCTGACGGCGCGGTAAATCCGCACGATATTCTTAAAGTTAAAGGTCCGAAAATCGTTCAGGAATATCTTGTTAACGAAATTCAGCAGGTTTACAGACTGCAGGGCGTTGCCATTAACGATAAACACATTGAAGTTATCGTAAGACAGATGCTTTCAAACGTAAGAATTACGGAAGCAGGAGACAGTAAATTTTTAAGCGGCGAAATAGTTTTGAGATATAAGTATGAACATGAAAGAAAGATGATAAAGAAACAGGGCGGAAAAATGCCGGTTGCTCAGCCGGTACTTTTAGGTATCACAAAGGCAGCTTTATCGTCTGATTCGTTTATATCGGCCGCAAGCTTTCAGGAAACAACAAGAATATTGACGGAAGCGGCTGTTTCGGGACAGATAGACACACTCAGAGGATTAAAAGAAAACGTTGCTATAGGACATTTGATACCGGCAGGAACCGGTCTTAAACAGCAAATAGCAGAAGAAAAATAAAATATAAAATTGAGGAAGGAAAAATGCCAACAGTTAGTCAGCTTATTACAGACGGAAGAAGTAAAATTGTCAGTAAAACAAAATCTCCCGCTTTGAAGAGTTGCCCTCAGAGAAGAGGAGTATGTACCAGAGTTTATACAACTACTCCGAAAAAGCCTAATTCGGCTTTGAGAAAAGTAGCAAGAGTCAAATTGACTTCGGGTTATGAAGTTGCTTCATATATTCCGGGAGTAGGTCACAATTTGCAGGAGCATTCAATCGTGCTTATCAGAGGCGGAAGAGTAAAAGATCTTCCGGGCGTAAGGTATCACATTGTAAGAGGAGCTCTTGATGCTACGGGAGTTGAAGGAAGAAAACAGGCAAGAAGCAAATACGGAGCAAAAAGAGATAAAAAAGCGGCGGCTAAGTAAAAAGCTAAGAAATTAGGGTTGAGAAACTGAACAACTCAGAATATAACAGATAAAGAAATTAAAAAACAGAGGGAAAGTTAATATGCCAAGAAAAGCATTAAAACCAAGAGAAAAAAGAGGGATGCCGAACGGAGATTCAAAATTTAATTCAGTTTTGATTGCAAGATTTATAAATAAACTTGATCACAGCGGCAAAAAAAGCACGGCTGAAAAAATAATGTATACTGCGTTTGATATCGTTAAAGAAAAAATGGGAGAAGAACCATTGGAAGTATTTAACAGAGCTATAGAAAATGCAAGACCGCTTCTTGAAGTAAGACCGAGAAGAGTCGGCGGAGCAACATATCAGGTTCCGATGGAAGTTCCTATGGTAAGATCAACAACTCTTGCGATGAACTGGATAATGGAAGCAGCCAGATCAAAAACAGGCAGACCTATGGCAGACAGACTTGCTCAGGAATTTATGGATGCAAGCAAGAAAGAAGGGTCTGTTATGAAGAAGAGAGAAGATACGCATAAGATGGCGGAAGCTAATAAGGCTTTTGCTCATTATAAATGGTAAGCTTTCTTTTATAGCGACCGAAATATTTTGGCTACAATTTCAAAACGCAAGCACTTATGTACCGTTTCACTTACGTACACCGCGTGCTTGCGTTTTTTTATTTCGCACGAAATCTTTCTAGTCTTTAACGACAACAGGAATTTTTTATTATGTAATTAATATAATGATAATAATTCTTCAAATGTTAAATTAATTTGGAGATTTTTATTTAAGAGTTCTTTTCTTATGTAAAATAACTTTTTCAAAATTTCATTTTTTGTTTTTTTGTCTCCAAAATGAACGGCTCTATGACAATTTGGGCAAAGAGAAATAATATTTTCTATAAGATCAAGATGTCTATCATATTTCTTACAGTTTTCATATATATGTGGTATTAAGTGATGAGCTTCCATATATTGTTTCCCTGAAGTATTAGAAATAAATGTCAGATGGGATGAATCTATTTCACATTTATATTTAGCTTGTTGCAAACATAACTTTCCCATTCTAGGATCTCTTAGTAACTTTTTTGTATTTGAATTTGAAAATTTAATGGATTTTTGATTATTATTAATGAGTAATAATCTGTCTTTTTCAGAAATAGTTATATCATTTACATCTCTATTATATGCTTCATCATTTTCTTCATAAGTTTTATTATTTATTTTTAAAAATTTTAAATAGTAATCCGTAGAAGCTTTATGTTTGCCATTATCTCTATTATTAATTCTCTTAAATTCAAGATCTCTTGTTATAAAAGATAATGCTTTGTGAAAATCCTCAAATTTCTCATATTCAAAAATATTTTTGATTGAAGAATTTGTTTTTAAATGTTTTTTGAGATTTCTTAGAGAAGAAATATAAGTATTACGAGTACCCTCTCCTAATTTTGTTTTTGTTTCTAAGTATTGTCTAAATTTTATTTCTTGATTCATTCAATACTCCTTTTGTTAATGAATATAATGTTATTATAGTATAATTCAGTATTAATGAATATAATGATTTATATTATTGTTAATTTCAGATTTTGTATTTGTTGTTTATTTTGTATAATCCTATCGTAGTTTAGATTGAAAAATATGGTGTTATAATTATGAAACAGTTAAAATTTATGGATTTTTGTGCTGGTATTGGTGGTGGACGATTAGGATTAGAAAAAGCCGGATGTGTTTGTATGGGTTTTTCTGAGATAATGGCATCATCTATAAAAACGTATAATGTTTTACACAATACAAAAGACGAAAAGAATTTTGGGGATCTTACAAAAATTAATCCAAAAGAATTGCCAAATTTTGATATTATGCTTGCCGGATTTCCGTGTCAAGCTTTTTCAATTATTGGACAAAGAAAGGGTTTTGAAGACGAGAGAGGACAAATTATATATCATTTGATAAAAATTTTAAAACATCAAAAAGTTCCTTATTTTATTTTGGAAAATGTCAAAGGTTTAATAAATCATGATAAAGGAAAAACTCTTATAACTATAATTAAGGCATTAGAAGATGTAGGTTATTATGTTGGATGGAAGCCTCTTAATAGTGTTGATTATGGTGTTCCTCAAATGAGAGAAAGGATTTATTTTATAGGCATTAAAAAAGATAAAATCAATTCCGGTAAATATAAATGGCCTGAACAAGTGCCACTTCCGAAGATAGAAAGATATTTATCTGATGACAATTCAAGTATTTTAAACATAAACGATAAAGGTTTTCAAAAATATTTATCTAATAAATATAATAAAAATAATCATGATTTGAATAAGATTTTATCTGAAGATTATCTTGTGATTGATACAAGGCAGTCTGATTTGCGAATATATCGTAATAAAGTGCCAACATTACGAACTGGACGACATGGCATTTTATATGTTAAAAGTGGCAAAATTAAAAAATTGTCTGGATTTGAAAGTTTGTTATTACAAGGGTTTGATAAGGAAAGGGCAAAAAAAGCTTCAGAGAAAATAGTAGATAGCAAATTATTATCTCAAGCTGGCAATGCTATGACAGTAAATGTTATTGAATTATTAGGAAAATCGCTTATAGAATATATCGGGAGATAAAATTGTGGATAAGTCTCAGCTTTTAGGTTCTCAAACTGCGAAGAATGGATTTAATAATGAACATGACATAGCCAATAAATTTAATGATTGGGTGCGAGATGAAGATGCTCAAAAATGGCTTGTAATAATGGATTATAAATTAGAAAAAGTTGAGAGCGTTAAGGCAGTTGTGTTGAGCGGTTACAAAGCTGATGTTAATGTTCAGATTACAATTACCTTGAAGGAAGCAATAAATGTGGAAAATATACAGGTTAAACTGGTCAGCAATAAGGCTGGTTTTAATCAAATTGATAAGCGTTGGGTTGATAAATATGTTTCACTTTGGAATATTCCAGAAGATGTTACAAATATTTTAAAAAGATTTACAGGTGAATTGAAGCCCACAATTTCAAAAACAAGGGATAAGAAAAAGAGAAGAATGTTCATTGATGAATTTTTAATTGGTGAACGGACTAAATTGATTAAATTTTTGAATAAAAATCGCCCACTAATAGTAAATGATGTTTTGCGCGGTAGGGGAGAGTTTGCAGCAGAATGGGTAATTGTTGCACAGAAAATAAGTGAAAAAACTCGTTGGATTTTAAAAAACATCAATGAAGTTGTAAATCATTATGATGGAAATATTGCAATAACAAAACAAGGAAATATAAAAATTGGCAGGATAACAATGCAACGAAAAGGTGGAGACAACGGAAGGGAAACTGCAAAAATGTTGCAGTTTAAAATAAATCCTGCAGAACTTTTTGAAATTTAAAAAACTATTATTATATCCAGCGATATAAAAACTGCAATAAAATCATGTTATTGGGTGTTTTTAAAAGGAATAAATAAAAAGTCAATATTTCAAATGTGAAAAACTTGTAAAATAATATTTTTTTTGATACACTTCGGGCTGTAATTCAAGGCTTTCAAAATCTACAAAAATTTATAGATGTTTTTTGGGGGAAGAATGAACTTCTTTTTAAAAGGTTCAGCAAGGCTTTCTGTGGTTTTATTTTTGTCAATGTTTTTGGGAATTTCGGCAGTTTTTGCTCAGATAAGCGGGGATAATGTATCAGAAAGTTATACTTATTCATCCGATAATACGGCTGACACTATCTATACAAACATAATGGTAGGCTCTGGATATTGGAATTCTGTAAGCGGTTCGTCTGTAACGTTAAGTCCGGTAACGGCAACATCATTAACTGTTGACGGAACTGCAAGCGGTGGAGTTGTCAACTGGAATAATAATCTACCTCTTATTTTTGCGCTTCCTGCAAATATCAATTTAAATTCAATATCTTTAACAAACGGTTACGGGTTGCGGGCTTCAACGATAACTTTGTCCAATACATCATATTTGCAAACCAATAGTGATTATATTGATACATATACTTACGGCGGGGTTGTAAATAATAACGGAACGTTATCGCTTACAGGCGGAACAAACTATAATAATATAATCGGATCGGGATGGTTAGGGATATATAATTCTGTTATAAATAATGCTGACATTGTTCAAGATTATATGGCTGTTACTATCGGTGCAAATTTAAGTAATATTGCAGGAAGTTCGATAGCAGCAAATTATTTACAGATAAACAGCAGTGCTTTATTAGAAACGGATATAGATGATATATTTGCAGTAAATAATATAAACAATGCCGGTACATTACGAATAAATGCTGATGGTACAAATAACAACACTATAATCGGAGTAGGTGTTCTAGAAATAACAAACAATGCAACGGTTATAAACTTTGCTTCTGCGCAGTTAAGCCAACTAAATATAAGCAGTGGTTCTGTTTTAACGACCGATATTGATAATATAAATACATATACGACTGGCGGGAGTATAATCAATAACGGGCTTTTGTATATTTATGCAGACGGAGTAAACTATAACGATATAACCGGCACAGGCGAATTTAATGTTGGTTTCCCAAATACCGTATACAATGATATGACGGCGACAATATCACAAAGTACAGTAACAATTTCAGGCGTATTTATAAATGATAATGGAACAGATGATGCAGTTACTGCCTCAAACGGTTTTTTTGTTAATGCAAATGCAACATTGCAAAGCAATGCCTCGGCATTAGCAGGAGACATTACAAATAACGGCGGATGGGTAGTTTTTACAGGCGGCACAAACGACAATGACGTTACCGGTACGGGCTGGCTGAGAGCAACAGACACAATGACAAACAACGCAAATATCAGCCAAGGCAGAGTGTATATAGACGGCGGAACAGTTACAAATAACGGTGTAATTACGGCAGATGATATATATGTAGACTGGGATGCAATATTGTTGACAACAAATCTGCTTGATACAACCGCTGGCAGCGGAGGGATACATAATAACGGTCTTTTACAAGTTAATGTCAGCAGTAGCGGTACAGTAAACAATCCAAATATTATAGACGGAACAGGTAATTTTCAACTATTAGGCAATACAATTTTTACACAACAAACAGATAGAACAATAACTCAAAATGCGATATTGATTTCTTCTAATACTTTAATGACTGCAAATGCCGATGATTTGATTGTATCCGATAAAATATATAATGACGGAAGTTTAACACTTGAAGGTTTCAGCAACATCAATGACAATGAAATAACCGGAACAGGCGATTTGTTTATAAACGATTTGATACAAAATAGAAAAAATATAAATCAAGAAAATTTAACAATATACGATTCTATGAGTTTGTTTAATGTTGAAGGTTCAACTATAACGCTTACGGATAATCTTTTAATCGGTTCATTTGCCGGTTTACAAAACGATGGAGTGTTAAATGTAGTAAACGGCGTAAACAACGGTTCAATAATATATGGCACAACATCAGAAGGAATTATAAATATATCCGGAGATTTTATCAATAACGGGAATATGTCACAAGAACAGTTAAATATATCTAGTAGCGGTTCAGTAACAACAAATGCTTCTAACTCAAATATACATCAAGGCATATCAAACGACGGCGCCTTGATATTTACAGGCGGAATAAGCGATGATAATATAACGGGTACCGGAACATTGACTTTCAACGGTGCAGAAGGCAATTTAGTAAATTATGCGGATATAAATCAGTTTGCTGTTAATATAACAACCGGTATATTTAGTAATATTGAAGGCCGTTCAATAACTGCAACAAATATAGATATAACAAGCAACGGTGCTTTATGGACAGACATAGATGATATAGATACATATAATGCAGGCGGAAGAATTTTAAATGACGGTTTAATGTATTTTAATACTTCTGACAGTGGTGAAAACTTTAATTCAATAATAGGTTCAGGAAGAATTGAAATTTTTAACGGTTATACATTGTTTAACAGTTCTTCAATAGTTCAGGGCGAAATTGCAAATGCTTCAACATTTGTAAATAATGCAATAGGAACAGTTAATGCAGGTTTGTTTGAAAATTTTAATTTTGGACAGAATGACGGATTAATGAATATAGAAAATTTTACAAATGATGGTCCTTTTGTAAATACGGTTGGCGGAATAATAAATGCCGAAACTCTTATTAATACTGATATTTTTGCAAATAACGGAACTACAAATGCCGATTATTTGGTAAATACCGGCTTGTTTTCTAATGACAATGCTTTAAATGTTGAAGGCGGATTTAATTTTAATACAATCAGCAGACAGAACGGAGTAGGATTTGGAACAATGACGGTAACGAACGGCGTATTTGATAATTCAGGCGGAACTATTATTCAGTATACGGCAATCATAGAAAATGACGGTCACTTAATTACAGATGCCGATCATTTGATACTTGATACCGGTATTACAAATGATTCAATACTTGAATTTACAGGCGGAACAATTGTAAACGATATAATAGGAGATGGAACGCTTTTGATAACCGGTGTTGTCGGAAGTTCTAATACTGTTGATCAGGATCATTTAGGTGTTTACGGCAGTTTCAGAAATTCTTCACATACTTATGTAAACAGTGCTTTTGTTGACTCAGGAGCAAATGTAGTTAATGATGCGGGTTCAAATCTCTTTATAGATTCTCTTGTAAATAACGGAACGATTAATAATTCAGCAGTAAGAGGAAGCGGATTTGAAGTAGGCAATGTTTTAAATAACGGAGATATGATAGGAACAGGCGATATACAGATATACGGAACATTTATAAATGAATCAAGCGGAACACTTCAGCAGGCAAATATAAATGTAGCTTCAACAACGGCATCTTTAATAAGCAATGCTTCAAGTTTAACCGGCAATATAAACAATGCGGGAACTTTAGTGCTTACCGGCGGAACAAATAATAACACAATATCAGGTTTTGAAGGAATTTACGGTGACCTGGCAATAAACGGAAATGTAACAAGTACTGCCGATATATATCAGGAGAATTTAACGGTATCAGACGGCTCATCTTTTGCTAATGCACATGCAAATTTTAACAATACGATTTTTAATAACGGGGCAATAATAAATAATGCGTTTTTGTCTGCTTACAGACTGATAAATAATTCAGGAGCTGTTGTGATAAATAACTCAGATTTTGGTTTTGACGAAGGAATAAATAACGGAACAATAACCGGAACCGGCATGTTATCTGTTTATAACGACTTCACAAACTTTGGGTCAATAAGTCAGAACGATGTTTACGTAAACGGCGGTTTGTTTCAAAATGACGGGTCATTAGATGCAGGTAATTTGTATATCAGCAATAGTGTTGAATTCAGAACTAATATGAGTGATTTAAATGCAACTGTATATAACGATGGTATGATTGTAACAAACGGTGGTGCAAATAGTAATACAATTGCAGGCAACGGATCATTATTGGTGTCTGGCGGAGCAATGGTTAATGACGGAACAATAACTCAGGATAATTTGGGAATAAATTCAGATTCTACACTTAGAACATCAGCACAATCATTAACAATAGCTAACGGCATAGAAAATAACGGAACTTTATTTATTGATTATTCAATAGGTGCAGATATAAATTCAAATGATATCAGAGGGGACGGAATTATCCGTATAGTAAACGGAACAGATTTAACAAATACAGGCGAAATAAGACAAGAAGGTATGGCAATAACAAACGGTTCAACTCTTCATACCGATGCAAGTTTATTGTACATGGCAAACAGAATTTTAAATAACGGAACTCTTGATTTTAATGTAACGGGAGATAACGCAAACAACATAACAGGTTCCGGAACTTTAAGTATAACTGACGCTCAGGTTGTAAATACAGGCGCAATAGGACAAAGTCTGCTTTATATAAATAATTCCAGCTTTACTACAGATGCAAGTTTGTTAAACGGGACAGCAGAAATAGCTAACGGATACGATTTGTATTTTACAGGCGGATTAAATACAAGCACTATAACAAATCCTGATGACGGTTATTTGTATATAACGGGAGATGTTGAAAATGCCGACGGAGTAAGTATTGAACAGAATTTATTAGAAATATACAGCGGTGCCAGATTTACCGTAAACGCAGACGATCTTGATATTGCTAATCAAGGAATATCAAATGAAGGAATCCTTGCATTAAAAGATGCGAATGATTCAACTTTAGAAGAAGATGTTTACGGGGCTGGGCAGATTGTTAAAACAGGAGCAGGTATTGTAGAACTTGCAGGAGAAAATACTTATGACGGAACAACAATAATAACCGAAGGCGCACTTCAGGTTTCAGATACATCTAATATCGGTGCAAATTCAATTATGTTTGACGGCGGTAATCTTATAGCAGACTCAAACTTCTTTACTCTCAGCAATGAATTTACGGCCACGGAAGGAAACGATATAAATATAGATGTTATTAACAGCGGAGAGCTTACTCTTGACGGCGTTATAAACCAGCAGTCTACAACTCCTGCAAATTTAGTAAAAGACGGAGACGGAACTCTTATTCTTGATATGGGTTCTAATGATTACCAAGGCGACACATACGTTAATAACGGAACTCTTATTGGAACTACAGAAAACATAAACGGCAAACTTTACGGAACCGGTTCAAGCAATCTTGATACATATGAATTTACAGACGGCGTTCATTATAGTGACAGCGTTGTTGTCAGCGCTTTGTATCCGAAAGCCCCAAGCTCTTACGGATATGACGTTGTATTAAATGAAGTAGATAGCACTAACTATCTCGGAACTTTTAATAAAACAGGTTCGGCTTCAATGGAAGTTGTAAACTATTTCAGAGCACATTTGGCAAATATTACTGACGGGGCTTTGTATGTAAATAACATTGAAAGCGGAAACGATTTCATAGTTGACAGTACAATGACCTTTACAAACAGCTTGTTAGGCGGAAATTCCAATATAACGGCAACAACAGTTGTAATGGGAGACGGTTCAATATTAGCTCCGGGCAATTCAATAGGAACTACAAACATAACCGGCGATTTAGTTTTTGCAAGCAGTTCAACGTATGAAGTTGAATTTGAACAGGCGAGTATGCAAACCGGCGGCATAAGCAATGATACAACAAACGTTTCGGGAACAACAACGATTGATAGTAATAATACATCACTTGACTTAATCAATTTGGACGGAAAATTTTATGTACATGAAACATTTGACATTATAACATCATCAGGAGCATTAACGGGCGAATTTGCAAATTCGTCGCTAACGGGATTTGACGTTGACAGTCCTGATTTGAGACTCGGTTCAAGAATAACATTCAGTACCGCTACGGTCGGAAATAATCTGCAGCTTATCGTAAGCAGAGAGGCTTCCGAGTATGAAAATTCAACAGAACTTACCGATATGTCGCATAATGAAAGCGAAGTTGCAAGATCAATTGACGCGATATCAACCGGCAACGGCGGCGATATAACAAATTCATTAGATGTTTTGGAAAAATTTTATTATTACACAAGCACATACGATTTGGACGCTCTTAAAGCCGGATTCAACGACATCGCCGGCGTAATATATTCAAATGCGGCTTTGCTTCCTTACTTTAATTCAAAAATAGAGCATGTTTACGACAAAATACAGCCGAGAGAAAATGCAATCAGTTCATGCGGAAGATTCCATGATAAAATATGGGGAGAATATTACTATAATAATTACAAAGTAGACAGAGATGATAATTCCCCTGAATATCAGACCTACACTAACGGATTTTTAGTAGGATTTGACATGATATCTTCAAACAAATGGTTCTTGGGAATAACGTCCGGATACGGAGAATCTACATTAAATCAGGAACATGACAAAACCAATATGAAAGATATCAATCTCGGATTATACGGCGGTTATGAAACAAATAAATGGCAGTTTAAGAGTATGCTGCTTGGCGGATGGGAAAGATATAATACTGAAAGAGAAATAACATTTATGGACAGGACTGCAAAGAGTGATTATCAGGGCTACAGCGCATCATTGGATGTAGAAGGCGCATATAAAATACTTTTAACAAAAAATGCAGATGCAAAACATAAATTAACGTTAAAGCCTTTCGCCGGAATGTTTGCTTCTTACATAAAACAGAACGGTTTTGAAGAAAAAGGAGCAGATTCTCTTAATTTAAAAGTTGAAGACAATAATATATTTATGGCGCAGGCGAGATTGGGAATAGGAATCAACGGCAAACTTAACAGATTCGGCTGGTATGCAAACGTCGGCGCAAGACAGCTTTTGACTAAAGACTACAATGAATTGTATGTGTCATTGCTTGACTATCAGGATGATACAAATATGAAAATTAAGAGTGCAACGCTTTCACCTTTCTCAATAACGGGCGGCCTTGGAGCCGATTATATATTGTCTGAAGACTGGACGATATTTGCAAACGGTCAGACTAATTTTGCAAACAGATCAAAAGAGATATATGCAAATGTAGGTTTGACATATAAATTCGGATGCCCCAAAAAAGAAAAACAGGATGTTGTTACCGTTGTTGACGAAGAATTGCAGTCAAAACTTGAAAATGAAAAGAAAGTTTCAGAAGGTCTCAGAAAAGAATTGAAACAATTGCAAAAAGAATACGACAGTATGAAATCAAAAATAGTAAGCGCGGAAGAAGCAAAGAAAATAAAGGAAAGAAAAATAACACAGGTTGAATTAACAAGCAAACTGCAGTTTAAGTTTAATTCAACGGAATTAACGGAAAAAGGCAAAGCAAGCCTGCAGGAAGTTATAAAAGAATTGCAGAGATATCCTGACGCAGAATTGTTAATAGAAGGCCATTGTGATAATCTCGGAGCGCCTGCCTATAACCAGAAACTTTCTGAAGGAAGAGCAAATGCCGTTGCGGAATCTTTGGAGAAAGATTACGGAATTAAAAATAAAATTTCAGTAATCGGCAAAGGATCAACGGAAAATTTAGTTCCTAATGATTCTCCGGCAAACAGAGAGATAAACCGCAGAGTTGAAGTGATAATTGTTCAGGAAGAGGAAGTTGTAACGGAAATAATCAAATAATATAATGTTAAAAATAAAAAAACTCTTTGAATAATTTAAAGTTCAAAGAGTTTTTTTATTTATTGTAAAAAATGATATAATCTTTTGATTATATTTTCAGGAGATTTTATTAAGATGAAAAAAATCTTATTTTTATTTTGTTTACTTACAATAATAACAGCCGCTTACAGTAAAAGTTTTGCTCTAATTACAGGCGGCAACACGGATGAAAATTACACATATTCCGCGGATATTTCATCGGATACTGTATTTACAAGTACAATGACCGGGTCCGGTTATGTAAATTCAGTAAGCGGTTCTTCCGTAACTTTTTCAACAATAACAGCAAATTCCTTAACAGTTAGGGGAACAGATACAGCTTCAACTAACTGGATTAACGATCAGGAAATAGAACTTAATGTTTCAGGTTCAAGCATAACTGTCAATAATATAAATTTGACGAATAACCAAGATTTAAAAGCTTATGATTTTATTGCAGGTTCAAGTTCAACTGTTACCAATAATGCACAACTTGATTTTTTAAATTGTATATATATAAGCACTAACGCAACCGTCCATACAAACGCATCGGATATAAAAGCTTCAAGCGCCGTAGTTAATAACGGAACTCTTGAATTTACGGGCGGAACAAATAATAACAATATTTCCGGAGACGGCGTATTAAATATTCTTCCTGTTGCATTTGTTATAAATGCGGACGGTTTTTTAATTGACCAAAACACAATAAACATCGGATCATTGGCTACTCTTATGACAAGTGCGGATGATGTTTTGGTTACAAACCAAATTAACAATGAAGGAAGCATCTTATTTACAGGCGGGATAAACTCAAATGTAATAAATTCTTCAAGCGGTAATATAACGGCAGGAGCCGGTTTTGTAAATAACGGGTCCATCACTGTAGGTTTTGCAAATTTTAATAATATGGCTAATACCGAACTGACAAATAACGGCGCTATTTATTTTATAGGCGTTGATGAAACAATATTGCAGAATGTTACGGGTACAGGAACATTCGGAATATCTTCAGGAACTTTTACTAACAATGCTCTTATAACGCAGTCAACAATAACAGTCGCTTCTTTGGGGACTTTAAATACTTCTTTGGATAAGATAGATGTTAAATTCATAACAAATAACGGCGTTGTCAATTTTACGTCCGGAACCGTAAATAATAATATAATTTTAGGAAACGGCGAACTTAATCTTTTTTCGGATTTAACAAATACGGCTACCATAAGACAGGGTAAAATAAATATCACTGACGGAAAAACTTTTTCAAGCGAAATGAATCTTGTTAATTCTTCATCAATTGCGATGATAAGTTCAAATACGGTAAATCTCGCTGTATCAAGCACAAATACCGCGGTTGTTTTCGGCGGAACGATATCAAGCGCAAACGGGTCGGTTCTTAATATTGACGTCGCGCAGGACAGCATAGCGGCTTTTTACGGCGCGATATCGTCAAGCGGAACGGGCAACATTATCAATATAAACGGTCTGTTGTATTCTACCGCAACAGTATTGATAAACAGTGACGTAAGCGGTTTTTCCGGTTCAGGAAATACCGTAAATTTTTCAAGCGGAACTTTATGGATGGGATATAATTCCGTATTCTTTAATAATATTGAATTTAATATGCATGGCAATACCACTTTAAGTCTTGTAAACGGCAAAATTGATGATATAGCCGTAAATTTAAATCTGCCCGACAGCGAAGCTTCGTATCTGGAACTCGGAGTTTCTTTGAAAAAAAAAGAGGCCGATAATTTTGTAGGGTCAACTCTGGGTACCGGTAACGGAAGTCTTGAAGTCAGCAGATTGTATATTTATGACGATCTTAAAGACATACATGACACGGCCTCAATTACGATAGCCGAAGGCGCTTTAGCCGATAAAATAATATATACCCAGACGACGGCTATGGGGCCGGTATTTGAATATTTTACAAATTATGAAAACGGCGTCTTAACTTTTAACTATACGTACGATTACAATCCGATTGTATTTATTACGCCCATTCTTGTACAGGTCGGCGGCTATTTGGGACAGTTGGAATCTTACAGACAGGCGTTTGAGATAGTTGACAATACGGTTAACAATAATAACGCAAAAGGGTTATGGATAAGATATTACGGTTCTAAGGAAGATATAAAACTTGATAATTTATTGACATTAACAAATACGACAAGCGGCGCTTATTTCGGTTATGACACCGAAGCGATGGAAGCCGGCGGAAGTTTTTTCGGCAACTTCTCTTTCTACGGTTCTTATAATATTTCCGAACAAACATACGAAGGCGCAAAAATAACGCAGAACGGCGCAGTATTAGGCGTTACGGGAGCTTTATATAAAAACAGATTTTTCTCGGCTCTAACTGTTAATTTCGGTTTCATAAACGGGCAGGGCGAAGGAGAATACGGACGCGAAAATGCAATGATATATACAAGAGGCATAGCTTCAAAAACCGGATTTAATTTTGATCTTGACGATGAAAATAAATTTAAATTCCAGCCGACTCTTAACCTGTCTCTTTCATACATTAATATGGCAAGTTACGATTTTATAAGTCCTACTAATGCAAACGTAGAAGTAGATACGAATTTGCTTGCTCCGGTGCAAATTGAACCGGCTTTAAAAATAGTGGCAAATATGACTAAAACTTTTCAGACGCATGCCAATGCAAGCCTCGTATGGAATTTAATGGATGATTTGGATTTTAAGGCAAATGATACAAAGCTTCCGAATATGCCTATTGAAACATACGCGCAGTACGGAGTAGGGATCAGTAAATATTTCAGCGAAAAATTTACGATGAATGCCGATGTCTTCGGAAGGTCAATGGGCAGAACGGGTTTTGGCGGACAAATAAATTTGAGATATAATTTTTAATATATCGGCATAAAAATGTCTTGTGAAAAATATGTAAAAAGTAAAAAATTGCTTGACATTCAAATATTATAAAAATTATAATAGGCTGGCATGAAAATCAAAAACATACTTTCAACGGTATTATTTTTCAGCGTGTTTTGCGTCTCTGTATTGCATGCCGAATATTTCAGAAATGATTTCAGGCGTTCCGGTTCAATAGATGCCGAATCTTTGGGCGTACAGGATATTTCAATAAGAGCAGAACTTTTACTTGAAGGAATATTCAACAGGTTGGGCGACGGTTGGTATACCTCTTCAAACTATTCCACAAATCATTATCTTACAAATTATTTCAGATACGATTCCACAAATCCAAAGTTAAAAGACCAGTCTTGGCGTGATAACTGGGGACAAACTTTATTTTTGGATGTGGCTTTCAAACCGACAAATTGGGTGTATGCTCAGTTCGGTTTTGATTTTTTAATGGGATATGCGGACAGATACTGGAATACCGTAAACAATGCACACAGAATGTACGAAAATTCGGTGATAATTCCTAAATATTTTTGGAATACGGCAAAAGTAGTAATGCATAACGACTGGGCAAGTTTGGGGTATTACCGCAATCAGTCGCATTACGATTGGCGCTATGACGGAGATATGTTTAATATCTACCAGATTAGTCCGGATGCTTACAACGATTTGAGAGTTTCGGGCGAAACGGTTCCGGAATGGTTTCAGCTGGATATGAAGGGAACTGCGGGCGAGTTTACGGCGATATACGGAGAAGAACCGGTTCTTGATTATACAAGAGGCATTTATTTAAAATATAAAAATATTCTTCAAAGCAATATAAATTTTTTCTATGCCGATCATATTATACCTTACGGAACTCCCGATGAAAGAATGAGAACGGCAGAACTTAGCACGGATTTTAATGTCAAAGGAAATACTCTTCAGGTTGGAGCTATGTTCAGACCTTTCAGAATAGATAAAGAATACGATTATGTTGATGCGGAAGTTCCGGTTGGAACAGGAACGAACGGCACTCAATATGTAATAAAACAGGACAGAACAAAAATATCAGACGCTTTCGGCGGAGCCGTAAAATTTATAATGCCGAAAACACTTTTCGGAATTGATTTAACCACATTAAAATATACTTATCAGGGCTTATCGGCGGGAAACAAACAGCAGTTGGATGCTGAAGTACAGCAGGCCGTTACAAAAGATATAACTATGACGCTCGGTGCAATGCACAGAAAACCTTTGCTCAGAGCGGTTCCCGGCGTAGGAAGCACTTACGGGCCCGATTTAATAGAGGCGAGAGGACAGTCGCAGCCTTTTTGGGTATGGTGGAGAAAACCCGAAACAGGTTGGGATAACAGAGAGACGGACGAATTTTCTTTAACATTTGTTTATGATACTACACCGGAAACATGGTTCTTTAAATACGAGCCTAATAACTTTGACGAATGGAATTTGAACCCTGCTGAAGATGCTCTTGTAACATTTGCGACAAAAGTAAAGTTTACAAGGTATCTCGGAGGTACGGATAAACAGATATATGTAAATGAAAATCATCAGACCGTATGGGAAGATTATTCGGGCAGTGCTGTTTCAGGAGCCCTTCCTACAAAAGGATATTTAGGTTCTTTGTATTTTATGACAAGAATGTTTTTGGATAATGATGTAGAACTTTTATATGATTTTGAGGTCGGAGAAGATGTTGCCAGAATGAGTACGCCCTATACACATACAGAGGTATTTTTAAAGGAAATAACCGGTTATTTTAAAACTAATTTGACAGTTAAAAAAGCGCCTTACAGATTTAAATTAGGATATGCAAGAGACGCATGGGGGCCGGAAGACTGGAATAAGGATTTTGGAGCAACTTACGACGAGTTATATTTGGCTCAGGTATCAAGAGATATTATGCCATGTATGAATGTCGGTGTTGATTATGTCGGCGGAAGAAAAACAAATTTAAATATATTACAGCTCATAGACGGAGATACGACTTCAAGAAATGAACTCGGCTATTTTGACGAAGTAAGAATATATGCAAGGCTTGTTTTCAACGCATTATTCAGCTTCGGCAAGAAAGAAAGAGTTGAACCTCCTACGGCCGCTTTGAGTTTGTCAACAGATGTCTTTATGCCTGAAAAAGGCGAAAAAGTAACGCTGTATCCTAAGGGTTACGCTAAAAACGGCGTAGCGACATGGCAAATAAAATTATCGGACGATAACAGAAGAATAGTTCATATAATAGACGGAACGGGAGAAACTCCGGAAGCCGATTTATGGAACGGCAAAGATTTTATGAATAAGTATCTGCCTGACGCTTATTATAACGCTCAGCTATTTGTAACCGATACTTACGGAAACGTTGCTGAATCCGAAATTTGCAGAGTAAGACTTTTGACTCCTGATTTGAATATTGAAGAAACCGATGAAGGATTAAGAATGAGATTCTCGGCTAAAGTTTTGTTTGACTTTGATAAATACAATTTAAGAGATAAGGCTACAAAAATATTAAATGAAGCTATAAGAGTATTAAAAGCATATCCAAACCGCAACATAAGAGTTGAAGGTCATACGGATAATTATGGAACTAAAGAATATAATATAACTCTCTCAAACAGAAGAGCGCAGGCGGTTTCGGATTATCTGGTTAAAAACGGTATCAGCGCAGAAAAAATTACCTCAGAAGGTTATTGGTTCTCAGTTCCTGTCGCGTCAAATGCGACAAGCGCAGGCAGACAGCAGAACAGAAGAGTTGAAATCGTCATTCTTAAAAAGGGAGACGACGGCAAACTCAAGAAAACAAGAAATCTTATGGAGTAAACAAATAAGGGTGTAGTATAAACTACATAAAATAAAAAAGGAGAAAAAACCATGAGGAAATTGTTAAGTTTATTGGCAGTAGCTGTTTTTGTAGCAAGTGTGACAACTGTGGCTTTTTCAGCGCCGGTTCAGCAGAGATCAAAAAGCGGTGCCGTTGAAAAGAAAGCAGCATCAAAATTTGCTCCGTTTGCCGTTTATGTTGAAAATGCTTCAAAAGACAATCATTTTGCACCGTCGGGCTGGATGGGAGATTACGGAGATATCAAGCTTAATCTTGCATGCACAGAAATGCCCAGAAGCGGCAATACATGCATAAAGATTACATACAGCGCTAAGATGTCACAGGGCGCAGGATGGATGGGTATATTTTGGCAGCAGCCTGCAAATAACTGGGGCGATAAAAAAGGCGGATATAATTTGACCGGAGCAAAGAAATTGACGTTCTGGGCAAGAGGCGCTAACGGCGGAGAAAAGATAGCTGAATTCAAAGTCGGCGGAATTACGGGAGAATATCCTGATTCAGATTCACAGTCAATGGGTCCTGTTGAATTGACGAAAGAATGGAAACAGTATACGCTTGATTTGGAAGGAAAAGATCTTTCTTATATTATCGGCGGTTTCTGTTTTGCAGCATCCAAAGATGATAATCCTAACGGATTCATCATGTACATAGACGACGTTATATTTGAATAATTGAATTGTTTTTTTTGGAGGCAGTTTTTAAACTGCCTCCAAAAAATGATAAATGAAGAATATAGTTATTTTTTTATCAGTTTTTGTTTGTGGTTTTATTTGTGCTTGTGCAAAACAAAGCGCAAGTGTTGATAAGATTATTGACATCGGTTCCGGATTTGAACCTTTTTACGTTTATGATGATTTCGGAACTCAAAATAATCATTATATTCCTACCGGTTGGATGGGCGATGTCGCAGATTTGAAAATGGATATGGTTTGTACGAGCATAAAATACAGAGGTAATTACTGTATAAAAATGGTTTATACTCCCAACCAGAAATCAATAAAGCAGTGGGTCGGAGTTTACTGGCAGAATCCTGCAAATAACTGGGGAGATAAGAAGGGCGGATATAATTTGACGGGCGCCAAAAAGATAATGTTCTTTGCAAAAGGCGAAAGAGGAAACGAAGTCCTTTCGGAAGTTAAAATAGGCGGAATATCGGGGCCGTTTGCCGATACAGATGTCGCATGGATAAAAAATATTAAGTTGACTAATGAATGGAAAGAATATAAAATAAATGTTTCCGAGGCGGATTTGAGTTCTATTTCAGGCGGTTTTTGCGTAGTTTTTTCAAAAAAAGATAATCCGGGCGGATGTACGGTTTATCTTGATGAGATAAGATATGAATAAAATAAAATTTTTTATTATTTCAATAAGCTTTATTTGTCTGGGAGTTTTGTCTTCCTGCGAAAGGTATCCTTTGGAATCTTTGACGGGTGTAGGAGACAGGCTTGATTCCTGGCCGGAAACTTTTACGATATATGACGATTTGGTAAAATCCAAAGGACTTCAGGATCCGATTGTATGGAGCGATTCCGAAAATATTGAGCCTTTTAATATGAAATATACCGACGGAGCTTTGGGTTATTATTGTATTCAGATGGGATGGAGAGACAGTCAAAATACTTCAAACTATGCAGGTTTCGGTCTTGCTACAAGGGAAAATTATAACGTTGAAACAATAGATATGACCACAAGCGGATATAATTATTTGGAATTTTGGGCAAAAGGCCAATTGGGATCGGATTGTATTTTGCGAGTAAATATTCCGGTTCCCGGCATTCCCAATCCTTCGCAAACGGATTTATGCGACATAACGTCAGACGATATATCGCCTACGACATGGAAGAAGTTCAGAGTTGAAATAACCAGCAAAACCAGAGACAACGGATGGAACGCGCTTGTTTATTACGTCGGTATAGCGCTTGCAAGAAAAGGATCAGCGCCGTCAACAGGCGGAGTTGTTTATATAGACAATATAAGGTTTACAAGAACTTAATATGATAAAGAAAACAGCGGTACTCATTATTTGCTTAATATTTACGGTTTCAAATGTACATGCGAAACTTTGCAACCAAAAGTTTGATTTTTCGGATTATTCGGCTACCAACGCCGCTATAAGATCTGCGATTCTTCCCGGCTGGGGACAGGGCTGGAACGAACAGGAAAAAAAAGGCTGGATACTTTTCGGTATATTTATGGCAAGCGCCTGCACGGCTTTTTATTTTAACAACGAAGCCGAAAAAAGTTACAGATTATATTCGGAAATAGGAGCGCCTGCAGGTTCGGAGTACGATAATTACAAGAGAAATTTTGATACGGCAAGAATTTTAGGCACTGTAGCCGTTTTAACATGGATTTACGCGGTTGTTGACGCTTATTTTGTTGCCAAAAAAGAAGAAAAAAAATACGTAAGCAACAAAATTAATTTTGCCGTTTATAATAACGACGGTTTTAAACTGGAATATAAAACCAAATTTTCTATTTAGGAGTTGTCTTGAAAAAAGTTTTTTGTTTGGCATTATTTTGTTTTCTTATAGGGTTGGCGGGCTGCGCCGAAAAAAACAGGCTTACGACGCCTTTAATGACGGTGGCAATAGATCCTGTTGAAAAAATAGAAATAGCAGCAGGAACGGATAAAGAATTAACTGCCGTAGTAAGAGATGCATCCGGCAATATAATAGACCAGCCTGTCGTTTGGTCTATAAATGATCCGGGCATAGGAGAATTTTCAAGCGAAACTTCAAAGAATACAACATTTACCGCCTTGGCGCCCGGCGATGCCGTTATAACTTTAACATGTTTCGGAATATCGGCGACCGTAGACGTTTCCGTATCATAAGATTTTTTGTAAACAGGATTTTAACACAATTTAAACGAATAGATTTAGGTTGTGTTTTTTTTTGAAAAAATAATTAGTTTTATTTTATAAAATATAAAAAACACTGGAAATTTAAAGATATAACACGTATAATATAAGATATGCAGCAAAAGATAAATCAGGAAAATAACAAAAGGAGAAAGATTATGAAAAAATTATCGGCTTTGTTATTGATGTCATTTTGTGTTTTATTTGTTTCATGTTCATCAATTCAGACAAAACCTCAAAATAGCGACGGCGTTCAAATCAATAAAGAAACAGTAAAAGAATTTGCTCCTTTAGCCGTTTATGTTGAAAATGCTTCAAAAGATAACCGTTTTGCGCCGTCAGGGTGGATGGGAGATTACGGCGATATCAAATTAAATACGGCATGTGCTGAAACTCCTAAAAACGGAAAAACATGCGTTAAAATTACGTATAATCCCATGATGTCGCAAGGCGCAGGATGGGTCGGTATTTTCTGGCAGCAGCCCGCAAACAACTGGGGAGATATGAAAGGCGGATATAATTTAACCGGAGCAAAAAAACTTACTTTCTGGGCGAGAGGAGCTGTCGGCGGAGAAAAAATATCGGAATTTAAAGTAGGCGGAATCACGGGAGAATATCCGGATTCGGATTCACAGTCAATGGGTCCCGTTGAATTAACGAAAGAATGGCAGCAGTATACATTGGATCTGGAAGGGAAAGATTTATCATATATTATAGGAGGCTTTGCTTTTTCAGCTTCCAAAGACGATAACCCTAACGGATTTGTAATATATTTTGACGATATAATATTTGAATAAACTGTAAATATGCCGTAAAAATATTTTTTAAATATGAAAAAAATCTCAATACTTGTTATATTATTTTTATTTGTGCAGAATGTTTTCTGTATAGAAATTGTTTCAAAAGAATACAGGGAACAGTTTTCTCCCGAGGATTTAAAATCCGACTATTATAAATTGCAGATGAAGACGGCGAGTTTTTTTGACAGGCAGACATCGTCGGTAAACGGACTTGTTGAAAGTCACAGAGGAACATCCGTTTATTCTTATGATTTTTTTTCAAGATCTTTTATACTCGGCAGCGGAGGCGTTCTTGACGCTCAGGCGTTTATTTATGACAGCGCCATTGCTTCGCTTGCATATCTTCTTGCCGGACAAAACAATAAAGTCGTTAAAATTTTAAGAGTTTGCCAAAGAGAATTTTACAGCAAAAAAGGCGAAAGTAAATTGGGGCTATACAATGCTTATAAGACGGATGTTCCGAGAAAAAGATGGGGTTTAACGCCGGGTATAGACGGAAACAGAGTTCACTTAGGCCCGAATATATGGATAACAATATCGGCGTTTCAATACACGGCGTTAACCGGAAAACTTGATTTTTTACAATTCGGATTGGACTCATTGAAATGGGCAAGCGAAATAAAACATTATAAGTTCTCCGACGGAAAACTCGGAGCCGCCAGTATGGGATACGGCTGGACTCCTCCCGACTGGAGCAAAATTTATTCTACTGAAAATGTAGTGGACCATTATGCCGCTTTAAAAATGGCCAGAGAAATATATTACAATTCAAACGTTGACGTTAAGTCTTATTTTGAAAAAGCCAATTACGGCATAGAAGATATTGAAGCCGAAATAGGAAATATAGAAAGATGGCTTGTTAAACTTATATACGATAAAAACAAACAAACATTTAATATGGGCTATAATGAAAGAGGCGTTGACAGAACCGACGCTCTGGATACGGTATCATGGGCGATAACGGCTTTGACTCCCGAGCGGTTAAACGAATTGGGGATAGACCCTTTTTATCTTATGGATTTTGCCGATGAGCAGTATCTTGTTACAGACAGAATAGAAAATCAGGAAATTTCGGGATATGATTTTACGAACCAGCAGGGAAGAAGAAAAAATTACAGAATGATTTGGTTTGAAGGAACTTGTTTTCATATAACGACAATTCAGGTAATGGCTGACTATGCCGAAAAATTGGGCAAAAAAGAATTAACGGAAGAATACAGAAAACAGGCTGTTAATCTTTTGGAAGAAGTTGAAAATGCTTCAAGATTGATAAATTTAATAGATCATTCGCTTCCTTATACGTCAAAAAAACCCACGGAAAAACAAATTTTTACGACATTTGCCGATTATTGGGAAATCCCAAGAGGCAAAAACGGCTCATGGGTTGCCTCATCATCATCAACGGGATGGAGGCTTATCGCTTCATCTGCTTTTAATCCCCTTCATTTTAATAAAGAGACGGTTGATTATAAATTATTCAGAAATAAAAAAGACTCTGTAAATTAACAGCTTTTCATTGACAAAGCGGGTGCTTTTACATATAATTATCATAGTCAAATATTTTTTTTACGGAGAGAGTAATGGTTCTAGCCACGCTTAGAAAAAAGTATTTAGGTGAAGTCCTTCTTGAATCAAAAAAAATAACAAAAGAACAGCTTGAAGAATGCATCAAAGAATCCCTTGAAAGAAAAGTCCGAATAGGCGAAATTTTAGTTGAAAAAAAATATGTAACTGAGGAAGATTTATTAAAAGCGCTTTCCGTGTCGTTGGGAGTTGAACGCTGCAATTTAGCCGAAATACCTGAAGTAAACCAAACGGTTCTTGATTTAATCCCCGAGAAAATAGCAAGAAAATATTCCGCTGTTCCGATAAAAGTTAAAGACGACGCGTTGACTATAGCCATGGTTGATCCCGCCAACGTTATATTTAAAGACGACATACAAAAGATGGTCGGCAAAAAACTTTCCGTATGCCTTGCTTCTGAAAAAGACGTTCAGGAATTTATTGAAAAATATTACGTAAGAACGTCAATGAGCATTGACATAGAAGATGAAAGCGCAAAACAGCAGGCCGGAACAAGCGACGACGATATAGCAGATACAAACGCGGACTCGGCGCCGGTCGTCAAATATGTTAACTCAATATTTTTTGACGCGATAACAAAAAGAGCCAGCGATATACATCTTGAACCTTTTGAAAAAGACATAAGCCTCAGAATGAGATTGGACGGCGACTTGGTGTCATTTCAGTCTCCTCAAAAAAAATATTATAACGCGATAGTTTCCAGAATAAAAATTATGTCAGAACTTGATATAGCGGAAAGAAGGCTGCCGCAGGACGGAAAATGCCGAGTAAATATAAACGGCGTAAAAACCGATATCCGTGTTTCAATTATTCCGACAATATGGGGCGAAAAAGTCGTTATGAGAATTTTGGCAAAAGAACTTTTTGCCAATTTGGGCATAGACAATATAGGATTTACTCCCAGAGAAATTACTCTTTTTAAAGACGCTATCGCCGCTCCTTACGGAATGATTCTTGTTACCGGTCCTACAAGCAGCGGTAAAACTACAACGCTTTATTCCGCTCTTAAGCATATCAACAGCGAGGATTTAAATATATCAACGGTAGAAGATCCGGTAGAATACGAACTTAAAGGCATAAACCAGTGTCACGTAAGGTCCGATATAGGTCTTGATTTTGCGAGATTTTTGAGAGCTTTTATGAGACAAGATCCTGATGTAATACTCGTCGGAGAAATCAGAGATAAGGAAACTGCCCAGATTGCAATACAGGCTGCGTTGACGGGGCATTTGGTTTTTTCAACGGTTCATACCAACGATACCGTCAGTACGATTTCAAGAATGACATTTATGGGCGTGGAATCGTATTTGCTTGCCGATGCAGTTAATTTGATAGTAGCGCAAAGACTTGTAAGAATGATTTGCCCTTTCTGTAAAAAAGAAGTTAAAGATTTAAGCGATACGGTATATGAGAAACTCGGTATAGAAAAAACAGCAAAAATATATAAAGGAACAGGATGCAAATCGTGCGATGATACCGGATATAAAGGAAGAACCGCGATTTTTGAATTATTACCGGTTACAAGCGCCATAAAAAAATTAATTACTTCAAATGCAAATGATATTGAAATAAGAGAAACGGCTCATAAAGAAGGACTTGTAACTTTAAGACAGGCGGCGGTAGCCAAGATGTTGTCCGGAATAACGACCGTTGACGAAGTATTCTCGGTAACATCGGCCGTAAAATAAATTTTAAGGATATAATTTATGAGTAAATTTACTTACAAAGTAATGGATCAGACAGGTCAGGTTATTACCGGCAAAGAGGAAGCTGATTCCAAAAACCAGATGATTGAAAAATTGAAAATAAGCGGATTTACAGTTTTGGAAGTAAAAGAAGAAATTGGTTTGTTTGCAAAATTAAATTCTATCAATCTATCCGGCGGCAAAAAAGCAAGCGGCAAAGTAAAAGGAGATGAAGTAGCAATATTCTGTCGTCAGATGGCTACACTTGTCAATGCCGGCGTAAACATATTGGATGCGGTAAGCGACATAGCTATAATGATGAGCAACCCATATTTTTCTCTTACTTTAAAGAAGGTCGGAGAGTCCGTAAAAGCCGGCAAAACTTTATCCGAATCATTAGCCGAATATCCTAAAATTTTTGACAATGCTTTTCTTTCGATGGTCTTGGTAGGTGAAAAATCCGGTAAACTGTCCGAAGTTCTTGAAGATTTAGCGGCATACATGGAAAAAACGGTTAAACTGAGAAGAAAAATCAAATCAGCGGCATCGTATCCTGTTTTTGTCGGCTGTTTTTTTATTTTGGTTTTCTTCGGTTTGGTTCTAGGACTTATACCTAAATTTGAAGAAATGTTTGCATCATTCGGAGCTACGCTTCCGCTTCCTACCAGAATTGTTATGGGCTTCAGCAGATTTGTAATTGCCAAAATGCCGTTTTTGATTCTTGCGCTTATTATAGCTGTAATAGCGTTTAAAGTAATTACAAAAAGTCCGCAGGGCAAAATGGCATGGCATAAATTATTTTTTAAAGTTCCGATATTTTCCACAATATATACAAAAATGGTTTTTGCAAGATTTTTTCAGACGCTGTCAACTCTTATAAAAAGTGGTGTTGATATAGTTTCTTCAATTCAAATAGCTACCGGGACAGTTAATAATATGTATGTCAGAAGTTTACTTGTAGACATAAGAGAAGGGGTTATAGCCGGAGAAACTTTTTCAAGTAAAATGGACGAGCATGTATTGTTCCCAAAGATAATAGTCAGAATGACGGCGGTAGGTGAAAAATCGGGACAGCTTGACGAGATGTTTGAAAAAATAACCGATTATTATTCGGATGAAGTTGATGTCGCCGTTGCGACATTAAGCTCCGTTGTAGAACCGGTGTTAATTATATTTTTAGGTTTTATAGTCGGTATTGCTGTTATAGCTCTGTATTTGCCTATATTTAATATGGCGGGGGCAATGTCAGGCGGAATGTAAAATGAAAAATAACCTAGGATTTGGTCTTATTGAAACGATAGTCGTTATAATAATAGTGGCTGTCGTTATGGTTATTGCCGTTTCATTTAAACCGGTAATTTTTAAAAAAGCCGCCATGAAAGAAGGAATGCAGCTTATGGAGCAAATTGACGTGCAGACAAAGTTATACAGGGCGAAAAACGGGACAATTCCCTCTGTATCAAAAACAGGGAGTTCTCCGGTAATAAATGTAACTGCGCTTCAAAATAAATATTTTAAAGAATTTGCTCTTTCTTATGCAAGCGGCAATAATTTTACCGTAAGCGTTTACGGCAGCGATTTGGCAAGCGGAGTGACTTTAAGAGCAGTTATAAATTCAACTACGTCAAATAAACAAAATTTGTCACAGGGACAAGTTGAAATATATGGTTTATAAAAAAACAGGCTTAACATTAATAGAAATACTGGTGTCTATAGTAATAACGGTTATGGTTATGGTTTACGGACTCGGTTTTTTTACGGCTGCATGGAAATTTCAAACGGAAGCGATAGATTATAATATTGTTTTGAATAAAGTTCAAACAATGGTTGAAGAGATGAAATATAAAATACATGAAGCTTCTCCTGTTATAGCCGCAACGGAATTATATTATGTACAGACGCCTTCAAGCAAAACCGTAGAAATAACAAGAACAGTAGGGATAGACGCCACATTGGGAGGTACAAGTTACTGTCATCAGGTGGATGTATTGGCGACATGGCCTGTCAAAAATCCGGACGGGACTGAACTCGGAGTTAACAACAGGCATAAAATATCAATGAAAACTCATATGACGGTGCCTTATGGTAAATAGAAAAGGTTTTACTCTTATAGAAGTTTTGGTTTCAATAATTTTAGCGGGGATAATAGTGTATTTCTTATATATCCTGCTTTTGACTTCTTACCAAGCTTATAAAACTCTTTCGGGAGTCGCAAAAGAAACAAGCGATATAAGACTTTGCGAGACTTATCTGAGAAAATCAATTGAAAACGCATGTTATATAAATATAGAACCTACGGCGTCGGCTGCTCAGGCAACTGCGCTTAATTTCGGCAGGCAGGAACTTTACTGGGACAGCGCAACGGGAACGATAAAAAACAGATATATTGTTGATAAATATATTGTTAAAGACAGTACGGATCCTGTTAAGCCCGGCAGGTTTTATCTGGACACTACGTACGAATGTAATCAAATTTCTAATACAAGAGATACGACAAAAGAAGGTAATTACGAACTTTTGCTGCAGATATATTATACGGATGCAGATTACAATATTACGGGACATGCTCTTGTAAGCGAAGAACAACTGCTGACAGGTTTAAAACTGGCTTTTTATTTTATACCGTCAAATACCCTTGGCGGAGTCAGGAGATTTACGCTTGTAAAAATTGGTTTGGATTTTGATGATACTTTGGCGACCGGCGAGGTTTACAGAAATACAAGATTATTTCATTTTGCCGCAAGAGGCTACGGATTACCGTCATGATAAAAAATAATAAAGGCGCAGTAATTATTATTACTATAGTGTCAATGTTTATACTGACTATAATAGGTTTTGTGTGTATTGAAATGTTTATAGCACAAAATATGTTAGTTGCCGCCGATGTTGCAAAAATAAGAACTTTTTATGCGGCAGACGGAGTCGCTGAAATGCTGAGAGGACAGATTAACAAAGTTTGTCCTGATTCAACAACAAATTACCTTGACGCTACTATCCCACCGTTAGGCAGCGGTACGCCTTGGAGCGGCGCAACAGTAATTAACAACGCAATAGCCGCCGGATATGACACTACTCCGACATTTCCGGTTGTATGCGCGCGCGTAGAAATACGCAGAGTAAATTCCCCTCCTAGTTCCTACGTTGACTTTTCAACTACGACGGCAGTTCAGTATTACAGAATAATGGGAGTCTCTTCAGTAACGGTTAATTCCAATGTTATATATTCTACGGTATCATATTATTTTTATGTATCAAACATGACGCCCGGTAATGTGTGGCGAAAACGTTTTGCCGGATGGAGAGAGCACAAGACAATACAAAATGACACAGGCCTTATACAATAGCATCATTATTTAATTGAGTTGTTCAATTTTTTTTGCATTGAAATAAAAACAAAATATAGTATAATCAGAGAGTATAATTTTTTAGAATTATAAAGGTTAAAGGGGGATTGGGTTGTTCGGAATAGATTTAGGCTCAAAATATATAAAAGTATGTAAGTTTATCGGCCAGCAAAATGATTCCGCGCTGTCTCTTTTATGCGCGATGAAATATGTTAAAAATAACATAGACGAACAAAAAAAAGCTTTAACCGATATTATGAACGAATTAAACATAAGAGATAATTATTTTATTTCGGCTAACAGCACGGATACGGTTTCGCGCAATATAATCCTGCCGAAATCAATAAAACAAAAAGATATGGATGCCGCGGTTTTAACCAATATTGAACAAAGCGTTCATGACGATTTAAATAAAATGTTTAAATCTTATATGGTAACAAAAGAAGTGTCGGATAAAGAAAACAATATATTATTCATCGCAACGCCTAAGAAAAAAATAAATGAAAAAATTCAGGTTGTAAATGAAATTACTACAGCACGGTTAGTAGGAGTATCAATAGATTCAATAGCTTTAACAAACGCTTTTAACGCATTTGGACCTCAATATAAATCGGAAGAGACAGTAATTCTTGTTAATGTCGGAGATTTATTTACAAATATAGTCGTTTTAAATAAACAGGAAATAGTTTTTATGAAAGATATTGCTTTCGGGGGAGCAGATATTACTAAGGAGATAGCAAGTTTATACGCACAGCCGAAAGATTTGTCTGAACATTCAAAAAAACAGCCGATATCGGACGATTTGGCGGAATACCTGAAAAGAAACGATGATTTATGGGACAAAGTAGGATTAAGCATAAAAGGAGTTTTTAAAAAGAGTTCAGCCAATCTTTTGGAAACCATATTCAGAACGATAGAATATTGCATTACAAGGCAGGCAATAGTCGCCGTGGACAGGATTGTTTTAACCGGCGGCGGTTCTGTCGTTAAAGGATTTGATTCTTTTATAAAAGATACGCTGGGAATACCGACTGAGAAATGGAATCCTTTCGAAAATAATAAAGTTCAGGGAACAGTTAAAAAAGAATACGGTTTTTTTATACCGGTAGCTTTGGGGCTGGCATTGGAAAAGGATAATTGATAATGTACTATAAAGTAAATTTAGCTACTGAAATAATCAAAAGCAACCAATTAAAATTTAAAGTTTTTAAGGTTGTTAATTATATTACTTTAGTTATCGGGATTGCCGTTTTAGGATTGATAGGGTATACAGTCTATAACAATGTCGCAATAGATAAATTGGAATCGCAGATTACGAATTTAATCAATACGATTGACAATAAAAGAAGCGCCGAAGTGCTGCAGATGGAACAACTGTGGGGAGAATATGATTCAAAACTTTCCGCGGTTTCCGAGATTCTTTTAAATTCAACAAAATACGGATTAATACTTAAAGAGTTTGCAAATAATTTGCCTTCCGAAGCGATAGCAACCTCAATATCAGTATCAGGCGATAACATGAATATTGCGATAAATGTACCTCAGAATGTAATGAGTAAGTTAAAAAGTTTTTATGATTATACAGATGAATTGAAATCGTCGTTTGAGAAATCATTTTTCATAAACGCAGGCAGTATAAAAATTGCATCATGGGTAACGGAACCCGATAAGAAAAAACCGGGTTTTGAAACTCTTAACGTTCAGTTTCAGATTTCTTCAAGGAAGAGAGTATGATATTAAAATTATCGGCAAAAGATATTAAATCAATAATAGCATGCTTTGGGTTATCATTGGTGATGGTATATGTATATGAAGTTCCGTTTAAAAAATACAGAGGGATTTTGAACGAAAAGGAAATTGTCGTAGACAGGCTTCAAAATATTGAAAAACAGCTTGATAATTTTCAGGAAACAAAACTCAGATTATCCGAAAAAGAACAGAAGTTAAACGAAATAGTATCCGCGTATAAGGAATTTATCGTTTCAAACGACGAGCTTATCAATAATTATAAAGCAAAAATAATTTCTGTGCTGAAGCAGTATGATATAACGGAATTTAAAGAATCAATAAAAAGTCTGCAGGATAATAACTCAAATATTGTTTTGGAATTTGATTTTAATATTACATACGACAAGCTATACAGACTTTTGTTTGATATTGAAAAATTTTCGGTAATATCCAAAGTGGATTATGCAAATAATAATGTCGTTTTTGAATGCAGTCCTGTTTTATATTCTCCCGTGCTTAATGATTATTTTCTGGGCAGGCAGGCTCATAATGTAAACGACATATTAAAAAAAGGTTTGTTTTATGAGGTAGCCAATAAAGTCATAGCGTCTGTTGACGGTATGGGCTATATTCCGACCTTAAAAGATTTACTGCCTACGCCGAGAAATCCTTTTTTAAAATCAGTCGAAAGAAATGTTGTAAAACCAAAAACTGCCGTCAAACAGACAGTTGTTAAAGATGTGGTAAGAGCGCCTGAAATTACTTTGGACGGTATATTGTACGACGAGCAGAATCCGGTCGCTATTATTGACGGCAATTTATATCATGTCGGCAATTTATACAAAAAAAACGTAAAAATCAAAAAAATAAATCCGAGTTCTATTGAAGTTGAATATTCGGGAAAAACTTTTAAAATAAAAATGTTAAATTAGAGGAGATAAAATGAAAAAACAATTGGTTGTTTTAATTTTGTTTATTGCTTTGTTATTCAATCCTGTGGTTTCGTTTGGTGAAAAATCCAATGAAGTTACTTCAAGCGCGCTGATTTCAATTGATTTTCAGGGGACCACATTATATACGGTATTAAATGTTTTGAGTATGAAGACAGGCATGAAATTGATATCTGATACTACTCTGTATAATAAAAAAATAATGCTGTCGTTGAAAGATGTTACCGCGGAAGAAGCATTGAACGCTCTTCTTGATACGTATGATTTATATTACGTCAAGCAGGGAGATGCAAATATTTACGTTATAAAAAGTAAAGACGATAAAAATCATATAACGGTATCAAGAGTCATATTCTGCAATTACGCAAAGTCAGGCGATTTGGAGAAAATTTTGGAAACAAGATTGTCTACCGGCGGCAAAATTGTATCCGACGTTAGAACAAATTCAATAATTATTACCGATTTGGCGGACAGCATAGATAAAATGGAAGGATTAATCAGATCTTTGGATATTCCTACCCAACAGGTTATGCTTGAGGCAAAAATAGTAGATGTTAATATTTCAAAAGGGTTATCAATAGGGACGCAAATTAACCAGCTTTACAGAACAGGCACAGGCAATACTAATCCTTTAACAGGCAGTCCTAACTTTTTTTATAAAAATTCAAATTCTGACGGAGAATCAGGCAGTTTTCTTAGTCTAAATAAAAGTTTCGGGCAGGTAGGCGTTTCAATTCTTCAGGGAGATTGGAATATTGATGCCGTAATTGAAGCCGGTATTGAAAATAAAACCGCAAAAATACTTACGAATCCAAAACTTCTTGTTTTAAACAATCAGGAAGCAAGCATAGATATAGTTGAGGAAGTTCCTTATCTTGAAAGCAAGACCACGTCATCTTCAACAGGGGATGTTACCGGAACAATGGCATTTAAACAGGTAGGTATAAAACTTAGAGTAAAACCTCAGATTAACAGAGACGGTTCCATAGTTCTTCAGGTTTCTCCCGAGCAAAGTTTTAGAACCGGCGAAATGGTCGGCGGCACGGACGGAACACCGGTTGTTAACACAAGCAAAACAACTACGACTCTTATGCTTAGAAGCGGAGAAACCGCTGCAATAGGAGGACTTATAAGAGAGACAGAAGACGGTACAGAGAGAAAAGTTCCGCTTTTGGGAGATATTCCTCTTCTTGGATATTTATTCAAAGGTGTTGAACAAAACAAAACAAGGTATGAACTTACGATTTTCATAACGGCAAAAATAGTAAACTAGGGATATAAAATGGCAGATAATCTTATAAAAGCGAAAGTTTTAATTGTTGAAGATGATGAAGTTGAAAGAATTTCGTTGCATTCGGCATTGGAACCTAACTTTCTTAAAGTATCATCAGTAGGAAGCGGAGCGGAAGCTGAAAATATGGCAAAGGAAGAAAATTACGATATTTTGGTGGTTGATTACGGATTGCCGGACGTTAACGGCATATCATTGATAAAAAGCATAAAAAATATACTGGAAGATATAGTTCCGATAGTGATAACCGGAAGCAGTTCAATTGAAATTGCGATAGAATCAATAAAAATCGGCGCATACGATTACGTAGTAAAACCGTTGGATATAGAATCTTTATTAAAAACCATCATTACAATGCTTGACGAGAGAGATAAATTGTTTGAAGGAAGAAATAATTTGCAGACGATAATGACGGATATAAATAATATTGATCTTTTAGGCAGCGACTGGAATATTAATATAATAGCCGATCCTAATGCAAACATATTAAAACCGCATAAAAAACAAATATTTAATTTGGTTGAAAAATGTAAAAATATAAAATTATTTAAAAGAGGCTGATAATGACAAATAAAAAGATAATTAGTTTTATAACTCTTGTTTTATTTATTGCGGTTAACGCATCGTTTGCCGATATCAGAAGCAAAGAATCACAGCAGGAAGATATTCTGCTAAATAATGAATCAGTTAAAATTTCAATGAGCGCCGAAAAAATAGCAAAACAAAATGCAAAGCTAATGATAAAGGCGAGAAAAAATTATATTGACGGAAATTTTGACGAAGCTGAAAAATACGTTGATCAGATATTGGAAGTTTCTCCGGGCGATACTAAGGCCGGCGAATTAAAGAACAAAATATTGATGTTAAACGAGAAAATTCTTGTTTTTAAAAAATCGATAGTAAATGATTATCTTATAGAATTAAGACGAACGGTTAAAGAAGGCAATTATTACGAAGGATTTTTATTTAACGACAGAATAGCCAAACTTATGCCGAGTTCAAAAGACAGCCTTGCTTTTGCCAGACTTTCAACAGAATGCAACATTGTTATGGCAAGTTTGGAAAATGCTCAGGACAGGAAAAATTTTTTGGAATCAATTGATTATTTTAAAAATGAAAAATTTAAAAAAGCAAGCAACTTAATATATGAACTTGCCCAGAAACATCCGAAATTTCAGGTTTTTGTCGGTATGGGCAGATATTACGCCCTTCAGGAAACAAGCAATAAAAGAGTAAATATGTATTATAAACAAGCCATGAAAAATATGAAACAGGGCCGTTTCGGCAAAGCAAAAGATTATATTGAACTCGGATTCAGTTTGCAGCCCGACAACGTAAAGCTTATTACATTGATGGAACAAATTAACATGGAGTTGATGTAGTTGGACGCATCATTATATAAAAAATACAGAACATTTTTTATTATTTTATTTTTGTTCCTGATTTCCGTTGCGATAAGAATCAAATCCTTAAATAATTCATTCGTTTTAGATGATTACCGTTTAATAATAGATAATGCTTTTATTCACAGTATCGGTAATTTTTTTAAGATTATAAATCCTGTAAATTTTTTTGACGTACTACCCGTAATCTGCGGCGCAAGACCTCTTACAGTAGTTTCTTTAATGTTTGATTATTTTGTTTTCGGCCAAGACCCGGCAGGATTCCATTTTGTAAATTTAATTTTACACGGTTTTAACGTTGTATTATTGTTTTTATTTGTAAAGAATTTGATCGGGAACAGATTTGCGGGCGTTATTTCCGCATTATTCTTTTCGCTGCATCCGGTTCAAAGCGAGGTTGTAAACGTTGCGAGTTTCAGGGCGGATTTGCTTTGCGCTTTTTTTACGCTTATTTTTTTGAATCTTATAATTTTATTTAAAAATTGCGAAAAAAATAAAAGAACAATAATTTTAATATTAATGTTTTTTATATTTGCCGGCGCTCTTTTTTCTAAAGAAAACGCGATTATCATACCGTTTTTATTATCGGGATATGTTATATTTTTTAACAAAGAAAGCCGCATTAAAAAACTTCTCGCTGCAACGGCGATAACGGCGCTGATATTTTTTTTCTTTTTCTGGATAGAAAGATTTCCGGTCCCTTTGTACAACATAATATATCCGGGCATAGAAAATAATACATCTCCGTTAAATAATCCGGGAACATATATAAGCGTAATAACAGCGTCATTTTATCATAATTT
The DNA here is from genome assembly GCA_018433245.1 of Candidatus Proruminimicrobium quisquiliarum. Classification (GTDB taxonomy): domain Bacteria; phylum Elusimicrobiota; class Endomicrobiia; order Endomicrobiales; family Endomicrobiaceae; genus Proruminimicrobium; species Proruminimicrobium quisquiliarum. The sequence goes on from JAHDRN010000010.1 coordinate 44,353, forward strand.
TATTAATATAATATATCCTGTAAACTTATCGGTTGATTATTTTGTAAACTATTCAAAAGCAATGCCGCTTTCTGCATTATTTACGTTGTTTGCGGCTGCGGCATTTATAATATCCTCTTTAAAAATAAAAAATAAATATTTTAAATTTGCTTTGTTTTTTACCGCGGTATCTTATATACCGGTAAGCAATATAATTCCTCTTGTAAATACAATAGCCGACAGATATATGTATATGCCTATGATAGGAATATCCATGATTTTTGCATATCTTATGCTCAAATCTTTTAAAGTCGTAAACACTAAGATGGCGTATGCTTTTTTTATTTTTTTATTTTTGATTTATTCGTTTGTTTCATATCAAAGAGGTCTTGTTTACGCAAACCAATATACATTATATAGAGACGCGGTTTTAAAAAATCCGCAGAATGTCAGAACGTCGTATAATATGGCGGTCGCCTATATAGCAAATCAAGAATATGAAAGTGCAATCAAACAATTTGATAATGTCGTTAAAATAAATCCTCTTTACAGAAGAGATCAGGTATGGTTTCTTACCGGACTTTCGCATGAGTCATTGGGAGAGCGTGATTTGGCGCGAAAATATTATCATAAAGCTTTTTTGTTAAACAACAGCGATAAAAACGTAATAAAGAAATTTACGGAATCTTTTGGAAGCATTCAGGAAGCAAAACAATATCTTTTTTCAAACACATTCAAACTGGACAAACAGGCGCTTTTCAATTTTGAAGAAAATACTAAAAACAATTAGAATTATCTGAATTTTCTGTCAGACTATTGATTTTTAACCTGTTAATTTTATATAATTGGCACAGTAGAGTGTCGAGTGCCAGTTTATAATTTTTTACATAAAAAGAGGTACTAAAATGGCTGAAAGTATTGATATCAAAGCGTTAAACGAAAAAGTAAAACAGCAGTCTTCGTCAATGATGGGGCTTTTGAGCGAAGTATCAAGGGTTATTGTAGGACAAAGATATATTCTTGAGAGAATGCTGGTCGGTATTTTATCGGACGGACATATTCTTTTGGAAGGCGTTCCCGGTCTTGCAAAAACGCTTGCCGTAAATTCTCTTGCAAAAGCCGTTTCAGGCGATTTTAAAAGAATTCAGTTTACTCCGGATTTACTTCCTTCAGATTTAACAGGCACGTTAATATATGATTCAAAACAGTGTGATTTTTCCGTAAAAAAAGGACCGATATTTTCTAATTTTATACTTGCCGATGAAATAAACAGAGCGCCGGCAAAAGTACAAAGCGCTTTTCTTGAAGCGATGCAGGAAAGGCAGGTTACACTCGGAGAAAAAACTTATAAACTTCCTAATCCTTTTTTGGTTCTTGCTACTCAAAATCCTATTGAGCAGGAAGGAACTTATCCTTTGGCGGAAGCGCAGGTTGACAGATTTATGCTTAAATTAAAATTGGATTATCCGACCGAACAGGAAGAGAGAACCATTTTGGACAGATATTCGTCAAGACAAAGGATTGAGACAAACGCTGTTTTAACTTTGCAGGATTTGGAAGAAGCTAAAAAAGCCGTGGATGAAATATATGTTGACGAAAAAGTTAAAAATTATATAGTCAGTATTGTTTTTGCCACAAGAAAACCCGAGAAATATAATATGAAAGAACTTAAAAATCTTATAGCTTTCGGAGCGTCTCCGAGAGCGACTATTAATCTTAATCTTGCAGGAAAAGCGCTTGCATTCTTAAGAGGCAGAGGTTTTGTAACTCCCGAAGACATTAAAGATGTCGGTTATGATGTTTTAAGACACAGAGTTCTTACTACTTATGACGCCGATGCCCAAGGGCTTACAAGCGACGATATCATTAAGCAGGTATTTGACGGAGTTGAAGTTCCCTAAAATGCAGGCTGATAAAGTTGGGAATTTGAAGTTTTGGCGTTTTATAAATATTATTTCGCCGCGTATGTCCGGCTTTAATTCCAATTTTTATAACTTCAGTTTTTGAAATGGCTATGTTAAAATCCGAAATTTTATCAAAAATTAAAAAAATAGAACTCAGGTCAAAAAAGCTTGTGGATGACGTTTTTTCCGGCAAGTATCACAGCGTTTTTAAAGGACAGGGACTTGAATTCAGCGAAGTAAGAGAATATGTTCCGGGAGACGACGTAAGGCGCATATCGTGGAACGTTACGGCAAGAAGGAATAAGCCGTATATTAAAAAATATGACGAAGAAAGAGAACAGACCGTAATGTTTGTGGTTGATTTGAGCGCTTCGGGACAGTTTGGCAGCGTAAACACAACGAAAAACGAATTGACAGCCGAACTTACCTCGGTATTGGCTTTTTCGGCTTTAAAAAATAATGATAAAGCAGGTCTTCTGGCTTTTACCGATATAATTGAACAATACATACAGCCGAAAAAAAATAAAAAACATATATTAAGGCTTATTGACGTTATATTAAGCTATAAACCTCGCAATAAACATACCAATATTGAAAATGCTTTAATATATCTTAATAAGTTATGCAAAAGAAAATCGCTTGTGTTTTTGATATCGGATTTTCAGGATAAAAATTTTGACAGGCTGATTAAAGCGACCGCAAATAAACACGATCTTGTCTGCATAAAAATATCGGATCCTAAAGAACAGTCAATACCTAAAAACGGAATATTTGCCCTTCAGGATGCGGAAACGGGTAAACTTATAAATATTGATTTTTCATCAAAAGAAGTGCAGAAAGAGTATTATAAAAATTTAAAACTGCATAACGATTATCTTGATGAAATTTTCAAAACAGCAAAGCTTGACGTTATAGATATATCAACGGATAAACCGTATATACCGGAATTAATTAAATTCTTTAAAGCAAGAGAAATTAAAGTTTTGAAAAAATATTGAAAAATGAAAAAAATAATAATTTTATTATCTCTTTTTATCGCAGCAACAAATGTTCTCGCATTTGAGCAGAGCTTTGAACCTCAGACGGGATTAACCGTAGGCGATAAGGCCGTTTTAAAAATCAAAGCGGACGGTTTAACGATTGACAGTCTTGAAAAAGATAAGTTAAATTCGCTTAATTTCGGCGATTTTGAGCTGCTTGACGCGAGGCAGGGACAAAACGGGGAAATTGATTTTGTTGTTTCGGCGTATAAAGCCGGGAAAGCAGAATTGTTATCCGTTGAGATACCTTATAACGTCGGCGGTGATTTAAAATTCGTAAAAACAAAAGCTCTTCCGGTTGAAATCAAAAGCGTGCTTGATCCAAAAAAACCGAGTCAGGATATTTACGATATTAAAGATATTTTTAAATTCGGGCGAGGCATATGGTGGTATATAAAAATCATACTTATAATTCTTGCTGTTTTTGCGCTGTTGTTTTTCGCATATAAATATTTTAAGCAAAAAAAATCAAAAAAAGCGTCGGCTGAAGAAATAATAAAAAACATTCCGCCGAAAGAATATGCTTTGTCTCAGCTTGAAAATTTAAAAACTCTGGGTCTTATAGAAAAAGGGCAGATAAAAGAATATTACGACAAATTGTCGGATATTTTAAGATTTTATGTTTCAAGAATTTATAATATTGACGGTATGGAAAAAACTACGGGAGAACTTTATTCTTTACTTAGAGAAAAAGCTCCGTCAGATTTTAACAGGCAGCTTAAAGAATATCTTATAAACTGCGATTTTGTTAAATTTGCAAAAGTGATACCGTCGCCGCAGGATATAGACGATGATTATAATAAAGCAAAGGATTTTATAGAAAGAACATGAGATTTTTATATGTGTATATATTATCGCTGATCCCGTTTGTTTTAGCAGGTCTTTTTTTAAAAGGAAAATACTGCAAAAAGATTTCAATGAAATTTTCTTCAACCGGTTATTTTAATAATTCAACAGGGCTCAGAGTAAAATTACTCGTTATACCTGATATATTAATTATAATAGGCTTAAGCCTTGCAATATTTGCGCTTGCAAGACCGCAGAGTTCTTCAAAATATGAAACTTTTTTTGCCGAAGGCATAGATATAATGCTTGTTATGGATACGTCTACAAGCATGAATGCGGTTGATCCGACGGTAAATATTTCAAGAATAGATTCTTCCAAACAAAGAGCGAAAGAATTTGTATTAAAAAGAATAAATGACAGAATCGGAATAGTCGTTTTCAGCAGCATAGCGTTTACGCAGTGCCCTCTTACGCTTGATAAAGACGCTCTTATAAATTTTATAGATACCGTTAATACTTCAATAACGAAAGCCGACGGAACGGCAATAGGAAGCGCCATAGCTACAGCCGTCAACAGGCTTTCAAAAGTTGAAGGAAAAAGTAAAGTTATCGTTTTGCTTACGGACGGCAATAATAATACCGGAGAAATTGACCCTATGGTGGCATCCGATCTTGCAAAAAACAACAACGTCAAAATATATACGGTTGGAATAGGAAGCGGCGAAGATTTTTATGAAGTACAGGATATGTTTTTCGGTACAAGAAAAGTCAAAGCACAGGACGACCTTAACGAAGGATTATTAATGGAAATCGCAAAAAAAACCGACGGCGAATATTTTTCAGCAAAAACTTCAAAAGATTTAGCCGATGCTTTTGCAGGTATTGATAAACTTGAAAAAACAAAACAGGAATATACAAAATCCGTAAATTACAACGAACAGTATCTTAAATTTTTGATACCGTCTTTTTGGTTTTTGACGGCCGGGTTTATTTTAAAACAAACTGTTTTTAAGAGGTTGCCGTAAAATGTTTGAAAATTTCGCATCCCTGCTTTATTTATCGGTTGTTATAATAGCATTGGCGGCGCTATATTTTATTTCTTATAAAATTTCCAAAAGGAATATCGGTAATTTTGCGGGTAATTCTCTCTGGGCGAATCTTATAAACATTGATTTTACCAAGGAAGTAATAAAAAATATTTGTTTTATTTTAGCGTTATTTTTTATAGCGGCCGCTATAGCAAGGCCTAAATGGGGATTAAAACAGGTTGAAGCAAAATCGCTGTCAAGCGATATTATTATTGCCGTAGACGTTTCAAAAAGCATGCTGGCTCAGGATTTAAAACCTGACAGACTGACAAGAGCCAAAATGGTTTTTAAAGATTTAACCGAAAAACTCAAAGGCCAAAGAGTAGGACTTATAGCTTTTGCGGGAGAAGCATACTGGCAGTGTCCGCTGACTTCCGATATAAAAGTTTTTGAAATGTTTTTATCTCTTATTGATACCGATACGGTTCCGTTTGCCGGAACAAATATAGCCGAACCGATAAAACTTGCATGCGCAAGCCTTGAAAAAATTCCGACAAATACGAAAGCCGTAGTCATTATTACCGACGGAGAAAGTTTTGACGGAGATTTGGAAAAGTCTGTTAAGACGGCCGTTGACAGCCGGACGGCAATATTTTGCGTCGGCATAGGAACTCAAAAAGGAGAGCCGATCCCGACTTATGACGCAAAAGGCGGTTTTAAAGAATATTTAAAAGACGAAAAAGGAAAAACCGTCATAACAAAATTAGACGATAATACTTTAAAATATATCGCCTCTGCTACCGGCGGGAAATATTATAATTTAAATGAAAATCCTTCCTTTGACGGACTTGCCGCGCAGCTTAACGGACTTGATAAACGGGAAGGAACCGGCAGTATTTTTAATAATATGGAAGACAGATTTTATTATCCGCTTTCCGCGGCGGTTTTACTTTTGATTATTTTTCTTTTTCTGCCTGTAGCAAAGAAAGAGAAATAATGTGAATACGGTGAAAATTATGAACAGAAAAATAATTATTGTTATTCTATTGATTTTAAGCGTTTGGGGCGTTTCGTATTCCGGCGGAAATATGAACAAAGGAACAAGATTATACGAAAAACAGGATTTTAATGGCGCCGTTGAAAATTTTCTCAAAGAGCATTCCAAAAAGCCGAAAGATCCGGTTGTAAATTATAATCTTGCATCTGCTTATTATAAATCCGGAGATTTTGACAAAGCATTTGAAACATACGAAACCGTTTTAAATAATACCGAAGATATAAATTTTAAAAGCGCCGTATTGTATAATATGGGAAATTGCGCATACAGAAAGGGAGACTCCGATTTGGCGCTGCAGTATTATAAATCTTCTCTTAAACTTAACAGCAAAGATATGCAGGCAAAACATAATATAGAGTTTTTGCAGAACGATAAAAACAAAAATAAAGATAATAAAAACGACAAAAATCAAAAGAATAATAAAGACGGCAAACAACAGCAAAAAGACAGACAAGACAAAGAACAAAAAGAACAGCAGCAAAAACAAAATAACCAACAGCGTGAAAAAGACCAGTATTTGCTTGAATATTTTGATAAACAGGATAAACAAAATCAAAATAAGCAGCAAAATGCCCAGTCAGTAAACAATAAAAGGAACGGAAAAACATGGTAAAAATTAATAAATATATATTAACGGGAATAATTTTTTTATTATTTGCGTCTTATGCGTTCGCCGATAATTTGCAAATGGAAGCGTCGGTTGACCAAACGACTGTTCCTTTAAACGGCACAATACAGCTGACTGTTTCATTGACAGCCGATTCAAAATCGCTGCCGGATTACGGAGTTCCGCAGTTAAATGATTTCAATATTTTTTCAACATCGCAGTCTAAAAGTATTTCAATTATAAACGGTAAAGTAAAAAATACGGTTTACTATGTTTATACTTTGGGTCCTAAAAAAATCGGGACATTTACAATACCGGCCTTTACTCTGGATTATAAGGGACAGATATACAGTACAAATCCTATAGATATTACGGTTGAAAAAGCGCAGACTGTAAGTTCCATAGATGCTCCTGATGCGCAGAATACCCCTCAGCAAAATCAACATAACAATTCTAAACAAGTTTATAATTATGATACATCAAAAGCAGTTTTTGTTGAAGCAAAAACGGATAAACAAAAAGCATATATCAACGAAAAAATAATCTATACATTTTCATTTTTTACGTCCGTAAATCTATTGTCAAATCCTAATTACCGTGCGCCGAACTTTGCGGGATTTTTTAACGGAAAAACTACGCAAAGAAATTACAGAACAAAAATTAAAGGAAGAGATTATGTTGTAAGTGAAGTCTCAACGGAATTGTTTCCGCAAAAAGACGGAACGGTTACAATCGGCAAAGCTACAGTACAGGTTTCAATAGAAGATTTTAATAAAATGCAGGACGATTTTTTCGCCAGTTTTTTTAAAAGCGCAAGAAACGTAGACCTTGCCACAGATGAAATAAAAATTAAAGTTTTGAAAGTTCCGGAAAATATTGATTTGGTCGGCAAGTTTACGATATCTGCCGATGTTGATAAAAAACAGAAGAAAGTTGATGAGCCTTTTGACTTAAAAATAACAATTGCCGGCAGCGGAAACGTTAAAACCATAAAAGAACCGCAGATTGTTTTATCAGATAATCTGAAAAAATACGAAACATCCGAAAAACTTTTGAAAAACGGCGAAGAAGAGACAGGAAAAGAATTTGCGACTCTTATAATGCCGCTGGAGAAAGGCGAAGGCGAAATTAAAATTTTACCCGTAAAATATTTTGATATGGCGGCCAAGCAGATAAAAATTTTGCCGGAAAAAAGAATTAAAATTAATATAGCCGAAGGTACATTAAAAAAAGATGCGGTTCAAAACGGCGTAATTTCAAATACGCAGCCGGTTTCAAATATACAGTCTTCTCAAATACCTCAAAACGCGGATTTGTCATTTATATTTAAAGCGTATGCTTTCATGCAGAAAAAAACGGTCTGGATAGTTATTGCAGCGCTGTTTGGAATATATCTATTGATTAAATTATTTTTTACATACAGAAATTATGTTAACAGAGACCAGCAGAAATTAAAAAACAGAAAAGCATACGGCCGTTCAAAAAAATATTTCCAAAAAGCAAAAAGAGCAAAGACGCCGAAAGATTTTTATTCGCTTATGTATAAAGGAATGCTTGAATATTTTGCTTCGGTTTTAGGCGAATCTGCCGAGGGGCTTACTACTTATACGATAAAACTGGATCTTGGAGCAAGAAATGTAAATCCCGACCTTATAAAAGAAATAGAAAATATTTTGGAGGAATGCTCGGTTTATTTATATTCTCAGTCTCAGAATAACGACGCCGCGGACTTCAAAAAATTTTATAACCGGGCGTTTGACATACTTAAAAAACTTGATATCTGAATCTAAAATCACAAATATTTATAATATTCATAAAATGCGTTTCTTGCCGTTTTTATTTGCAAAACACGGTATATATAAGATAAAATACACAATTATCGGTATTGTACGTATTAACAAAAAAGAGCCGGAAGAGTGCGACGTATTTTAAATGAGTTATTCGGCCGGCAGAGGTAAGCATATATGAAAAAATACGTTGTATTTTTAATTTGTTTTTTTGCGGTTTCTCCTTTGACGGCAAAACCGCTTAAAGGATTGAACGAAGTTTCTTTTAAACTCGGAAAAGTCGCATCTTCTTCCGCCGATTTTGATTTGAGAAGAATAGACGGACTGCAAAGCACGGATTCGCAAAAAAGCAGCGATGGATTTTCCGTTAAAATGGACTATGCTTATTATTTAAAAAATTATACGGCCGTAGGTCTCGGCGTAAACGCCAATCTTTGCATGAATGTCTGGCAGGAAAATTTTTCAATGCTTAATTATTATCTGCTTGTAAAACAGATTCTTCCTCTTAATTCTTATAAAGATTTTAATTTTTACGTAAGCGCGGGAGCCGGATACGGGCTTGTGGATTACTTTGCCGTTTATCAGGATTATGTGGAAAAAATGGCGGGCGGTTTTTGCTGGATTGCTTCATGCGGATTTGAATACGGACCTTATGTTATTGAAGCGTCTTATATCAATAACAACGCGAAATTTGAAAATAATAATTACTGGGAAGGCGACGTTAAATTTTCAACCGTATTAGTTACTATCGGTTATAAATTTTTACTTTAAAGGACATATAAAAAATGATAAAAGCTGCGATTATAGGAATAACGGGATATACGGGGGAAGAACTTTTAAGAATACTTTCGAAGCATCCGGGCGTAAAATTGACAATGCTTGCCGGCCGGCAGACGTCTCCGGAAAGACTTCTGGCTGATATATATCCGAAATATAAAGATTTAAACATAAAATGCGAACCTTTAAATATTGAAAAAATTAAGGAAAATGCTGATGTCGTTTTTCTCGCGCTTCCCCATGCGGTTGCTTTTGAAGTAGTGCCGAAACTTCTTAAAGCCGGCAAAAAAGTCATAGACTTATCGGCAGATTTCAGGCTGAAAGATTCCGATACTTATGAAAAATGGTATAAGGTAAATCATACGGGCAAAGATTATATAAAAGACGCGGTTTACGGATTAAGCGAACTTTACTGCGACAAAATTAAACCGGCAAAACTTATAGCCAACCCGGGATGCTATCCTACGACTATACTCCTTGGAATAGCCCCTGCCGTAAAAAACGGTTTTATAACAAACGGCGATATAATAATAGATTCAAAAAGCGGAATATCCGGAGCAGGCAGGAAAGCCGTTGAAAAATATTTTAAAGAAGAGCATCCTAACACAAGGGCTTATAATATAGCGGGCAAACACAGGCATATTCCCGAAATTGAACAGGAGATTTCAAATTTGTTCGGACAAAAGACCATAGTTACTTTTACTCCGCACGTTATACCGGTTGAAAGAGGAATGTTGTCGGTAATATACGCAAATCTGAATAAAAAAATTACGACCTCCGAAGCGATAGAAATATATAAGAATTTTTATAAAGGAAAAAATTTCGTAAAAGTTTTGGATGAGAACGTTTTGCCTAATATAAATAAAGTAGTCAATACGAATTTTTGTGAAATAGGATTAAGCGTAGACGCAAGAACAAATAGACTTGTGATAGTTTCGGCGATAGACAATCTTGTAAAAGGCGCATCGGGACAGGCTGTGCAGAATATGAACATTATGTTCGGCTTGAATGAAGAAACAGGACTTAAGGAGATAATTTAATGCTTCCAAAAGGTTTTTATTGTAACGGTTTGCACAGCGGAATCGCAAAACAAAACACTAAAAAAGATTTGGCGATATTCTATTCCGAAACGCCCGCAGCCGCAGCCGGGATGTTTACTTTCAGCCGCGTAAAGGCGGCGCCCGTTTTAATTGATATTGAAAGGCTTAAAAAATATAAATCTTTTCATGCGGTTGTCGCAAATTCAGGATGCGCAAACGCTTGTACCGGCTTAAAAGGCAGAAAAGACGCTGAAACGGTAGCCTGTGAAACTGCAAAATGCCTTGATAAGGCGCCGGAGTCGGTTCTTGTCGCTTCAACCGGAGTAATAGGCCGGTTTCTTCCTGTTGAAAAAATTAAAAAAGCAATGCCTGAACTTGTAAAGACGGCGAAAGAAAAAAATGAAAAAAAAGCCGTTGAAGCCATAATGACTACGGATACTTTTGCAAAATTTATTTCAAAAAAAATAAAAGTCGCAAAAGGAGAAATAATAATATGGGGCTGCGCAAAAGGCGCCGGAATGATACATCCCGAGCTCAAGGGCCTTCATGCGACTATGCTTTCTTTTATATTTACCGATGCCGGTATTGAAAAAAAACAGCTTCAAAAGCTTCTTGAAGAATCGGCGGAACAGTCTTTCAACTGCATTACAGTGGATGGTGATACTTCAACAAACGACACGCTGATTTTAATGGCAAACGGACAAAGTAAAACCGGAAAACTTTCAAAAAACGATATGGCAAAATTTAAATCCGCTTTGGACGAAATTACTTTGTCTCTTGCGAAAATGATGGCAAAAGACGGCGAAGGCGCGACAAAGCTTGTTGAAATAGAAGTTAAAAATTTAAAAAAACGCGCTGATGCGAAAAAGATAGCTTCAACGATAGCCACGTCTCCGCTTGTAAAAACGGCTTTGTTCGGCTCAGACGCCAACTGGGGCAGGATACTGGCGGCGGCGGGAAGAGCCGGAGTTGATTTTGACCAGTCTAAAATAGACGTTTACATAGGAAATATTATGACGGCAAAAAACGGAATGGCGTTAAATTTTGACGAATCAAAAGCAAAAAAAATACTTAATGCCAAAGAATGCAAAATAACCGTAGATTTTAAATCAGGCAAAGAGTCTTCAAAATATTATACGTGTGATTTTTCTTACGATTACGTAAAAATTAACGGATCATACAGAAGCTGAAAAATGGATATTTGCAGAAATTTTAGAAAAATAAACAAAGATAATTATAAAAAATTTATTGACAAAAAAAATATGTCAATGCGCGGAGAGTTTGCCGGCGTTGCTTTTAGCGACAGAATGATTTTTATACCGCACTGTATGAGAAATACAAAAATCTGTAAGGCAAAAGATGAAGGCGCTTATTATGTTTGCGCCATGTGCAAAGGATGCAAGATTTCCGAAATAGCGGCTCTTGCGAAAGAACTCGGCTACAAAAAAGTTTACGTAATGAAAGGCGGCAAGGCAATAGAAAATATTTTAAATGCCGAGAAACCGAAAGCTGTTATAGGAATAGCGTGTTATTTTGAGGGGGTTCAGGCGGTCAAAATGACAGAGAAAGGGAAAATAATTACACAGTTTATACCTCTTACAAAAGACGGATGCGCCGATACCGACGTTGATTTGGATGAAACAAAAAAAATAATTGCTCTTAAATAAAGCATTAAAACAAAGGAGATTTATGGATAAATTAAAATTTACAGAGTTAAACTTATCAGCTGAGATATTAAAAGCTGTTACGGATATGGGATTTGAAGAAGCAACGCCGATACAGTCGCTTTCTATTCCAAAAATGATGGAGGGGAAAGATATTATCGGACAGGCTCAAACAGGTACGGGAAAAACTGCGGCATTCGGCATTCCTATACTTGAAAAAATATCATCAAAAGTTAAGGCAACGCAGGCATTAATAATGTGCCCGACAAGAGAACTTGCGATTCAGGTCGCCGAGGAATTAAAACAGTTGTCTAAATACAAAAGAGGAATAAATATAGTTCCGGTTTACGGCGGACAGCCGATAGTAAGGCAGATGTCGGCTCTTTCAAGAGGAGCTCATATTGTAATAGGAACTCCGGGACGCGTTATAGACCATATAGAAAGAAGAACAATCGCGCTTAAAGATACTGCAACAGTTGTATTGGATGAAGCGGACGAAATGCTTGATATGGGGTTCAGAGACGATATAGAAAAAATCTTGAAAAGTCTTCCGGAAGAAAGGCAGACTGTATTTTTCTCTGCTACGATGCCTAAAGAATTCTTGGCGCTTACTAAAAGATATCAGGTGCATCCTGAAAATATAAAAGTAGTTCATGAAAAACTCACGGTTCCTTTAACGGAACAGTTATACTGCGAAGTAAGAGACAACCAGAAAATGGATGCTTTATCAAGATGTCTTGATATGTATGACCCTAAACTTGCTCTTGTTTTCTGCAATACAAAAAGAAAAGTTGACGAAGTTTCATCTAATTTACAGGCAAGAGGATATTCAGCCGACGCAATTCACGGAGATATGAACCAGTCTCAAAGAGACAGAGTTATGGCAAAGTTTAGAACCTGCAGAATAGAAATACTTGTCGCAACGGATGTAGCCGCAAGAGGAATAGACGTTGATGACGTAGACGCTGTTTTTAATTATGACATTCCTCAGGATATAGAAGCTTACGTTCACAGAATAGGCAGAACCGGAAGAGCAGGCAGAACCGGAAGAGCGTTCAGTTTTGTTTCGGGAAGAGATATTTATAAACTGAGAGATATTCAGAGATATACAAAGGTAAACGTAAAAAGGATTCCGATTCCTTCAATGGCGGATGTTGAAAATATCAGAATATCTTCTTTTATGGAAAAAATAAAAGAAAATATTAAGAAAAACACATCAGAAAAATATATCAGCAAAATAGAATCTCTGATAAACGACGATATTACTTCAATAGACGTTGCCGCAGCTTTGTTTGAGATGATGCTGCATAATCAGGGTACTGCACAGGAAAACATTGAAACAGACTTATATGCAGGCGGACATAATGAAAGAGGCCATGACGGCGGCTCAAGCAGAAGACAAAGAGGCAAAAGTTTCGGAGGCGGCAACGGCGGGTCAAGAGAACACGGTATGACAAGATTGTTTATCAGTATCGGCAAAAGCAAAAAAGTCAGACCGGGAGATTTTGTCGGAGCAATAGCCGGCGAAACAGGTCTTGACGGAAACGTAGTAGGAAGCATAGATATTTTGGACAAATATTCTTTTGTTGAAGTTCCGACGGAACATGTTGATACGGTTATCAATGCATTAAATAACAGCAATATAAAGGGACACAGAGTTAGCGTTGAGATTGCTCAGGGGAAATAGTTCTTTAAATAAACTTTAATATTTTGGCTACAATTTTGTATTTTCAAAACTCATTTACACATAGCTTTGCTATTATTGCAGTAAACTTCGTTTTGAAAATATTTCATTTCGCTCAAAATCTTAAAGTTTTTTGACAGCATAAATTTAATATTTACAATAATATTTTTGGAGATAAGATATGCCGTTGTTTGAATATGTTTGTAAAAAGTGCGGGAAAGAGTTTGAAAAACTGATTTTTTCAATTGACGGCGAAAAAATAGAATGTCCGTCATGCAAAAGCGCCGATATTGAAAAAAAGTTTTCTGTTTTTTCGTCGAAAAGTTCAAAAAATGATTCGTGCGGATGCGAGGCGGCAGGCAGTTGCGCCGTAAAAAAACACGGCGGAGGATGCGGTTGCGGCGGCGGTTGTTGCGGAATATAATTTAAAGATAAAAGAAGTTTAATTATTATTTTTGCAGAGGCTTATATAATGTCGGAATTACTGTCTTATTTCGGAATAGAAAGTAAAAACATAAAGAAAACGTGCGTAATTTGCCAGTCTTCGGATCAAACGTTATTTTCGGAACTCGGCCCGGCGGAAACATTTACCGGCCTTTTTGCCAAAGTGAACAATTATGAAAGCGCTACGATAATCTCTACAAAAAATAATTTTCTTGTAGGCGACATCGTATTGTATTTAAAAGATACGGCTTGTGAAAATATAGTACTGTTCGGAAGCTGCGGCGGAGCCGGAGAAGTTAAAATAGGCGACAAATTAATAGTCAAAAAAGTTTTTAACTTTGAAAGTTTCTCGGAAATGCTTGAAATGAAAAGAAATCCCGATTCATATTATCCGTCGGCTTCATTGGTTGGGGAATTTCTGTTAAAAAACAGCAAACTTGACATACAGCACGTGAAATGCGCGACCACAAGCTCTTTGTTTCTTGAAAAAAAATACAAAGACTGGTTCAGTAAAAATAAAATCAACGCCGTTGACATGGAATGCTCTTCGGTTTTTTCCGCCTCATGCTCAATAAATAAAAAAGCAATAGCCTTATTTTATATAACAGATATTGTCGGTGTTAACGAACCATTCGGGAATGACGTTGAACAGTCTCAAAAATCGGCAATATTAAAGGCCAGGCAGGCTCTTGCAAAATCAATATGCAACTTTATAAACGATGGACAGCAACATTTCATATATTAAAAGTCTGCTTGAAAACAAATTCCCGTTTTTCGGCATAAATAAAATAAGAGAACTTTCAAGGCTTGTATTTGAAATAACAAAAAGAGACGGCATTGATCCGAAGTCTTTTATTGAAGGAATTGAATTTTCCGACTACCGCGGTGCAAAAACAAGTCTTTTAAAACTCAGATATCCTTCAACTTATTCTATTTCGTCAAAAGACAGTTTTTATTTGCCGGATATAGATATTAAAAATTCCGACAAAGCCTGTTTGGAACAGGGGGAATTTAATCCTGAAAATATTTATTATACCCGTGAAGTTGAAAACACTTCTTTATATGAAAGAATCAAAACTCTTTTTCCGTCATCGGCGTTTAGGGAAATTTTATCTTTGAAGGAATTTTTAAAAGATAATAAATTTTCCTTGGAAAAGTATAATCAAAGAAGAGAAAATTTATTTTTGGTAAAAGAGAAATTTGATTTTTTTAAGGCCTGCCCGTGCACTAAAAATGTGGTATGCTGCAATTATTCAATTTTAAATACCGGTTACGGATGCCCGTATGAATGCAGTTATTGTTTTTTGCAGGGATATCAAAATGTTTCAGGCATTATTCTTCCGTGCAATATAAAAGATTTTCTTGATGTTGATAAAATAAAACCGTCACACGGCAGACTGTTTGACCTGCCAAGAGTAGGAAGCGGCGAATTTACGGATTCTCTCGTTTTTGACGATATTACTTTGTTTTCAGACGATATAGTAAAATTTTTTAAAGAAAACCGGAATATTTCATTTGAATTCAAAACAAAAAGCGTAAATATCGCAAATTTATTAAAAATCGGCGGAGCGGACAATATAACAGTTTCATGGTCGGTTAACACTGAAAAAATGATAGAAGAAAACGAACATCTTACTCCTAAACTTGAAGAAAGATTAAAAGCCGCTAAAAAATGCGCCGAAGCGGGCTACGGCGTAGGGTTTCATTTTGATCCGGTTATTTTTTATGAAAACTGGCGCAAAGATTATGAAAAAACAATTGAAAATATATTTGATTTTATAGATGGAAAATATATAAAATGGATAAGCGTAGGATCTTTAAGAATGCCGGCCGAACTGAAGAAAGTTATTGAAAGCAGGTTCCCGGATAATAAAATTCTTGATGAAGAACTTTTATTATGCGATGACAATAAGTTGAGATATACAAAAAGACTCAGAACCGAAATGTATGAGGCAATAATACATAAGATTAAAAAATACGATAAAAATGTTGTTGTCTATTTGTGTATGGAGACGGCTGAAGTGTGGAATAAATGCGGAGGTATCGAATGAGAAAGATAATAGTTTTATTTATTGCGGTATTTTTTATTTTTACCGTAAAAGTTTCGGCTGAACAGCCAAAATTTGAATTTGACCAGAAAGGGCTTGAAAAAGCTTATAAACTTGTTGATCAGAAACAATACAAACAGGCACTGAAAGTTCTTGAAAAACTCGTTCCTTTTGACGAGGACAGCATAAACGAAGCGCAGAGAATAGACAAGATCGTTTTATCCGACGTCTATTTTAATATGGGTTTTTGTTTCGGAAATATGGGTGATGACGCGAATATGCTTGAATTTTATAATAAAGCTTTGAACGTTTTTGGCGAACATCAGGCAACCATTTATGATTTGGCGAGATATTACAGAAGCAAAGGCGAAAACGACATAGCCGCAAATCTCCTTGAAAAACTTATAAACATAAACGTTACGCATGACTGGGCTTTTGTAATGCTCGGCGATATATATGACGAAAAAGGCGATTTTACCAAAGCCAAAGATTATTACAAAGAAGCGGCCCGGCTTGGCAACGAAGAAGCTGAGACAAAACTTAGCGGAGAAGAAAACCGTCAATAGCAGTAATATTGAAATTTAAACGGTAATTTTTTTCAGAAAAAACACTGTTTTTGAATGTTTTTGCCGTTTATGTTTTCGTATAAAAAATAATTAAAATATAAAGGCAGAAATCATGGAAATTGAAAAAATTTACGATGCGAAGAAAGTTGAAGAAAAATGGGTAAAATTCTGGATAGACGAAAAAATATTTTCGTCAAAACCGGATAAAAATAAAAAACCGTTCACTATAGTAATTCCTCCTCCGAATGTCACGGGCTCTCTTCACATGGGGCATGCTTTAAATAACGGTCTTCAGGATATAATCATAAGATTTAAAAAAATGCAGGGGTATAATACTCTCTGGGTTCCGGGAACTGACCACGGCGGAATAGCTACTCAAAACGTTGTTGAGAAACTTCTTAAAAAAGAAGGCAAAACAAAATACGATCTGGGCAGAGAAAAATTTCTTGAAACTATGTGGCAGTGGAGAAACGAAACGGGCGATACTATTCTTGACCAGCTTAAAAAACTCGGCTGCAGTCTTGACTGGGACAGAACAAGATTTACGATGGATGAAGCTTGTTCAAAATCGGTAAAAAAAGCGTTTAAGAAACTTTATGATAAAGGTCTTATTTACAGAGGCAAAAGGCTTGTAAATTACTGCACAAGATGTAATACGGCATTATCGGATATTGAAGTTGAATATAATTCCGAAAAAGGGAATTTGTGGTATATAAAATATCCTATAAAAGATTCCGATGAATTTTTAACCGTCGCAACAACGCGTCCTGAGACGATGCTCGGCGATACTGCCGTTGCTGTAAACCCCAACGACGACAGATATAAGGCTCTTGTCGGAAAAACGGTAATTCTTCCATTAACAGGACGTGAAATAAAAATAGTAGCAGATTATATAGTTGATACGTCATTCGGAACCGGCGCCGTTAAAGTTACTCCCGCCCATGACAATACCGACTATGAAATAGCAAGAAGACATAATCTTGAAATAATAGAAGTTATAAACGCAGACGGTAAAATGATAAACGTCGCTGATAAGTATGCAGACCTTCCGGTAATAAAAGCAAGAGAAGAAGTCGTAAACGATTTGACTGCTCAGGGCTATATTTTAAAAATTGAAGATTACAGCCACTCCGTCGGCAAATGTTACAGATGCTCAACCACGATAGAACCGATAATGTCGGAACAGTGGTTTTTAAAAGTTGAAGAAATGTCAAAAAGAGCTTCTCAGTCGGCAAAAGACGAGAAAGTAAAATTTTATCCTCCGTCATGGCAGAAACCTTATACATTATGGCTTGATAATTTAAGAGACTGGTGCATCAGCCGCCAGATATGGTGGGGACACAGAATACCTGTTTATTACTGCATTGACGAAAATAACAATAGAACTCAATGCCCTGAAATAGTTTCTGAAAATACTCCCGATAAATGTCCTCATTGCGGCAATACGAAAATAATGCAGGATAGCGATGTTCTTGATACTTGGTTTTCTTCGGCTTTGTGGCCGTTCAGCGTATTTCACTGGGGTGAAAATGAAAATAATGAAGAATTGAAATATTATTATCCGACGTCCGTTCTTGCAACAGGCCACGAAATTCTTTATTTGTGGGTAGCAAGAATGGTTCAGATGGGTCTTGAATTTTTAGACGATATTCCTTTTTCGGATGTTTTTATACACGGGATAGTCAGAGATAAATCAGGTAAAAAAATGTCAAAATCTCTCGGAAACGTAATAGATCCTCTTTTAATGATGGACAAATACGGAACGGACGCTTTGAGATTTTCGCTTGCCCACGTAGCCGCTCCCGGCAGAGATATGCAGATATCGGATGAATCGTTTTTAAGCGCAAGAAATTTTGCAAATAAAATATGGAATGCTTCAAGATTTATTCTTATGAATATGGAAGGGGTTGAAGTTCCCGAAAAACCTATAGTCAAAGAAATGTCCGATAAGTGGATTTTAACGGAGTATAATAAAACGATTGAAACAGTTACGAAATCTTTTGAAGTTTACGATATAGACGTAGCTTCAAGAGTTCTTTACGATTTTTTCTGGACTAAATTCTGTGACTGGTATATTGAACTTTCAAAAATAAGAATGACTTCAACCGATATAAACGAAAAGAAACAGGCGCTTTCGGTTTTGCTGTATGTTCTTAAAGGAACGATACAGATGCTCTCTCCTGTAATGCCGTTTATAACTGAAGAACTTTGGTCAATACTTTCAAAACATGATAAGAGCATAGTTTATTCAAATTTCCCGAAATACGAGAAAGAATTTGTTTTTGAAAAAGAAACAAACGAAATGCTTTTAATACAGGAAATCATAACTAAAATCAGAAATATCAGAAGCGAAATGAATATATCGCCGGCGGTATTTATAAACGCAAATTTTAACGTGCTTGACGATTCAAAAAAAACCGTTCTTGAAAATAATCAGGACTATGTAAAAGGAATCGCCAAAATACAAAATGTTACAATAGCAAAAGATATAAAAAGACAAAAAAACTCAGCTATGGCCGTTGCGACCGGTTTTGAAATATTTATACCGCTTGAAGGCC
>JAHDRN010000002.1 GCA_018433245.1 Candidatus Proruminimicrobium quisquiliarum
ACCGAACCCACAGATCCGACTCAGACAGCGGAATATAAAGCTGCAATAGATGAGATTGAGAAGTTGATGGAAGATTTTGATGATAAGAAAGGGCTGGTAGATTCATTTTATACAGGCGGAATGATTGAAGGGGAATATGAAGCATATCGTGACAAAGATAAAGCTACGGTTGCAGACCAAATGATGAAAGATCAAGCCCAGGCAGTAATGATGTATATAAAACTTGGAAAGATGGAAGATGCCAAGAGATTATTGCTTGAGATGGATAAATTAGTTAATCCTGACTACTTAGCTGAAAGGGATTCTATAGACGGTCCCAGAGGAATGGCATGGTGGAATGTTGCAGTGCAGCAATATTATCTTGAGACAGGAGATAATGACGTACTGGAATTAGTACGTTCTTTGGATAACAAGATATATTGCAAGCCGGATATACAGTTTTATGGACAGGAAAGAAGGACGACAGGGGAAGAAGGATCCAGGCAGAAGGAGATAAATGATTTAATGCTGTGGTCAAGTATGTTAAGGTTGAAGATAATAGAGAAATATCCTACGGTTTATAATCATGGGGATGCAAATTTTACTGCGCAGCAAGAGATAGATTGGACGGAAGAAAGATTTACATTGATAGCTAATCATTTATATGAGACATTATATGATTCTAAAACGGGTAAATTTTATGAAGGCTATACATTGTTAGATACATATGCATCAGCGATACAGAGTTTGAGTATAATGGAGAGATATTATCCGGAACAGTTTGCAGCTGCACATATTGATATAAAGGCATTAATAGAGTATGTTGAGAGTAATTTTGCTATGAAGATAGAAGCAAACGGCAAGACATATACGGATTTATATCGAGCGGCAAATGATGAAGAATATCCGGTTTCGTTTGAGATGACTTTGAAGATGGCAGTGGCATATAAGATGGCGGCAGATGCAGAAACGGATCCTAATTTAGTTGCAGAATATAATCAGAAGGCAAATGATATAGTTGAAAATACACTTGCATATACTAAGGATACAGGATTTACATCAATTCCTGCCACCAATGCCTTTGAGCACCCGATATTATACAGATA
>JAHDRN010000034.1 GCA_018433245.1 Candidatus Proruminimicrobium quisquiliarum
AGAAACGGATCCTAATTTAGTTGCAGAATATAATCAGAAGGCAAATGATATAGTTGAAAATACACTTGCATATACTAAGGATACAGGATTTACATCAATTCCTGCCACCAATGCCTTTGAGCACCCGATATTATACAGATATGGAGAAGTAGGATTTAGAGCCCCATCATTATCAGCTGTTTCTCAATATTTACAATTTATTGCCGGAGCTTTTATAAGTGATTTATTTTTTGATAACAATATAAATGCATTTACAAAGGCGACGGATTTAACAGAATCAAGTGAAAATAAAGTATTTAAGTATGAAGGTTTGGGTTTGGTATCATTTGCGTCTGTAAATAACGAAGGAATATCAGGAACCGATAAATTGCTTGAGGAATCATTAAACGGCTTAACAAAACCCGATATGAGTTCCAAAGAGGTACGTGCGGTAATGGCCATATCAGGAAATAATTTAAACGGTGTTGCGCAATTACTCGGATATTCTGATTTTAGTGAAATAATGATAACCAGTGATCAAAATATAACAGCAAGATGCATAGAAAAAATGAGTGAAATAGCGAAAAAAGGCGGACAAAACGCAGAAAGTTTGATGGCTGTAGATTTAATGGCTGTAGCAGGAGGAATATTAATAGTGGCAAAAGCAAACGGTGCATCATCGGCAACTGTTTTAAACGAATTACAAACATTCAAACCGAAAAATACAAGTACAGTAACGCAGCTTTTAAAAGATGCATATAAACAAAGTTCAATATTAAGCGGTAACAGTTATGATTTTATAATAGATGTCTCTAAACTGCAAAAATCAGTAACTGAAAGAGCGTCATATTCTGCGGAAGAAAAAGAAAAGATATTAAATGTTATTATAGATGAAAGAGGCGGAACAAATGAAAGAACAAGAATGCTTTCATTGATGAAGTTGTCCGATGTTAAGGCAGTTGCTCAGTCGGCATAAAGAAATTGAAGTGTAGTGTTAAAATATTGTGATTTTTATTTCACAAAAAATTCACAAATATTTTAATAGAATTGAAGAAGTAAGATGTATAATAACAATGCGAAAGTGTGTGGCTGATGTAGAAAAGCATTGAAAAAATGTGGTAAATGGTGTATATTTTAAGTAGTACAAAGGCGGGCAAATGAAGATGATTGTTGTAAGACAATCAATATTTAATTTGTTTAGTTCCGGTGTGGCAAGGAAGACACTGGTAGCCTTTGTATTTTTATGTATGCTGGTAAACGGATTTACGCCCAGGAGTGAGGAAGGGCGAAACAGTTTTGTAGTAGTGATGGCGTGCGCGATGGAGAATGCGGTGAGCGAGATATTTGTGAGCTGCAACGAGGCATTGACGTCGATATCGAATAAGATAACGAAGGATATATACGCGTTGTTGCTTGCCAAAGACGTAAAGACGAGCGCGCCTGTTAATAATGAAGAGAAGAAAAGCCCTGATCCTGTAAATACGACCAGTGACAGCGGGCTAATGAGTGAGAGAAGGCAAGATATAAAGACGTGGAGCGATAAGACAGAAGATAGTAAAGGATATATAAGTTTTATAATGACAGGTAAGTTGTATAAGCTGTATGAGAATATAAAGGTAAGCAGTGAAGAGATAAGAAGTATAATTATATTATTATTTTTAGTATTTATAATATTGACAATAAGAAGGAAAGAGATATCAGAGATAATAAAAACAGGATATAAGGGATCGGCTTTGGTTAGGTAGACCAAAGCCGGTTTTTTATTTTTTGGGGGAAAAATGAAGATAAATAAATATTTGGAAGCAATAAGTAAAAAACTAAAAGGGGCGGTGATGGCCATGTTTAGTATAAAGAAGATGAGGGAGAGGATAAAAGGATATGCGGACAATTACATGAAGGATCATGTAATAAGGAAGAGCGTATCGTTATTGGTGGTAGTCTGTTTTATAGTGAACATAGCTAATTTGCCAGCATATGCCGGAGAAAGTAATAAGAGTTTGTATGAGAAGAAGCGCCAGCAGCAGGAGATGGCGGAAGAGGGAGCGAGCCAGGCAGTATCGTATACGGACAGACAGAGTTATTTTAATCCGAACGCAGCGCTGGAAGACAACAGGATGAGGAGCATGAGCGAGGGAGTAGAAGGAGCGTTGTTGGAGAACGGAGAGGCTGTAGGGTCAATAACGGACGGAGAGATAACGACGAAGAAGTTGGGAGATACGGCGTCGCGGAAAGATGAAACGAGAACGGAGTTATTGGAGAAGAAGATAGGGAAAGCGGCGGAAGCAGAAGGAATGGGAACATATAATGACAGCGAGCAGGTTGGAGAAAAGAGTTTTATAAAGAAAGAGATAGGAGCAGCGAAATATAATGAGTTGGTAGAGAAAGTAAGTAAGGAGACGGGATTTAAGGCAAAGACGGTAGAAGCAGTAATGAACAGGTTAGCAAGCAGAGCGGAAGGGATGACGGCAAAGGAAGAGAAAGAAGGGAAGAGCATAGCGGAGAGGGTAAAGAGTATATTTGGCAAAGAGGTAGGGGATAAGGCAGACGGAGAAGGATCGATAAGCCAGACAGAACCGACGACAAACAAGGAAGAAGAGACAAAACCAGAAGGATATGAAGAGGTAGTTAAGGAGTTGTCAAAGCAGAGCGGAGTAAGCGAGGAAGAGATAAGCAAGCAATTAGAGGGAATGGACAAGAATATATTGGAAGAGGCGATAGCGTTATTGAGCAGATTGTTTGCGCAGGGCGGAGAGATAATCAACTGTGCGACGGCGGTATTGGCGGAAGTGATAAACGGAGTAAGCAAGGGAGTATTGGCGTTACAGGCGTTATTGGTAGATATATCGACGGGAGTATTTGCGGCAAATAATAGGGAAAGTATAGAGTCGGGAAGTAACCAGCTGATGACGAGCATGGATGCGATGAGCAATGTATTACAGTCATACGGGAAGGAAGCTGTTGGGTATGCTGTAGGATTGGAAGGATTTTTGAGTGGTCTAGGAGAAGGCGAGAGCGGGATAGTATGGGTAAATGAGGATCATTATATAACGGTGACGAAGTTGGCGGATGGTAAATATAGTTTAACGGACAGTAATGTAAATGAAGGAAAGGCGGTAGTATTAGATGGTGAGGCGATAAAATTAGTATTGAGCGGGAATAAAGCAGAAGGTAAAGACGAGAATGGAAATGTAATAAGTGTGACGGGATATAATGCGGTAATGGAAGACGGGAAAGTAAGAGTCTTGACGGAGTCGAAGGGAGTAGGGACGACGGAAGGAGCGGAAGTAATAAGCGCGGAGAAGATGAAGGAGATATCCGGAGCCAAGACGGTATACAAAGAAGTGACGACGACAAAGACGATAGAGAAGACGAAGATGGTGGAGATGATAGGGCACAGGCAGGAGTCAAGGTCAAGAGAAGTATCCGGGACAAGATCAACAAAGAATGCAGACGGTACATATTCATATCAACACTACAGTTATACGATACATTATACGGTGACGGTGGAATTTACGTATGAGGTGGAAGTAAAGTATACGGAAGAGATAGAAGTGAAGGAAAGGATAGCGGTAGAAGTGCCGGATGAAGACGATGCGGCGAAGAAGAAAGCTGCGGAAGAAGCGGCGAAGAAAG
>JAHDRN010000011.1 GCA_018433245.1 Candidatus Proruminimicrobium quisquiliarum
CGTACCAACCGTAATTGAATCTCCAAAAACTAAAATCCTTTTAATATTTCTTTCTTTTGTTTCACTAAACTCATAATCCCTAAAACCGACTGAATTTGTTTTAAAATTGTCATAATTTTTGTTGTAATTATTAATATCAAATTTTTTTTTCATCTCATACACTAACACTTCACTATCTGACAATTCCCATATCCCATCGCTTCTGGCATATCCCGTAGAATAGAAAAACGCATCAATGAAAAATGTTATTACCAACGCAATAAAAACAAACACAAAACTTATTGCGACAAACATACCGGTATGTAGCCAAAATCTTTTACTTTTCATATTATTTTTGCACAGTAACGATATCTTCATCGTCAATTTCAACAAATTTGACGCAGACTTCATAAACGCTTAAATTTATTATTTAATTCAATACATTTTCTGCTTTCAATTTTTTATACATAAATTCAGCCATGAGCCTGTGTCCAAACTCATTTGGATGAACTTCATCTCTTAATTTAGAATAAAAAAATGAACCGTCTTTTGAAACATCGGAAAAACATTTAAGCATATCAAACCATTTTATGTTATATCTATCCAGCATAGAGTACACTTTTTTATGTTCTAGCTGATATCCATATCTATTATAATTTATTAAAGCCGGTACAATAAAAACATATAAATTAAATTTATATTTATTGCGTAAATAATTAAACATTTTGAATCCTTTTCCATCATATTCATCATTATCATAATAAATTTTATCAAATCCCCAATAATCGTCACAAAAATCATTAACATCAGTGTTTTTATACAGTTTTAGTTTTTCAAATAAAATTTGGCAAAAAGCTTTGTACAATTTGGATCCCATTAAAAAATATCCTATTTTGCCAAGTTTAAAAGTTGACAAAATTTGATAATATATTCCAATTTCTGCTTGACTACCATCATTTAAACAATAAGTAACTATAACAATGTCAGGTTTATATTTAGCGACATGTAATCTAAGGTTCTCAGCTTCCTGAACTGTATTATAACCGTCAACTCCCATATTATAAACTTGATATTTATATTTTAAAGTTTCATCTTTTGAAATGATATTTTCCATCTGTTTTGAAAACAAATCTTTTTGATATTCGATAGAATCCGTACCAACCGTAATTGAATCTCCAAAAACTAAAATCCTTTTAATATTTCTTTCTTTTGTTTCACTAAACTCATAATCCCTAAAACCGACTGAATTTGTTTTAAAATTGTCATAATTTTTGTTGTAATTATTA
>JAHDRN010000016.1 GCA_018433245.1 Candidatus Proruminimicrobium quisquiliarum
CAGACACAAAGCCTGCCGACGTTAAGGCATTGGAAGAAGCGATAGAGGCATATGATAAGAGCGCAAAGGGTAAGGAAGATAATTTGAGGTTGCAGGAAGCGATGAGCAAGGTAGCGGTAGTATCGACGGAAGCGAGAGAAGCAAATATATTGAGGATAGAGGTATTGTCAGAAGCGTTAAAGAGAGTAAAGTATGAAGTAAGAGGCAGGATGTACGGATACAGCGAAGCGAACGCGATATTGTTTGAGTTGCAGCAGCTGATGGGATTTGGGTTAATGAGTACGCCTGAAGGAGTGCCGGTACCTGTATTGGACAGCACATTTATCCCGTACACGCAGAGCGAAGCGGATTTAGCGAAGATGGCGGAGCAGATAAAGAGTTTGAATGAGTTGAGAGAGTTGATAAAGAATAAGAAAGTAGCGGGAATGATATACGTATATTTGAACGGAGGGTTGGGAGAGAGCGTAGAGGGCAGACATCCGGTAATATACGCGATGAGAGCGCATGCTAATGCGGTAAGGTTGGCGAAGGAAGCAATAGCGAGCGGCGATGAGGATATGATAAAGAAGGGCGAATATGCGCTAAAGAGATTGTCAGAGATAGCCGAAGGGCACGACTTGTTCGGGAAAGGGCTGACGGATGAAGAAATTGCGCAAGACTTGTTGTTTGGATTTACGAGGATAAATCCGAGAGATTTTTACGAGCAGGACGGAGCGGGTAATTTTGTATATGAAGCAAATAAGAGGGCGAAAGTAAGAAAGACAGTAGTGATTAACGGGAAAGAAGTAGCGGTCCCTGTTTTGACCGGAAAGGCAACGGATACGCCGTTTGTAGTATACAATAAGGCAGAGAAGAGATACGAATTTAAGTCGATAATGGATATAAAGATGGCGGAGATGGCGATGCATGCGAATTTTGCGTCGATACAGGTAGTAGGACCGGGAGCAGAGGGAGACGCGAAGCATTTATTGGAGCAATTGGAAGGCAAGACGGATAAAGATTTATTGAGGCTTGTATTGGGCTTGACGGACGGAGAAACAGATGCGGGAGTAGTAGTGCAGGAAAGATATCCTGATTGGGCAGAGACGGAAAGAGCTGACGGAGCCAAGGAATGGAGACTTAATTTCAATTCAATGAATCCGAGGAACCACGGGACGGTATTATTCCAGCTGATAGAGATGCTTGTACCGTCATACAGAGAGTTTTTGAAGGCAAAAGGTTTGGATGAGAACAAATTAAGCAGGAAAGAGATAGAGAAGTTAGAGAGTGAATTTGTAGATGTGTTCTTTGGTAATGGAGACGGAGTAAATTCAGCGCCGCAGGGCAGAGTAGGAGCGGCGACGATGTACACGGTGCCAAGGACAGATGCGGATAAGAAGGGCGGAATGATAGGAATGATACCTACGACAGTAAAGGGATTTAAGAGGATGTTCCCGTATTTATATGAGTTGGGCAATACGCCGAAGGAATTGAAGAAGCAGTTTGAGAAATACGGAACAAGCGCGGAATTCCCGGGCTTACAGCCGTTTAACACGAACGGAATCCAGTTTGGAGTACAGTTTGCGGCGTTGATGTCAGGATTGAAGGGATTGTTGGGAGACAGAGCGGTAGCGGAGCTGATGGCGATACCTGTAATAGCGGCGGACAAGAACAAGAAATTTGAGTGGGCGATAGGACAGAATTTGTTGTGGCTGAATATGAATTTAGAGATATTGAGGAGAAACAATCCTGAAGTAAATGAGTTGATGAACAGGATATTGGGAAAAGGACAGGAAGCGGTAACGATAGTAATGTCGTCGCCTGAACAGAGACAGGACATAGGATTTACGCCTTACAAATTCCCTTCGGACATAGACGGTTATAATTTGGGAATGGAAGTGGAGAATAATAAGTTAGTAGTAAAGAATAATGTAACGCTTGCGAACACGACGCATCCGGTAGAATTCAAAGATGCCAAGGACGCGACAAAGAGCGAGACGGTACAGAAGGAATACTTATTTGAGGCGTATTATAACAGAGTATATTTGGATATAGTAGCCGGAGCGAAGTATTTGATAGACGGGTTATTTGTATTGGATCATTTGAGAATAGAAGGGGAAGTAAACTTTGTAAACAGAAGCGGGAATGAATTTGTATTATCGCCGGAGACGCTTAGAGGCTACAATTTGCCGATAGTAAACGGCAGAGTAGTATTGAAAGACGTAAACGTAACGATAGATGAAAACGGTAAACTGACTTTGAC
>JAHDRN010000031.1 GCA_018433245.1 Candidatus Proruminimicrobium quisquiliarum
AAACTTTGTAAACAGAAGCGGGAATGAATTTGTATTATCGCCGGAGACGCTTAGAGGCTACAATTTGCCGATAGTAAACGGCAGAGTAGTATTGAAAGACGTAAACGTAACGATAGATGAAAACGGTAAACTGACTTTGACAACTTTAGCCGGTCAAATAATAAAACCAGCCGCAGTTGCCGTAAGAAAAGATGCCGGAGCAAAAACCGAACAGAAGGAAGAGGTTTCTGAAACGCTGATTGCAGAATTAATTCAGAAATTTAACGCCAGCAAAAACGGTATAGTCATATCAATATACAGTGAAAAATATTCATTAGGCGTTATAGATGCTTTAATCAAACGATTAAAAGCAATTGCCCTTGTTGACGGCGATTATATTATGCCTGATGACAGCGGAGTTGAAAGAGCAGGAGCTTGTATAATTGCAAAATCTGACGCTGATTTAAAAGAAATACAGGAACAAAATATGCAGCGCGTAGCAAAAACAACCGAAGAGAAACCGAAACAGGCAGGTATCGGAGAAATAGCCAAACAAGCTTCCGCAGAGTCTGTTACCGCATCTCAGAATACGGTTAACACTCAGGGAGCAGTTCAGAAAGCTGTACTGAACATGGTATATGCAAATTTCTCTCAAGACGGCGGCATTAAGTTGTCATATGTGTCGGATTCTGCAAACGATCCGGAATATACAAGAATAGCGCCGTTGCCTGTTTTTGTAGGAATGCTTAATCCTGACGGAACCGATGCCGGATTTATGCTTAATAAGAGAGGATATCCTGTTGCGGTTAAATTCAGCGTAATGGTAAAAAAACTTGAAGACGGTACGATATCTGTTGAATTCAGAGCACTTTCTGAATCAAAGAAAATACTTGATTCATTGGATGACGCTGCAAAATCAAGATTGCTTGAAACGGCGAAAGCGATGCTGCATGCAAGACTTGCGGAAGACAAATTCGTAAGCGATAAGTTATTAAGAGTAAAACTGCAGACAGTAACGGATAAAGTTTTGGACATCAAAGTTTTTGGTGCCCAAAAAGATACAATTTCTTCATTTGAAAAAGAAATAAGAAAAATGGGAGATAATGCCCGCAAAGAGTTGGAAGCGTTAAAATACAATGAAACCGATATAAATATGCTGCTTGATATAAATAATACTCAGAGCGTAATGCCTGTCGGTATAAAGGAAACTGAACTTGAAATTAAGCCAAAACTGGATATTGCCAGAAAACTTGACCTTGAAAAGAGAGCCGGAACCACGACTATTGTTCTTAAAGGACAATATACGGCAGATACGGTTCAGTTTATAAGAGAAAGAGGATTTGAGGTTATTATTGCCGTTGCAATAGACGGCGGCAAATCTGCGGAAGAATTAAAAGCCTCTTTGGCTGAATATACGGGGTTAAGAGAGCTTTCCGGCATAAGATTTGAAGTTACAGAACAAATATCTGAAACATTTATTAAGAATATTGCCGAAACATTTAAGTCACTGTCAATATCATATGATTTATCTGAAAATTCTATTACTGCTCAGACCGTAAAGGCTATAGGAAATAACAATGCGACACTGGTTATTGATGCCGCAACAGTAACAAAACAGGATGCCGATGCCGGACTAATAAGTGAAATCAAGCAGCTTGCACAGAACGGCGGAGTTATCTTAAGAATTGAAACGGACAATGACGATAATCAAATAACTCTTATGGAAGATGCTATCAATCTGCTTGACGTACAAGGTCAGAAATTATCGGTAAACGTAAAGAGAACATTTATAAAGAGCAGAGAAAGAATTATGAATGTTTTCAAGGCGAATCCTGCAAACGAATATAGGTTGAACGGACTAAGTGAATCTTTTGATTCAGTATTCGGCAGCGTAAATCCCGAAATTGCGGCGAAAGAACTTTCTGAAGTTCTATCGGGCGATATGGCATACGATAAATTTGAAAGCGGTTTTGAAACAAAATTCAGCTCATTATTCGTTGATAAATCCGTGATAAAAGCAATTATGAATATGACGGAAATGCCCGGTTATTATAAAGACTATACGAATCCTGAAACAAAACAGCAGATAACGCTAAAAGAAGTCAAAATGATGCTAATCAGGCAATATATCATCGGCGTATTTATAGCAAACATAAACAATGAGATTATACCTGAAATTTCGGCGGATATGCCTTTTGACATGAATAAAATGAAATTAAACGCCAAACAGATTGTTGTTTATGAAATAATGCAGCTTCTTATGGCAGGTAATTCAGTCGCTGCTATTAAATCTTATGAATTTAAGCCCGATCAGTCCAGACCGCTTTCCGATATGGTCAATGATATTATCCAAAGAGGCGATATAAAATCAATACTGAAGGAATGGAATATGACGGATATGGTTATAAAAACTTTGGATAATTCAAAAGCAGCGGAGAGAATGGAAGATATACATACTCTGATACTGGACAGCATCAATATTGACAATATAGGCGATAAGATTGCAATAGCAAGTTTGGACGGAATAAAAGCGACATTGAGCGCGGCATAAAAATTGTTTTTTGTTTGGATGGGGATTTCATTGTCTCCATCCAAACGATGTTTTTATAAATTATATTTTAATTATATACGGGAGGCAGTATGCGAATATTGAATAGAAAGATTAATTTAAAAAAGGTTTGTTCCGTCACGACGGCGGTTTGTTTTTTATTTACTATTTTTAATATTAATCTTTATGCAAACGTGAAATCCGAATATGGAAACGCCGATGCTTTATTGTTTCAGGGCACAAATAACGATAAAAGCATTATTGACGATAAATACGGTAAAATAACGGCATTATCGGATAACGGAAGCGACACGGTTGTTATTAATATTCAGGATTTGCATTGCGACTACAGCGTTCAAAAAAATATATCAAATATAATAAAAGAATTCGCCGCGCAGTATCCCGTTAAAAAAATATATATTGAAGGCGGCGTAGGGAAAATAGACACAAATTGGGCTGCTTTGATTGATGATTCATACAGAGACAGAGTATTGGATAATCTGTTAAAAATCGGCAGATTGACAGGAGCCGAATATTATGCGATTACAAATGAAAATAAAGTTCCGTTGTTCGGTATTGAGGATGAAAAAATATATCAGGATAATTTAAACAGATATGAAAGAATTTTAAACAACAAACGGGAAGTTTCAAAATATATTTCCCGTATAAACAGAGAAATAGATTTTTTAAAAACAAAATATCTCAATGCCGAAAATAAAAAGTTAAACGAAATAATAGAACAATATAATAAAGGCAAATTACCGCAGGATAAATATTTTTCTGTTTTGCTTAAATATTCGGTTGATGCCGGAATTCCGTTGGCACAATATCCTAATTTGTCTATTTATCTGGGATTATATGACGGCACAAAAGAAATAAAAATTAAAAAAGTTATGTCGGAACTGCAGACCGTAAATATTGAAATGAAAGAGACGATTTCTTTCAGCCGGTATAAAGAATTTTTAGATAAAACCGAAAATATGTCGGATGCCAAAACTCTTAAAATCATGCTTGAAAAATTCTGCGCCGCAAATAATATAGATTTTGCCAAAAAATATAAAAATCTTTATGCTTTTTTGGAATTGAAAAATAAAGCTTTAAAATTTAACCAGATAGAATTGGTCAAAGAAGAAAAAAAATTAATAAGCGATATAAGAGTCGGTCTGTCAAAGGACATTACCGATCTTGAAATTTCATATTTAAGCGATTTTAACGATATTTTTTCAAAGTATCTTCTTGCCGAATTAAACGCAAGCCAATGGAATTATTTCCAGGTTGGTTTTAATAAATTCAGACAGTTGTATACAAAATATTCAATATCAAACGATGTCGGCAGAATGGAACCTTATTTCGCCGATTTGAATAAATTTTACGATATAAATTCAAAAAGAGACCGTATATTCGTAGATAAAATGGGCTTGCCGAAAAATCAAGCTGCCGTAAAATCAAAAAAACAAACAGTAAAAGATATTTTGGCAGACAGCGGCAACATAGTAATTTTAATTTCCGGTGGTTTTCACAGCAGCGGCGTTGATAAAATACTAAACAACAATAATATTACTACGGTTACCGTAACTCCGAATCTTGTAAAAGTTACAGCCGACATGGCAAAACAAAATTATGAAAATATTTTAAAACAGCGTAAAATACAGACTCAGACAATAGCTCTTAAACTTCTTTCAAATGAAAATCTTCCGGAACAGACAAGGCAAATAGTTTTGTCAATGCTTTCTAAAAATGCCGAAGGCGCCGAAATTTCGGATTTGGAAAAATTGGCAGAAACCGTTTTATCTAAAAATTCCGAAATCAAAGCAGATGTTGAAAAAGGACAGCTGAAGATAAAACTTGAAGACGGCAGCACCGTTACGCTTGACGTTCCTAAGGAAGTTGCCGATATTATGTCAAGACAATCAATTAATCAGGTGCCTAAAGTCGGCGAAGAAATAGTAAGAGTAGCCGGAAATAATTTGAGAGAACTTTTAGGTTATTTTAAGTCCGGCGAGGGAATTTTTATTCCTCAGGTATTTGAAATCTGCAAAGGCCTTTGTATTTTTGCCGTCAACAATAAATGGTATATAGGCGACGGAGCAATATGGGAAATTGAGCAGGCAAGACAAAGCGGTACGATAAGCGCGGAGGATTTAGACGGAATTGAACCTGTAGTCTACGAATATATGCCGGGTTTTATGCAGCGTGCGATAAAAGCCAAAGAAGAAAAGAACGGCAAGCCCGGACTTAATTTTGGCAGACAGTTAAAAACTACTGTTACTAGAATATTGTCGTTAGTTTTAATTTCGGTTATGCTTCTTACAACTACATCATGCAGTTTTGCTAAACCTGAAGAAGAAGCTACATGGCCTCAAACCTCGTCGTATGTATTGTCTCAGTCGGAAAGAGAGGAACAGCTTCGGCAAATAAACGAAGAACTGATGTTGTTCAGCCAATTTGATGCGGCAGACGGAACAGCTGGCGACGGAAAATATAATTCTTTTTTATACGATGAAATGAGTCAGGCAAATAAGAATATGCTGTCGGATGAGGATATTATTGTTCTGCAAGATTTGCGGAATTTATATGATCAGGCATTGATTGCGTTGAATCTTATGGAAAACTTCAGAATGGAAGAGGCGAGACAGGTTTTACAAGCGATAACCGATCAGGGCTATTTATATAAATCAAATTTAGAAGAAAGAGTTATTACCGGAGAAGTTTTATGGGTAGGAATAGCCGCAAGACAATACAAACTGTTGACGATGGGAAGCACGGAATTTGACGGGTTAATCGCAAAATGCGACAAATGGGTAACAGCCCAGACAACAGGGCAGTATCTTTTCGGAAACTCGTCATGGGACTGGGTTTCTGCCGAACATCTTTGGGACGCTTTAGCTTATCTGAGATTAAAATTGTATTGCGATGATTTATACGGCCAAGTCGGAATGAGCAGACAGGCTGCAACAGAGAATATGAAGCTTTTTATGTTTTCTATAATAAACAACATGTATGACTCCGAGACGAATTCTTTTTATAGAGGAGCTTTTAACGATAAATACAGCGTATTGGATGCAAATACCTGGGGTATACAGGTTTTAATAATGTTAAAAACAACTTATCCTGCTATATACAATTTTGAATATGAGCAGGGTAGCGCAAAAGATATCAGTATTCCGAAAATTTTTGAGTATATAGAAAATAATTTTGCAAAGACAGTAACCATAAACGGTAAAACTTATTCAAATTTGTATATGGCCGGAACTGAATCTTCAAATCCTGTAATGTTTGAATGGTCTTTACAGGCTGCCGGTTCTTACAGAATGGCGGCAAATATGTATGCAGCCGAAGGCAACACGGAATTGGCTGAACAGTACATAGCAAAAGCCGATGCGATAGAGAGAGATGTGAAAGCATATGCGGCAGATCTGGGAATAGAAGAAGGATTGCCTTACGTTGATACAAACGGAGCTTTAATATACCAATTATACGGTTGGAAAGGTTTTACTGTTCCGGCGGTTGCGCCTATCGGGCAGCCTTCAGTGTCATTTTTTACCCAGATACAACCTGTAATACCGGCTTCATATCAGGGAACGGTTGATATGAAAATAAAAACATATGAAGACGGGTATAAAGAATTTTATTTGTTTTTTCAGTCATATGAAAACGAAAACAGTCAGCCTTTTAAAGATATAACGGCAAAACTTGACAATCTCGGCATAAAATATTTTACGGAATCGGTCAGAGAAAACGGTGAAAAAATTATAAAACTTTATATAACTCCAACCGATTACAGATTGCAAAACAGCGGCATTGTTTGGCCGGGAATAATAAACGATTCTCAAACGCCGAATTCAATTTTACCGACTACCATACCTTTTATAAATAATTTGATAGCCGGCGGCAAAGGTACGATTGGGAATATTTTATTTACAATATTAAAAAAGGAAACAGTTCAATCTTTATTTAAACCGTTAACATTTAAAAAAGGGCATACATCTCAGGCGGGGCAGAAGGGAGCCGGAATTGTTATAGGCGCTACTCATATTTCAATGACGGCGGCTGTTTTTTCAACGATAGCGTTATTGCTGACTCCCGTAATGTCCTTTTTTGCTGTTCCGTTGTTGGGAGGAATCACTCTTGGGGCAATAGCTGTTGCAATTGCTTTTATGACCGGAATAGTAGTTAACATTATAACGCATGCGATTGTAGATTTCAGATATATTAAGGCGCTTGGATTTGAAATAAAGATGAATCAATACGGCAGAGAGAATGTAAAATTTACTGAAAAAGGGATTGAAACAACCGGAGAGCAGAAAACAACGAACATAAAAACCACGAGTAAAATCGGTTTTTCAGGAAAAATTAAGACAACATTTGTTAAAGGATTGCTTGGATTCTTAGCGGTTGCAATTCTTTTTTCAACGATTGCAACAGCATGTGCAATCGGAAATAAAGAAGACCCTGCGGTTACGCCTCCGGCGATTACTCAAGTTGATCCTACATTAAGTCCTACCCAAACTCAGACGGTTGAGCCGACTCAAACTCAGACAGTTGAACCGACTCAAACTCAGACGGTTGAGCCCACCGAACCTACCGAACCCACAGATCCGACTCAGACAGCGGAATATAAAGCTGCAATAGATGAGATTGAGAAGTTGATGGAAGATTTTGATGATAAGAAAGGGCTGGTAGATTCATTTTATACAGGCGGAATGATTGAAG
>JAHDRN010000006.1 GCA_018433245.1 Candidatus Proruminimicrobium quisquiliarum
CTTCTCTCGCTTCCGTCGATACTACCGCTACCTTGCTCATCGCTTCCTGCAACCTCAAATTATCTTCCTTACCCTTTGCGCTCTTATCATATGCCTCTATCGCTTCTTCCAATGCCTTAACGTCGGCAGGCTTTGTGTCTGACATTTCAAGTTTTGATTTTTCAATTCTATTAATTACCTGAAGTATCGCGTCTAATGTAGTATCGTAATCATATGAGGCGTTTTCTGCCGTATCCAGCAAAGCGGGATAATTTTTGAACATACGGCTTATAACATATGCCTGTCTGTTCAAAGATTTTAGTCTTCTCTGGGTTTCATAATCATTCGGATTTGACAGCAATTTGACCGCTCTTTCAACCTGTTTTTTATCAGCCAAACTTTTTATTACTGAAGTTCCCTCAGGATTGTCAAAAAGAATTTTTATCGCTGCCGCGTCCAATCCGACGTTTATCATGAGCCATGCTTTGAGAGCTTCAAATTTTCTCATTATGGCCTTATCATTCTGCACAAATTTTAAATAGGCGCTTAAAGACAAATCCTCCAAACCCGTTCCGCGGAATACGTATTCTTCTATATCAATTATTAATTTATCAACTTTATTACCCAATAAATCGGTTACATCTTTAAATAAAGCGGGATTATTTAGAAACATATACGCAAGATCCGTTTTATCTGCAATTTTAACATATGCATAATAGTTAATTTTCTCGTTTTCCGTCATACCTTCGGTTATTGACGGATCGCTAAGAAGCCTTTCTCTTACGTAATTTCTGGCCTGAGCATTATTCAACAACCCTATTTCAATTAAATATGTTTCATCTTCATCAACTTTATTGTTGTAGTTATAATGCCATTTTATATTTGTAACGGAAGCCGTAATAAACGGCGTCAAAAACAGTACAGATGTTATTGCTATAGTACCTATTAAAAACAAACCGCCTGTTGCGGCAGTTAAAACTATCCCCAATGCTCCAAACAAAGCTCCTTTCCATGCTATCAAAGCACTTTGTGAGAAACTCTTTTGTGTAACTTTCAAAAGTCCGGTTGCATGCTGTCTTACATTTTCAGGCTGATCATGCGCCTGTATAAATTTTTCCAGATTTAATGTTCTGGGAAATTCTTTTATAGCTACGGCTAAATTTCTTACGCGCATTTGCCCTTCAAAAGTATTTTGCGGATTCATAATACGTGCAAGAATCTTTACCCACCAGCTGTTTTTTACGCTGCCCCATACTCCGGCTATTTCAAGTTTGCCTAAAATCATATTGACAAAATTTGCCGTTGAACTGTTTAAAGCGTCGGTAACTCCGTCTTCCAAAGCCTTAAAAGTGCTTTTTGCGTTTTTCTTGCCGAGTTCAACGCCCATCTGGTCAAAAGCGTTTACGTCCCATACCGCTCCGAGCGTTGCTACCATATTTTCATATAAAGCCGTCAATGCTCCCAGAGTTCTCGGATTTAATTCGTCAAACATAAGAATGCTTGAAGGTCTGTTGCCGTCAAACGTCTGGTCTTTTGCCGTTCTTTCAGCCTGCGTTCTGTCCATGCCTTCGGCCACAAGTTTTTCAACCGTTTCTTCGTACGTTCTTCCGAAAGCCATCGCATCAGACTGAGCAAGCATATTTGCAAGAAGTCTTTTGTGAGATTTCTGCATTGCCGGATCAGTCAGTCTTGTTTTTGCAAAACCTATAAAATCAACGGGAATTATATCCGTTCCCTGGTGATGTTCCTGCAGATACGAATGCTGAGCGTCAGTGCCTGCCGTTCCGTAAACTTCCGAACCGGTCTGATATTTTATTCTTCTGCCCTGACTGTCAACTGATTTACCGAGACTTTCCATGTATACCTGCTGTATATGCGCGGTAAATAATTTCAAATATCTGTTGTAAGGAAGTATCGCATAGGCTTTTCTTCCCAGGAAATTTGAATTTGCAATATTGAGCATTGCCATTATCATAGGAATATTCTGTTCGTAAGGCGTATCTCTAAAATGAACGTCCATTTCATGAGCGCCGTCAAGAAATTCCATAAAATTATCGTAGCCTATTGAACACATCAAAGGAAGCCCTACGGCAGACCATACGGAATATCTTCCGCCGACCCAGTCCCAGAATTCAAACATATTGTCCGTATCTATTCCGAATTCGGCAACTTTTTCCTTGTTTGTTGAAACGGCAACAAAATGTTTCTTTATAACATCAGGACTTGTTCCAAGCTTATCGGTTACCCATTGTTTTGCAATAGTTGCATTTGTTATTGTTTCTTCAGTTGTAAATGTCTTTGATTCTATAATAAACAGAGTTGTTTCCGGATTTAAACCCAGACTGTTTAGTATGGAATTTATATCGTTAGGATCTACGTTTGACACAAAATGTACTCTCGGAGACCCTTCCGCTCTAAATTGAGCAAGAGCTTCTGCTCCCATTCTAGGACCGAGATCCGAACCGCCGATTCCTATGCTTACTATATCGGTAATTTGTTTTCCCGTAGATCCTTTCCACTGGCCCGTTATTATTTTATTTGAGAAG
The DNA here is from genome assembly GCA_018433245.1 of Candidatus Proruminimicrobium quisquiliarum. Classification (GTDB taxonomy): domain Bacteria; phylum Elusimicrobiota; class Endomicrobiia; order Endomicrobiales; family Endomicrobiaceae; genus Proruminimicrobium; species Proruminimicrobium quisquiliarum. The sequence goes on from JAHDRN010000006.1 coordinate 2,526, forward strand.
TCTTTCATTTTTTGCAAAACTTCCCTTACCTTAGGCATTACGTCTTTTCCGTCAACAAAAACAGGTTTGTCTGAAGTATTTCTGAGCGCGGTATGAAGAACGGCTCTTTGTTCCGTCCAGTTTATTTTATCGCCTTTAAACATCGCTTCTATTTTTTCTTTTATTTTGCGCGCCGTAAACAGATCTGCAAACATCTTCATCAATTTATCAGTCATTACGCTTCTTGAAAAATCAAACGTCAAAGAACTGCCGTTGCCCAAATCAATTCTCTTCTGGAATAAATCGCCTCTTTTTTGGCCTTTTGGCTTTGATGAATCTGACGCAAATTTATCTTTAATCGTCGTTTTATCTCTTCTTGCCGATCTCTGCGCTTTTTTATATTCCTGCGTATCCGTAAGAACAGGAGATATTGTTTTGAAAGCGCCTTTAACAATGCTTTCTCCTATGTTGCTCAATTGCGGCGTAAGTTTTCCGTCTGTTGTATACGCATATACTCTGATAAGAGGCTCCGTACCTGACGCTCTGAACGTCAGAAACGTTCTTATATCGTCTCCTTCCTTATACCCGGCTCCCGCTATCCTTATTTGTATTCCTTCTATACCTTTATCATTATAGAGTTTTTCTATCTCTATAATTTTTAAATCTTTCGGCATTCCCAACGCATAAAGTAAATTTTCTATCTCTTTTTTATCTGCCGATTCTATCCAGTTGAGCATCTCTTTTTGTCTTTTAGCAGCTATCTTATTTACTATTGTTTCAATTATCTTTTTCTGAGGCTTACTAAGATCCAATTCTTCCGTATTGATTAATTCCTGTTTTGCTATTTCTATAATTTTTGATAATTTTTTTGACGTTATTAATTTTTTTACCGTTAAATTTGAAGAGTCGGCTTCGTCAACTTCATTCTCTATAACTTCAACATCCATTATGTCTTTTGTGACTTTCTCAATTTCAGCTTCAACTTCTACGGGAAATTTAACGGACGTCTCTATTGAATGGACTTTTAATCCTATCTTTTTCTCTACCTGCGCAAGTTTCTCTTCAAGCGTCTCTCCGCTCTTTGTCGCAAATAAAACCGGCATCATCGTTGCGGGAGCTCCGTCCTTATCGTACAACCCGATTGATATTCCTCCCGAACTTTCTACTCCTATCAAAAATCTCTTGCCTTCTTTTTCAACCGCTTTCTGCCCATCGGCTATATTCTTCCAGCCTACAGCCGTCGTCCTTACTGAAAACGGCGTATATTCGCCTTTTGCAAAAGCTGACCGATAATAGACTCTTGCCCTGTCATCAACAGCTTTGTTTGAATAACCGAACGCTATATCCATAAATTCTCTTGAATATACTTCCGCCAATGCGTCTAACGCAAACGTCGTTACCATGCTCTTTACTATTACCGCTTCAAATTTCTTTATTTCGCTTATTGTAAGCGTGCCCGCGTCTCTCATCGCCTTCATACTGCTCATCATATTCTCTAAAAGCTCATACGCATCTATCGTCCCTACTTCATCCGGCGTCATATGCATTCCGCTTACGTCTTTAACGCAGAATCTGTCTCCGTCAGGATCTGTTGATATTCCAAACGAAAAATCTACTTCCATCCCTTTTTCCGCAAAAAGTAATTTCCCTTCC
>JAHDRN010000028.1 GCA_018433245.1 Candidatus Proruminimicrobium quisquiliarum
AAGAAGATAAAAGAAGAGATCTTGAATAATATGTTGGAGAGCGGCAGGTTGACGGGGAGCGAATATTACGCGGTAGAAAGCGGCAGAGAGAGAGTGATAGAGGGTATAGAAGATAAGAAGATATATGTAGATAATTTAAAGAGACTCAATGAGATATATAAGAAGAAGCAGGAGATAGGCAGTTATATACCGCATATAGAATATATATTGGAGAAGAAGGCGGAGATATATTATTCGCAGAGCAACAGGAAATTAAACAGGATAATAAAGAAGAATAAAGCCGGAGAGATAAGCGCGGAGAGATATTTTACGTATTTGATGCAGGCAGCGCGCAAAGGGAACATAGATTTAAGCAAATACAGAGGGATAATAAACTTTATAGTGATATTGGAGAAGCAGAGGAAGATAGACGCTGAGAAGATAAACGCAGAGATAAGCGGATTATTGACGGAATTGAAAGGGAAGTTAAGTTATGAGCAGTACAAGCAGCTGACAGGGAAGTTGGGAGACAAGGCGACGGAGAGCGAATTTTATTTTGAGTTGCTGAAGGTGGCGGAGAGCCAGGGATTGATGGGAGAAAGCCGATACAGGAATATAAATTTATTTTTGGAATATATGATATTGAGTCAGAGCGTAAATCCGATAGAGCTTACGTATGAGGAGAAGGGATTAGTCAGAGAGATCCATAACAGATTTGCGGTAAACGAATTTGAGCGAGAGATATACTTTTTAAAAGAATATGTAGAGTATATGAAGGGGTATTTGAACAACAAGCTTACGGCCGATGAATATGAATATTTTACGGCCAATATGGGAACGTTTAGAGTAATGTGGAAGAAGTATGTTGATATAGACGGGATAATAGATATAAACAGATATATGGAGTTGTTTGAGAAGTTTTACAGAGATAATGTTGAGAGGAACAGATATTTTATAAAGAACGTGATGGGAATAATGCCGGAGGGACAGAGGGAAGGGATAAGGATAAAGGCGGATGTAGACCATCAGGGAAAAGTGCTGGAAGAGATAAACGGGAAGAAGGATATAAAGGTAGTAATAACGGGCGGATTTCACACGTACGGATTTACGAAGTTATTGGAGGATGAGGGGATAAGTTATATAGTTGTGACGCCGAATGTTACCGAGAGCGCGGCGACGGCGGAGCAGAAGTATGAGGAAATATTCAGACAGCAGAGCGAAGTGTTATACAATACGCTGCAGAAGATGTTTGTATCGCAGTTGGGAAAAGGAGCAGTTCTTAACGCTGATGTACTGAGAGTAAAAGGTTTGACGATAAGCGTATTGAATCAAATGCTTGAAACATTAGGCGCAAAAGAAAGAATCACAGGCATAAGCGTAAAAGAAGAAGGCGCGGAAGTAATATTTGATAACGGCAGCAAAGAAGTAATAGATTTAACGCAGCAAGAAACTCTTGCAGATAAAGAAAAAGCTACGATATCGCAATATCAGGATACATTTGCGGCTTTTAATGAAATTCAGAACGCATTCAGACAGCTTAGAGAAGCAAGAAGAGCCGGAAAGACAGCGACAATAGATTTTAACCGGATTAAAAAACTTGTTAAAGACAATAATCC
>JAHDRN010000001.1 GCA_018433245.1 Candidatus Proruminimicrobium quisquiliarum
TAATAATTACAACAAAAATTATGACAATTTTAAAACAAATTCAGTCGGTTTTAGGGATTATGAGTTTAGTGAAACAAAAGAAAGAAATATTAAAAGGATTTTAGTTTTTGGAGATTCAATTACGGTTGGTACGGATTCTATAGAATATTCTGAAGATGTTTACTCAAAACAATTGGAAAATATCATTTCAAAAGATAAAACTTTAAAATATAAATATGAAGTTTATAATATGGGAGTTGACGGGTATAATACAGTTCAAGAAGCAGAAAATCTAAGATTGCATGTTGATAAATATAAACCGGATATAGTTATTGTTACATATTGTTTAAATGATACTGATGATTATGAATGTGGTATATATTATCAGATTTTGTCGTATTTAAAACTCGGCAAAATAGGATATTTTTTAACGGGGTCCAAATTATACAAAGCGTTATGTCAGATTTTATTTGACAAAATAAATTTACAAGATAAAGCAAAAGTTGAAAAAAAATGTGACAGATATTGGGGTTTTGAAGAGTCCGATATGAACATTCCGGAAAAAGGATTCAGAATGTTTGATTTTCTGCAAAAAAAATATAACTTTAAACTGTATGTTTTCATAGTTCCTTTTATGGTTGATTATAATAATTACGAATATGAAAAAGAGCATGAATCAGTGATGTCTGTCCTGAACAATTATAATATAAAAGGTTTTGATATGATTAAATGTTTTTCCGATGTTTCAAAAGATGGTTCAATTTTTGATTCTGAAATAAAGGATAAAATACATCCAAATGAGTTTGGACACAAGCTTATGGCTGAATTTATGTATAAAAAATTGAAAGCAGAAAATGCGTTGAATTAAATAATAAATTTAAGTGTTTATGAAGTCTGCGTTGATTTTGTTGAAATAGACGGCAAAGATATGGTATACTTAATCAGTTCAAATTAGAGGGAGAAATATGTCTTTTAACAGAAAAGATCTGTTGGGATTAGAGTACCTTGCCAAAGAAGAAATTCACACAATAATTGAAACAGCAAAACCGTTCAAAAGTTTATTTACCCGTTCAATCAAAAAAGCTCCGGCATTAGTCGGTAAAACAGTAGTTAATCTCTTTTACGAACCCTCCACAAGAACAAGAACTTCGTTTGAATTTGCAGCCAAAAGACTTTCGGCAGACGTCGTAAGCATAGCTACCGCCACATCAAGCGTCGTTAAAGGAGAAAGTCTTATAGATACGGGCAAAACTCTTGAAGCGATGAAAGCCGATATTATAATAATAAGACACACGCTTGCCGGTACGCCTGAAATACTTGCAAAAAATTTAAACGCTTCAATAATAAACGCCGGCGACGGATTTCATGAACATCCGACGCAAGGGCTTTTGGATCTTTTTACGATTCTTGATAAAAAGAAAAAAGTTGAAGGGCTTAAAATTCTTCTTGTCGGAGATATTCTTCACAGCAGAGTTGCAAAATCAAATATATGGGCTCTTACTAAAATGGGAGCAAAAGTAAGAGTTTCGGGTCCTTCAACTCTTATACCGAAAAATATTACAGATTTAGGCGTTGAAGTTTTTTATGATCTTGATAAGGCAATTAAGGATGTTGACGTTGTTAACATTCTCAGAATACAGATGGAGCGCCAGCAGGAGAATCTTTTTCCGTCAGTGCATGAATATGTTGAGCTGTATCAGGTAACTGAAGAAAGACTTGCAACTGCAAAACCGGACGTTTTGGTGATGCATCCCGGCCCTATGAACAGGGGAATAGAAATATCTTCGTATGTCGCAGACAGTCCTAATGCCGTAATAAACGAGCAGGTTACAAACGGAATAGCCGTAAGAATGGCGGTATTGTATCTTTTGGTTGCGGCAAGAAACAAACAACAGGGGAAGAAAAATGGCAATATTAATTAAAAATATAAGAGTTATTGATCCCGCGTCAAAAACTGATAAGGTAAAAGATATTTATATTGAAGGAAGTAAAATAGTTTCAAAACCGTCAAAAGAGCCTGAAACGGTAATTGACGGTAAAAATAAAATAGCGGTTCCGGGGCTTATAGATGTTCATTCTCATTTAAGAGATCCCGGGCAGGAAGAAAAAGAAACTATAAAAACAGGAACGCGGTCGGCCTGTAAAGGCGGAATAACGACTGTGTTCTGCATGCCTAATACGAAACCTGTGACTGATAACGCTCCGTCGGTTGAATATATTCTTTTAAAAGCCCAGAAAGAAGGCAAAGTAAATGTTTTGCCGATAGGATGTATTACAAAAGGATCTCTCGGAACAGAGCTTGCCGAAATAGGAATACTTAAAAAAGCCGGAATAGTAGCAGTTTCCGACGACGGAAGTCCCGTAGCCAGTTCTCAGGTTATGAGAAGAGCGCTTGAATATACGAAAATGTTTAATCTGCCGGTAATATCTCATTGTGAAGATAAAGATTTAAGCAGAACGGGAGTTATGAACGAAGGCAAAAATTCAATGAAATTGGGGTTAAGAGGCATTCCGGCTCAGAGTGAAGAAATTATGGTTTCAAGAGATATAATGCTTACCGAACTTACCGGCGGACATCTTCACATAGCTCATGTTTCAACCGAAGGCTCGGTTGAACTTGTAAGACAAGCTAAAAAGAAAGGTTTAAAAGTTACTGCCGAAACATGTCCTCATTATTTTACGCTGACGGATGATTCTTTAAAAACTTTCAATACAAATTATAAAATGAATCCTCCTTTAAGATCCGAAAAAGACGTTCAGGCCGTAAAAAAAGGATTAAAAGACGGAACAATAGACTGTATATGCACAGACCATGCGCCGCACACTCTTGAAGAAAAGAGCAGAGAGTTTGATATCGCTCCTTTCGGCATTATAGGTTTTGAAACACTTCTTTCGCTTGTTTTAAACGAACTTGTCGATAAAAAAGTTTTGACTCTTCAGGAAGCAATAGCCAAGATGACCGTTAATCCGGCAAAGATATTTTCTATTAAAGACAGAGGAACTTTAAAACCCGGCGCTTTCGCCGATGTTACCATAATAGATACTAAATATTCTTATGAATATAAAAAAGAAGATATACTTTCAAAAAGCAAAAACTCTCCTTTTATAGGCAGAAAATTCAAAGGCGGAGCCGTTATGACTATCGTCGGCGGTAAAATCGTATGGACGGTAAAAGACGGTATTATATAATATAAAAACAATTTTAAATTGCGCGACTTGTTTTTAACGGCTGCGCAATTTTTTTTCGGAATAAATCTGACTTTTGACTGGAAACAAAAAACATATAGGATATCTGTAACATTTAAGCTTGTTATGCTGTCTAAACTACATTATGAAAAAGATATATATTTTATTTATTTTGTTTTTTTCCGTTACGGCTGCAGGCGCGCAGGAACTTAAAAATTTTACATGGGGCCAATGCGTGGAAATTGCCAACAAATACAATCAAAATCTTATAACTGCAAAAAAGAATCTTTCAATAGCCGAATATAATTATTACATATCAAGAAACGGTTATTATCCTTCGGTTAACTTTAAATATGGTTTTTCAAGGAAAGGGAACGGAGTTAATGAAAACAGCTGGGACGCCGGTTTAAATGCATCTCAGACTATATATGACTTTAAAACAAGCGCCGATTTAGGCGGTAAAAAAGCCGTTATTGAGCAGACTGTCGCCCAGCTTACAAAATCGTATGCGGAAGTTTATTATTCGATAAAAGAAGCTTTTTTAAAAATGTGCTATGCCCAGGAAAATGTCAATCTTCTTAATAATATTTATAATTTAAGACTGCAAAGTTCGGAAATGGTCAGACTTCAGTATGAAGGCGGCAAAGAAAGCAAAGGAAATATGTTAAAAGCGCAGGCTCAGAAATATTCGGCCCATACTGATTTTTTAAATGCCAAAAGAGACCTTCTTTTAGCAAGAAGATCTTTGTGTGAAGCTATGGGAACAGATTCTGTTTCTGAGTTTAATGTAGACGGTAATCTTTCCGTATCAGAGGATGTGGCCGCAGTAAATGTTGATTCGGAAGCTTTAAAGGCGCCCGATGTGATTATTTCTTCTGCGGATGTGAAGATATCCGAGTATAAAGTTGATTATGCCCAAGGCGATTTATATCCGAATATTTCCGCTTCGGCATCCATAGGCGTGTCGGATGAAAACAATCCCATTCCTCCCGCAGACAGCAAGGCATGGACTCTGGGAGTGGCCTTAAATTATCCTTTGTTTTCAGGCGGGCTTACTAATGTCCGCAATACAGTTCTTGCTTCAAAAGAAGAACTAAACCAAAAAATGACGGAATATGAAAAAGCCGTATTGACTGCCAAAACTTCTTTGCAGGAAATAGAAATAAACATAGAAAAATACAGAGACAGCATCGCTACAAGCAAAATGTTTATGGAAGCATCAGAACAGAGACAAAAAGAGGCAAATATAAAATATCTTGCCGGAAGCATGGAATTTCAGACATGGCAGGATATAGAGCAGGAACTCGTAAACAATCAAATTTCTCATTTATCATCGCTGTATAATTATAATCTTGCGTTGGCAAAAAGAGATAAAATGCTCGGAAATACAAACGGAGAAATAAAATGAAAAAGAAAACTGTTTTAATTTCGGCGGTTATAATACTTATAATTTGTTTTGCCGGCTATAAATATTTTTCAAAAAAGGAAAATAAACCTCAAATTTCATATGTTCAGGTTGAAGCATTTCAGTCCGACGTAAAGGAAGTTATAGACACGACGGGAGAGGTCGCGGCTTTAAACAGAGTTGAAATAAAGCCAAGCGTGGCGGGAAGAGTTGATTCGCTTCTTGTTAACGAAGGCGATTATGTCAGAAAAGGACAGATCCTTGCGTATTTGAGCTCAACCGACAGAGTGGCTATTTTAGACGCCGTAAGAGCAAACGAAAAAGAAAAATTATCGCAGTGGGAAGATACTTATAAGCCTACTCCTGTACTCTCTCCGATGAACGGCAAAATTATTTTAAGAAACGTAGTTGAAGGCCAGACTATTTCAACAAGCGACGTTTTGTTTGCTCTTGCCGATGAACTTATAGTTGTCGCAAGCGTTGACGAAACCGATATAGGTAAAATTAAATACGGGCAAAAAGCTGTAATTACGCTTGACGCTTATAAAGACGAGTCTGTTGACGGAAAAGTTTTCCAAATTCTTGAAGAGGGACAGAACGTAAGCAACGTTATTACTTATTATGTGAAAATCAGACCCGGGCATACTCCTAAATTTTTTAAATCTCTGATGACAGCCAATATTGAAATTACCGTCACTGAAAAGAAAAACGTCACCGTCATTCCGTGGGATGCCTTAAATGAAGATTCTGAAGGTAAATTATACGTTTTGACCGGCGACAACAATGTTAATAATAAAAAAGAAGTAACAGCCGGAATAAATGACGGCGATAAAGTTGAAATAATTTCTGGATTAAATCCGGGAGATACGGTGCTGATAAAAAAACAAAAATATAAATCCGGCGGCAATACCGAAGAAACAAAAGGTTTTTTACAGATGAGACCTCAGAAAAGAAAAACAAACAGCGAAATTCTTACCGGCACTTCAAGCGCTCAGGGTAAATAATCATGACAGAACAGCATAAACCATTACTGGCTATTAAAGGTATAACGAAAATTTACGACGTCGGAGATACAAAACTTGACGTTTTAAAAGGAATAAATCTTACCATAGAAGAAGGGGAGTTCGTCGCAATAATGGGTCCTTCGGGATCCGGGAAAAGCACCCTTATGCATATACTCGGTCTTTTGGACAGGCCTTCCGGCGGGGTTTATGAAATATACGGACAAAATGTTTTAAAGTTTGATGATAACCGTACGGCTTTCTTAAGATCAAAAATAATAGGTTTTGTTTTTCAGCAGTATAATCTTTTAAATAAAATGACGGCATGCGACAATGTCGCTCTTCCTATGATTTATTCCGGCGGTACAAACAAGGTTGAAAGAGCTAAAAAACTGCTTGAAAGCGTAGGTCTTTCGGAAAGAATATTTCATAAGCCGAACCAGCTTTCCGGAGGCCAGCAGCAGCGAGTCGCTATAGCAAGAGCGCTTGTAAACGAACCGAAAATTATTTTTGCCGACGAGCCTACGGGAAATCTCGCATCGGCGCAGTCTGACGAGATAATGCAGATTCTGACGGATTTAAATAAAAAAGGGATAAGCGTTATTCTGGTTACTCATGAGCCTGATATCGCCCAATGGGCAAACAGGGTTATAACTATAAAAGACGGACAGGTTGTATCAGATACAAAAAAAACAGAGACGGAAAAAATACAACATAATCCTTTGAAAATACACAAGGATTCTTCAAGGTTAAGCGTCGCTGAATTTTCAGAAAACTTTTTTTCGGCGATAAGAGCCATTCTTGCAAATAAAACGCGTTCAATTCTTACGATGCTCGGAATAATTATAGGCGTGGCGTCAATTATTTCAATGCTTGCTTTGGGTACTGGAGCTCAGCAGTCTCTTGAAAAACAGATTAAATCCATGGGGACGAATCTCTTATATCTTATGCCCGGAAGAATTTCGGTTGGGGGAGTGGCGGGAAGCGTAGTAAGAAGAATTACTCTTGAAGATGTTGACGCGCTGGCTTCAAATACCGAACTTGTCAAAAATATAGATCCGACTGTAAGCGGAAATGTTCAGGTTGTTTACGGCAATAAAAATACTAATACAAGCCTTACCGGCGCAACTACGGCATATCAATACATGCAGAACGCGGTGCCTGAATACGGCCGTTTTTTTACCAATACGGAAAATAACAATTCAGCCAAAGTGTGCGTTATAGGCGCTACCGTCGTAAAAAATCTTTTCGGCGACCAAGAGCCGGTCGGGAAATATATTAAAATAAACAGAAAACAATTCAGAGTTATAGGAATACTGCCTGTCAAAGGAGCGCAGGGCCCCAGAGACGGCGACGATATAATTATAGTTCCGTTAAACACGGCTATGAAAAGACTTTTGGGCACCAGATACGTGTCTTCTGTTTCCGTTGAAGTTCAGGAAGGAAAGATAGATGAAACCGAAAAATATTTATTGGCTACAATGCTTGAAAGAAACAAACTCGGCGCCGATCAGGCTGACTCTTTCAGAATAAGAAATATGTCGGATATGATACAGATGCTTTCAAGCACGACAAAAACAATGACTATGCTTTTAGGTTCCGTTGCCGGCATTTCTTTAATAGTCGGCGGTATAGGAATAATGAATATAATGCTTGTAAGCGTAAGCGAGAGAACCAGAGAGATAGGGTTAAGAAAGGCGATAGGAGCTACAAAAACGGCCGTTTTATTGCAGTTTTTAATAGAATCGTCGGCTTTATCAGTGATGGGAGGATTTTTCGGAGTAGCTCTAGGCGTGCTTATTTCTTTTGCAGTTTCAAAATTTGCCGGCTGGGCCGCTTTTGTATCGGGATTTTCAGTTTTCTTATCCGTTTCATTTTCAGTATGCGTAGGTATTGTTTTCGGTCTCTGGCCTGCCAAAAAAGCCTCGGAATTGTCGCCGATAGAAGCGCTCCGCTCGGAATAAAACAGCAGATTTACATAATTTACAAAGATATGATATACTTAGTTAACTTAAAAACGGATGGTTTTATATGTGTTTTGACGTCAACAGTAAATCGCTTGCAAAAAGATATGATATCAGCGCTAGAATAAAAAGCAATAAACATGTATGTTTAAGTTTTTATGAAATTATAGTTGAAGCTCCTGAAATGGCTCGTTCCGCTCAGCCCGGACAGTTTTGCATGGTTTCGGTTCCGAATTCATATCTCAGAAGGCCTTTAAGTATATATAAAAGCGGGAAAAATACGCTTTCATTTCTTTACAAAATAGTTGGAAAAGGCACCGAAGTTTTAGCTTCATTAAGACCCGGCGATTATATTAAAGTTTTAGGACCGCTTGGTGCTTCCTATCCGTACAAAGATATCGGCGCAATACCGGTGCTTGTTGCGGGCGGAACAGGCATTGCTTCGGTTCATTTTCTCGCTTCAAAACTTAAAAATAAAGGTGTTTTATTTTACGGCGCCAAAACAAAAAAAGAGTTGCTGTGTCTTTCCGAGTTTAAAAAACTCGGATGGAAGGTTTTTGTCGCAACCGAAGACGGATCTCAGGGATTTAAAGGTTTTGTAACAGATTTAATGAAAGAAAAAATTAAAAAAGACAATATAGTTTATACCTGCGGACCTACTCCGATGATGAAAAAGGTAATAGAAACGGTAAAAGATTTAAAACTTAAAGGTTATGCTTCTCTTGAAGAAAAAATGGCATGCGGCATAGGAAACTGCCAGGGCTGCGCGGTGAAAATCGGAGATGAGTATAAGATGGTCTGTAAAGACGGTCCCGTTTTCTCAATGGATTTATTATAAAGGTTTTATTTCAACGTCAAAAATTCCTTTTTGACGCGGAATATTTTTAACTGTCAGATAGTTATCCGTAAGCGCCTGATTGCCTCTTAATGAAACTGCTTTTCTTGTTGTTCCTGTAAATTTTGAATAAAAATTCTTTCTTAAAATTTTATCCAATTCAAGAAGTTCGGAGACTCTTTTGTTAATTTCAGTCTGTTCTGAAATTTGTTTTAATTCAAAAGCTTTTGTCCCATGTCTTTTGGAATATGGGAAAACATGAAGTCTTGCAAAATTCGCATTTTTTAAAAAGTTGCGCGTTTGTTCAAAGTCATACGCTGTTTCGCAAGGGAATCCGCAAATCACATCCGTTGTTAAAGATATATCAGGTATATTTTTTTTAAGTTTTTTTAGAACAGAATCAAAATCAGACAAAGTATATTTTCTGTTCATTTGTTTTAAAATATTATCTGATGCCGACTGCAGAGGAATGTGGAGATGATTGCATATTCTGAGAGGCTCATTTTTCATTATTGATATCAGTTCGTCGTCTACTTCGTTTACCTCAATTGATGAAAGTCTGATTCTGAAGTCTTTTTTTATGGAGGCAAGTATTTTTTTTAGAAGTCGGCTTATGCCGTTTTCATATTTTCCTATATGTATGCCTGTCAGCACAATTTCCGTATAGCCGTTATCTGTTATTGTTGAAATTTCTCCGATTATTTCGTCTTCCGGTTTTGACCAAAGAATATTTCTTGCAAAAGGCACTATGCAGTATGAACAGAAGCTGTTGCACCCGTCCTGAATTTTTATAAAGGCTCTTGAATGATTGTCAAAAGATTTTATTGTCTGAACAGAATTTTTGAATAAATCTTCTTTAAGTATTATTTTTATTTTGGGAAATTCTTTTTTTATTTTGTCGTATGATGTTTTTGCGTAGCATCCCGTAAGAATGATTTCTTTGTCATTATGCAAAAATTTATTTATAAAAGAATTGCACTGTCTGTCGGAACTGTCCGTTACCGTGCATGAATTTATTATTATGGTATCGGCTTCTTCAGGCGAATTTACGAATAAATATCCGTTCTTTTCAAACAATTCCCTTATTAGCTGCGATTCATATTGGTTAACTTTGCAGCCGAAAGTTGATATAAAAATTTTTTTCATGATTTATTTATAACCAGAATACAGGCGGCAAGCGCGGCAGTTTCAACTCTCAAAATATTTTTGCCCAAAGTGACGGGTGTAATATTGTTTTTAAATGCGTATTCTGTTTCTGAATTTTCAAATCCGCCTTCAGGTCCTATAAAAATATTTATATTTTTAATATTTTTTAAGTCTTTTAAAACGTTGTCTACGGCGTTTGTTTCTTCGCATTCCCACGGAATCATATTTGACGCGTCTTTCTGTTTTGAAACAAAATCAACCGCGTTTATAAATTTAACCGGATGTTCAATTATCATCAAATCTGCTCTGTTTGACTGAGAACTTGCCGATATGGATATTTTTTTATATCTTTCAAATTTATTTTCGGATATTTCGTTTATAACGCTTCTTGCCGTTATAACAGGGACTATTTTTGATACTCCCAGTTCGGCGCATTTTTCAATAAGCCATTCAAATCTTTCTCCTTTTGCTATTGCGGTATACAGCGTTACTTTGATTTTGGGCAGTACAAAAGGAAGTTTTGAGATTATTTGTCCCGTCAGAGAATTTTTGTTTACGGATATTATTTTTGCCGAGAAAGAATTGCCAAGCCCGTCAAAAATGTTTATTTCGTCTCCGGATTTGAATCTTCTGACTCCGGAAAGATAATGAAACTGTTCGCCGGTTAAAGTGAAGTTGCTGTTAACGATGTCTTTAGGATTTACGTAGAAATGAGGCATAATATACCGTGAATTATTTAGGTACTTTAATTTTTAAAGAAATATCCAGCGACGGAGCAGAATGAGTAAGCATTCCTATTGAAATTCTGTCAATGCCGAGTTTTGCGTATTCTTTGATTGTATTGAGATTCACGCCGCCTGAAATTTCAATTTCGGGTTTATACGTTTGCGTTGAATTTTGCCTTATCAGCTTTATCATTTTTTTAACCTGTTCTTTTTTCATATTATCAAGCATTATAAGGTCAACTTTCGCTTTCAGCGCGTCAAGAACGTGTTTTTTTGTTTCGCATTCAACCTGTATCAAAATATTTTTATGTTTTTTTCTTATCTCTTCAACTTTTTTAACTAGATTAGTTATTAATTTCAGATGGTTGTCTTTGATCAGAACCATATCCGCCAGACTCATTCTGTGGTTTTTACCGCCGCCGCATCTTACGGCGTATTTAGATATGTGTCTCAGACCCGGCATGGTTTTTCTTGTATCGTAAATACATGTGTTTGTGTTTTTAACGATGTTTGCGAATATGTTTGTCGTAGTGGCTATTCCGGACAATGCCTGTATGAAATTTAACGCTGTTCTTTCTCCGCATAAAAGATAATAGGCAGGTCCTTTCATTTTTAAAATTATATCGCCGTTTTTTACTTTCTGTCCGTCGTTTTTGAAAATTTCAAAATGAAAATTTTTATCCAATTTTAAAAAAACTTGTTTAAAAACATCAATGCCGCATATAATGCCGGAATGTTTCGCCATTAAAACTGCCGAAGCGACGGTATCTTTTGAAATAATATTTTTAGAAGTAATGTCGTTAAGCGCCGAATCTTCTTCCAGCGCAAGTGATATAATTTTATCAAGGTTCATAGTTTGGCATTATATAAAAAAAGTAATTTGTTTACAATAAATTTTATTAATTTATAAATACGTTTGACTATTTGTTAATCTATTTATATAATAGCCGTTGGGTTATTTGTGTTTGCAAAATACAATAAGGATGTCCTTATGGAAAAATTAAGTTCAAAACTTGAAGGAGCCGATAAAGCAGTTAATAAAGCCGGTTTACCTACCGATTACGGCGATACAAAAATCACCATTTTACCCAGAGATCCTATATGTATTTTCGCTTATTGGTCAATTTCCGAAGAATCAAAAGAAAAAATTAAAAATCAATACGGTCAAAATATATTTTCCGATTCCAAACTCGTAATAAGAGTTTATGATACGACCGATATAAATTTTGACGGCGGCAATGCCCACAGATATTTTGATATTTTTATAACGCCTAATGCCGACAGCTGGTATATAAACGTCGGAGAATATAACCGCAGCTGGTGCGCGGACATAGGTTTTTTAACAAATGACGGCAAATTTGTATGTATAGCAAGATCAAATAAATTAAGTATGCCCAGATACGGCGTTTCAAATGTTACCGACGAACAATGGGCGATGCTCCAGATTGAATTTGAAAAGTTGCTCAGAATATCCGGAGTTAACCAGATAGGAATGAGTTCTTTTGACATAGCGCGTCTGATGAGAGAAAGATGGGAAGAAATAGTTTCAATATCATTGCCGAGTTCGCATGTTCAGACAAGTTCGTTTAAAACTCATCCTAAACATTTCGGAGTTGAACAGCAGACCGAAAAACAAAAAAGTTTTTGGCTTAAAGCCGATACAGAGATAGTAGTCTACGGCGCTACGGAAGCGGACGCAAAATTGACTATGAACGGACAGCCGGTAAAATTATCCGCCGACGGCTCATTTTCAGTCAGATTTTATTTGCCTAACGGCGAACATACGTATTCCATAGAAGCGACGTCAAGCGACGATTCTATGAAGAAAGCAATAACTTTTGAAGTTAAAAAGAATACAAAATAAAATTATTCGGATTTTTGATGAAATATAAGGGTTATTGGTGTTTACAACTTCATGCGCATTTGCCTTTTGTACGCCATCCGAACTTTCCTGATTTTCTAGAAGAAGATTGGCTGTATGAAGCAATAAGCGAAACGTATCTTCCGATTCTTTCCGTATTTGAAAATTTTGTTAATGACGGCATAGATTTTCGCGTTACGATGACGATTACTCCGACTCTTGCCAATATGCTCGCAGATCCTCTTTTACAGTCAAGATATTATGCAAAGTTAAACAAACTGATAGAACTTTCCGAAAAAGAAATTTTAAGAACAAAAAACCAGCCTGAATTTCATCAGGTTGCGTTAATGTATGAGAGAAATCTTAAAAACTGCAGAAGAATATGGGAAAAATACCACGGCAATATTTTAACGGGATTTAAAAATCTGCAGGATATGGGTAAAATTGAAATAATAACGTGCTGCGCTACGCACGGTTTTTTGCCTCTTATGCTAAACGAAACCGCCGTAAGAGCTCAGATAAGAATAGCCTGTCAGGACTATAAAAAACATTTCGGAAGAGAACCGAAAGGAATTTGGCTGGCAGAATGCGCTTATACGTACGGAATAGATAAAATATTGAAAGAAGAGGGTTTGAGATTTTTCTTTCTTGAAGCGCACGGGCTTTTGTATGCCTCCCCCAGACCGCGTTACGGAGTTTTTGCTCCGATATACTGTCCGAGCGGCGTAGCGGCTTTCAGCAGAGATATGGAAACGGCGCATCAGGTTTGGAGCGCCGATTCAGGCTATCCGGGAGATCCCGATTACCGAGAATTTTACAGAGACTTAGCTTATGATTTGGATTATGACTATATAAAACCGTATCTTCATTCTGACGGAGAAAGAAGGAATATCGGCATAAAGTACCACAGAATAACCGGCAAAGTGGCTCTTCATGAAAAACAGCCTTATAATCCCGAATGGGCGGAAAACAAAGCAAAAATGCACGCCGAAAATTTTGTTTTTAACAGAAAAAACCAGATAGATTATTTATCGGGGATTTTAGGAAGAGAACCCATAGTGGTTTCAATGTATGACGCAGAACTTTTCGGACACTGGTGGTTTGAAGGCCCTCAGTTTATAAATCATTTGTTCAGAGCCGTAAACAAACAGAAAATTTTTGCGCCGATCACTCCGGTTGAATATCTTGAAAAATTTAAAACGAATCAGGTTGCAACGCCTTCTCCTTCGTCGTGGGGTGATAAAGGATATTTTGAAGTATGGCTCAATTCAAAAAATGACTGGATATATAAACATTTGCATGTTATAGCCGATAGAATGGTTGAAATAGCTTCCGCAAACAGAACGGCAGCAGGATCAAAATTGAGATTATTGAATCAGGCGGCAAGAGAACTTTTACTCGCGCAGTCTTCAGATTGGGCTTTTATAATGACGACCGGTACAATGGTTGAATACGCCGAAAAAAGAACAAAAGAACATATATATAATTTCAATACTTTGTACGACCAAATAAAAAACAATAATATTGATGAAGGATTCCTTTCAAATTTGGAATATACGAATAACATATTCCCCGATATAGATTATACAGTTTATATAAAATAATGAATAAAGGTATTTTATACGTAGTTCCAACTCCGATAGGAAATCTTGAAGACATTACTTTCAGGGCCGTCAGAATTTTGAAAGAATGCGACGCCGTCGTATGTGAAGACACAAGGCAGACTTTAAAACTCTTGTCTCATCTGCAGATATCAAAACCTCTTATAAGTTTTTATACGCAAAACCAGTTAAGAAAAATTCCTCAGATAATATCAATGCTTGAACAGGGAAAAAATATTTCGCTTGTTTCAGACTGCGGAACTCCGGCGGTATCCGATCCGGGCTATTATCTTGTTAAAGAAGCCGTAAATAAAGGTATTGAAATTGTTTCTCTGCCCGGCCCGTGCGCTTTGATAACCGGTCTTGTCGGCTCGGGACTCCCGACAGATTCATTTATTTTCCTCGGATTTTTGAGAAAAAAAACAGGCAAAATGAAAAAAGAACTTCTTGAAGCAAAGTCTTTAAATAAAACTATTATATTTTATGAATCTCCTCACAGAATTTTAAAAACTCTTGAAACATGCGCCGAAGTTTTCGGCGGAGAATGCAGCATAACGCTCGGCAGGGAACTTACAAAAAAATTTGAAGAGTATATAAGAGGCACTATTTCCGGAGTTTTGGATATTTTAAAAAATAGAGAAATACTCGGAGAATTTGTTATAATTATTTATGCGGTAAAAGATACGGCTGAAGAGACCGATTGTTGATTTATATTTAAAAACGGAGTTTTTTATATGATATATGTGACAAAAAGTTTTTTGCCGCCGGTAAAACTGTATAAAAAATATATAGACAATATCTGGAAAACCAATCAAATTACAAACCAGGGACCTTTATTAAAAGAACTTGAAAATAAACTTAAAAAATATCTGCACGTTAAATATCTTCATTTTCTTTCAAACGGAACCGTTGCTCTTCAGCTTGCTTTGGACGCTTTAAATATAAAAAACGGGGAAATTATAACCACTCCTTTTTCTTATGTCGCTACGACGTCTTCAATTTTATGGGAAAGATGTTCTCCCGTTTTTGTTGATATAGAACCGGATAATTTTACCATAGACGTCTCGCAGATAGAAAAGAAAATAACAAAAAAAACAAAAGCGATTCTTGCGGTGCATGTTTTCGGATATGCATGCGACATTGACGGAATTCAAAAGATCGCAAAAAAATATAATCTTAAAGTTATTTATGACGGAGCTCACGCTTTCAGCGTTAAATATAAAGGAAAATCTCTGCTTGATTACGGAGACATAACGACATGCAGTTTTCATGCCACGAAACTTTTTCATACCGTTGAAGGCGGCTGCTGCATAACAAAAGACAAAAAAACAAACGATAAACTGGAACTTGCAAAAAGGTTCGGGCATAATGGAGATATTCATAAACAGCTTGGAATAAATGCAAAAAATTCAGAATTTCATGCCGCAATGGGGCTTTCTAATTTACCTTTCATTGACAAAATTATAAATGAAAGAAAAAAAATATCAAAACTTTATGATAAACTGCTTCCTGAAATACAAAAACCGAAAAAACAAGAAAATCTTGAATACAATTACGCCTATTATCCAGTAATTTTTAAAAATGAAAAACAATTATTAAATGTTATCAGCCGATTAAACAAAGAAAATATTTTTCCGAGAAGATATTTTTATCCTTCTTTGAATACCCTTCCTTATTTAATGAAAAAACAAAATTGTTCTGTTTCGGAAAATATTTCAAAAAGAATAGTTTGTTTGCCTATATATGCCGGACTTGAAAATAAAAATATAGAAAAAATCATAAAAATTATAAATAGAATCATTTAAAATAAATTAATTTGAAGAAAGGAGAGATTATTATGTTTCTTGGTATATATGGCAGCGGCGGACTGGGCCGTGAAGTTTTAGAACTTTCAAATCAAATTAATGCTATTTCACATAAATGGGACGATATTATATTTATTGACGATACAAAACCGGAAGGCCTATATAAAAATCATAAAATTTATCCTTTTGAAGAAATATTAAAAAATTATAAGACGAATGATATTGAAATTATTATTGCAATCGGAGAGCCTGATGCTAGAAAAAAATTATGGAATAAAATATCAGAACATAAATATTCATTTGCAACGCTTATTCATCCGAATGTTTATATACCTGAAAGTACTAAAATTGAAACAGGGACAACAATTTGTGCAGATGCTTATATTTCATGTGATGTAAAAATTGGTAAAAATGTATATGTTCAACCTAAAGCTTCTATTGGACATGATTGTAAGGTTTCTAATCATTCAGTTTTAGCACCTTTTGTTTCTTTAGCAGGATATTGTAATATTGGAGAAGCAACATATATTGGAATGAGCGTTCCAGTAAAAGAAAAAGTCAATATAGGTTCTGAATCAATAATCGGAATGGGGTCTGTAGTAGTTAGAGATATTCCGGATAATGTTATTGCTCTCGGCAACCCGGCCAGGGTTATGAAAGAAAATACGGATAAAAAAGTATTTAAGTGAAATTAGAGGAGTATGAAATATGTTATTAAAAGGCAAGACAGCGGTTATTACAGGCTGTATGCAGGGAATAGGTAAAGCTACTCTTGATATGTTCGCAAAAGAAGGTGCCGATATTTTTGCCTGTTGTCAAAAAGAATCTGAAGATTTTATAAGACATCTGGAAAATTTAAAAAAAGAATATAACATTGAAATAATTCCCGTATATTTTGATTTGGCAGATACTGACAGTATAAAAAATGCATCAAAAAATATTTTGCAAACAAAAAAAACGGTTCATATTCTTGCCAATATTGCAGGTATCACAAAAGATGCATTATTCCCGATGGTTACAAGAGAGCAGCTTCAACAAGTGTTTGAAATTAATTTTTTTCACAAATTTTATTTACGCAATACATAGTAAAAATTATGTTAAAATATGGTTCTGGAGGAAGCATAATTAATACTTCAAGCATATCCGGTATAGATGGGAATAGAGGACAGCTTGCCTATGGCGCTTCAAAAGCAGCATGGGTATCTGCGACAAAAACAATGGCAGAGGAATTAGGGGCCAACGGCATAAGAGTAAATGCAATAGCTCCGGGAGTTATTGCAACGGCAATGACTGAAAATTTGCCTGAAGAAGCTTTAAATAAAAAAATATCAAAAAGCAATATAAAAAGAAAAGGAACACCTGAAGAAGTTGCCGGAGTAATAACTTATTTGGCTTCTGATTTATCAAGTTTTGTTACAGGTCAAATCATTCGCGTTGACGGAGGAATAGGATAAATTTATGTTGTTAAAAAATAAAAATGCAATAATAACCGGAAGCAACAGGGGAATAGGGAAAGCTATGCTTATAGCATTTGCACAGAACGGCGCAAATATATGGGCTCATTCAAGAAAAGAATCTCCTGAATTCACAGAATTAATAAATACAGTGTCAAAAGATTATAATGTTCAAATATGGCCTATTTATTTTGATCTTACAAATTATGCTGAAATGAAAAATTCTGTAAAACAAATTAATGAATACAAAAAAACAGTTGATATTCTTGTTAATAATGCAGGTATAATGAATAATTCTTTATTTCAAATGACAACAAAAGATATCTTATATAACCAATTTGAGATTAATTTTTTTTCAATATTTACGTTCACGCAATACATATCAAAATTTATGGTAAGACAAAATTCCGGAAGTATTATAAATATTGCTTCAATTGCAGCTTTGGATGGCTTTGACGGACAATCTGTTTATGGTGCGACAAAATCTGCAATAATTGCAATGACCAGATCAATTTCAAATGAATTGTCTCTAAATGGTATTCGTGTTAATACAATTGCGCCAGGGATTATTGATACGGATTTAATAAACGTAATGAGTAAAGAGGTAATAGAAAAAAATATAGCAAATACTGCGTTAAAGAGATTGGGAAAACCCTTTGAAGTAGCGAATACCGCTGTTTTCTTGGCATCAGAATATTCTTCTTATATTACAGGACAAGTGATCCGCGTAGATGGCGGCAGATTATAATAATGAGGTAATAAAATGACAAATTTGGAAAAGTATACGAATGTATTTGCTGAAATATTCGGGATTTCTGAAAAACAAATAGAAAAACTTAAATATCAGGATATAAAACAATGGGATTCCGTAGGACACATGACATTGATTGCCAAGCTTGAAGAGACTTTTGATATTATGATGGATACCGAAGATATTATAGGTTTAAGCTCGTTTGAAAAGGGCAAGGAAATAATGGCAAAATATGGTATTGAAATTAAGTAATTTTGAAAATAAAAAGGCTGTTATAACCGAAGACAACAAAAATATTACTTATTCGGAAATTCTTTTTAATTGCGATGAACTTGTAAAACATATAAAAAAAAGATGCCTCGTTTTACTTCTAAGTTCCAATACTATAGGTTCATTGGTCGGATATATAGGTTTTTTAAATAATAATATTGTGCCGTTAATGCTTGATTCAAAAATTGATAATTCCCTTTTGCAAAAATTCTTATATTTATATAAGCCGGATTATATATATTTGCCGTCGGAAATAACTGAAAAATTTACAAATTTAAAGAATATATATTCAAATTTAAACTATTCTCTCTTAAAGACCGATTATAATTCGGGATTTGAGTTAAACGACGAATTGGCTTTGCTTTTGACAACTTCAGGATCTACAGGCAGTCCCAAACTCGTACGTCAGAGTTATAATAATATTAAAGCAAACACGGAATCAATTGTAGAGTTTTTAAAAATAAATGAGACGGAAATAACGATAACTACTCTTCCAATGAGTTATACATACGGCTTATCTGTAATAAATTCCCATCTTTATGCAGGGGCGACTATAGTTTTAACGGAAAAGACTCTTATGCATAAAGAATTCTGGCAGCAGTTTAAAATAAACGGAGTGACCTCTTTTGCCGGAGTACCGTATATTTATGAAATGCTGGCAAAATTAAGATTTTTTGGTATGAAACTGCCTTCATTAAAAACTATGACTCAGGCAGGGGGAAAATTGTCCTTTGAATTGCATAAAAAATTTGCTGAGTGGGCTGAAAATAATAAAAAAAAATTTATAGTAATGTACGGACAGACCGAAGCGACAGCCAGAATGTCATATTTGCCGCATCAAAGATCATTGCAAAAATGCGGAAGCATAGGAATAGCAATACCGGGCGGTAAATTTTATTTAGCGGATTCTAAAGGAAATAAAATTACTTCTGATGAAACTGTCGGTGAACTTGTATATGAAGGTGATAATGTTTCTTTGGGCTATGCTGAATCAGGTTTGGATTTGTGCAAAGCGGATGAAATGAACAAAAGGCTTTTTACAGGAGATTTGGCAAAATTTGACAAAGACGGATATTATTATATTGTTGGGCGCAAAAAAAGATTTCTTAAAATTTTTGGTAACAGAATTAATCTTGATGAAACGGAAGAACTTATAAGAAGCAGTTTCAGTGGAATTCAATGCGTCTGCGGAGGTATTGACGATTTAATGTATATATTTATTACTGACGATTCAAAAAAAGAAAAAATTCTAAAATTTATTGCCGAGAAAACAGGCTTAAATCAGACTGCTTTTAGAATCAAAACAATAGAGCAAATTCCTAAAAACGAATCGGGAAAAACGCTTTACAGTGAATTGAGTAAATATTATGATAAAGTTTAATACGGTTCTGGAAAAACATCCTTTTTGTATGTTAAAACAAGAAAAAACGCTGTTTTTAAATGAAACGTTAAAACAACTTACGCTGTTTCATTATAAAAACTGCGATAAATATAAAAAAATATTGGATTCGCTTGATTTTAATCCGAATGCAATTGATAATTATTACAATATACCTTTTTTGCCGGTTTCACTGTTTAAAGAATTGGATTTGTTAAGCGTCAATAGGAATGATGTGTTCAAAATTATGACTTCTTCGGGTACAACCGGACAAGCCGTTTCAAAAATATATTTAGACAAAACAACAGCAGTCAACCAGCAAAAAATTCTTGTAAAAATTGTTTCTGATTTTATAGGTTCGTCAAGAATACCGATGCTTATTATTGACAGTCCGTCTGTGATAAAAGACCGAGCTAATTTTTCTGCCCGCGGTGCGGGAATTTTAGGATTTTCAATATTTGGAACAGACATAACGTATGCTCTTGATGATAATATGAAAATAAATATTAGCGCAATTGAAAATTTTTTAGAAAAACATAAAACAAAACAAATTTTACTTTTTGGTTTTACTTTTATGATATGGCAGCATTTTTATAAAGAACTTAAAAAATTAAATAATAAAATAGATTTTTCAAGAAGCATGCTTATTCACGGCGGCGGCTGGAAAAAACTTATTAATGAATCTGTTTCGCGCAAAGAATTTAAAAAAGCGTTAAAAGATATTTGCGGATTAACAAAAGTGTATGATTATTACGGTATGGTTGAACAAACAGGATGCGTGTATATGGAATGTGAATACGAACATTTACATTCAAGTATTTTTTCCGATGTGATAACCAGGAGATATAATGATTTTTCATCTTGTAACATAGGTGAAAAAGGTATTGTTCAGGTTGTTTCAATTCTTCCCCAATCATATCCCGGACATTCTTTATTAACTGAAGATGAAGGTATTATTTTGGGTGAAGATGACTGCCCGTGCGGGAGAAAGGGAAAATACTTTCAAATATTGGGCAGACTTGGAAATGCCGAGATAAGGGGGTGCAGCGATACTTATGCAGCCAAATTCAGATAATTTACAATATATTGTAGGTAATGATCAGATTGTAGAGCAAATGCTTAAAGTAGCGCCGTTACCCGTTTTTTCAGAGCAGTCAATTTCTTTTTTAAACGAAATATCAAAGTTGCTTATGAAAGAAACAAACAAATTTTCAGATGTGACAACATTCGCTTTTTGGTGCAGGAAATCCGCTTTGTTGCAGCAGAAGAATAAATATAATGATTTGTCTTTGAGATTTGGAAAAGGCATTGCGTTTCACAGCACACCTTCAAATGTGCCTGTTAATTTTGCATTTAGTTTAGCGGCAGGCTTACTTGCCGGCAATGCAAATATTGTCCGTCTGCCGTTGAAAAATTTTATTCAAGTTGACATTATATGCGGCGTTATAAATAAATTATTAAAAAGTTCGTATAAGAATATGCGTCCGTATGTATGTATGCTTAAATATTCTTCGTCAAAAGAGATTTCCGACAGATTTTCATCAATATGCGATTCAAGAATTATTTGGGGAGGAGACAAAACTATTGAAGGACTAAGACAGTCTCCTTTAAAAATTAAAGCTGATGAAATTATATTCGCCGACAGATATTCAATAGCGGTTATAGAGACCGATAAATATTTACAAGCAAAGGATAAAACAAAAATTGCTTTTGACTTTTACAATGATACGTATTTTTCAGATCAAAATGCTTGTACTTCGCCAAGAATTATCTTTTGGATAGGGAAAGAAAAAGAAAGGGCAAAAAAAGAATTTTGGGAACAAATGCACAGGCAAATAAAAGAAAAATATATTATGCAGCCTGTACAGGCTGTTTTGAAATTGTCGGCATATTATCGTGCGGCGTCTGAATTTGACGTAAAACTGATAAAAAACAATAATACTTCTGTTATGCGTGTTGGCGTTAAAAAAATTGCCGGCAATATTATGGATTTTAAATATCACAGCGGTTTCTTTTTTGAATATGACATAAATAGTTTAAAAGAAATATTACCCATGTGTTTGGAACGGTGTCAGACTATTGTATATTACGGGATTGATAAAAGTAAATTTGCGGAATTTTTAAATAAATATAGACCTCGGGGAGTAGACCGTATTGTTCCTTTGGGGAAATCTCTTGATTTTTCATTGATTTGGGACGGCTATGATTTAATAAGCAGTTTGTCTAGAAAAATTACAATTTGCTAAATGTAATATCGGTGCGGAGGTTCGTAATTGATTATAAATTGTTTAAAATATATAAAAAGATTTTTTTTGTATCCGTTAAGAAATTTAAAAGTTTTTAGATTTTCTTTTCATAGATACCCGCCAAATGGGTACTATCCGTGTCATGTTAAGAACTACGATAAAAATCAAAAAAAATTAATAGAACAATATAAAAATGAAAAACAGATTGTTGTATTTTTTAATCTTACAATTCACATAGTGACAGGCGGAATGCTTTCAATAAATAATTTTGTAGAACATTCAAAACAATTTTCAGCCGAATATAATTTTGGATTGATAATGTCGGGACTTCCTTTTGAACATGCCGTAATTCCAAACAAATATTTTGAATATGCTTTGGAACCGATAGATTTTAATTATATTATAAAATATACAAAACCGGAAAAACTATTATTGAATATACCTGAAGTTTTTATAATATCATTTTTAAATGCTTTGTCTGTAAAACATATTGAGTGGTTAAAAAGCATAAATAAGCTGAATATAAATATTTTAAACCAAAATGATGAATTGATGCCTGAACAAAAATATATTGAGAAAATCAGAGAAATTTGCAATAACAGACTGACGATAACAGCGGCGCATAAGAGTTATTGTACCGGTGAGAAAAGCGTTCAATACGGAACGCCTGTTTTTTTGTTGCGGCCGTTTGCCGAAAAATATTATAAAACGGATTTTAAAGATAAAAAAAATATAATATTATTGTCCCCTGATTTAAATGCTTATAAAAATAAAGTAGTCAAAAAACTTAAAAAAGAATTACCTGATTACAAATTTAAAATAATAAAAAATATGAAATTTGAAGATTATAAGAAAGAAATATCAAAAGCAAAATATACAATAACTTTCGGAGAGGGATTTGACGGATATTTTTTAGAACCTTATCTTAGCGATTCAATCGGTTTTGCCGTTTATAACAATGTCTTTTTTCCGAAGGATTTTCCAAAAATACAGACGTTGTATGCTTCGTGGCAAGACTTATATGACAATATAGTTGAAGATATCAGAAATATTGATAAAAACCCTTTGAAATATAAAGAAATTTCAAAAACCATAGAAAATTATTTTTTGGCAAACGATACATCAATGATTAATTTGGAAGATTTATATAAAAGATGGATGGGAAATTAACAAATGCAGGTTTCAATAATAATAGTAAATTATAAAACGAAAGAACTAACCAAAGACGCCGTACAATCCGTATTTGACAAAACGGACGGCGTTGAGTATGAGATTATTGTTATAGACAACGATTCAAAAGACGCTTCATCCGAATATTTAAGAAACAAATTCGGAAATAAAATAGAAGTCATTGAAGCGGGCGCCAATCTCGGTTTCGGCAGAGCAAACAATATTGGGATTAGAAAAGCAAAAGGTAAATATATATTTTTATTAAATTCTGATGCTAAACTTGTAAATAATGCAGTTAAGATATTTTATGATTATATGGAGTCAAATCCGGATGTCGGGGCATGCTGCGGGAATTTATATGATGACAATATGAATCCTGTTTTGTCATTTTCAATGAGAAATCCGACAATATTGTCATATTTTTATACGAAATATTCGCATATTATTTCTAAAATGGGAACTTTTAATAAAAAGAAACAATACGGATTTTTTAATTATACAGATAAAATAATAGATATCGGATATGCTGCCGGAGCAGATATGTTTATAAAGAAATCAGTTCTTGATAAGTCCGGAGTATTTGACGAAGATATTTTTATGTACTATGAAGATGTTGATTTAAATTATAGAATTAAAAAGGCAGGTTTTAAACTTAAATCTGTTCCGCAGGCAAAAATTATACATTTAGAGAGTCAGTCAACTAAAAATTTCCAAGAAAAATATAAAAAAAGTTTAAACGGTGAATATAAATTCTATTTTAAAATATACGGTCATAAAACGGTTATATTTTATATTGAAATGCAGTTGTTCAATATAGTAAAACTGATTATGCATTATGTTTTGCCAATAAAAATATTGAGAAAAATTTTTCATAATATATATAGCGTACAGGATTATAAAAATATGATTAAAAATAATTTCAATGAGTATTGTGAAGCTAAAAAAAATTACATTGCCCAATTAGAATATAAAAAATGAAAATATCTATAGCTTTATGCACTTATAACGGAGCAAAATACCTTGAAGAACAGCTGAAAAGTTTAGCAGAACAAACTTTAAAAGCTGACGAAATTATTATATGTGATGATAATTCTTCAGATAATACGGTTAATATAATAGACCGATATAAAGACAATTTAAACATAAAACTGACTGTAAATAAAGTAAATCTCGGAGTAACTAAAAATTTCGAACAGGCGATATATCTTTGTAGCGGAGATATCATCTTTTTATGCGATCAGGATGATGTGTGGGATAAAAACAAAGTAAAAATAATGTCCGAAAAAATGATTGAAGAAAAAACGGGTATTTGCTGTTGCGACGGGATTGTAGCGGACGAAAATCTTAAACAGATTGATTCATACACATTGTGGAATACTTCGGGGCTTTCAAAAATTGATTTGAACAGATTCAGCCCGTACAGCCTTATCAATAATTACTGCTTTACCGGAATGGCTTTGTGTTTTAGAAAAAATTTTACAAAATATTTTATGCCCATAAGCGAAAATGCGGTTCATGACGAATGGATTGCGTTTATAATTTCATGTTTTTCAAAAGTTTCTTTTGTAAATCAAAAACTTGTCGTTTACAGGCAGCATTCGGAACAAAAGATAGGAATTAATTCAATTAAATCGTTAAAAGAAATATGGAAATTTTTGCGCTTATGCAAAATTGCCGATATGGAAAAGGAAACAAGAAAATTTGAAGATTTGGCGCTTAAATTAAAACAGCTTGAAATGGAAGCAAACCTTATAACGGCGATAGAAAATAAAATAAAACATTTAAAACGCCGCACTTCAAGAAGCAAATTCAGGTTTTTTGTTTTAACCGCGGAATTAATTTTCGGACAATATAAAAAATATTCCAACGGAACGTATAAAGCTTTTCTGAAAGATTTGTTTTCCGGCAGATAATATAATTTTTTAATTTTGTATAATAAACGTATGTTTAAATACTTTGATATACTTAAAAAAATCAATTTTCTTTTCGGTTTAAATCAAAAGATTAAGTTTGTAATTTTAGCGTTTGGAATTTTTATATCCTCCCTTTTGGAATTAATAGGAGTTTCGCTTGTTCTGCCGCTTATCGGCGTTGTTATGGACCCTTCCGTAATTGAAACAAACAGAATATTGAAATATGTGTACGATTTTTTAAATATAAACTCCACTACAAATTTTCTCATACTGATATCTTTTTCTCTTGTAGGCGTATATGTGTTAAAAAATATTTATATGACGGTCTTGTATTACTTTCAGTATAAAATGATTTTTAACGCCCAGAAAGAAATATCTACCAGACTTATGACTTTTTATTTGAAACAGCCGTATTCTTATCATTTGACCATAAATACAGCTGAAATAATAAGAACGGTAACTAATGACGTTGCTTATTGTTTTCAATTTCTTATACATCTTTTTGCGTTTGTTTCGGAACTATCGGTTGTTTTACTTTTAATATCGTTTTTGTTTTTTGTAAATAAAGCTATAACTCTCTCTCTTATATTTCTTTTCTTTTTAAGTTTTTTATTTTTATTCAAAAAACTGAAAATAAAAATGTCTTCGGTAGGCCGCGATAACCAGTTTTACGCAGGTCTTATGATTAAGTGGATAAATCAGGCTTTCGGAGCGATAAAAGATATAAAAACGCTTTCAAAAGAGCGTTTTTTTATAGATGAATATTATAAAAATTCCATTAAATATACTTCAGCCCAGAAATATTTTAATTTTTTGCAGCAGCTGCCGAGAATTTTTATAGAAACTCTCGTTATATCTGTGGTCCTGCTTATGATAATTTATTTTCTTTACAAAGGAACAAATATAGCTTCAATTTTTACGCAGATATCGGTTTTTGCTATGGCTTGTTTTAGAATGATGCCTTCCGTAAGCAGAATTCAGGTTTCAATGAACGCTATGATTTTTTACAGACCTTCGTTAAATGTTTTATACAACGATTTGAAAAAAACGGATGATTCCGAAACAAACGGCGGCGATGAAAATAAAGAAATAAACACGGAAGACGGCATATCGGCGGAGAACATAAGCTACAGATATCCCAATACCGATAAACTTATTTTTGAAAACGCCGGATTTGAAATAAAAAACGGGCAGTCCGTCGCTTTTGTCGGTAAAACCGGTTCCGGCAAAACTACGCTTGCGGATATTATACTCGGTCTGTTAAAGCCTGTTACGGGAACGCTTAAAGCCGGAAGCGTTGATATATATAAAAATAAAAAAAGCTGGTCAAAAAAAATAGGATATGTTCCTCAGTTTATTTATCTTACAGACGATACAGTAAAAAATAATATTGTTTTTTACGACCGCTCAAACGTTGACGAAAAAAGACTCGCAAACGCCGTTGAAAAATCCCAGTTAAAAGAATTTATAGATTCGCTTCCTTCCGGCATTGAAACCGTGGTCGGCGAAAGAGGCATAAGACTTTCCGGCGGACAAAGGCAGAGAATAGGCATAGCGAGGGCTTTATACAACGAACCCGAATTTCTTGTTCTTGACGAAGCGACCTCATCGCTTGATACCGATACGGAAAAAGCCGTTATGGACGCGATTGAAAATTTATACGGTAAAATAACCATGATAATAATTGCCCACCGTCTGACCACAATAGCAAAATGCGACGTAATATACAGGGTTGAAAACGGTAAGATAATAAAAGAAAAATAATTTTTTTATTTTACGGCTGTTTTTTTCAATATTTTGAAGATATCGCTATTGTCAATTATGCCGTTTTTTCCGGCATATATTTTCAGTAAATCCGACTGCGTTCCGAACGCATATATTCCCACAAGTTCGTTTGTATGATTTTTGCTTTTATATTTTACCGTTCTGTCAAATTTTAAAAGCATATTTTTGCCTGCAAAAATCATTTTTGAAGGCAGACGCCCTTTTTGGGGCTGTTCGTTAAATCTTAAAAAACCGGTTGCGTGGTCTGCCGTTACAAGCACAAGAGTGTTTTTCGGCGTCATATCGGTTTTGCCGGAATTGATTAGTTCAATTATTGATTTTACCGCGTTGTGCAGTTCATAAACGGAAGATACCATTGTATGATAATCGTTATCATGATTTGCCGAATCAATGTCTGACATTTCTATAACGGCAAAAAATGGCTTTTTTTTGGCAAGAAGTTTGTCTGCGGCAAAAAGCGCTATTTCCGAAAATTTTAAATCGTCTTCGCGGTATGAAAAAGAGGGCCTGTTTTTTTCGTTTTCGGGTATTGGAATATTGTAATTATCAAGGATAACAAACAGTTTTTTAGAGTCGTTGTAAAATAACATATTGTTTTTTATTTCTTTTGAATTCGTTACGTAATATCCGTTTGTTTCGGCAGTATCTTTCAGATAATCGTATTCGTTGCGTGCGATTATTATCTCGGGTTTTGAGATTGATAAAATCTCTTCGGCTATTTGTTTGCGGTTTTGCCTTGAAATATTATGAGCCGCAAAAGCCGCCGGAGTCGCATCATAAAAAAAAGTCGTTGTTATGAGGCATGTGTTATAGATTTTTTGTTTGTTCAGAATATCAAATATGTTTTCAAAAAAACTTCCTTTTTCATTTGTTGAGATGCAGCCGTTAACTGTCTTTTTACCGGTTGCAATTGCAGTCGCTGCGGCGGCAGAATCGGTTGCAGAAGCAGTCTCAAAATACTTTTCTGACGATTCGCTGAAATAATAGGGATAAGGTACTGCGCCGGCCTTGATTGCGTCGTATCCGTCGGGATTTCTTTCGTTGACGCAGGAAAGGCTCCAAGTCGCCGCAAAAGCCTTACACGGAAAAGAATCCCATATCAAATTTCCGCCTGTCCCGCATAAATATGAACTTGCGGCAAATTCGCTTGACACGGACATTCCGTCGCCTATGAATAAAAAAACATATTTTGGAAAATCCGCTTCTGAAAGATTTGAAACTGTAAAGAGAATAAAAAAGAGAAGGAATATTTTTAAATTTTTCATTTTTACGTTAATATTATAACACATAATAAATGTTTTTATTATTCGTTTTTAATTGCTTTTTGAAATAGGCTATGGTATAATCTACCGATATGATAGACTTACATACTCATACGCTGTTTTCTGATGGGGTTTTGTTGCCGAGCGAACTTGTTTACAGGGCAAAGTTCAGAGGTTATGAGGCTATTGCTTTAACGGATCATGTTGACTACTCAAATTATGAGTTTAATATTCCTAAAATAGTTGAAGTCGCAAAAATTCTTCAGGATAATTATGACATAAAAGTTTTGCCGGGCGCGGAAATAACCTATGTTCCGCCTAAGCTGATATCTGATATCGCGGCGAAGTGTAAAAAATTGGGCGCAAAAATCATAGTTGTTCACGGTGAAACTGTCGCCGAAACCGTGCCTCCGCAAACCAATCATTACGCTTTAAAAGCCGATATTGATATTTTGGCGCATCCCGGACATATAACGGAAGAAGATGTGATACTGGCCAAAGATAACGGAGTTTATCTTGAAATTACCACGCGTCACGGACATAATGCCACAAATAAAGAAGTCGCAGGGCTTGCTTTGAAACACGGAGCCAATCTTGTGCTCAATACCGACTCTCATTTGCCGGAAGATTTGATGGATTTGGACAAAATAGAAAAGACGCTGAAAGAATCCGGTTTAAATTTTAAATATTTTGAAACAATGCAAAAAAATTCAAAAAATATAATTGATAAAAAATAAGAGGATACAAATGAAAAAAAAAGAAGATGTTATAATAAAAGTTATAAATAAAATCAAAAAAAATAAAACGGCTTTTTTTACGGCGGCAGCTTTTGTATTGGGCGTTTCATTGTTTGTTGGTTTTGTTTATTACAGACTGCAGATAATAAAAGACACGGCTTCCACTAAACTGTCCCTCGCGGTTAATTACGTTGCATCCGGAAATATGGATCAGGGACTGGGCGTTATAGATGAGATTATCTCCAAATATTCAAATACGCCGGCTGCGTATAGAGCGATGTTGATGAAATCAAATTATTTTATTTCCCAAAATAAATATGACGAAGCAGAACAGTTATTGAAAACGGTTATTAAAAATGCCAAACCGGATACAGTAAAGCCTTTGGGTTATCCCGGGCTGATATTGGTTTACGACAATACAAATAAAATTGATAAAGCTATAGAAATTTCAAACGAATTTTTGACTAAATACAAAACAAATTATTTGGCTGCAAGCGTTACCGAAAATATGGCAAGATTATACGAATTGTCGGGAAATGAACAGGAAGCGCAAAATATTTATAAAAAGATAACAGAGATTTATACCGGTACGGAATATTCCGAAAGGGCAAAAAGTAAAATAAAGTAATTTGTTTGACAGGATGTTTGTAAATGAAAAAAGTATACTTGGCATTTTTATGGCACCAGCATCAGCCTATTTATAAAAACCCTCTAAATAACGTTTATGAACTGCCGTGGGTAAGACTGCATGCGACTAAAGATTATTACGATATGGCCGCTATTTTAGAAGACTATCCTAAAATAAAATTAAATATAAATTTAGTTCCTTCGCTGCTTGTTCAGCTTGACGAATATGCGCGAGGCGAGGCAAAAGATAAATTTCTTGATTTAACTTTAAAACCTGCGTTGGAACTTTCCGAAGAAGATAAAATATTCATACTTATGAATTTTTTTATGGCAAACTGGGAAACGATGGTTTTTCCGAATAACAGATATTATCAGCTTCTTGAAAAAAGAGGAAAACAGACAAGCGAAACAGATATTAAAAGAATATTAAATTACTTTAAAGATAACGATATGAGAGATTTACAGGTATGGTTTAATCTTTCATGGTTTGATCCTTATTGGCGCAAAAATGACGGGTTTATAAACGAGCTTTATATAAAAGGCAGGGATTTTACGGAAGATGAAAAACGCAAACTGATAGAGAAGCAGCTGCAAATCTGCGGTATGATAGCCGCAAAACATAAAGAACTTCAGGATAAGGGGCAGATTGAAGTTTCCGTCACGCCTTTTTATCATCCGATTCTTCCTTTATTATGCGATACTAATAATGCTCTTGACGCAACGCCGGATATAGTATTGCCCGAAAGAAGATTTGCGCATAAAGACGATGCGCAGTGGCACGTAAATAATGCCGTTACTTATTATGAAAATATTTTCGGAAAAAGGCCGTCCGGAATGTGGCCCTCCGAAGGCTCCGTTTCAAATGAAGTTGTTGCGCTTGCAGCCGGCAACGGAATAAAATGGCTTGCAACGGATGAAGCGATTCTTTTCGGAAGTTATAAATCTGCTTCACAAAACAGACAGTATCTGTTCAGACCGTATACGGTTAACATAAACGGAAATATCGTAAATATGA
This sequence comes from Candidatus Proruminimicrobium quisquiliarum, assembly GCA_018433245.1. GTDB lineage: Bacteria > Elusimicrobiota > Endomicrobiia > Endomicrobiales > Endomicrobiaceae > Proruminimicrobium > Proruminimicrobium quisquiliarum. The sequence goes on from JAHDRN010000001.1 coordinate 30,117, forward strand.
TATTCAGAGATCACGGATTGTCTGATTCTATAGGTTTTGTTTATTCAAAATGGAATTCGGACGACGCCGTAAGAGATTTTATAGATAAAGTAAAAAATATAGGCAGTTATGTGGGAGATTCATACGAATATCCTCTCGTTTCGGTTATTCTTGACGGCGAAAACTGCTGGGAATATTATAAAAACGACGGGTGGGATTTTTTAACGAAATTATACGGAGAACTGTCAAAGGAAGAAAGTATTGAAACGGTTAAAATAAGCGATTATTTGAACAGATTTCCTCCGAAAGATACGATAACGAATTTAAAGGCCGGTTCATGGATAAACGGGAATTTCGGAATATGGATAGGGCATAGCGAAGACAACACGGCGTGGAATTATCTCGGCAGAACAAGAGATTTTTTGCTGGATTATGAACAAAAAAATCCGTCTTTTAAAGGCAGCGAACCTGAAAAAAAAGCGTGGCAGATTTTATACGCCGCTGAAGGTTCGGACTGGAATTGGTGGTACGGAGAGGAACATTCGTCAAGCAATGACGAGATATTTGATAAGCTGTTCAGACAGCATTTAATGACCGTGTATGAATTGTTAAATCAGAGAATTCCGGATTATTTATACAAATCAATAAAAATGTTAAGACAGTCGTTGGCAAAATTTATAATGACAAATCCTACGGCTTTGATTTCTCCGAAAATTGACGGCGAAATTTCAAATTTTTTTGAATGGAAAAACGGAGGATTGTATTCGGTAGGACATACCGGCGGATCAATGCATCAGGTTTCAACCGTTATTAAAAATTTTATGTTCGGATTTGATTTAAATAATATTTATATAAATATTATGACTAATGTTCCGACAAATTCAAAAGATATAGAAAACTTGCATTTTAATATTAATTTTTTGACGCCTGTAGTGAAAAAAATATCGGTTAAATTTGACATAAACAAAAATGTTGTTGAATTTGCCGTTATAAGCAACGGCGAAAAGGTTTCAATTTCTCCTGACAATATTGCCGTAAAAACTCTGATAGAAATGGCTATACCTCTGAAAATTCTTGAACTGCCGGATGATTTTAACAATATTGAATTTACAATCAGCGTTGATAAAGATTATATGGAGATTGAAAGATGGCCTTACCAGTCTTCCGTTATAATTCCCAAGCCAAGCGAAACCTTTAATGAAACGGCGTGGATGGTTTAAATGATAACAAAAGATATAACGGTAAATGAAACGGTATTTAAAGCAGTGCAGATTGACCTGAGCGAGAGAGGGAAATTGCTTATGATCATAGGCGCAAAAGGATACGTTATGTGCGGCTATCTTAATATTAATACCGCCCAAAAGCTCGGAGATGCCGCCTGTATGGTTACAGGAGTAAAAACGATTGACGATGTTTTAAACGCAGATATAGTCGCGCTAACCGCCGAAGCGCAAAAACTGGGCATTGAAATGGGAATGCCTGTAAAAGACGTTCTTAAAAAGCTTTCAAATTAACTTCCGGCCTTTTTTAATACATCAATAGCTATTTTGTTGGCAGGTTCAAATTTTAAAATTTCATTGACATACTTTACCGCATTATTTTTGTCATTGAAATCTGCATATAATAAGGCTAAGTTCTCAAGATATTCAATATTGCCTTTATCACTTTTTAATAAATTTAAAAGAATTTCAATGGCTTTTTTATACTCTCCGGTTACTGCGTAAAATTTTGCCAACATCTTAAATGAATTTGTATTATAAGGCGATAATTCTAATGATTTTTCTGCAAATTCAACAGACTTTTTAAAATCCATTTTATGCAGATAAATATTGCTTAGATTTATGTAGTATTGATGCAAAATGTAATTTTCATGATTGGTTTTAAGCGCTTCTAAGAATATTGTTTCGGCTTCATCATATTTTTTTTCAAGGAATAAAATATTACATAAAGTCGGAATATAATTGTAATATTTGTATTTCATTGCTTCATAAATCAAGTCTTTTGCCTTTTGATACTTTTCTTGCGCTATTAATACTTTTGCAAGTCCGTGTAGATTTTCAGGATAATTAGGAGCATCCGTGTATGCGTTTGTCCAAAATGATTCGGCATTTTTATATCTGTTTGAATAAATATTGGCAGTTAAAGAAAAAACAACAAACAACGAAATAAATAAAAAAAATAAATATTTTTTTGCAAAAGGATACTTTATTATTATTTTACCGGTTAATTCGGATAAAAGTATAACTACGGCGACGGCAGGAATAACAAATCTGTGAAATAGCAATAAGTAATCCGGTATAAAAAATGTAGGCAGTAAAGATAATATAAACCATGTTCCGCTAAATAATATAACTTTTCTATTAATAAATCGGGTAAACCAAACAATCATAATTAGAAGTAATAAAACAATGTTAACTGTTAATAATTTCGGCGTTAATTGGATTTTATATAACATAACAGGTATATAATCCGGGATTATGAATTTAGTTGTGTAAGTTAACAGCCCCGTTATGATGACGCCTGCAGATTCTTTAAAGTTTGTCAGATAAGATGATAATTCCACGGTTGTTATTGAAATTGTTCTCAAAATAAAATAAACAGCCAGCATGGGCAATAATATTGAAGATATTTTAAATAATTGTTGTTTTGATATTTTATAATTAAAACAGTATAGAGTAAGCGGAAATATCGGCAATAAAACAAGGGCAGTTTCTTTTGTAAAGATTGATAATATAAAGAAAAATATAAAAAAGAATAAATCTTTTTTTTTGTTTGTTTCAATAAATTTGAGAAAAGACGTTAAAGTTAATGTGAAAAAAATGACCAACAGGGTGTCGTTTCTTGCCGGTATCCATGCAGGACACGACATAAGTATGGGATGAACCGCTAATAATAAACAAATAAATTTGGCTGCGGAAGTATTAAATCTTAATTGTGCCACTAACAAAAATATACAGAAGATACTCAATATAAAATATATTATGTTTGCAGTATGAGAAACTTTTAAATTGTAACCGAATAATATTGCTTCCGCCGCAAAAGAGATGCTTAAAACAGGTCTGTAATAGGGGAATTCTTTTGAATAATAACAGGACTCCGTAAAAAAATTAGGTATATTTTGAATTTTTGAAATGTATGTTATATTGTTTTGAACAAGATAGTCGTCATCTAAATTTGTAAGCTGGAAATTAATATTGTGTCCGTAAACGGTAAAGACAACACCCGTTAAAATTATAAAAAAAAATAAATTTGATTTGAAAAACTTATAGATTTTAGACAACATATTTTTAAAGTGGAGGTGGCGGGAATTGAACCCGCGTCCGAAAATGTTTCAGTAAGACCGCTACAAGCTTAGCCTGGAATTTTTTTCTCGTTTATGAGACCATCTCCAGACGTGAATATCCCATAAACCAGCACCGTTAAAATTTTGCATTAGCCTGACGGTACAAGCCGGTTAACGCTAACCTACTCTTGTCGTTTTATCCCGCCAGTAGGTGTCACGGGTAAAACGTAGCTGACTTAAGCAGCTATTGGCATTGCGCCAAAACCCATAAAGGGTTTGAGCATGCCGTTAGGAACGATTTGTTTGTCGTTTCTATTTTAGCCGATTTTTAACCGAGCCATCGGCCAACTCGGGCTTGCTGTCTTTACCTCTTCCATTCCCGTCGAACCCAATTCACCCCCGAAAAAAAACAGATAAAGCACAATTATCTTTTGCTTTTAAAGAACTCCTTTATTATTGTAGCACACTCTTCTTCCAAAAGTCCACCGTAGACTTCTATTTTATGGTTTAATTTCTTTTCTGAAACGATATTGAAAACGCTTCCGCAGGCTCCTGCTTTGGCATCGTATGCTCCGAACACTATTCTGTTTACTCTGGCCCATATTAAAGCTCCGGCGCACATTGCGCAGGGTTCAATTGTCACATAAATCGTACAGCCGTTTAAACGGTAATTTTTTAATTTTTTGCATGCTTTTCTTATCGCAATGATTTCGGCATGCGCTGTGGTATCGGAAGATTTGACGCTTTTATTGTATCCTTTTGATATTATCTTGCCGTCTTTTACAATCAAAGCGCCGACAGGAACTTCTTGTGACAGGAAAGCTTTCTGCGCGCATTTAAGCGCTTCCTGCATAAAAAAAGCGTCGTTTTTATTCATTGGCGTTAATATATTTTTCCAAAAGAGTTTTTAAATCCTGAGGTATTCTTATGGGTTTAAAAGATCTGTTTACCAAAGGATGTTTGGTTTTTCCGTCGGCAATCAATTTGTCAGCGCATTTTATTTTATACGCAAATACAACGCTTGCGTTTTTTAATTCAGAAATAGATGTTTCAATCGTCAGCAAATCGTCATATTTAGCAGGTGAAAAGTAGTTGCATTCCGCATGCATAACGGGAAAAAACAAACCTAGTTCTTCCATCTGTCTGTACGTAAAGCCGGCTTCTCTCATGAATTCGCTTCTGCCTCTTTCAAAAAAAACCAGATAATTTGCGTAATATACAGTGCCCATTTGGTCTGTGTCTCTGTACGAAACTCTTAAGTTGAATTTATTCATTTATTTGCCTCAATTAAATTTACTCCCTATATTTAAGCCTGAACCGTTTAGAAAATCACAGGCTGACATTTTTGCTTTGCTTTCCGGCTGTACTATTTTTATAAGAAGGGCGTCTTTGCCGCATTTAACTACAAAACCCATTCCTTTTTTTACAGATATAACAGAACCCGCCGGAGCATTTGAATCGTCGGCGACGAATTCGCATTCGGCTATTTTTAATATTTTGCCGGCCATTTTACCTTCTGATATTGAAGTAAATATTCCGGGCCATAAAAACAACCCTCTGAAAAGATTTTTTATATGTTCAGCCGGTTTAGTCCAGTCTATTTTGCCGTCTTCTTTTTTAAAAGTACGGCAGAATACGGGTTGTCCTGACTGCGGTTCGGCGGCGCATTGACCTTTATCAATCATATCAATAGTGCGGTTCATTACGGATATTCCAAGAGTAATAAGTTTATCAAACAAAGAACATGCCGTATCGTCGGCAGATATATCAAGAGAATCCTGAAGAATTATATGTCCGCTGTCTAATCCTTTATCTATAAAAAAAGACGTTACACCGGTTTTTAGTTGACCGTCAATAAGAGCCTGCTGCACCGGAGAAGCTCCTCTGTATTGCGGCAAAAGAGAAAAATGTACGTTGAAACATCCGAATTTAGGCAGAGTAAATACTTTTTCGGGAATAATCTTTCCGAAAGAAACAACTACGCCGATATCCGTATTATAACTTTTTATTTTTTCAATAATTTCATCCGTAAATTTTTCAATCTGTATGCAGGGTATATTATTTTCAACTGCGAAAACTTTGACGGCCGGCATTTTAAGACGCTGTCCTCTTGACGCCGGTTTGTCCGGCATTGTGACAACGGCTGAAATTTTATGATGTTTGTCAATATTTTCAAGAAATGTTTTTGAAATATCGGCGGTTCCGAAAAATATTATATTCACCAGTCGCCGCCTTTTTTTCTTCTCTTTATTTCCTTTTCAACAAGTTTTCTCTTCCAAGGCTGAAGATAATCTATAAAAAGTTTTCCGTTTAAATGGTCTGTTTCATGCTGAACTGCTTTTGCCAGAAACCCTTTGGCTTCAAGCGTTTTAATTTGTTCGTTTAAACCGAGATACTGCACGGTTATTTTGTCAAATCTCGGAACATTTTCGTATATTCCCGGAAAAGACAGACATCCTTCTTCCATATTTATCTTATTCTCGCCTGATACTATAACGGGATTTATTAAAACTACAGGGTTTCTCTTTCCGTCGGGCATTACGTCTATTACGCATATTTTTAAAGGAATTCCTATCTGCGGGGCCGCAAGACCGGCTCCGTAAAAAGCATACATTGTTTCAATCATGTCTTCTGCCAGTTGTTTAATTTCTTTTGTGATTTTTTCAACAGGTTTTGTTTTGCTTCTGAGAATCTGATCTCCGTATTTTACTATTTGAAATTTAGCCACGCAATACCTCTTTATCATCTGAAATAATACGGAAATTATATGAAACAAACGGATTAAAATCAATAGTCTATTGACGATTGTTTTATAAAAATAGTATACTCTCCGCTGCAAACACTTAAAAATACGGGGCTATAGCTCAGCTGGGAGAGCGCTTGCATGGCATGCAAGAGGTCAGGGGTTCAATCCCCCTTAGCTCCATTTTTTTCTTCGGTCTTTTCGTTTTATACTTCGTTGCCAAAACGTTCGGATACCTCGGGCTTCGCCCTTTACAGTATACGCTTACATTTTGTCGCCTCGTCTAAAACGAAAATATAGGTTTGGAAATAGTATCTTTTATTTTTATCAAATGTTCGGATACTTCGGGCTTCGCCCTTTACAGTATACGCTTACATTTTGTCTCGGTTTAAAACAGAAATATTTTTTGAAAAAATGACAGTTTTTTGTTTTTATGATTGAATATACCGATTAGTTTCACTCCGCGGATGTTTATAAAGGCATAAAAAATATTTAATAATTCAGTCAGTCAAAAAATTTCTAACATTTCTTTGCGTTTGGTAAATACAATAATGTAAAATAAATTGACGTAAATGTATAAATTTGTTAAAATCTTCAGCATCATTATAATAATTTTTGGGGGATATATGTTCAGGAAGTTAATGTTTTTACAGGTATTATTTGTCGCATTGGCGCTAACTGTTGCCGGATGTTCTCAAAAACAAGAACAGAAAACAGATGATAAAAATATTGTTAAAATTTGGCACTGGATGACCGACAGACAGTCCGCTTTTGACAAACTTGCAGACCAATATTTCAATGAAACCGGCGTGAAAGTCATTTTTGAAACGTATGCGCCCACCGATGTTTATAAAAATAAAATAACTGCAGCCGCAAGCGGACAGCTGTTGCCGGATATATTTAATCCTTTAAGCGATAAAAGAGAACTTGCTTCATATATAAAAGCGGGATTTATCGCTGATTTAACCGATGAAATGAATTCAGGCTGGAAAGATATTTTCTTTGAAAAATCTCTGGAACAAAACAGATTTACCGAAGGTAATGAATGGGATGTAAAACCCGGTTATTACGGAGTTCCTCTTGATGTCAGCTCTCTTATGATATATTACAACAAAGATTTATTTACTCAGGCCGGGCTTGACCCGAATAATCCTCCAAAAACATGGGCTGAATTTATAGAAGCCGGCAAAAAATTAAGAGCGGCCAATATACAGCCTTTTGTAAGCGGATTCGGTGAAGCATGGCTTATAGGAGCTTTTGCCGCGTCTTATCAGTGGGAATTGTTCGGCAAAGAAGGAATTTTAGACACTATAGACGGTAAAGTCGCATATAATGACCCCAGATGGGTAAGAATATTCGGACTGTTAAACGAAATGAAAGAGAATAAAATGTTTGCCTCCGGCATGGTAACAATGGTAAATAAAGATGCAGAAAGAACGTTTGCAACCGGAAGAGCGGGAATGACATTTAACGGTTCATGGGGCGTCAATGTTTATAAGTCAATGAATCCTAATTTGAATTACGGAGTTATGGCTCCGCCTCAGCTTCCTGACGCTAAATATCCTTTATTAATATTCGGCGGAGACGGTTCGGCTATGTTTGTTAATGCAATGTCTCCTAACAAAGATAAAGCGATAGCTTTCTTAAAGTGGCTTACTCAGAGACCTCAGCAGTCTTTTTTGTCTGCAGAAACATTGAACATCCCTTCAAATAAAGAAAGCGCGCAGGATTTGCCGGATGTTTTAAAAACATTTTCCGAAAGCATAGCAAATACTTTTGAAAATTTGCCGAAATTGGAATCATGGCAGGTTGTAAATTACATAAATATAAATCTGCAGTCCGTTATGATAGGTGAAAAAACCCCTAAACAGGCGGCTGATGAAGTTCAAGCTGAAAAAATCAGACAGGAAAAGGCAAAAAAATGATAACGCCGAAAGAAAAAACGATAAATATGATGTTTATAATGCCGGCGCTGCTTTTGTTTTTGGTATTTAATTTTTATCCGCTTTTGAGAACATTCCAATTGAGTTTTTTCCAATGGAACGGCATAGATAAAGAAATGGTTTTTGTCGGTTTTGCGCAATATAAGGATATATTGTTCAATAATCCTGCTTTTTGGAAGTCAATGTTAAATGCCGGATATATTACTTTGCTTGCGCTTACGCTGCAAAACGGTTTGGCTTTACTGCTTGCACTTTTGGTTAACAGACAGATCAAAGGCGATAATATATACAGAGTTATATTTTTTCTTCCTCCCGTTCTGTCAGGCATAGTAGTCGGATTGATATGGAAATTTGTATATGACGGCAATTTTGGAATTTTAAATCATTGGCTTATATCGCTCGGATTTGACAATTTTAAAGATTTTGCGTGGCTTTCAGAAATAAAAACAGCGTTGTCCTCGGTTGCGGTAGTTCATATGTGGAAAGGATTTGGATACGGATTTATAATATTACTGGCGGGCTTGCAGACTATACCGAATGAGTTATACGAAGCTGCCGAAGTTGACGGAGCCGATACATGGCAACAGTTTAAACATATAACATTTCCTAGTATGATTCCTGTTTTTACAATAGTTACCATTCTTACAATTTTAGGAACGATGCAAATCTTTGATTTGATATACTCTATGACAAGAGGAGGCCCCGCGGGATATACGCACGTTCCGATAACAAAAATTTATGAATATATGAGTAACGGTGAATTTGGTTATTCTACTGCGATGGCCATTATTTTTGGAGTGGTTTTATTAGTAGTTTCTTTCGGGCAGTTATATGTAAGTAAAAAATTTAACAGGTAAATAAAATGAATTTATTTAAAGCAAAAAAAATATTGACGAGCTCTATAACCCATATTATACTTATAGCGGTTGCTGTAACTTGTATTTTCCCGGTTTTTTGGATGTTATCGTCATCTCTTAAAACGCAGGAAGAAATATTCACAAAAATGGCTCTTTTTCCGGAAACATGGCAGTGGGGCAATTATGTTGAAGCATTTGTAAAAGCCGAATTCGGAATATATTTTCTTAACAGCGTTTTTTATACTGTTGTCGGAGTTTCGTGCATAGTTTTTATAACCTCTCTAGCCGCTTATGGTTTTGCAAGGCTTGAATTTTGGGGTAAAAATTTCTTTTTTTATCTTTTGATATCGACGCTTCTTATTCCTATACCCGGTATTTTTGTTCCTTTGTATCTTTTATTAAAAAAACTGACTCTTCTTGATACCAGAACGGGGCTTCTGCTGTGTTATATAAGCGGAGGTCTTGCTTTTGGATTATTTGTATTAAGATCTTTCTTTGAGGAATTGCCGAAGGAGATAGAAGAAGCGGCTCTTATAGACGGTTGTTCAAGATTCGGAATATATTGGAGAATAGCTCTTCCTCTTGCAAAGCCGGCCATAGCGACGCTTGTAATTTTAAATTGTCTTACTATATGGAATGAATTTTTGATGGCTTTGGTAGTTTTACAAGATAAGGCAAAGATGCCCATACAGAGAGGATTGATGGTGTTTCAGGGTACTTTTATTACCGATTATCCGCTTTTAATGGCAGGATTGACAATAGCGACAATTCCTATACTTATAGTATACCTTCTTATGCAAAAACATATAGTCAAAGGTATTGCCGCAGGTGCGCTTAAAGGATAATTTTTACTATCGGCAAACGGATGTTGGATATGGCAATAGAAGTTATAGTTTTTGATTTGGGAAAAGTTATTTTTGATTTTGACATCAATAAACTGTCGGACGGTTTTCACCTTTCATCAAAAAGTTCAAAACAGGATGTTGTGGATTTAGTCTCCGGACATAAAGATATATTTATAAATTATGAAAAAGGGACGATGTCTTCCCGTGAATTTTATAATCAAATGTCATCGCTTCTGAAATTAAATACGGATTATGATAAATTCAGCGATATATGGAATGATATATTTACGCCTTTTGAAGACATATCGGCCTTTATAAAAATATTATCAAAAAAATATCCTCTTGCAATACTTTCAAATACAAACGACCTGCATTTTGAATATTTAAAAAATAAATATCCCGAAACTTTTTCATATTTTAAAAATTTTCATTTGTCTTATAAAATCGGAGCAAGAAAGCCGGACGACGAAATATATAAAAAAGTTATAGATTTTTACAATATAAATCCCGCAAACATATTTTTTACCGACGATCTTGAAAAAAACATAATTTCCGCCAGAGCATCGGGCATAAACGCGTACAAGTTTGAAGGATTGGGAAAATTAAAAAAAGATTTAAATTTACTCGGAGTAAATTTCGGTTTATGATAGATTTCGGAATAAGCATTTCAAAACAGCAGTTGTTGCAAAAAAAGTTTGAAAGATTTAATATTAAAGAAAGTGATATCACCGAAAAATTTGTTCATTCATCCGGCCATGGCGGGCAAAATCTCAATAAAGTGGCGACTTGCGTATATTTGAAACATATACCGACTTCAATAGAAATTAAATGCCAGAAATACAGAACGCAGCTTTTAAACAGATATGCCGCCAGAAAAATGCTGGCTGATATGATTGAATCAAAAATTTTGGGAGAAAAAAGCGAAAGGGTAAAAGAAATAGAAAAAATAAGAAGGCAAAAGAGAAAAAGATCAAAAAGAGCAAAAGAAAAAATGCTTGATAATAAAAAAATAAACTCTGAAAAAAAACAAAACAGAAAAAGACCGGAATATTTATGAAAATAGCGATAGCTCAGGTAAATCAGAAGGTCGGCGATATCAAAGGCAACAGACGCAAAATAGTAGATTATGTCCGTTCGGCAAAAAAACAGAATGCCGATTTGGTTATATTTCCCGAATTTGCGATGATAGGCGGGTATGTTGAGGATTTGCTCCTAAATAAAAATTTCATTGATAAAAATTATGAAAATATTGAAATTATTACCACGCGTTCCGATTTGGATTCAATGATAACCCTTATCGGGACGGTTTCAAATGATAAATTTGAAAAAGAACATATAATAAACACTGTTTCAATGTTTACAAAAAATACCATGAAAGTCGTGGCGTCAAAGGATATTCTTGATGATTCCGATTTTAAAGATTCAAAATATTTTAAAAGATCCGGATTTTCAAATGTGTTTAAAATTCATGATAAAAATTTTGCATGCGTAATAGCCGACAGTCCTGTTTCAGTTTTAAAAAATGTGGAGAAAGCTTCGTGGCTGGGAGTTGACGTTATAGCGGTATTTAGTTGTTCTTCTTACTACAAAGGCAAAACGGCTCATATAAGGGAAATATTGAAAAAAGCGGCAAAAGAATATAATGTAGATGTCGCTTACGTGAATATGGCAGGCGCGCAGGACGGTTTTGTTTTTGACGGCGGAAGTTTTTATGTCGCCAAAGAAGGCGTTTTTAAGGCTTTGTTGAAAAATTTTGAAGAAGAGTTGTTTATTTTTGACACCGACGGAAAAAATGTTACAGAAAATGAAGAAAATATCGCAAAAGAAATGTATGATGCTTCCGTTTTGGGATTAAAAGATTATTGCGTTAAAAACGGTTTTAAAAAATGCGTGTTGGGCGTAAGCGGCGGCATAGATTCCGCTCTTACTCTTGCGATAGCGGTTGATGCGTTAGGCTCGGAAAATGTTATTGCCGTTTCAATGCCTTCCGAACACACTTCCGATGAAAGTATTCAATACGCCGGCAAGTTATGCGTAAGATTCGGCGTTAAAATGCATACGATTGCCATAAATGATATTTATAATTCTTATTTAAAAAATTTTGAAAAAGTTTTTGAAGGTACCAATAAAGATTCAACTGAAGAAAATATTCAGGCAAGAATAAGAAACAACATACTTATGTCTATTTCAAATAAATTCGGATATATATCTTTGTGCACATGCAACAAGTCGGAAGACTCAGTAGGATACAGCACTTTATACGGAGATGCCGGAGGCGGCTATGCTCCGATAAGCGATCTTTTGAAGAAAGAAGTATATCTGTTGGCCGAGTACGTAAATAAAACGGCAGGTTCGGAGTTAATTCCGGAAGAAATAATCAAAAGAGTTCCGACGGCTGAACTAAAGCCCGGACAGAAAGACTCTGATTCATTGCCGGAATATAATGTTTTGGACGATATTCTTGAAAAGATTTTTTATAAAAATATGAAATATCAAGAAATTATTGATTCCGGAGTTTCCAAAGAAGAGCTTGATAAAGTTTCTTCTCTGATTTTTTGCTCCGAATACAAAAGGCGCCAGGCTCCGGTAGGAACAAAAGTAAGCAGAGCCGCTTTTCTTAAAAATATACAATTTCCAATAACAAACGGATATATATGGGAACATACTTCAGGGGACATAGACAAAGAATAAAAGAAAGGTTTTTGCGCTCAGGGTTAAAGGATTGGAAAGATTACGAAATCCTTGAACTTGCGTTGACTTTTGCCGTTGCCCGCAAAGATACAAAACAAATTGCCAAACAGGTTATTGAAAAATTCGGAAACCTCAAAAATGTACTTAATTCCGACATTGAAAGATTAAAAGAAATCAAGGGAATAAAGGACCACGCCGCTTTCTTTATTTCTTTTTTAAAAAGTTTTGCCGTAAAATATTCAGAACTTGAACTCGCCGAAAAAGAAAAGATATCTTCTCCGTCTGATACGGTTGTTTTTTTGAAAGCATTAATAGGTTCTTCAAAAGATGAAATTTTTTACGCTATTTTTATGAATGCTTCAAATAAAATTTTATTTTATGACGAAATCAACAGGGGTGTAGTAAATAAATCTGCCGTTTATCCGAGAAAAATAGTTGAATTAGCCTTAAAACACAATGCGACATCGGTAATTGTAGCGCATAATCATCCGGGAGGCGGGTGTAATCCCTCGCAAAATGATATAATAGCTACAGAGGCAGTTTTAAAAGCTTTGAAAACCGTAGATATTTCTTTATTGGATCATATAATAGTTACCGACAAAAATTATTACAGCTTTAAAGATAACGGATTAATTTAAAGGAGAAAAAAGTGAGCGGTTTATTCGGAGTTATTTCAAAGAGCGATTGTTCGGAGTTTTTAATTTACGGGACGGATTATCACACTCACATGGGTTCCGAATACGGCGGACTTGCAGTGCTGGATAAAGATTTTTCAAGATATATCCATAAAATGAGCAATGCAAACTTCAGAGACAGATTCTTTGAAAATATAAAAGAATTAAAAATAACGAAAGGTATCGGATGTATAAGCGATTTGGATGAGCAGCCGATATATATAAAATCCAATTTAGGAGATTTCTGTATCGTTACGACAGGCAGAATAGAAAATATAAAAGAATTATCCGAAAATTTAATGGGAACAGGCGTTTGTTTTACGGAATTCAGTAAAGATTACGTAAATATGACCGAAGTTATAGCAAGAATTGTGGCAAGCAGTTCAAGTATTGTTGAAGGAATAAAAAAAGTTTTTCAAAAAATAAAAGGCTCCTGTTCTTTGCTGATACTCAGCAGAGAAGGTTTGTACGTGGCAAGAGATTATCACGGAAGAACTTCTTTGATTTTAGGCAAAAATCAGGATTCAATTGCCGTGTGTTCGGAAACTTGTTCATTTACAAATTTAGGATATAAGACAATCAGGGATTTAAATCCGGGAGAGATTATATTAATTAATCAGGATGAAATAAAAACATTATATGAGGGTGAGAAGAAAAAGAAAATTTGCGCGTTTTTATGGATATATACGGGATTTCCCGCATCCGATTATGAAGGAATAAATTCTGAAATTGTCAGAGAAAGATGCGGCAAGGCATTGGCAAAAAGAGACAAAGATATAAAAGCGGATTTTGTAGCCGGCGTTCCTGATTCCGGAATAGCGCATGCAATCGGATATGCGATGGCATCTAAACTGCCGTTTAGAAGAGCTCTTGTAAAATATACTCCGACTTACGGCAGAAGCTATACGCCGCCGTCTCAATTTTTAAGAGATCTTACGGCAAAAATGAAGTTGGTTCCGATAAAGGAAATTGTTAACGGCAACAGCCTTGTAATTCTTGAAGACTCGATTGTAAGAGGAACGCAGCTGAAAAATTTTACCGTTGAAAAATTATGGAACTGCGGCGCAAAAGAAATTCATGTAAGACCGGCATGTCCTCCGTTGATGTTCCCGTGTTTATATTGTAACGCTACCAGAACGAACAGTGAACTTGTTACAAGAAGAGCAATAAAAGAAATAGAAGGCAAAGAAATTGAAAATATAGACAAATACTTGGATTATACTACGCCTCAATATGCAAAAATGATAGAATGGATTCGTAAAGATCTTAATATTACATCGTTAAAATATCAGACGCTTGAAGATATGATAGAAGCCATAGGATTGCCGGAGCAGGATTTATGTACATTTTGTTGGAACGGGAAAGGATGCAAAGGATGCGGAAATGAAACAGTATGAAAAAATAACGCTGTATTCTTTAAGCACGTGTTTTTGGTGCGCGAAAGTTAAAAAGTTATTAACCGAACTGAATGTTGTTTTTCAAGAAACATATGTAGATTTGTTAGATGAGAAAGAGCAGGTTAAAATAATGGCCCATTTAAAAGCAAAAGACACATTTCCGATACTTGTTATTGACGGCAAATATATTATAGGCTATGACGAAGAAGCCGTGAAAAAATTATTTGAATGACGCAATACGCGGATTAAGCCGGTTTATGCTTGAAAAATAAAGATAAAATTTAGTATAATACAAGAACACAGTATGTTCTGGGTATATCTCGGGTGGCCGGAAGGTCGCCTTTTGTTTTTATAGGATTTTTATTATGAATTTAATAAATCAAATAGAAGAATTATTAACGCCTGAAGCCGCAAAAGAAATCATAGAAATAGTTGATATTGAATTTGTAAAAGAAAACGGACAAAAAATATTAAGGATTTTTATAGATAAGGAAAATGGAATTAACCTTGACGACTGCACAAAAATGAGTCATATTTTCGGCGTTAAACTTGATGAAGCCGATATTATAAAAGAAGAATATGTGATGGAAGTTTCATCACCGGGAATTGACAGAATTTTAAAGAAAGAAAAAGATTTTATGCGTTTTAAGGGATTTAAAATAAATGTCACAACGGCTGTTTCAATAAATAACCAAAAACATTTTTCGGGAAAATTAATGGCGGTTGAAGGAAATAAAATAGTTATAGACGATGTTACAAATAGAATTGTTGAGATAGAAATTACAAATATTGTAAGAGCAAAAGTTGATCCGGAAATTTAAAAGAGGAGAAAAATATGTCAAGCGAACTTTTAACGGCACTTGAAACAATACAAAAGGAAAAAAAGATACCGAAAGAAGATATTTTGCATGTTATTGAAAATGCGCTGGTATCGGCATATAAAAAACATGTAGGAAAAAATGTCAATGTTGAGGCAAAAGTTGATCCTGAAACGGGAGCAATGTCTGCCTCCGTTATAAAAAAAGTGGTTGAAAACATTATCAATCCGTTAACGGATATTACGGTTCAGGAAGCCAAAAAACTCGGACAGAACAGTAAAATAGGAGATGATGTAAAAATTGCTCTCGATACTGATGATTTTTCAAGAATAGCGGCTCAGACGGCCAAACAGGTTATAGTCCAAAAAATAAGAGAGTCGGAAAGGGATTCTTTGTATGAGGAAATGAAGGGAAAGATAGGCGAAATGGTAAACGGGTCTATTTATAAAATCGCAAATAAAAACATAATTGTTGATTTGGGAAGAAGCGAAGCGATACTTCCTATTTCGGAACAGGTGCCGAAGGAAAAATTTTCAGTAGGACAGCATATAAGGGCAATTATTATAAAAGCCGAAAAAAATATAAAAGGACCAAATACTGTTTTATCAAGGGCGCATCCCGATTTGGTAAAGGTATTGTTTGAACTTGAAGTTCCGGAAATATATGAAAAAATAGTTGATATCGTAGGCATAGTAAGGGAACCCGGTTTAAGAACCAAAGTTTCGGTAATATCGCACAATTCGAAAGTTGATCCTGTAGGCGCCTGCGTAGGCGTTAAAGGGGCAAGAATAAAACCTATTATTGACGAACTTAAAGGAGAGAGAATAGATTTGATTCCTTTTTCAAATGATCCGGTGAAATATATTTCTTCGGCGTTATCTCCGGCTAAAGTTTTGAGCGTAACTATAGTTTCTGAAATTGACAAAAAAGCTGAAGTTATAGTTGCAGACGACATGCTTTCACTTGCCATAGGAAAATCAGGCCATAACGTCAGGCTTGCAGCCAGACTTACAGGTTGGAATATTGACGTGAAATCCGAGGAACAAAAAAGGCAGGCAAGCGAGCAGAAATTAGAAGCTCAGGCTTCTGAGCTTGAACAGTTGAAAGGAATAAGCCAGAAAAATATAAATTTGTTGGCTGCAGCGGGACTTACAAACCTTAAGAAAATAGCCGAGCTGACAATTGACGATTTGACGACATTGCCGGGCATAGGTCCGAAAACTGCCGAAAAAATTATAGAATCAGCAAAAGAAGTTGTTTCTAAAAAATAGGAGTTGATACATATGACAACAACAATAAAAAAAGAAACTCACAAAAAGTCGGCGCCGGCGGATGCCAAGAATACCAATAAAGATAAAAAAATAAAAAAAATATCCTCGGGCATAAAAACGGCTAAAACTCCTAAATCCGAAAATAAAAAAGAGACGGCAAAAAAAACAACGGCCTCTGTAAGAAAATCCTCGGGAGAGAAAACCGCTTCCGTTAGATCAAAAATAAAAAAAGACATTAAAACAGCAGATTTATCTTCTGCAAAGACTGCAAAAAAGAAAGTTAAAGATACCAAACAGGCGGACATTGAACGCATAAAAAAAGAAGCCGAAATTAAACAAAAAGAGGAAGCGCGCAGGCGGGAAGAAGAAAGAATAAAAAAAGAAAAAGAAGAAGCCGAACGTAAAAGAAAAGAAGAGGAATTGCGGTTACAGGAAGAAAAAGCAAGAAAAGAAAAAGAAGAAGCCGAACGCAAAAAGAAAGAAGAATTATTGCGCGCGCAGGAAAAAGAAAACAGCAAAAATACGATAAACATAAACGAACTCATCACGGTTAAAGATTTAGCCGAAAAAATGAAATTAAAAGTCGGGGATGTTTTAAAAAAATTACTTTTAATGGGAAGTTTTGCCACCATAAACCAGCGCTTGGATACCGATACGGCTATACTTCTTGCAAACGAATTCGGTTTTGACGCGAAGTTTGTATCCATAGATTCCGAAGTAAAAATTGAAACGGAACACGAGGCCGACGATGTAAAAAATCTTCTGCCTAGATCTCCCATTGTTACAATAATGGGACACGTTGATCACGGTAAAACTTCGCTTCTTGACGCTTTAAGAAAAAGCAACGTAGTTGCCGGCGAAGCCGGAGGAATTACGCAGCATATAGGAGCATACAGAGTTAAAACATCAGGCGGAGAAATTACATTTTTAGATACACCGGGTCATGAGGCTTTTACGGCAATGAGATCACGAGGAGCTCATGTTACCGATATTGTAATACTTGTTGTTTCCGCCACAGACGGAGTTATGCCTCAGACTATAGAGGCCATAAACCATGCAAAAGCGGCCGGAGTTCCTATAATAGCAGCGGTAAATAAAATTGATTTGCCGACGGCAGAGCCGGAAAAAATAAGACAGGAACTCAGCAATTACGGATTATTGCCGGAAGAATGGGGCGGCGATACGATAATGGTTGATATTTCCGCCAAACAGAAATTAAATATTGAAAATTTGCTTGAAATGGTGCAGCTTAAAGCGGAAATGATGGAATTAAAAGCAAATCCGAATAAAAAAGCCGAAGGAATTGTTGTTGAGGCAAAACTTGATCCGAAAAAAGGAACGCTTGCGACTCTATTGGTTCAGAACGGAACATTAAAAGTCGGAGATAATATCGTGGTTGGAACGACTTACGGAAAAGTCAGGGCGATGATAGATGAATACGGCAAAAGATTTGACGCTGCTCTTCCGAGCATGCCCGTTGAAATTTTGGGCATTAACGAACCTCCTCAGGCCGGAGATAAATTTATAGTATTGGAACATGAGTCGCAGGCGAGAGAGATCGCAAATTCAAGAAAAGAAAAAGTAAAAGCAGATTCTTTAAGACCTAAACATCATGTTTCCTTAATTGACATAAGTGCAGGAAAAACAAAAGAATTAAAAATTATTTTAAAAACAGACGTACAGGGCTCGCTGGGAGCTTTATGCGATGCTCTTGAAAGAATGTCAAATTCGGAAATAACCCTTAAAATTATTCATAAAGGGGCCGGAGCAATAACAGAATCAGACGTTGTTTTGGCAGCAGCTTCTGACGCAATGATAGTAGGATTTAACATAAGACCGGACGCTGCAGTTGAAAAACTTTCCGAAACTGAAGGCGTCAGCATAAATGTTTACAGAATTATTTATGAACTTATAGCAGATATTAAAGCCGCAATGGAAGGATTGCTGGACCCTGATACAAAAGAAAGGATAATAGGCAAAGCGGTTGTAAAACAGGTTTTCAAATTATCGTCGGCAGGTACAATTTCAGGCTGTATGATAATAGAAGGTAAAGCACAAAGAGGCGTAAAAGTAAGGCTTCTAAGGGACAACGTTATAGTTTTTGAAGGCAGCACATCATCCATTAAAAGATTCAAAGAAGATGTTAAGGAAGTTGACAAAGGCTATGAATGCGGAATAGGCTTGGAAAATTTTTCTGATTTAAAAACATCGGATATAATTGAGTTTTTTACAATAGAAAAGACGGCAAGGAAACTGATAGAGGATTAAAAAATGCGCTCATATAAAAGATCCGACAGGGTTTCTGAATTGATACATTCCGAAATGGTTAAAATTCTCAGAGATATAAAAGAATTAAACCATGGATTATTAACCGTTACAAAAGTTAAACTTACGGACGATTTGCAGACTTGCCGCATATTTTATTCCGTTATCGGAACCGAGCAGGACAGAGAAAATGCAGATAAGATTTTAAATGAAAATTTGAAACATATCAGATTCATGCTTGCTAATTCAGTTGATTTAAGAAGAACTCCTACGATAGATTTTGAATATGACAGCTCCGCGGAAGAAGCCGTAAGGGTTTTTGAATTATTGGATAAAATTAAACGGGAAAAAAAACAGTAATTTTTTAATTTCTCGTGTTTTTTCAATTGTTTTAGAAATGATTTCAGTTCGCCGTAAACTTTTACTTCAACAGAAAAGGCAATAAAATGAAAACTATCAGTCTGCAAAATACTTCAAAAAAACAAATATTGAAATCAATAACGGAAGTTATAAAAAAATCAAAAAGTTTTTTTATCGCGGGACATATGAAACCCGATGGTGATACGATAGGGTCAGGTCTTGCTTTGGCTTCAATGCTGAAAAGACTCGGCAAAAAAGTAGTCCATTGTTCGGCTGATGAAATTCCTTATGATTTGATGTTTATGAAAGGCGTTTCAAAAATCAAAATAACGGATAAAATAACCGGTAAATACGACTGCGCGCTGATTTTGGAATCAATAAATTTAAGAAGAGTAGGAAATATAATAGAGCCTTCGCAGGTAAAAACAATAATCAATATAGATCATCATTTGGCTCATACTAATTTCGGATATATTAATTATGTCGTTCCGTCATCGTCATCCGTAGCTGAACTTGTTTATGAAGTTTTTACCGCCGCAAAAATAATCCCCACAAAAGAAGAAGCCGAAAATTTATATATAGGCATTGTTACCGATACCGGAAGATTTCAGCAGCTTAATACAAACGCAAATTCTCATTTGACGGCAGCCGAGCTTTTAAAATGCGGCGTTAACGCAAGTGAGATTTCTAAAAAAATATTTCTTAAAAAACCGTTAAGCAAATTAAAACTTTACGGGTTGGCGTTGTCGGATTTAAAAACGGACATAAACGATAAATTTATATACGTAAAATTAACAAAAAATATGTTTAAGAAGGCGCAGGCAAACGATTATGACGCCGATGGTATTATAAACTATTGTATTTCCGTTCCTACGGCGGCGGTTGGATGCATAATGAAAGAAGTGAATGAAAAAACGACCAAAATAAGTTTGCGTTCAATTGAGAAATTTAACCTTTTGAATGTTGTTAAAAAATTTGGCGGAGGCGGACATAAAAACGCCGCCGGATGCACAATAAACGAAAATATTAATAAAGCCGAAAAAATAATAATAAAAGCATTTAAGGATAAATTGAGTGCAAAATGATTATTCCGGGCTTCTTCTTGTAAATAAACCTTCCGGCATAACGTCTTTTAAACTGGTCAATTTAATCAAAAAAAAACTTCAGGTGAAAAAAGCCGGACACTGTGGAACATTGGATCCTCTTGCAAGCGGTCTTATGTTGGTTCTTATCGGCAAGGCTACAAAATTGCAGGATAAATTTATGAAACAGGATAAGGTATATACCGCATCCGTAAAATTGGGAACTAAAACCGACAGCGGCGATTTAGCCGGCAAAGTAGTTCAGCAATCCGATTATTCTCATGTAGATATTGATAAAATAAAAAACGTTTGCAAAGATTTTATCGGAGAAACGGAACAGATTCCGCCTATGTTTTCGGCATTGAAAGTCGGCGGTAAAAAATTATACGAACTGGCAAGAAAAGGCATTGAAATAGAAAGAAAAAGAAGAAAAATAACAATTTATTTTATAGACGTAATTGATTATTCGGACGGCATTATAAAAATCAGAGTAAAATGTTCAAGCGGCACTTATATCAGAACTCTTGCGGAAGATATAGGCAAAAAACTTAAAACTGACGCTGTTCTGAATAATCTCGTTAGAGAAGAAATAGGCGATTATTCGCTTGCAGAAGCAGTTGCTCTTGATGAAATCGTATCACATGAGCCTGAATTTACGTCCTCAAAAATAATTGTGGTTTAGTTTACTTTTTGCCGTTGCCGTTTTTTGATTTTCTGGCATAATATTTTTTTACGCCTTCGTATATTGAATCGGCGATTGAAAGCTGAAATCTTTTTGTGTTAAGTTTTGCCTCATCTCCGTAATTGCTCAGATAAGCGCCTTCAACAAGAACGGCCGGCATTTGCGTTCCGCGCAAAACAAAGAAATTCGCTTGTTTTATGCCTCTGAACGGTATTTTTAATCTTCCGGTAGTTTCGCATGAAATAAAACTTGACAATTCCGAAGAGTCGTTAATATATTCGTTTACGACCATTGACCATAACATATTTTGTAATATTTCTTTTTCACCTTTCGGTTTATTCTCAAGAGAAACCACGGAGTTTTCAAGAATTGCCGTTGCCGCGGCTTCGCTGTCTGAAGCGTTTTCCGATAAAAAATAAATCTCAAATCCGGAAATTTCTTTTTTAAAATTTGCATTGTTATGTATTGAAATAAATAAATCCGCTTTATTTTCGTTGGCTATATTGGTCCTTTCAGCAAGAGGTATAAAAGTGTCGTCGTTTCTTGTCAGTATGACTTTATAATTTTTATCTTTGTCAAAAAGTTTTTTTAGCGCGAGAGTTATAGCCAAATTGATATCTTTTTCTTTCGTGCCGTTAGGCCCTATCGCTCCCGGATCTTCTCCTCCGTGTCCCGCGTCAAGAACTATAAGTTTTGCCGTCTCTGATTTTTCTTTTTCGGAAGGGATTATATCTTTGAAAGTTTCCTTGTCGTCCACAATAGCGTAAGAATCGTCAATTATTTGATCATCTGAAACGGTTGCGGTTTTTATTTTTGACAATTCTTCAATATCGTCCCCGTCAGATACAGGTTTTTCATATACTTCGGATTCGGCGGTTATAACCGCCTGATTTATAACCGGAATTGCCGGTAATTCTTCTTTTGACGTTTTTTTTGTATCCGTTGATATTTTTGTCATGTTATTTTCTTCCGAAAGAACCGTATTTTCAATATTTTCGTCCGGCGCAACGGTCCCGGGCAGAGACACAAGACACGGTTTTGATATGTCAACGGGAGAAGAATGTTCAATTGTAATTACCAATTTCAGCGGTTTTTTAAATTTTTTTGTGCTTACCAATTTTGGTTTTTGTTGCAAATTTATTTTAAATACAGCTTCTCTTCCTGCTGTGCCGAAAGAAATATTTTTTATTATGCCATTGTCTATATAGAGAGTGTCGCTTGCGATTTTGCCGCGCTGAAAAGCGACTATTATCGCATTTTTTGCTTTTTTTACGGTGTGAGTCATTTTTTCATCAAGTTCGATTGATATTTCAGTGCTGTTTTCTTGCGTATAGTATCTGACGGCCGAAATATTTGTTTGTGAATTCATTACGAATAATTTATTTTTTTTGTCAAAGGTAACGATTGTTTCGGATATATTTGTAAATTCTTTATAAGTAAGAAATTCGGCCGGTACATAAATCTCGTTGCGTATGTGAAGGGAAGGAGTATAAAGTTTCTTTTTTTTCTTGCCGTATGCGATTTTTTTTGTATTATAAAAAATATCAATTGAACGGTTTTTCAATTTCATTGAAACTTTGCCGCTTACGGGTTGCCATTCAATTCTTGCGTTAAACAGAACAGCTATTTCATTCAAAGACAGAAAATTTTCTTTTTGGATTTCATATATATTTATTCCGTTATAATTTATTCCGTCAAAAATGACGTTTGCTTTTTGAATTTCAATTTTAATTTCAGAATCATTTTTTTTGTCCGAGAAAACGCCGGCGGAACAAATAAATATTAATAAAGACAAACACAGTAATAATTTTTTCATTAAGTTAATTCCCGGAACATTTTTTCTGATTATACAAAATATTCAATTTACAATAAAGATTCTTGATAAAAGAGCTAAAAACTTGTAAAATCATTCAGGTATATAATCTTTTTTTAAAAATGTTTTTAGAGAGAGGTGCACAATGCAAGCCGTTATTATGGCCGGCGGTTTCGGAACAAGGCTGAGACCGATAACATGCAGTATTCCAAAACCCATGGCTCCTGTAGCAAACAAACCGATGTTAAGTCATATCATAGAACTGCTTAAAAAATATGATTTTAAAGATTTAACGATGATGTTGTATTACCAGCCGGAAATAATCACAAATTATTTCGGGAACGGATCAAAATTCGGCGTTGATATAAAATATTTAAGGCCTGAAGCGGATTTGGGAACTGCCGGCAGCGTAAGATTCGCAAAAGACAACATAAGCGGAACTTTTCTTGTAATATCGGGAGATGTTCTGACCGATTTTGATATATCAAAAGCCATTGCTTTCCATAAAGAGAAAAAAGCGGTTGCTACTATGGTTTTGACAAGAGTTGCAAATCCTTTGCAGTTCGGAGTAGTCATAACAGATAAGGACGGAAAAATTGAAAGATTTTTGGAAAAACCGTCTTGGGGAGAAGTTTTTTCCGATACAATAAATACCGGTATTTATATTTTAGAACCCGAAGTTTTTGATTATATAGCCGAAAATAAAGACGTTGATTTTTCAAAAGATTTATATCCCAGGTTGTTAAGAGAGAATAAGGGGTTGTACGGGTATATAGCAGAAGGATATTGGAAAGATATCGGCAACCATGACGAATACAGGTTTGCCCATTATGATATTTTGGACGGGAAAGTAAATATTAAAGTAGACGGCGCAAAAAAACAAATAGACGGCAAAACAATAATAATAGGTAAAAATACCGTAATAGAGCCGGGAGTCGTATTTGACAGCAATTCCATAATCGGAGACAACGCGGTCATAAAAAAAGGCGCAAAAATCGGAAAATCGGTTATAGGACCGGGCGTAACGATAGGCGAGCATGCTTTGCTTTTAGGCTCTGTTTTATGGGACGGAGTTTCAATCGGCGATGAAGCAAGTTTAAAAGAGACTGTTATAGGTTCGTCTACGGTAATAGGCGAAAAAACTTCCGTTCAGGTAGGAACAATTATAGCAGATGAATGTAATATAGGTTCCGGCGCGACAATTAAAGCAAATTTAAGAATATGGCCTCACAAGATAGTTGAAAAAGGCGCTATTTTATCATCAAGCCTTGTATGGGGCGAAAAATGGAATAAGGCTTTGTTTAACGCATACGGAAGCATAACAGGGCTTGGCAATATAGAAATCACGCCTGAATTTGCGGCAAAAATAGGTTCCGCCTACGGAGCTTTTGTCGGAAGCGGAGCGTACGTCGTTATATCAAGAGACGACCACAGAACGACAAGAATGATAAAAAGAGGAATTATTTCGGGTCTTCTTTCGGCGGGAGTCAAAGTCGGAGATATGTTAAGTTCGTCAATCCCTGTAGCAAGATACGAAATAGGCAACGAAGGCGAGGCCGGAGGCATTCACGTAAGGCAGTCGCCGTATGACGCCAGACTTATTGATATTAAATTTTTTGACAGATTCGGAGGAGACATATCGGTCAGTCAGGAAAAAGCGATTGAACAATTATTCTTCAGAGAAGATTTCAAAAGGGCAAATATGAACGACGTAGGAGAGATTACGGTTCCTCCGAGAGCTTTGGAATATTATAAAACCGGTTATTTAAATAAAATAGGAAAAGCGAAAGATGTTTTGGGAAATACGAAGGTAGTAATTGATTACGCAAATTCATCGGCTTCAATGGTTTTTCCGGCAATACTCGGAGAACTGGGAGTTGACGTAGTCGCATTAAACGCTTATGTAGACGGAAAAAAAATAACAAAAACAAAAGAGATGTTTGAGGAATCGCTGAATCAGTTGTCCGATATCGTTACAACGCTCAAAGCCACATCGGGATTTTTAATTGACAACGGCGCGGAAAAATTATTTTTAGTGGATGAGAAAGGTAAAATCATGGAAGACGAAATTTCCATGCTGGTTATGGCGTATCTTGTTATGACGACATATAAATCCGGAAAAATAGCGGTTCCCGTAAACGTTTCTTCGGTTATAGACGAACTTGCTTCAAAATTTGATTTTAAAATAGTAAGAACCGGCACAAGCCAGAGAAATATTATGAACGCCGCAAAAGACGAGAGCGTTGTTTTCGTGGCAGACTGCAAAGGCGGATTTATATTTCCTGAATTCCAGCACGCTTTTGACGCGATGTACGCAATAGGAAAGATGATTGAAATGTTGTCTAAAAGCGGAATTTCTCTCAGCAGAGTAAGAAGAGAGATTCCTTCCTTTGACGTTTTGCATGTGACGATTCCGTGTTCTTGGGATAAAAAAGGCCAGACGATGCGCAATGCCATACAAAATACAAAAGATAAAAAAACTGAATTAATAGACGGAGTAAAGATATTTTTGAATAACGGATGGGTGCTGCTGCTGCCGGATCCGGATGAAGCCTACTTTCATATTTGGGCGGAAGCAAAAGATAAAATGACCGCAAAAGGTTTTATTGATATGTACAGCGATAAGATCATACAGTGGCAGAAATAATAAGTGTGAAATTCGTAAGAAGCGTTTGCACGGGAGAAAGAAATGATTAAGTTCGGGACATCAGGATGGAGAGGAATTATCGCCGAAGAATTTACATGCGACAACGTCAGAATCGTTACGCAGGCTATCGCAAATTATATAACAGAGGATTCAAAAGATTATAAATCCGGACAGGCTGTTATTATAGGCTATGATACCAGGTTTATGTCGGAAAAATTTGCCGCAGTTTCCGCGGAAGTTTTAGCCGGCAATAAAATAAAAGCTCTTTTATGCAAAAGAAATACGCCTACCCCCGTAATAGCTTTTGACATTATAAAAAACAAACTTGCAGGCGGCATAAATTTTACGGCAAGCCATAATCCTCCGGAATATAACGGAATTAAATTTTCGCCTTCGTGGGGAGGGCCTGCGCTGCCTGAAACGACAAAATTAATTGAAAAATATTGCGCTGAAATTTCAATAAAGAACGTAAAAATGATTCCGCTTAACGACGGCTTAAAATCAAAAATTATAGAATATTACGATCCGAAAAGCGCATATATCAAGAGAATAAAAGAACTGGTTAATTTCAAAGCGCTGAAAAAATCAGGTCTTAAAGTCGCAGCCGATCTTTTATACGGAACCGGAGACGACTATTTGGATGCTTTATTGGAAAGCGCCGGTTTAAAAATAAAAGTCATAAATAAAAAAAGAGATCCTCTCTTCGGCGGACACGCTCCCGAACCAAACGAAGAAAATTTAAAAGAATTAAAATCAATCGTAAAAAAAGAATCATATAAACTCGGTTTGTCCGTTGACGGAGATTCCGACAGGTTCGGCATAATTGATGCCGACGGCACATTTATAATGCCTAATCAGGTAATTCCGATTCTTTTATATCATTTAAATAAAACAAGAGGATGGAAAGGGGTTGCCGCAAGAAGCGTTATGACGAGCCATATGCTTGACAAACTTGCCGATAAATTGGGAATAGAGGTTAAAGAAACTCCGGTAGGATTCAAATATATAGGAGAAATTATGACCGAGAGTCCTGATGATTTTATAATAGGCGGCGAAGAATCCGGCGGACTTACAATCAGAGGACATGTTCCGGAAAAAGACGGAATACTGGCCTGTCTTCTTATGGCCGAAGCCGTTGCAATGCATAAAAAATCTTTGGGCATGATTTTGAAGGAAATTATGAAATTAACGGGAAATGTGATAACCGCAAGAAAAAATTTTCATCTGCCTAAAGAAACAATGGAGGCTTTCAGGGATAATTTAAAGAAATCGCTGCCTTCAAAAATAAGCGGTATGGATATAAAAAAAGTTATAACGCTTGATGGCTATAAATTTATTATTGACGATAACACATGGATAGGATTCAGATTGTCCGGTACGGAACCGGTTGTAAGATTATATGCCGAAGCCCAGACGGAACAGGTGATAAAAAAACTGATATCATCCGGAGAAAAATTTATTAATGGAAAATAACGAACTGCAAAAAACGACTAAGTCGGAAATGAAAAATATAAAAGATTTTTTTAAAAGATATTTTATCGCCGGATTACTGATACTGCTTCCTTTATGGCTGACGATAGTCGTGTTTATGATTGTTTTTGACTGGACAAGCAATGTTTCCATGTCGTATACTTTGCCGATTTTAAAATATTTTATGCGCGATAAAGCATGGGTTTATTTTTCGGCCAAAATACTTAGCTTTTTTCTTACTATAATAATAATATGTTTTGTCGGTTTTTTTGCGACGAATCTTGCGGGTAAAAAAATATTAAAATTTTTTGAGGATATTCTACTTAAGGTTCCTGCCATGGGCGGGCTTTATGCCGCTTTTAAAAAATTTATTTCGTTTTTTTCCGGCAATAACCTTGGCAAAGATTTTCAGAAAGTTATATTTATTCCTTTCCCGACAAAAACATCCTACTGCGTTGCTTTTTCAACAGGAAAAAGAGTAATCAATAATCAAAAATATGTTACTGTTTTTATGCCTACTACTCCCAATCCTACAACAGGATTTCTGATACTTGTAAAAGAAGAAGATGTTATTGAAAGCGACTATACGATAGAAGAAGGAATCCAATATATAATATCGGCCGGTATAATTACGCCGGACAATAAAATCGGTTTAAAAAATATTAATAATAAGGCGGAAGAATAATGGCTGTTTATAAAGCACCAAGAGGCACACACGACATATTCGGACAGCTTGCGCTTGCGCTTGAAAAACTTGATATGATTTCAAGAAAGATGTTCAAAAAACATAATTTTAAGGAAGTAAAAACTCCGATATTTGAAGACGTTAATTTATTCACAAGATCCATAGGCGAATCTACCGATATTGTTGAAAAAGAAATGTATGTTTTTGAAGACAGAAAGGGAAGAAAACTGGCTTTGAGGCCCGAGGGAACCGCTTCTCTTGTGCGCGCCTACATAGAACATAACTTTAATCAGACGGAACCGGTCGGCAAGTTTTTTTATTCCGGTGAAATGTTCAGATATGAAAGGCCGCAGGCGGGCAGATACAGACAATTTTCTCAGATGGGAGCGGAGTATTTGGGCAATCCGAGTCCGAATGCCGACGCCGAAATTATTTTGGCGGCTTCAGAAATTTTGAAAGCGTTGGGAATAAAAGATATTAAGATACATTTAAATTCTCTGGGATGTTCTTCATGCAGGGCTGGATTCAGGCAAAAACTCGTAGAATATTTTTCTTCAATAGACGATTTATGCGAAGATTGTCGCAGAAGGCTTGAAAAAAATCCTTTAAGACTTTTGGACTGTAAAATAGATGCTGCTAAATTTCAAAATGTTCCCACAATGCAGGAATGTTTATGTTCCGACTGCAAAACTCATTTTGAACAGGTTCAGAATTTATTAAAAAGCGCCGAATGCGAATATGAAATAAATCATAAACTTGTCAGAGGACTTGACTACTATACGAGAACGGTTTTTGAAATACGTTCGGCTTCTGTCGGTTCGCAGGATGCTTTATGCGCCGGCGGCAGATATGATAATCTGGTTGAAGAACTTGGAGGAATGAAAGTTCCGAGCGTCGGATTTGCACTGGGCTGCGAAAGAGTTCTTATGGCTGCCGAAAAAAACGGTTTCTTTAACGGGTTAAATGACGGCGAAATCGTTTTTATCGCCGTTGCAGACCAAGAACTGTTTTATCATGCCTTTGCTTTTTCAAATAAATTACTGACTAACAAAGATAATATTGCAGATGCGCTCGGGTTTAACGGGAATATAATAATAGAAGGCCCTTTCAACGATAAGTCTTTAAAATCACAATTCAAACTGGCGGACAGACTCGGAGCAAAGAAAACCGTTATATTCGGCAAGAATGAATTTGATAACGGTAAAATTGTTATCAAAGACATGGTTACTAAAGAACAAAAAGAAGTTTTATACAAAAATTAAAAATAAAGTTTTTTTGTAAACAAACAATTTTATTATGAAAAATAATAAAGGTCAGGCATTAACCGAATTGGCTTTGATAGCCCCTGTTCTTATTCTGTTTGTTATAGCCGTAATATGGTTTGCGCGGGTTGTTATAACATGGCAGCAGATGGTATCGGCTTCAAGAT
Source organism: Candidatus Proruminimicrobium quisquiliarum (assembly GCA_018433245.1). Classification (GTDB taxonomy): domain Bacteria; phylum Elusimicrobiota; class Endomicrobiia; order Endomicrobiales; family Endomicrobiaceae; genus Proruminimicrobium; species Proruminimicrobium quisquiliarum. The sequence continues at coordinate 59,051 of JAHDRN010000001.1, forward strand.
ACGGAACCGATATGATTGCAAATACCTCATTATCGCCAAAAGAAATAAAAGAAGATATTCAGAATTATTTAACTCACCGTTGGATTCAAGGCAGAAAACTTGATAAAAATAAAATCAAAGAAATAAACATAGATATAAAAGATTATCCGAAAATAAGTTTAAATATCGCCGATTTGCCGAATTCGCTTGCCAATATCGGACAAATAGTCAAAGGATTTGTTTTGCCGTCAAAATATTTATCAAGCGTCACTATTAAATATGAATACGATGCGCCGGCATTAATGGCATTGACTGGCGGTAAAAAATTAGATTTAATAATAAAATCAAATATATTGTCTGGAACAGGATGCCAGAGTAATTTACATAACAGGAGAAATTAAAAATGCTGAAAAACAAAAAAGGCCAAGGGATGGTAGAGTATATTCTCATTATTGTTTTGGTTGTTATTGTTGCATTGGTAGGCGTTAAATTATTTGGCGGCAATTTAAACTCATTGTTTAACAAAGCAAATACACAGATTAAAACAGAAGCAATGGAAACCGGCAAATAACGATGAAACGGCAATTTTTAACGTCGCTTATTTTTGCAGTTTTGGCTTCGCTTTTCATAGGTTTATATTTTTTTGATATAGGACGTCAGGCAAAAAGCATGTCCGAACCAGTTAAGGCCGTTGTTGCCGCCGTAAGAATAGAACAAGGTGCTGTTATAGACCCTTCAATGTTGAAAGAAAAACTTATTCCCAAGGAATTTGCGCAGCCGAAATATGTTTCAGGCGTTAAGCAGTTTATTGTAAACGATAAGCCGGGATATATGGCGATAGTCGCTTTTGAAGAGGGAGAACAGATAACGGCAGGCAAAGTTCTTCCGGTAAATTCTGACGCCGGAATCTCCAATACAATTCCTGACGGCAAAAAAGCAATAACTCTGGCTTTTTCAAAAGACGAGGTTTACGGAATTCTTATGCCCGGAAGCAGAATAGATCTGATTTCCGTGATTGATTACGAATCAAAGGACAGAACCGTTGTTGAAGCGGCGGGCGTTATAGCGCAGAATCTGCTTGTTCTTGCCGTAGGAGAAAATATAATAGGTGGCGCAAACGACTTGAAACGCGAACAACTTTCAGGCAGCATTCCTGTTACAATAGCGGTATCCGTAAACGAAGCGCAGGCGATATTTCTTGCCCAGGAAAAGGGAGTTATAAAAACGCTGTTAAGACCGGCTTCCGATAATCAGACGGCCGATGTTGCGCCCGTTAAAATAAATGATATATTCAACGATGCTGCTTCTGCCAGACCCGTTATAAAACAGCAGAACGTAGACCAAAAAACTCTTAAAGAAATACAAAGAAATCAGAAAGAAGCTTATGAAATACTGAGCAGGTATTCAAAATAAATTTAATTTTATGGCAAAATCTAAAATAATATCGGTCATTCAGACCGGAGATTCTATTTATTCAAATTTGATCTCAAGAGGGCTGCTTTCAGTTTTTATAAGGAATAATAAATCATGCGCCGTTATAGATGTAAGATCTTCGGCAAATGATGTTTTTTGGTCTCTTTGCGGTGAAAAGATCAAATATATTGACGATGTGATAAAAGTTGTTGAGGATATAAATTCGGTCATATTAAAAACATATCTCAATCCCAAAAAAGAAATTTTATGCTCAAAGGAAAAAGGCGTTGAATTTTTTAAAAACGGTAATTTCAATTATCTCATAAGATGTATGTCGGAAATATATGAAAATATTGTTTTACTGACATTTGCCGGAGAGCAGGAAATACAAAAAAACGCCGAAGTTTCCGATATCGCGATACTGCCTTTTGAAAAAGAACCGGCGGCTTGTGAAAAAGCCGGAAGTGTTTACCTGAAAATACTTTCGCTTAATAAAAAAAATATTAGTTTAATTCCGGTTTCTTTTTCATGCGGATGGAATTTTGATTTCAGCGACGTATATGAAGGCATTTTTTTAAAAGACGCAGTTAATTTTGAACTGAATTCAAAAAACATTTATGAAGTAACAAATCCGGGGTTTTCATTTAAAGACAAATCCGAATCTTTTACAGCTTCGCTGTATAAACTTGCCGAAGAGATAGAGAAATCACATTTGCTGTCAGGCGATAAAGACGGCATTGGAGAACAATATCCCGCATATTTGAATTTAAAAGAAAAACTTCATAAAGAACTTATTGAAATAATGAAAGAGTTCCTAAACGTTAAGGAACAGGACAAACTAAGAGAAATAATAAAAACAAATATTGAAAAGCTTCTTAAGTCGTATAATGTGGCATTGCCTGTTAATATAAAAAATAAAATTGTAAAAGAAATTGCGGACGATATGGTCGGTCTTGGAATTCTTGAAGACCTTCTTGCGGATTCCGGAGTTACCGAAATAATGGTTAACGGCACGCAAAATATTTATATTGAACAAAACGGAAAACTTTTGCAAACCGATTTGTCATTTCAGGACGCAAATAAACTAAAAATTGTGATAGACAGAATAGCGTCGGGAGTCGGCAGACATATAGACGAAGCTTCTCCCATAGTGGATGCAAGGCTGAAAGACGGTTCAAGAGTAAATGCCATAATAGCGCCTGTCGCTTTAAACGGGCCGGTTCTTACGATAAGAAAATTTTCAAAACATAAACTTTCTGCTTCCGATATAATTTCTTACGGAAGCGCCAGCCGGGAAATGATGGATTTTTTAAAAAAGGCCGTTGCTTTGAAGAAAAACATTCTGATATCCGGAGGCACAGGCACCGGAAAAACTACGCTTCTTAATGTCGTTTCTTCGTTTATAGGAGATGACGAAAGAATAGTAACCGTTGAAGATTCAGCCGAGCTTCAGCTTCAGCAAAAACACGTTGTCCGCCTTGAAACAAGAGCAAAGTCGGTGGAAGGCACGGCTGAAATCACAATAAGACAGCTTGTGGTTAATGCTCTGAGAATGAGACCGGACAGAATCATAGTAGGAGAATGCCGTTCAGGGGAAACTCTTGATATGTTGCAGGCAATGAATACCGGCCACGACGGTTCAATGACAACGGTTCATTCAAATTCATGCAGAGACGCAGTGTCAAGGCTTCTGGTAATGTCGCTTATGGCTGGAGTTGAACTTCCCGAAAAATCTATAATTTCAATGATAGCATCGGCAATTAATATTATAGTCCAGATCAAAAGATTTCCGGACGGTAAAAGAAAAATATCGGAAATATGCGCCGTCAAAAAAACAGACTCGCGCGATTTGTCGCAGTATGAGCTTATTCCCGCGTTTGTTTATGATCCTGAAAGCGGAGAATATAAAAAAATTACGGAAGGCTGTTTATGATAAGCACGCTGCTGTTGGTTTTATTTTGCTTATGTGCCGCCGTATCTTTTTATTATGCGGTTTGCGCTTTGTATTCAAAAATAAAATTAAATAAAAGTGATTCCGGAAAAAAACTTTCATTAAACCGGAAATATCTTATTGCCGTTTGTATTCTATTTACGGCCGTATTGCTGTTTTTTAATTTTATTTTTGCCGTTTTGTCCGTTATAACGGCTTTATATATAAAGTATGTCTCGGATGATAAAAAGAAAAAAGACAGAATTAAAAAAATAAATTCACAGATTGCCGAAGCTATAAAAATATTCAAAAACAGCGTTATGACGGGACAATCTTTGATTCAGGCTGTGAATGAGGTTTCAAAACAGACTAATGAACCGTTGTCCGGAGAATTTAAAAAAGTTTGCGATTCGGTTTCTTTGGGCATAAGTCTTGATGATGCTTTAAGCCAAACCTCAAAGAATATAACAAGCAGCCAGTATAAACTTTTTATAGACGCAATAAAAATATCTAATATTACAGGAGCAAAACTTTCGGATATACTTGAAAAGATTGAAAAATCGGTCGCCAAACAAACCGAAATATACTCAAAAGTGGAAGCTTTGACGGCGCAGGGAAAAATGTCGGGTCTGATAGTCAGCATAGTCCCTTTTTTCATAATTCTTTTTGTGTATTTGTTAGAACCCGATATCATGGGGATTCTTTTTACAACAGCGATAGGCAATATTATTTTTTTTATTGCCGTATTGATGCTTCTTTTAGGTTCCTTTTTTATGAAAAAACTTACGGAGATAGATATTTGAATTATCTTATAATCGGGATATTATCGCTTGCTGTATGTGTTTTTATAATACTGAATTATATTTTTGATTTGTTGTCAGGACTCGGCAACATAAAAAAAACTTATTCCGTTAAATCCAATGACGACGGATATTTTATTTTATCGCTTATTGTTAAGTTGTCTGATTATTTATCGCGGAATATTTCAAAGATAAACTCAAAATATTTGGCGGCTTATACGGCAAAAACAGATGCGATGTTGAAAATTCTTGATTATCCTTATACTAAATTTAACGGCGGCAGCCTTTTTGTTTTTCAGCTTTTATGCGCTTTGGGAGGTATTTGTCTGGGATTTGCGGTTGCAGGTTTTGACTTTCCCGTAATGTTTTGCGCAGGATTTTTGTTTTTTATGCTGCCATATATTAAGGTATTTGAAACATACAAGAAAAAAAGAACGGCGGTAATAAAACAGCTTCCCAATACGGCCGATTTGCTCAGCGTTATGCTCGGAGCCGGAATAGATTTTAACAATGCTCTTTTAAAAATTGCGGCAATATCGGAAGGATATTTTGCAAAAGAAATTGAAACGGTAAACTCCAAAACGGCAATGGGCGTAAATACAAAACAGGCTCTTTCGGAACTGGCCGGTAAATATGATATTGCGCAGCTTAATCTTTTTGTGCGGACTCTTAATTCGGCTTTGGAATCAGGAGCGGGGATAAGCGATTCAATAAACAAATTATCGGAACAGTTAAAATTGGAAAACGCTTCAATAGCGGAGAAAAAAGCGCAGGAAGCGCCTGTGAAAATGCTGATTCCTATGGTGCTTTTGATGTTCCCGACTATTTTTATACTGCTTTTTGCCCCTATAATTATTTCATTTATGGCAAGCGGCGGTTTATAGTTTCAACTGCGTAAATATTTATCTTAAAATATAATTCTTAAATTGCACTTATTGCATAGAATTTGTATCATATAGACCTGTTTATTTTGGAGACTAAACTCACAATGAATAAGTTTAAAAGATACAGATTAATGGTTTGGGAACTTGCATTTTCCGATTTCAGAATGAGAGACCAGGGAACTGCTCTCGGTTTTTTGTGGACGCTGCTTTATCCGCTGATTTTCTTTTTTATATTATATACTATATTCGCGGATTGGATGAAAGCAATAAAGGATTTTCCGCTTTATTTACTGATAGGTATGGTTCAATGGGGCTTTTTTGCGGGTGCCACGACGGCAACGATAACGGCAATAATAAGATATTCAAATTTTATCAAAAGCATTTCTTTCCCGAAGGAATGCATAGTGTTTGCTTCAGTTCTTGCCGTAATGTTTTCTCATTTTTTTGAATTGATTATATTGATTATTTTTCTTTTCATAATAAAAGGTTATGTTACGGTATATGTTTTTTTTCTTATTCCTTTATTGCTGCTGACTTTGTATCTTATAGCCGGATTTTCTCTTTTATTATCTTTGATAGGCGTATATTTTGCCGATATGACAAGAATTTGGTCTTTGCTTACAACGATGGGTTTTTTTGTTACTCCTATATTTTACAGCGTTGATATGTTGTCTCCGACGAAACAGTATCTTATATATTTAAATCCGATGACTCATATAATTCAGGCGACAAGAGAACTGCTTCTTGATTGTAAAATACCGCAGTTGGACGGGCTACTTTATGTTTTTATCATGGCAACAGTTTTAATCGTTGTCGGTTATATTTTATTTAAAAAATTTGAAGGCTATTTTGTGGAAAAAATACAATGACGATCTCAATAAAAACAAATAATTTATCAAAACGCTTTAAAATAGGCACAAGAGAAAGACTGACTCTTTTTACATCTTTAAGATATAAAATTACGGGCTCTCTTCCTGAGAGGGAATTGTGGGCTTTAAAGGATATATCTTTTTCCGTAAAAAAAGGCGAAATGGTTGCGGTAATAGGTCATAACGGAGCCGGAAAAACGACTTTGTTCAGAATTTTATCCGGAATAATGAAGCAAACAGGCGGAACTTTTACTGTCAATGAAGAAGTTTCATGCATGTTTGAACTTGGTCTGGGTTTTAATCTTAGATTTACAGCTTTGGAAAACGTATATCTTTACGGGGCGCTGCACGGAATTACAAGAAAAGAAATAGATAAAAAAATGGACGCAATAGTTGAGTTTGCCGAACTTGGAAATTTCATGGGGGCAAAACTCGGTGAATTTTCATCGGGTATGATAGCAAGGCTGGCTTTCGCCACCGTTATCCAGACTTTAAACGGTGTCATACTTGTAGACGAGGTATTGAGCGTAGGAGATATATCGTTTCAAAAAAAATGTTTGCAAGCTTTTGAAAAGGTATTATCTGACGGGCATACAGTTTTGTTTATATCGCACGGCATAGGCGAAGTAAAGAAATTTTGCACAAATGCGCTTTATATAGATCACGGCAGACAAATGGCGTTCGGCCCGATTGACGAAGTTGAAGATATGTATAAACAAAAAATGAAAGTATAAGGGGATAAAAATGAAGAAATTTTTGAAGGAATTTTGGGATTTTTTCTGGGAAAAGAAAGCTTGGTGGCTTATTCCGATGTTTTTGGTGTTTATAATTTTGGGACTTCTTATTGTTTTTGCAAAAAGCAGCGCTGTCGTTCCGTTTGTATACGTTCTATTTTAATATAAGGAAATTTTATGGAAAAAATTAATTTTGTATGGGATTCTCATTACAGGTGTAATTTTAGATGTCCTTACTGCTGGTTTGATAAAAACTGGGAAGAAATGGACAAATTAAATAAATATCCTCCGTTAAGTGAAATGATTGCTTTATGGGAAAGACTTTATAAGATGTACGGCGAGTGTCATTTGATGGTTACCGGCGGAGAACCGATGCTTTATCCTAATTTTATTGAATTGATAGATGCAATTTCAAAATGGCATACGGTAAAGGTAACATGCCAGCTTTCGGGTGATATGTTTACTTTTGCCAGAAAACTTAACCCTGAAAGGGTAAGGCTTGATATGAATTTTCATCCTTTGGAAACAAAACTCGAGCCTTTTATAAGAAAAGTTTTATATTTATATAAATATGGGTTTAAAGGCGGGGTTTGTTATCTTGCTTATCCGCCGAATATGGATAAAATAAAATATTACGACGATGAATTTAAAAAACACGGTATTGTTATGGCCTTAGCTGCTTTTTGGGGCGAATATAACGGTAAAAAATATCCCGACAGTTATTCAAAAGAAGAAAGAGAAATGATGTTGCCTTATCTCGGGGATTTAGACAGACAAAAATATCATTTGGAAGGAAGAAAAACAAAAGGAAAATTGTGCAGAGCAGGTCAAATTTATGCTTCAATTAAAGCTGACGGAACAGTTACAAGATGCGGTCCTCTGAGCAATAAACCTTTCGGCAATATTTTCGATAAAGATTTTAAATTGTTTGAAAAACCGATGCCTTGCGAGGCAGAAATATGTCCTTGTGACGAGTACAAATGGATTGTTGATGAGGAAAGATAAAATTGAAAATTTCTCTTATAAAGGCTCCATGGTGGGTAAGGTATTGTCCTCCGTACATACTGGCGTATTTTTCTACATATTTACGGCAATTAGGTCATAAAACATTTTGTTTTGATTTGAATAATTTATTTTACCACCGGTGCAGTGAAGAAAATAAAAAATACTGGGATAACAGAGATTTTTATTCCGTCTGGGAAAACAATACATTTACCGATACGATATTAGAAGTTTCATCGGCAGATAAATTTATAAAAGAAATCATTGAAACAGGTTCCCATGTTTTTGTTTTTGATACCCATACTCCTTCCGTAAACATCAGTTATGCCGTTGCACAAAAAATTAAACAATTAAAACATGACGCTGTTATAGTTTTTTTCGGTCATAAATCCGCAAAAACACAAATGGCTTATGATTTTGCAAGTCAGCCGTTTATAGATTATGTTTGTTACGGAGAAGCTGATATCCCGTTAAAAAATCTTTTAGAAAAGCTGGAAAAAGGTTTCGATATATTTAATTTGCCGGTATGTGAAGGATTTTTAGTTAAACAGAACGGAAACATTACGGACTGCGGACCGGGAGAAATTGTTAAAGATCTTGATACTCTTCCGATACCGGATTATGCTGATTTTAAAGAAGACATATTAAACAATAAATATTCCCAGCCTAACAGACTTGATTTGCTTGATTCAAGAGGCTGCGTTAATGCGTGCCATTTTTGTTATGAAAGATTATTTTGGCCAAAATACAGAATTATGAGCGCAAAAAGATTGTTTGAACAGGTTGTAAAACACATCAAAGATTTTCCGCAGATAAATTATTTTTATTTCAATGGTTTATTAATTAACGGGAATTTGAAAGTTTTAGAGGGATTTTGTGATTTGGTTATACAAAATAATATAAAAATTTCTTGGGCAGGACAGGCAATTGTCAGAAACGATATGACTTTTGAATTATTAAAAAAAATGAAGCAGGCCGGCTGCGGATGGGTCGGATACGGGATTGAATCAGGTTCGCAAAAAGTTTTAAATGCAATGAATAAAAATTTTGATATAACAAAAGCATTGCCGTTGTTCAAAAATACAAGAGAAGCAGGTATATCATTTCAGATAAATATGATGTGCGGGTTTCCTGTTGAAACGGAAGAAGATTTTAATGAAACCCTTAAATTTTTAAAATTAGCCAGACCTTACGTAAATTCCATTCTGGCAAGCCAGTCTTTTTTTACGCTTGAAAAATGTACTTACATAAAAAATAATCCTCAACAATTCGGCATTACAAATGCAGAACATCATTTATACTGGAAATCCCGTGACAATGACTATCCGGTAAGATTTGAAAGATATGAAAGATTATGCAAATTGGCGTTGGAGTTAAAATATCCTGAGACATCCGGAATAAGCGCAGTAAAGCCGGATAAATGGTTTTTGCTGGGAGAATATTATTTTTATGATAAGGATTACAAAAAAGCAAAAGAATGTTATGATAAATCCATAGAAACTGAATTTAAATCAAAAGAAGTTTACGAGAAATTGATTGTAATTGCAGAAAAATTAAATGATGCCTGTTCAAAAGCCGTATATGTTGGCGAATTAAATAAAATGTAATGTTTTGTTATCGGAGAAAAAATTGAAAGAGCTAAAAGATTTTATTTACAGGTTTGGCGAATTTATAGAAAAAACGGTGCCTTCAAGGGATATTTCATGTATAGCGCCGGAAGAATTGCATTTTGAATTAACGTATAATTGCAATACCGATTGTGTTATGTGTAATTTGAAATATTTAAAAGATAAAGAAAAAAAAGAACTTACTTTTGATGAGATTAAAAAATTTGTTCAACAGTCAAAATATTTAAAAAATATAAAATTTATAGTTGTCAGCGGTGGGGAACCTCTTCTGCGACATGATATTATCGATATTGTAAAATTTTTAAGACAATATTATCCTAATACAGAAATATTAATTCTTTCGAATTTATATGATGAAAAACTGGTATTTAATAAACTTAATTTAATAAAAAAAGATATAGGATTACATAAATTATCAATAGGAACATCTATAGATGCCGTAGGAAAAACACATGATGCCATCAGAGGCCAAATTAATGCATTTGAAAATTTATCCAAAAATCTGGAAAGGTTAAAAAAAGAGTTTCCTGAAGTTTATTTCAGTTTGAATTATACGTTAATGCCGAGCAATTGCGATAAGATGGTTGAAGTGTATGATTGGTGTTCAGAGAAAGGGTATCACGTATCTTTTCAGATGTTTGTTCAAAAAGCAGAAACAGAACAATTTATATGGGAAAATGATGTGCTCGAAAAAATTGAAGAGCAGATAGATGAAATAACAAAAAAAATGGCGAAAGAATGCAATATAGAAAAATTTGATGAAAATATATTTCTGCAAAATGAAGGGCTTACTTCAAGATTTTTATCGCTGTACTATATAGTCAAATATATAAAGAATAAAAAAAGATTTTTTCCCAATTGTCCGTGTGGCGAGAAATATGCAATGATAAATCCTTACGGAGAAGTTTACTTTTGTCCGGTTTACAAAAATATTTTTGCAGGAGACTTAAAAAACGATCCTTTTGACGTTTTGTGGAGTTCCAAGAAAGCTCAAGACGCAAGAGATTTTTTTAATTCAAAAAAATGTCATTGCTGGCTGACATGCACAAACGGATATATGCTGCAGGACGGCATATCGTACGGGAAACAATTGTATATAGCGCAAAAATATAAAAATAAATAAAAATGATAAATATAACCGTAGCTATTATTTCTTCAAATAACAAATATGAATATTTACGTGAAACTGTTTCCTATATAAAACAATTTAATGCGGATGTTTTTATTGTTCTTAACGGTCTTAATCAAATAATATCCGAATTTTTAAAAGAAACTAAAAACACATATCCGAATTTAGATTATATAGTTATTAATGAAAAAGTTGAAAAATCTACCGCAAGAAATCTCTGTGTTGAAAATATAAAGTCCGATGTGATTTATTTTTTGGATGATGACGCTTTCTTTACTGATGACAATATCAAAATTTTACAGGATAAATTTTCCAGATATCCTTTTGTCGGAGTTATAGGCGGGCCTAATTTAACTCCTGAAAATTCTGCCCGTTTTGCAAAAATTACAGGCATAATGCTCTCAACTTATTTTCTTTCCTGGAAAATGAGCCGCAGATATCAGCGTTTCGGCAGTGACAGATTTACGGATGATTCCGAATTAATTCTTTGTAATTTGGCGATAAAGAGAGATATTTTTATAAAATATAATTTACAGTTTGAAAAAAAATTACATTACAACGAAGAAAATCTGTTGATTGAACAGATTAAGAAAAACAATATAAAAGTGATGTATACGCCGGATTTATCGGTATATCACCACAGAAGAAATTCCATAGAAGAGTTCAGTCTGCAGGTTTTAAATTCCGGAAAAGGCAGGGCTTTAATGTTGTTTTTTATGCCGTCAAGCATACGGTTTATATATGTGCTGCCGGCTTTATTCGTTATATATTTGACATACTCTTTATTGTTTACGACAAAATTTATTTTTTTAGTAGTATATTTACTGCTTACGGTTAATAATATCGCAAATGTTTTTTTTAACAATAAGCTTAAAATTAAAGATATTCCGCTTATGTTTTTGATTTCTTTTTCGGCGCATTTATTTTACGGAATAGGTTTTATAGCCGGTGTATTTCAGGGAATTATATGGAAATTAAAAAAATAACTTTTAATTTTTATGGTATTAAAGTCTGCGTTTGCGGATATAGCGCCATAGCAGAAAAGATTGCAGGGGATTTTGAATATTTTAAGGATCTAAATCTTTCGGCTTGCGATATAAATTTAAACGTAAATTTAGTTAACCCACCTTATGAAAAAATTCCGAAAATATGCGCGTCAATGTATAAGAACGACTGTATAAGTTATGATTCCGGCTTTATGCGGTATGTTGATTATTCTGGTAAAGCGCTTGCAATATATAATACAAAAACAAATTCCGCAGATTTTTTTTCAATTGACGAAGATTTGCTTTATGAAATCGTTTATCTGTTTATTCATTCAAGAACGGGCGAACTGCTTGATAAAAAAGGAATGCACAGGATTCATGCGTGTTCATTTTCATATAATGAAAAAATTTGCATCGTTATGCTTCCTCAGGGCGGCGGTAAAAGCACATTGCTGATGGAATTATTAAAAAACAGCGGAATTAAACTTATTTCAGACGACACTCCTTTTGTTGACGCCAAAGGGCAAATATATCCTTTTCCTATAAGGATAGGAGTAAGCGGCGATGTTGATACGGAATATATTCCGAGTGAATACATATCAATCTTTAACAGAAGAAAATTCGGCCTGAAAAAATTGATCGGTTATCAATTTTTCAAAAACAGAATAGAAACAAAAAAACATCCTGTTATTATTATCTGCGGCATGAGATGTTTTTCAGATTATCCTTTTATGGCCAAAGGCGGTATTTTTACCGGTTTTTCTTATTTGCTTAAAAATTGTGTTGTCGGATACGGATTGCCGCAGGTATTGGAATATTTTTTAATAGGCGGATTTAAAGATAATTTTTCAAAAATTAAAATCATCTTTTCAAGATTCCGCTCCTGCATAAATCTTTTAATGAAAAATAGACAAATTTATTGTTTTCATATTTCAAATAAAAAATCCGAAAATGCAGAGTATTTGCTGCGAGAAATAGCCAAATTGTAAACGGTTTGATTTTACAGCAGTTTATTTGTTTATACAACCTTGACAACAAAAAATGCTTTTTATATTATAATAGAGTGGAAGAAGAGTTAAGAATATTATCAATAAAGCTTACGAAATTATCAAAGTCGTACAAAAAGCTGAAAGAAGATAATGAAAGGTTAAAAGCCGATATAGGATATTTGAAAGAAGAGGAAGAACGGCACAGAGCAAGAATGATTGAAAATGAAACATTGAAAGAAAGGCAAAACAGAGCCGTGAAAAAACTGGAAACGGTTTTAAAAAAAATTTCTAAAGGCGAGTAAAACTTTTAATGGATAATACGGATAATAAAATTATGGGAGTAGATGCCGATATTATAGGTATTTCCGATGACGGTTCAAATGAATTGTTTGTTGATTCGCCGGCGCAGATTATGAAATTTATAAATGACAAATATAAAGAAGTTCAGAATAACGAAAAGTACAGCCATATCGTAAGCACAAGAGAGCTTATGGCTTTGACAACTTTTGAAATAGCAAAGGAATTATTAACAATTAAAGGTAATGAAGCCGGACTTTTAGATACAAATACTAAAAAGATAAAAGAGCTCGTCAAAATAGTAGACGATGCTCTGCAGATACCTGAATAAATTTTACCCTACATTGTTGGTGATTCTTTGTTAATGTATTTATTCCGATGAAGTTCTTTAGGAGAAAATGCAAGCGAGTTATGTAATTTTACATAAACCTTGTTTCTCACTTAAAAAAAGGGCTTTAAATACTTAACAGACACGGCAAATGTGGGGTTTTTTTTGTATGAAACAAAAAGATTTTTTTAAAGGAAGTTCGGATTCTTCCGTAAAATACAGCCCTTTGGCTTCAAGAATGGCGCCGAAAACTCTTGAAGAATATATGGGACAAGCCGGTATAATAGGCGACGGTAAACTGCTCAGAAGAGCGATAGAGGCGGACAGTTTGGGATCCGTAATATTTTACGGGCCTTCCGGAAGCGGAAAAACCGCTTTGGCGAGCATTATAGCGTCAAAAACAAGTTCTTATTTTGAAAAGGCAAATGCGGTTTTAATAGGCATAAATGATATAAGAGTCATTCTTGAACATGCAAAAAACAGATTGGCGATGTACGGAAAAAAGACGATTCTTATGCTTGATGAGATTCATCATTTTAACAGAACTCAGCAGGACGCTTTACTGCCGGACATAGAAAACGGTATTATTACGCTCATAGGCATAACCACGGAGAATCCGTTTTTTTATATTAATTCGGCTATACTTTCAAGAACAACTGTTTTTGAATTTAAAAAGCTGGAAGATAAAGCTCTTTTAAACATTTTAGATTTGAGTCTTTCCGATAAAGAGAAAGGTTTCGGGAATCTAAATATAAAAATTGAACAGGATGCGAAACAGCATTTAATTAAAAATTCGGACGGCGATGCAAGAAGGCTGCTGAATGCGGTAGAAATAGGCGTTTTATCAACGATGCCGGATTCGAAAGGATTAAGAATTTTTGATTTGAAAGTTGCCGAAGAATCTATACAAAAAAGAAGTTTGGCATACGACAGAAACGGCGACCAGCATTATGATCATATTTCGGCTTTTATAAAATCAATGAGAGGCTCCGATCCTGATGCTGCCGTATACTGGATGGCAAAAATGTTAACGGCCGGAGAAGATCCGAGATTTATAGCAAGAAGAATTATAATATGCGCGTCGGAAGATGTCGGCAATGCCGATCCGAGAGCTTTAACTTTGGCGGTTTCGGCAATGCAGGCGGTTGAATTTATCGGAATGCCGGAGGCAAGAATCATACTGGCTCAGGCCGCAATTTACGTAGCTTCCGCTCCGAAATCAAACGCTTCGTATTTAGCCGTTGATAAAGCTATAGAAGAAGTGAAAAACGGGAAACGCAGAAATGTGCCGGATCATTTGAAAGACGCTTCTTTGGACGGCAAAGAATTCGGACACGGGAAAGGATATAAATATCCGCATGATTTTGAAAATCATTTTGTAGAACAAAAATATTTTGATGATCCTGTGGAGTTTTATGTTCCGACAAATCAAGGATATGAGGTAAAAATAGGTGAGCGACTTAACAAAATCAGAAAAAAGTAAATTAAGGTATGATTATTTGGTTATCAGAGACAGACTGGAACCGGCGATAAGATTTGCTTACAGCAGCATAATATTCTCTAAAATAAAAAAACTTGAACAATACAGGAATGCAAAAACAGTAATGTTTTATCTTTCATATGGTTCAGAGGTAATTACGGATATTATGATTAATGAGGTCTTCACTGACGGCAAAGAAGTCGCCGTTCCTATTATTAAAAATCCCGGAGACGGGGTTATGAATGCTATCAGAATATCTAAACTTGAAGACTGTTATGAAAGTGTTTACGGAATAAGACAGCCTGAATTTAACCAAGATGATGTGGTTAACAAAAGAGACATTGATTTGGTTTTTGTTCCGGGGATTGTTTTTGACAGCAGAGGATACCGCATAGGCTACGGTAAAGGATATTATGACAAGTGGCTGGTTGATACCGAAATTTCCAAAAGAATAGGCCTTGCTTATGAAGTGCAGTTGACAGATAAACTTCCTATCGGACAATATGATTTGCCGGTGGGGAAATTGTTAACTGAAAAAAGATGCATAGAATTTACAACAAATTGATATTGCAAAAGGAGAAGTTGTTATGTTTATCGTAGAAAATATTTTAATGTTTTTAGGGGTTGGATGTTTATGTTTTGTCGCCGGTTTTATCGTAAGATATGTTTATGCAAGAATAGATTCTAATTCTATTGAGCAGACTTCGGATAGAATAATAAATGAAGCTAAAATTCTTGCCGATGCAAAGACAAAACAGATGTTGATTGAAGGCAAAGAAGCTATAGACAGGGAAAGAAGGGATTTTGACAAAGAATTAAAAGAAAAGAAAATTGAAGTTCAAAATTCCGAAAAAAGACTGCTTCAGAGAGAGGAATCTCTTGATAAAAGAATGGACAGCCTTGATAAAAGAGATAAGGAATTTCAGCAGAAAGAAAAGAATCTTCAGTTAAAAGAGAAGACTATTGACGAAAAAATAGTAGAAGTTGAAACTATAAAAAATGAACAAAAGGCTGTACTTGAAAAAATTTCAGGCATAACAAGAGAAGATGCAAAACAAACTCTAATGAAAGAGATGCTTGAAGAGGCAAAAAGAGACGCAGTGGTGCTTGCTCAGAGACTTGAACAGGATACAAGAGAAACAGCCAATAAAAAAGCAAAAGAAATTATTTCTCTTGCAATACAAAAAGTCGCCGCCGACCATACGGTTGACACAACTACATCAACCGTTCAGATTCCAAATGACGAGATAAAAGGAAGAATCATAGGAAGAGAAGGAAGAAATATCAGAACATTTGAACAGGCTACGGGAGTAGATTTAATAATTGACGACACTCCGGAAGCGATTACTATTTCGGCTTTTGACGGCGTAAGACGCTATGTGGCAAAAAAATCGCTTGAAAAGTTAATAGCTGACGGAAGAATTCATCCGGCAAGAATAGAAGAAGTCGTGCAGAAAACGCAAAAAGAAGTTGAAGACCAGATAAAAGAAATAGGCGAACAGGCGGCAATTGATTCGGGCGTTCCGAATCTGCATCCGGAAATAATTAAATTGCTCGGAAGGCTTAAATTCAGGACTTCCTACGGGCAGAATCAGCTCCAGCATACTCTTGAAGTAACATGGCTTGCAGGAGCGATTGCCGGAGAATTGGGATTAGATGTCGCTTTCTGTAAAAAAGCAGGTTTAATGCATGATATAGGCAAAGCAGTTGATCATGAAGTTGAAGGAACTCATCACCAGATATCGGCGGAACTTGCAAAAAAGTTCAACGAATCTCCAAAGATGATAAACGCTATTTTATCGCATCATGAAGGTTTTGACGAACCGAAAAGCGCCGAAGCTTTTGTTATAGCCGCCGCAGATGCCATATCAGCCGCAAGACCGGGAGCAAGAAGAGAAACAATTGAAAACTATCTTAAGAGACTTGAAAAACTTGAAACTGTCGCAAAAGAATTTAAAGGAGTATCGTCCGCCTATGCAATACAGGCGGGAAGAGAAATAAGAGTTTTGGTGGAACCGGAAAATATAGACGATAAACAGGCTCAGGTAGTCGCTCATGATATTGCAAAAAAAATAGAGCAGGAAATGGATTATCCCGGTCAAATTAAAGTTACCGTTATAAGAGAAGTTCGCGCTCAGGATGTTGCAAAGTAATAACGGCCGTACTGTTTTACTGATGCGGGGACAGCAATGAATCTTGAAGATAAAATTATATATACCGTAAGCCGGATAAATAACGAGATAAAAACCGTTTTGGAAGACTCATATCCGGCAGTATGGATTACCGGAGAAGTTTCCGGTTTTAAGACTTATTCCTCGGGGCATTCATATTTTAATCTCAAAGACGAGAATTCCCAGATTCAGGCTGTTTTATTCGCCGGTTTCGGAAAGAATATTAATTTTGTTCCGCAGGACGGAATGCAGGTTGTGGTTTACGGCAAGATAACTTCTTACGTACAGAGAGGAACATACCAGATTCAGGTTTTTACAATTGAGCAGTCCGGCAAAGGAACTTTGCAGGAATCTTTTGAAAAACTTAAAAACAAACTTCAAAGAGAAGGTTTTTTTGACGAATCAAGAAAAAAAACGCTTCCTTTTTTTATAAAAAAAATAGCTGTTGTTACGTCAAAAGACGGAGCGGCGCTTCACGATATTCTGAAAGTTATAAATCAGATAAAATCAAGTCTGGATATTTTAATATATCCGGTAAAAGTTCAGGGTGAACAGGCAAAATTTGAAATAGCTGAGGCAATAGAATATCTTAATAAAAATCACGGTGATATTGACGTTATGCTTGTCGGCAGAGGCGGCGGGTCTCTTGAAGATTTATGGGCTTTTAACGAAGAAATAGTCGCAAAAGCGATATATAATTCAAAAATACCCGTTATATCGTGCGTTGGGCATGAAATTGACTATACTATAGCCGATTTTACGGCAGACGTAAGAGCGGCGACGCCTTCGGTGGCGGCTGAAATTATAGTAAAAAACAGAAAAAATATTGAAGACAAAATTGATTTGCTGTTTGAACGCATGAGCGGCGGAATAAAAAATATTTTATTTGTCTGCGGCGAAAAAATAGAAAGATTTAAAACGTCAAGAGCGTTGTCAAAACCTCATTTGATATATGAAGATAAAATACAGTATATTGACGAGTGCGGAACAGGAATTTTACGCAGAATGAAAGAATTTTTTATATTGAAAAATACAAAGCTTGAATTAAATTCCCAGAAACTTAATCTGCTTTCTCCTTTAAATATTCTCGGCAAAGGATATGCCGTGTGTTCCGGAACGAACGGTATATTGAAAAGCGTAAAAGACATAAAAAACGATGACAATGTAAACATACAATTTGCCGACGGTAAGGCAAAAGCAAGAATTACAGAGGTTAATTATGAAAAAAAACAGCTTTGAATCGTCTCTGAAAAGGCTTGAACAAATCGTAAATGAAATGGAAAACGCCGAACTTGACATTGATAAAGCGATGAAACTTTTTGAGGAAGGAATATCTCTTGTAAGAGAATGTTCGGCAAAGCTTAACGAAGCAAAGAAAAAAGTTGAAATCCTTACCGAGAAAAACGGTAAATTTGAAAAAACAGCGTTTTCCCAAGACGATAAATAATGAAAATTCTCGCGATGACATGCTGCTGCGTTGACGTATTTCCTGAAAAAAACACGGTTGTAGCAGGCGGCAACGCATTAAATCTTGCCGTAGCGTGTTCAAAAACCGGAAAAGCCGGCGTTTACGTAATGGGAAATATCGGAGATGACGACTACGGAAAAACGGTAAGAGAGTCAGCTTCAAGGTTTAACATAGATTTAAGCCGCTTGTATACGGTAAAAGGATTTACTGCCCATCACGTCATAAATATAGACAGTAACGGAGACAGGTATTTTAAACCGGGCAGCTGGCATGACGGAGTATGGAAAAAATATATTATTACGCCGTCGGATGCAGAGTTTATGAAAGAAATGGATGCGGTTGCGACAACATGTTATGAATCGTGTTTTGAAAGTATAATAGACTTGAGAAAAAAATCAAATTTTATGCTTTCCGTTGACTTTCACGACGAAAAAATTAATTCGCATTGGGAAAAATATTTTAATATGATAGATTTATTTTTTATAAGCGGCAATAACCAAAATCTTGATGTTCTTGAAAAGTGGTCCAAAAAATTTAATACGGTATTTACCGCCACGCTGGGAAGGGACGGCAGCATCAGTTTTCATCAGGGGAAGAAATTTTTGTGCGATGCCGTAAAAGTTGAAAAAATAATTGATACGACCGGATGCGGAGACAGTTATCAGGGAACTTTTCTGACGGATTATTTGCTGCGCCGGGACGTTCGCGGCGCAATGGAAAGCGGTTCAAAAGCCGCCGCCGAAACGCTGTCTTTTGTAGGCGGGTTTTAATTTGCGGTAAAATATTATAAAATCCGTAATACGCGGGTTTAAATTGGAGTTAAATATTATAATGCATAAAAAAATAGCCATAGTAGGCAGACCTAATGTCGGTAAATCAACGCTGTTCAACAGGTTTGTCGGCAAAAAGAAAGCAATCATACATGATATGCCCGGAACGACCAGAGACAGAAATGATTTTGTAATTAACTGGAAAGATAAAAGTTTTATCGTTACCGATACAGCCGGATGGAGCAGCGATATCAGCGAATTTTCAAAAGCCATGAGCCGTCAGCTTGATGCGGCGATAAGCGGCTGCGATATCGTTCTTTTTGTGGTAGACGGCAAAGACGGCATTCATCCCTTTGAACCTTCAATAGCGAAAACTCTCAGAAGCAGTAAAAAAGAAGTCATTTTGGTTATAAATAAAATAGATACTTTTGCCGAAGAAGTAAAGACTTATGAGTTTTACAGTTTAGGCTTTGACGAAATGATACCGGTTTCCGCAAGCCACGGCAGAAATATGACGGAACTTTTGGAAACGATATGCGATAAGATCGGAGATAACGACAATATACGCAATGACGATAAAATTTTAAAAATTATTTTTGTAGGCAAACCGAATGTAGGAAAATCATCTCTCGTAAACGCTATAGTCAAAGAAGAAAGATGCATCGTTCATAATACTCCCGGCACTACGAGAGATTCTCTTACTGTACACGCTACTTATAACGATACAGATTATCTTCTTACCGATACTGCCGGGCTTCACAGGGGAAACAAAACAAAAGACGACATGGAATATCTGTCAAATTTAAGCACAAATTATGCATTGGACGAAGCCGATATTGCCGTTTTAGTCGCTGATGCTTCTCAGGGAATAGGCGAAACGGAAGCGAAAATTGCCGGATATATCATAGAAAAAAAGAAGCCGTGCATAGTGGCCGTAAATAAATGGGATTTAATTGAGGATAAAGAAGACAGAGTTAAATTATTTCAAACCCAGTTGGAACAAAAATTGAAATTTTTGAATTGGGCCGACATAATTTTTATGTCCGCCAAAACGGGACAAAGAATAGACAGAATATTCAGGCTTGTTCCTTTAATATATGAGCAATATTCAAAACTTTTAACGCAGCAGGAACTCAACGATGCGATAAGAACGGCTACAGCCAATAAACCTTTGCAAAGAAAAGGGAAATTATTAAAAATCAAGGAATCGGAACAATTGATATCAAAACCTCCGACATTCAGATTTTCGGTCAATAATTTGGAACTGTTGCATTTTTCATACAGAAGATATATTGAAAATTTTTTAAGAGAAAGATTTTCGTTTCAGGGAACGCCGATAGTTTTAAAATTCAGACAGCATAATAAATCAGATAAGGAAAATAAATGAAGATTGCGATATATTTAATTATGGCTTATTTATGCGGCGCAATACCTTTTGCATATATAATCTCAAAATATTTTAAAAATGTTGATATAAGAAAATGCGGTTCAGGCAATCCCGGTGCTACAAATGTTTTTAGAAGCGTAAGCAAATCTCTCGGAATTGTTACATTTATATTAGACGCTTTAAAAGGATTCGTTCCTGTTTATTTTGCAGGCTTGGTAAATCATTCGGTTTATTTTATATTGGCCGTGGCTTTTATTACGATAATTGGTCATATTTATACTGTTTTTTTAAATTTTAAAGGAGGCAAAGGCGTTGCAACCGGATGCGGAGTATTTTTAGCTTTTGCGCCGCTTGTAACTCTGATATGTTTTTTAATTTTTGCAGTTGTTTTGTTTATTTCAAAATATGTCGCTCTTTCCTCCATAGCTGCCGCGGTTTCACTGCCTTTAATTTTAAAAATATTTAATTATCCCGATACAATTGTTTTATTTTCAGTACTTATTGCCGTTATTGTCGTAATAAGGCATTTAAGCAACATAAAAAGAATATTAAAGGGTACGGAAAGTAAAATTATTTTTTCAGGACAAAAGAGGTAAAAAATATGAAAATTTCTGTTTTGGGCGCCGGTTCATGGGGAACTACTCTTGCATGCGTATTGTCGGATAACGGTCATGATGTTTCTGTTTGGGAATTTGATAAAGCGGCTGCGGACAAATTAAACAGAGAAAGGATGATTCCTTTTATAGGCGGCGCTGAAATACCGGCTAACGTTATAATTTCAAACAATTTAAATATTATATCTTCCTGTGAGGCGGTATTGATAGTCGTTCCTTCTCATTTTTTAAGGTCAACATTATATTCCGTTAAAAAATCCGGAATAAATCTTAAGGATAAACTCATAATAAGCGCGACTAAAGGGATTGAAAATGATTCATTGCTTCGTCCTTCTGAAATTGTTGAAGAAATTTTTCCAGAAACTAAAGATTTAATTGTGGCTTTATCCGGCCCGAGCCATGCGGAAGAAGTGTCAAAAAAGATGCCGACTGCTATCGTTTCGGCTTCTAAAAATGAAAAAAACGCCGTATTATGCAGAGATTTGTTTATGAACGATTATTTGCGGGTATACACTCAAGATGATATAATAGGAGTTGAACTCGGAGCATCGTTGAAAAATGTTTTTGCGATTGCCGGCGGAATTATAGACGGACTTTCCTTTGGGGATAATACAAAAGCCGCGATAGTTTCAAGAGGACTTAAAGAACTTGTGAATTTAGGTGTATTGCTTGGCGGAGATAAAAATACTTTTTACGGTTTATCCGGAGTAGGCGATTTGATGGTTACCTGTTTTTCAAAACATTCCAGAAACAGAAGTCTTGGAGAAACGATAGCAAAGGGAAAAACGCTGCAGGAAGCCGAAAAGAATTTGAAAATGGTTGCCGAAGGCGTTAAAACGGCGATAAGCGCTTATGAACTGGGAAAAAAATATAAAGTTGAACTTCCGATTATAAATGAAGTTTATAACGTGTTGTTTAAAAATAAGTCTGCAAAACAAGCCGTTATTGATCTTATGACAAGAGCTCCGAAAGCGGAAATTTAAAATCAAAATTCCGGAGCCGGTGTTTTTTATCAGGAGAAAATTATGACGAAAAATGATTTAATCAATAAGCTGGGCGAAATGATGCCGTCAAAAAAATATGCGGCCGAAGCAGTTAATAAACTTTTTGAATGTATGATAGCCGCTTTAAAAGACGGTCAAAAAGTCGTCATAACCGGATTTGGCAGTTTTAATTTAAAAGTTACCGAAACAAAAAAGGGAAGAAATCCAAAGACGGGCGATATAGTTATGATTCCGCCTAAGAAAAAAATAAGATTTAAACAGTCAAAGGAAATTTTTTAATGTTTAATCCGAATAAGAAATATCTTTCAATAAGAGAAGTTTCTAAGAGAGAACAGGTTCCGGCTCACACTCTGCGCTATTGGGAAAAAGAAAAATTGCTCAAACCTGAAAGACATTCGGGAATAAGAAAATATTCGCAATATGACATTGATGTTATTCACGAAATCAAAGATTTATTGTATAATAAAAGGCTTACAGTATCCGGCGCTAAAAAAATTTTAAAAGGGGACAGAAGAGTAAAGGATCCCCAACTTAAATTATTTAAAGAAGTACAGAATATAAGTTCATTAAAATCCATTAAAGAAGATATTAAAGAGATCTTAGATATCTTAAAAGAGTAATAAATTCGGGGCGTAGCGCAGGTGGCTAGCGCACTCCCTTGGGGTGGGAGAGGCCGCTGGTTCAAGTCCAGTCGCCCCGATATAAAAACTCTTTTGAAATAAATTGAAAATTAATGAAAAAATACATATGTCTGTCGTTTACGTTTTTTATTATCTTTCTGCAGCCGCATAAACTCTTAGCAATCAATACCGGAGATTCTTCAAATTCACAGGAACTTTACCAAAATATAAATCCCGGTTCTTTCGGACATCAAAACGTGTGGCTGAATCTGGATTCAAATATAGGATATATAGCTCCTAATGAAATTTTATACAATAATCCTTCAACAAATGAAGTTGAAGAAGTCGCAGAATCTCCTTATTTTGACTATTTTGATTACATGCCTGATACGAAATCGGATTTATTGATTCTTGAACCTGATAATAAGATAATCATAAAAAACGAATCACAGACAATATTGCAAACCGAATATTTTGATTTTTACGGCAACGAGATAGCGGATGATTATCCGAAGATTTATTACAGAATAAAGAACAGCGGCGATGCTTTTATTGAAATTAAAATGGATAAATCATCCGGCAATTTGTTTTCAAAAAATCTTGATGTTGTTTACGGTGAATATGAATATTACTGTACGGCGTCAAATAATAATTATCCCGGCATTTACAGATCACCGATACGCGCTTTTATTGTTACGGAAAGACCTCATTCATTTCTTAATTTAAACCCCAATACGCAAAACGACGGCGCAAATTCAAACACCTCGATTTCTTTCAGCTGGACTGCCGCAAAAGGGGTTGAGTCCGACATTCTTTCATACAGATTTTATATGGGTACAGATATTAATAATTTTGAAGAAAATAACTTAAATATAAGCAATTACTGCACAATAAACAATTTGCAGCCCAGAACAAGATATTATTGGAAAGTTGAAGTGTCAAATCAGTACGGCGTTGAACTTTTAAATCCTGAAGTTTTTTCGTTTATAACTCTTGGAGAAATATCAAGAGTTTATAATGCTCCTAATCCTTTTAATCCTCAAAAAGGCGAAAATACAAGAATATTTTTTGAAATGCCGCAAAACGGGTCGGCGCAATTGGATATATATTCCGAATACGGCGATAAAATCAAGACGATTTCGTTGAATAATCTGCTTCAGGGCAGCAATGAAATTTCATATGACGGAAGAGACGCAAACGGAAAAATGTTATATAACGGCACATATTTATGCGTTTTAAAGAAAAAATACGCCGGACAGACAAAAACGGAAAAATGCAGACTTTTAATAATAAAATAATATTATCCGCGGCATTAGTTTTGACTTTATGTTCAAATTTGTATCCGTACGGAGCAAGAAAAAATTTTCTTTCACACGGACCGTCCGTTTCCGCTTTTTCGCAGGGAGAAACTGTTTTAAATAACATAAACGACCCTGCAATAATATTTTATAACGGTTCACTTTTGTCTTTTTTTGATTATAATGCTATGTCGCTTGGCAGATATAATTTATTTGACGGAACATCCTATAATTCGGCTTCATTAAATTTTAATTTAACCGATAAATTTGATTTTGGTTTTTCTGTTATTAATTTATCAAGCGGCGATGTTGAAATCAGAACAGATCCGTTTGACGTTCCTAAGACCGTAAAAACAAACCAATGGGCATATATACTGGCATCTTCATACTTTATTAATCAAATTAAAACAGCTTTGGGAGCCGGCATCAAATACATTATTATGGATTTGTATGAAAAAAAAGACGCAGGAATTTCTTTTGATATGTCATTGTCAAAATTTATAAATGACGTAGATATGTTTAACACGCAAACCCAAATAGGATTCGGACTGGCAGCTCAAAATATAGCCGGAACAGGCATAAAATTAGATACTTACCGTGAAGATTTTCAGAAGATTTTTATACTAAGCTCAATGATAAAAATTCCCGTCAAATTCAGACTGGAATCTAAAGATACGGTTACCGTCTCCCTGGATGCCAGAAACGAAGATTGCGAAACAGAATTGTTTACCGGAATAGAGTACCGCATGTCGGATAAATATTCTTTAAGAGCCGGCTATTACTGCGAGCACATAACCGCGGGTCTCGGTGTTGATATATCAAATTTTACGGCCGCTTATTCGGCTGATTTTAATGAGATAGATTTAATTAACAGATTTTCATTGTCATATAAATGGAATCAAAAGAAAAAACTCAAAGCGAATGACGGATTATATATTGAAGCACAAACTGTCGCGGAAGAAGAAAAAATGTCAAGAATTGAAGCTGAAAAAATGTTTGACGAAGCAAAAAAATATTATTCAAACGGGCAGTATCTGTATGCGACTGAAATTCTGCAGAAACTTATAGTAAAATATCCGAATCACGAATCATCGTTGTTTTTTTATAAAAAAATAAAAAATAAAATGCGCGATGATTCAGGTTCAATGCTGGTCAGCGATTTCGGGTCATATACTTATGCTTCGGGATATGTCAATTATTATAACGGCAATTATTATCAATGCGCAAAAGAATGGATGAAATATATGCAGTTGGACAAAGAAAATAAGGAAATAGAAGAGAAATTAAAACAGGTAAAAGATATTTTGGCAAATGAAATCTTAAAACAGCAAAAAATTACGTTTGAAAAAGAAGCAGCCGGTATGCTGCACTCCGGGATTGATAATTTTAATAATAATAAATGGATAGCCTGCATAAAACAAATGGAAAAACTGCAGATGTTTGTACAATCTTCAAAATTTACCACATCTTTCAATTTTTATGAGACAGCAAAAGATTATATTGACAAATCGGTTGCCGCATTAATGCTGTCAATCAAAAAAATCAATGCGGAAAAATCAAAAAATGAAAATGTTCATCCGCAGATAAACGAAATTCAGGAAATTGATGAAAAAACAGCCGATATAAAATACCGGGAAGGTTTGGCTTTATATGCAAACGGCAAATATTTTGAGGCTGAAAGAATGTGGGAACTGACGCTTCGCTTAAACCCTAATCATATAAGAGCCATTAATGCTCTAAACCGTTTGAGAAATCAGAATAAAATATGAATTTAAAAATTGTATTTAAACCTGTATATTTTTAATTGATTTTTAAGTGGTATTTTAATATAATCCCATAGATATAATTCAAATTTAAAGGAAGACTGTATAAAATGAAAAAATTAGCGGTTGTTATCATATCTTTGTTCTTTGTTTCGTCTCTGTTTGCCGCAAACGACGGATTTAAAATCAAGACGGTTATAATTGAAGGAGTCAAAAACGTAAAACCTAAAGCGGTTTTATCGGAGATACATACAAAAAAAGGCAAACGTTATTCCGAATCTGTGGCAAGAGAAGATATAAGAAAGATACTTTCTTTGGGAAATTTTGAAAATGCCGAATTGTATGTTGACCAAGAGAAACGGATTGTAAAATTTATTGTATCTGAAAAGCCGTATATAAAAAAAGTGATTGTCAAGGGCAATAAACAGTTTTCCGCCGGAAAATTGAAAGGGGAAGCCACTATAAAAGAAAAAGGTTTTTTTGACATAGTGGAACTTGAAGAATCAAAAAGAAAAATTTTGACTTTATACAGAGACAAAGGTTATGCCGATTGCCAAATAGAAGCCTATCCTACGACCGATGTTGATACAAATGTTATGACGGTAACTTTTTTGATAACGGAAAACAATAAAATTCTCATAGGAGATTTAATAATAGAAGGATGCAAATCTTTTAAATACAAAAAAATCAAAAAACTCGCTAAAACAAAAAGAAAAAAAGTATTTAAAGAAGAAACTTTAAAAAATGATATTTCCGCAATAACTAAATTTTACAAAAACCGCGGTTTTATGGATTTTTCGGCGGAAGAACCTAAAATAACTTACAATGAAGAAAGAACAAAAATGTTTATTACTTTAAAAATAGACGAAGGCCCTAAATACAAAATAGGAGATATCTCTTTTCAGGGGAATTACGTAATTACCGAGAAAGAATTGGCAAAACATTGTGAAATGAAAAAAAACGATGTTTTCAATCAGGAAAAAATAGCTTTGACCTTAAATAAAATATATGAAGATTATTCAAACAAAGGATACCTGCAGTCCTACATAATGCCTGATTTTAAAAAGACCGATAACAACGACGGCGTTGTTGATGTAGTCTATAATATTCAGGAAAACAATAAAGTGTATGTGGGAGATATTTTTATAGACGGTCTTGTAAGCACCAGAGAAGGAACGATACGCAGGGAAATATTGCTTAAATCGGGAGACGTCCTTTCTTCCGGCAAAGTCCGCAGAAGTATGGAAAAAATTTACAATTTAGGATTTATAGACGGCGCAGAACCTAATATACTGCCTACAAATACTCCTGATATAATGAATTTGGCGTTTAACATAACTGAAGGAAAGCCCGGCATGATAACGGCCGGAGCCGGATATTCTTCAATAGACCAATTTGTCGGTTCAATTCAGCTGCAGCATATGAATCTTTTCGGAAGAGCGCAAAGATTGAATTTGCTGTGGGAATTCGGAGCAAGAAGACAAAATTACCAGATAGACTGGACAGAACCGTGGTTTTTAAATAAGGCTATGAGTTTGGGGTTAACGGTTTACAATATGGAAAGATTAAGAGATTATCACTACACTACAGACGCTTATAAAGAAGGCAGAACCGGAGGTTCGGTAAAAATAAGTCCGAGAATTTCCGAAAATACGTCGCTTGTGTTCGGATATACCTATGAGAATGTAAGTATTTTTGACATAACCGATGAGGATCTTAAACGACAGATTTTAAACGATCCGGATTTGGCCAGAGATAAAACATCAAGCGTTTTAACGCAGGTAATATATGATTCAAGAGATTATATTTTTGATGCGACAAAAGGATCAAGATATTCGTACGGCATAACGGTCGCCGGAGGCCCTTTCGGCGGAAATGTTCATTATTTGAGAAATTCCGCAAGAGCGACGTGGTTTTTTCCGACATTTTGGAAATTTGTTTTTTCAGTAAATGTTAATCTCGGCTACATAGAAAGCTACGGGGATTCAAGCGACGTTCCTTTATATGAAAAGTATTATA
Organism: Candidatus Proruminimicrobium quisquiliarum; assembly: GCA_018433245.1. Lineage (GTDB taxonomy): Bacteria > Elusimicrobiota > Endomicrobiia > Endomicrobiales > Endomicrobiaceae > Proruminimicrobium > Proruminimicrobium quisquiliarum. The sequence continues at coordinate 86,613 of JAHDRN010000001.1, forward strand.
TAGGCGGCGCAGATACCGTAAGAGGTTATAAATATAGAACGGAAATCGGACCTTACGAGGGAGGAAAAGTTTTGTCGGTCGCAAATTTTGAATATAAGTTTCCTATAGTACAGGAAAATAAAAAAACAATATTGCAGGGAGCTTTTTTCTACGATATAGGCGGGACATGGAAAACTCCAAAAGATATAAATATGAAATTCGGCACCGATAACTCCGATAACAATGAATACTATTTGAAGTCAGGCGTCGGTTTCGGTATCAGATTTGCGACTCCGGTATTTCCTTTAAGACTTGACTGGGGATACGGATTAAATCATAAACCCGGCGAAGATTTGCAGCAGTTTTATTTTACTATAGGAAACGCTTTTTAAAGGATAAAACAAAAATGAAAATTACTGCGGAAGAAATTGCAAAAATTATCAACGGTAAAGTTGCCGGCGATAAAGATATTATTATAACCGGTGCATCAAACTTATCGGATGCGGCCGCATCTGATATAACTTTTTTCGGAGGAGATAAGAAACTTTTAAGTTTGGTGCCGGATACAAAAGCCGGAGTTATAATATATCCGGATAATATAAGTTATGAACATTTGGGAAGTAAAAATTTAATTTTAGTTTCAAATCCGTATTTGGCTTTTGCGAAAATTTTAACAATAATTGATAACGAAAGATTATCAAATATTCGACCGGGAATCAGCCGGAAATCAACGGTTTCAGAAAGCGCGACAATAGGAGAAAATGTTACCGTAAGCGACAATGTCGTTATAGAAGAAAAAGTTTTTATCGGCAAAAATACAAAGATACTTCCCAATGTTTACATAGGAGCAGACGTAAGCATAGGAGATAATTGTTTAATTTACCCGAACGTTACCATAAGAAATAACGTTAAAATCGGAACAGGATGCATACTTCAATCAGGAGTAGTTATAGGAGGAGACGGATTCGGTTATAAAACAGTAGGAAGCGAAGTTTTCAAAATACCGCAGATAGGAACGGTTGAAATAGGAAATAATGTTGAAGTAGGTTCCAATACTACGATAGACAGGGCTACAACCGGAAAAACCGTCATTGGAGATAACACAAAAATAGATAATTTGGTTATGATTGCCCATAATGTCAAGATCGGCAGAAATTGCAAGATTGTCGCGCAGGTTGGTATTGCCGGTTCAACGGAAATAGGAGATAATGTTACTCTTGCCGGGCAGGTAGGGCTTTCCGGCCATATTAAAATAGGAAATAATGTCATGGTGGGAGCCAAGTCTGGTATTATGTCTGATATTGAAGACGGATCAGTTGTTTTCGGAAGTCCCGCTCAGCCTATTAAGGAACATATGAAAATGTTTGCGGTTATGAAAAAATTGCCCGAAATATACGGAAAAATAAAAAAATTAGAAAAATTTTTAGATAAAAAAGAGGATTAATCGTTTTTATGGCAAAACAGACTACAATATCAAAAGATGTAACTGTGGAAGGAATAGGATTGCATACCGGCAATAAAAGTAAAATGGTTTTTAAGCCGGCTCAGGCAAATTACGGCATACATTTTGTAAGAGTGGATTTGCCCGGACAACCGGATTTGCCGGCCAACTGGCAGAATTTATCAGATGAGGTTGCAATAAGAGGAACAATTATTGAAAAAAACGCCGTAAAGATGTATACGGTTGAACACATACTTGCAATTTGTTCCGCGCTTAAAATAGACAATATGATTGTTGAAATAGATAATAACGAACCTCCGATATCCGACGGCAGCGCTAAACTTCTTACAGAGCAAATAATTTCAGCCGGAATAAAAGAACTGGAAACGGAAAGAGAATATTATATCGTCAAAGAACCGGTTACGTTTAGTGACGGGCAAACAACGATAACGGCATATCCTTCCGATAAATTTGAAATAGAATGTACGATAGGTTTTGAACACCCGTTTTTATCAAACCAGAAAGCCGCTTTTGCCGTGACTCCTGAAATTTTTGTAAACGAAATAGCTCCTTCAAGAACATTTTGTTTTGATTTTGAAATAGAAGCTCTTCAGGCAAACGGTCTTGCAAAAGGCGGCAGTCTTGAAAATGCGGTCGTTATAGGACCTGCAGGAATATACAACAAGGAACCGTTAAGATATGAAAATGAATTTGTAAGACATAAAATATTGGATTTAATCGGAGATTTATATCTGTCCGGAAAACAAATAAAAGCAAAAATAGTCGCGGTAAAACCGGGTCATAAAAATAACGGGCTTTTTGTAAAAGAGTTTGTAAAAAAAGCGGTTTTAGTTAAAGAAGAAAATAAAGCGGAGGAAAAAGTGCAAGAATTTACAGCCGGCGAAAGAATAATAAACAGCGCGGAAATTCAGACGATTATTCCGCACAGATATCCTATTTTAATGGTTGACAGAGTTAAACTTACCGATGATACTAAAAAAGCGACCGGATATAAAGCCGTCAGCGGAAACGAAGGTTTTTTTCAGGGGCATTTTCCTGGACAGCCCATTATGCCGGGAGTTTTGATTGTTGAAGCTATGGCGCAAACGTCATGCGTTTTGTTTTTGTCAAAACCGAATATGAAAAATAAACTGGCTTATTTTATGGGGATAGATAACGTCAAATTCAGAAAAACCGTTATTCCGGGAGATATGCTGGAACTTAAAATAGAAGTGCTTAAAGACAGCGGCAGTAAAGGTAAAGTAAAGGGCGAAGCTTTCGTTGACGGGAAACTTGTTACGGAAGCGGAATTTATGTTTATTATAGTTAACAGAGGGGCATAATTATGATACATCAGACGGCAATTGTAGATAAATCGGCAGTTATAGGACAAAATGTTGAAATCGGGCCGTATGCGGTTATAGGAGAAGAAGTTACAATAGGCGACGGAACGATTGTCGGTCCGCACGCAATCATTGAATATGCCGATATAGGTAAAAACTGTAAAATATTCGGGCATGCCATAATAGGAACCGAGCCGCAGTATTTAAAATATGCCGGCGAAAAAACTAAGGCTATTATAGGCGACGGATCCGTAATGAGAGAATATGTGACCGTCAACAGAGCAACCAGCAATACAGGCAAAACGATCGTCGGTAAAAACTGCCTGCTTATGGCATATACTCATATAGGACATGACAGCGTCGTAGGCAACAACGTTATTATCGCAAACGCATGTTCCATAGCCGGACATGTTGAAATAGACGATAATGTTGTATTCGGCGGAATGGCTGCCGTGCATCAATTTACAAAAATAGGCAGAAACGCGATAATCGGAGGCGGTTCAAAGGTAAATATGGATATAATACCTTTTGCCGAAACACACGGCGACAGAGCAAGACTTGTAGGTCTCAATCTTATAGGACTTAAAAGACATAAAATGTCAACCGAAACGATTGACGCGATAAAACATGCGTATAAAACTCTTTTTATGTCAAAATTAACGCTGGAAGAGGCGCTTTCAAGACTTATTGAAGTTAAAGTTCCGGAAGTCCAGGAAATAGTGACTTTTATAAGAAGATCACAAAGAGGAATCGCAAGAACCAGATGAAAAATATTAATTATACCGGTTTAATTGCCGGAGGCGGCAGATTTCCGGTTATTGTTGCCAGTGAGATTCAAAAACACGGAAATAAGTTATTTGTGATAGGCCTGAAAGAAGGAGCCGATCCGGATATTGAAAAAATTTCGGAAGATTTTATTTGGCTTTCCGTAGGCCAATTGCAGAAATGCATAGATATTTTAAAAGAAAAAAATATTAAAACTTTGACAATGGTCGGATATGTCAAACATGCCAATATTTATTCCGCGTTGAAAATGGATATGAGAGCAATGAAACTAATGGGTTCTCTTATAAATAAAAAAGCGGATACAATTCTTGAGGCGGTTGTCAAAGAATTTAAAAAAGACGGAATAGATTTTTTGCCGTCTCATATTTATTTAAAACATTTGCTTGCGCCTAAAGGGTTGCTTACAGGCAAAAAATTAAATTCGGAGGAAAATAAAGACGTTGAGTTCGGATTTGATATAGCAAAAAGCATAGCGGGCCTTGATATAGGTCAGACGGTTGTTGTAAAAGGCAGATCCGTTCTTGCCGTTGAATCAATTGAAGGAACGGACGAATGTATAAAAAGAGCTTATTCTTTGGGGGGTGAAAACGCAATTGTAATAAAAGTTGCAAAACCGAACCAGGATTTCAGATTTGATGTTCCTGTTATAGGATTGAAAACAATAGATACGTTAAAAAATAATAAAATCAGGGCTATGGCGATTGAAGCCGGTTCAACTTTGATTTTAGATAAAGATGAAGTTATCAAAAAAGCCAAAGAGAATGATATCACTATAGTGGCTGTTTAAAACGGAGGGAAAATAATGGCAAAGTATTCAAAATATTTAGTAGTTTTTTTGGTTGTTTTTTTCACAGCAAGTTCTGTTAGAGCAAAGGGACCTTTTATTACTCCAGGAGCAAGAGCGACTGGTTTCGGAACAGCATTTGTTTCAATAGCCGATGATTTAACGGCTATTTACTGGAACCCGGCTGGTTTAGCTTATCAAAAAAATAAACAAGTAATGCTTTCTTCTTATTTTATTTCCGATAGTGCAATGTCAAACGATACAGGCGGAGGTCCTACAAAATATGAAACAACGGCAATAATTCCTTTTTTAGGATTTTCCACTCCGTTTAATGAAACAATGACAATTGCGTTTGGCATTTATGCTTCGGGCGGCGGCGGTGGCAAATTGGTAGGATTGCCGGCTGGAGTAAAAATTGAAGGTCAACAAAGTTTTATGATTTATAACGTATCCGTAGCAAAGAATATAAACGATAAATTATCAGTAGGTTTTGGTTTTGAAGGTATAGAAATGAGAGATAAATTAGTGGCCAATTTATATGGTATTGATTATGATAGAAGTGCGTTCGGATTTCAATGCAATTTGGGTATAATGTACAAACCTGTTAAAAAATTAAGTACAGGTTTTATATTAAGAAGCGGAACTCGCATAGGGTTGCCAAAAGAACTAAATGCGTCAAATCCGTCTTTTATTGATGGTTATACTTATCCTATGACAATGGAACTGGGAACTTCATATAAAGCTTTGAATCAGTTAACGGTTGCGGTTGCCGTAGCATATAATAAGTATTCATGGACAAGCGCCAATTACACTGATACTGTCCAATTTAGAATCGGTACCGAATATAAGGCTAATGATAAATTAGCGTTGCATTTAGGTTTCTTTACTGACCCTAATATTTATAATAAATCAGATACATATACCCTGACGAATATAGATATGTATAATATGCAATATGGTTGCATAGGGGCCGGATATGATGTCTCTAAAAATGTTAATTTGGATCTTACATATACGCATTCGTTTACTCAGGATGTTGTGTATAATGGCGTAACCTACGAATATCCGATTGATATGGCAAGATTTGACATTAATTACAAGTTTTAAAATGCATATAACGGTTATAATTAAGAAATTATTTTTATATTAAAACATAAAATACCGATTAAATTTATAATTTAAATGAGATTTAAAAGATAATTTACTTTTCGTGCGCTTTGATTTATTATGTATAAAACAGTTTTCAAAGTACATTTTTCCAAATACTGATTTGCGAATCAAATATTAAATAAAACGAAAACTGCGTGGTTATTTCGTGACAAACAATAAAAACGGAGGACGAATGATAAGGATTTTGAAGTTTTTAGGAGTCGCATTCTTTGTTTTGAGTTTTTCAAGTTATATTTATGCCAAAGGTATTTTTATTCAGCCAGGAGCAAGGGCTGCCGGATATGGACAGGCTTTTACTGCTGTCGCCGATGATTTGACAGCGATTTTTTGGAATCCCGCCGGACTTGCATATCAAAAAAAAACACAGGTTATGACATCTGTTTTTTATATAAACTACGATGCTACTTCAGACGGCACTATGTTTAATAAATTCCAAACAAACGCTTTGCTGCCTTTTGCGGCATTTTCAACAGCCGTTGATAAGGATAAAAAAACTATAGTCGCAGCCGGTATTTACGTTTCAGGCGGAGGCGGAGGAAAGCTTGAACAAACGCTTCCTACTCCGCCTTATCCGTCAGGAACGATAGCGAAAATAGAGGGGCAATACAGTTTTTTGGTTTGCAATTTTTCCGTTGCAAGAGAAATATACGAAAATTTATCAGTTGCTGTAGGCGTTGATCTTGTAAATATGAATGAAAGAAGAACAATTACTAATTTGGGCTCTCTTGATACGGATTACACAAGAAGCGGATACGGTTTTCAGGGAAACTTGGGTTTAATATACAAACCTTTTAGAAAACTAAGTACAGGTGCTATTTTTAGAAGCGGCAGTTCTATAAGACTTACCGATATAGCTGGAATGGATAAACATTACAGATATCCGATGACTATAGAAGGAGGTATTGCTTACGATTTATTTGATAACTTTAGATTTACCGCAGCTATTGCGCACACAGAGTATTCTTGGACATCCGCCAAATATGTTGACACTACTGTTGTTAAATTTGGCACAGAATATATGCCTACTGAAAAATTATCGCTACTTTTTGGTTTTTATAATGATCCGGATATTTACAATACCGCCGTATTGTATAACGGTCAAACGGCGAATGTTGCTGACGTAAATATGTACTCCGACTTTTGATTCTAGTGTTTCAACTTATTTGGTCAAACGGCGAATGTTGCTGACGTAAATATGTACAATATGAGATATTTTAATATAGGAGCCGGATATAAATTTACAAAATCTTTTAGTGCGACGCTTTTATATTCGCGCTCATATACTCAGGAAGTTTCAGCTATAGATCCGTTCACTCATAGTCAGACAACTTATAAGTATCCTATAAATCTTGTAAAGATGGATTTAAGTTATAAATTCGGAATATAACAATTAAAAAATTTATACAATAAAAAGAGCCGAACTAAATTATTAAATTCGGCTCTTTTTATTTTTTATGTTTTTTGAAATTTATTTTATATAATATGAAATAAATTTTTAAAAATATAAAAACAAAAATTTTAAAATATCAGGAGAAATACTATGATTCCTTTAGTGCATCCGATTTTCGGCAAAGAAGAAAAAAAGATTATCAATGAAGTAATTGATTCAAGAGTCGTTGCAAGCGGCAAATACGTTGAGCAGTTTGAACGGCAGTTTGCAAAACTCTCAAATGCTAAATTCGGAATAGCTTGTTCAAACGGGACTACGGCTTTACATACTGCGTTAATCGCATGCGGAGTTAAAGCAGGCGACAAAGTAATAACTACGCCGTTTACTTTTATCGCTACCGCAAATTCAATTCTTTTTTGCGGAGCCAAACCGGTATTTGCCGATATAGATCCATTGACATTCAATATTTGTCCTAAAAGCGTTGAAAAAATATTAAAAACGCAAAAAGTAAAAGCCGTTATATGCGTTCATCTTTACGGACTTTCAAGCGACATGGGAGCTTTGCTTAAATTAAAGAAAAAATATAAATTTGCTTTGATTGAGGACGCATGTCAGGCTCATTTGGCTGAACACAATAATAAAAAAGTAGGTTCAATAGGGGATGCGGCGGCATATTCTTTTTACGCGACAAAAAATATGACGACGGGAGAAGGCGGAATAGTTTTGACAAACAATAAAAATATTGATGCTCTTTCAAGACAGGTCATCAACCACGGCAGAGCCGGACATTCAACGCATACGGTTTTGGGATATAATTACAGATTAACAAATATTGCGGCCGCTATGGGAATAGAGCAGTGCAAAGAGATAGAAAAATGGACAAAACAAAGAATAAAAAACGCAAGCCTGCTGTCAAACGGATTAAAAGGTTTGGATTTTATCGGCGCGCCTTATGTTCCAAAAGGATGTGTCCATGTTTTTCACCAATATACGGTCAGAATTAAAAACGGATTAAGAGACAGATTTATGAAATATTTACAGGAAAACGGTATCGGATGCGGTATTTATTATCCTGAGGTTATTTATAAACAGCCGCTTTATAAAGATTTGGGATATAAAAAAGTCAGTTGCCCGCAAGCCGAGCAGGCCGTAAAAGAAGTATTGTCGCTTCCCGTTCATCCGGCGCTTTCGGATAAAGACATAAAGTTTATGGTAAATACAATAAGGAATTTTAAAAAATAAAGATGAATAAAATTAAAACGGCGGTTGTAGGAGTCGGTTCGTTAGGACAGCATCACGCGAGAATATTATCGCAACACGAAAATTCGGAATTGGTCGCAGTCATAGACGCAAGCGAGGAAAGAGGCGCTCAAATTGCGCAATTACGCGGAACGAAAAATTTTACGTCGGTTGATGACGTAATAGGAAAGATAAATGCCGCCGTAATAGCCGTACCTACTCCTTATCATTACGATATCGCAAAGAAATTTTTAAATGCCGGAATACATTGTCTTGTTGAAAAACCTATTACTATTTCCGTTGAACATGCCGATGAACTCATAAGTATCGCAAAAACAAAAAAACTTGTTTTGCAGGTAGGACATATTGAAAGATTTAATCCCGCTTTTACAGCCGCAAAACCTTATATAAAAGAACCTAAATTTATTGAAGCCGTACGCATCGGCCCTTATGACCCTAGAATGAATCATATAGGCGTAGTTTTAGATTTAATGATTCATGATTTAGACGTAATTTTGACATTGGTAAAATCTAAGATTGTATCAATTGAAGCTTACGGGAAAAAAGTTTTTTCGGAATACGAAGATACGGCAAAAGCCAGACTTAGATTTGAAAACGGATGTATCGCCGATATTTCCATAAGCCGGGTTTCGTTTGACAAATGCAGAAAAATGGCAGTTTGTCAAAATAACGGAGCCGTGCATATTGATTACGCCGGTAAAACGGTAAATGTTTATTCGTCTAAAAATGACGTAAAACATCTTAAAACTATGGCGGATATAGAAACAATAACTCCGGAAATAGGAACAAAGGAACCGTTATTTTATGAAGATGATCATTTTTTGTCATGTATTAAAGATAACAAAGCTCCTATGATAACCGGCGAAAACGGCAGAGACGCTTTAAAATTAGCCCATGAAATACTTAAAAACATCAGATATTGATTTTTTTAATTATTGCAAAACAGACGTTTTTAATGTATACTTGGACGCGTAACAAATCATAATATGAAAATAAAAATCTTATCAATTTGTTTCTTGATGTTTTTTGTTACCGCATATCTTACGGCCGGCGGCGTCGGCAGTACGGCTTTTCAGGTTTTAACGATACCTATGACGGCTTCGGATGCCGCTTTATCAAACACCAATATATCAAGCGTTGCATCGGCGGCGTCAAATCCTTCTGTAATTCCTTTTTCACCATATTCTCTTATAGTAACTCATGCCGTTTATATTGAAAATACAGGATACAGCGTTGCCTGTTTTAACGTTCCGGTCACTAAAAATTCCGGAATAGGCATATCCGTTACTTATTTGGATTTGGGATCTTTGGACAGAATTTCTGATACCGGAATTCAACAGGGAAGTTTCGGGGCAAGCGATAAAGTTGTAAGTTTGTCATACGGATTAAAATTCAATGAAACAATTTCGGCCGGTATTTCCGCAAAATATCTGCAGCAGGCAATAGATGATGTTTCTTATTCCGGATTTGCAGGTTCTTTAAGCGGAATATATTTTATAAATGAAACTTTTTATTTTGGTTCGGGTTTAAATAATTTCGGATCTCAGGTTAACGGTTTTAACCTGCCTTCCGATTTTTATTTTTCGGTTATAGGCAACGTTTCCGATGCATCGTCTGTAATAGCGCAGTTTGACAGTTATTTTAACGATGATATAAGCGATTTGAAATTAGCCGCAGAAACAAAATTTGAAAATTTGAAATTCAGAATAGGCTATTCTTTTCCTTTAATTAGAAACGAAGTTGACAATACGACTGAATTTATATCAAATCTTACGGCCGGTCTCGGTTTTGATTTTGATTATTTATCGGTAGATTACGCGTGGCTGCCAAAAGGCGATGTGGGAACTACGCATATGTTTTCTTTGGTAGTAAAGTTTTAAAAGGTAAATTTTATGAAAAAAATCAGAAATATTTGGTTTTACTTGTTTTTAATGTTTGTTCTAATTTATTCTTCGGAAATTTCTTTTGCCGTAATTGCAAATCCTAAAGCGGTTGAAGTTTCGCAGCCGGACGGTTCAAAAATTAAAATATGCTTAAAAGGCGACGAATTTTATAGCTGGAATGAAGACAGTTCCGGTTATACGATTTTAAAGGATAATAAAAGTAAATACTGGGTTTACGCCCAAAAAGATACAGACGGAAGTTTAAAACCTTCCGCTAAGATCGTAGGTAAAAATTTCCCGGTTTCTATTCAAAAATCTTTAAAAGATGAAACTAAATTGCAAAAAGCAAGACAAAAAAAATCAGCTTACAAAACAAAATCCCAACAACAGACATATTCGTCCGTTACTTCAAATTATTCGAAGGCTCCATATATAACAGAACAATTAACTAAAACGAATTTGGTTATTTTAGTTCAGTTTAATGATGTGAAGTTTACTTCAAGTATTCCTTTCAAAAATTCAAGCGACAGTGAAATTATAAGTGCTTATAATAATCTTTTTAATCAAAACGGCTATTCTCTTGACGGAGCAAAAGGTTCGGTATTTGATTTTTTTAAAGAAGCTTCATACGCAAAAATAAATATGAATTCCGTTATTACGCAGATAATTACGCTTGATAACGATTATGAATATTACTACCAAAACGGAATGGAACATATACAGGATATGGTAACCGAAGCTTTGACAAAACTAAACAATTCGGGTTTTAATTTTAAAGAAATATGGCCGACATCCGATACTCCGGATAATTTAACTATTATTCATGCCGGCGGAGGAGCAGAGTATGCCGGAAATGATGGTATATGGTCTCATATGGGATTTATTCCGGATACCGTTATAGACGGTATTACGTTTTCAAGATATCATACGGCGCCGGCAAGAAGAGGTTATGACCTTCTCCCGGATACTCACGGAATAACCATAATAGGAGTAATTTGCCATGAATCCATGCATTTTTTCGGTGTTCCTGATTTATATGATTATACATATACAAGCGCCGGAGTAGGTCCATTTTGTTTGATGGCGGGAGGAAGTTGGAATACTTGGCAGGGGCCTTCCGGGAATATGCCTGCACATCCGAGTGCATGGATAAAATATATTCTTGGCTGGATTAATCCTAAAACGCCTGTTACGGGTGTAAATAATATTGCAGCTTCAGGCACATCTCCCGAAGGTTTTTATATATTAAAAAGTCCTAATTTTAGCTCATATGAATATTTTTTGGTAGAAAACAGACAAGCACTGGGATTTGATTATGCTTTACCTGAATATAGTGCAAAAAGAGGTCTTTTAATTTACCACATTGATGAATCACGCTTCGATTTTAATGATCCGATGAATCCGCAAAAAAATAATAATGACAGAACTCATTATTTAGTGGCATTAGAACAGGCAAGTGCCGGAACGTGGGATTGGACACAATATGCTTTGGCAAACGATGCAAGTTATCAGGGTTTATCATCAGATTATTTTAGAACTGATACGGTTTCCGCATTTAACGATACAAATACATCGTCTCCCGACAGCAGAAGTTATTATCTTGATAGTTTAGGAGAAAGAATTAATTCAGGGATACAGTTATCCGGAATTTCAAATAGTGCTAATAATATGTATTTTATTTTTGGACAATATTTGCCGGATTATGAAGCTTTTGTAGATGCGTTATCGGATGCCGGACTTAGTTTTGTCAACAAAATTATGGGTTATTCACAGAATACGACAAGAATTTTATTGAAGGAAAAATTGGCAAGTGAATCTGAAAAAACAAGACTTAGTAAATATTTTTCGCCTACAGTACAAGGCGCCGATGACGCCGGAACTATGGGAACTATATATTCTGAGTACCAAAGCGGCAGCGTATGCGGAATTCCGAATGGGTCAATGGGTATAGTTTCGGCTACAAATGCAAGATTGATAGTCAAACTAAATTATGCAATAGAAGAAACAAGCCAGGCATATAAAACTGTAGGCAATATAACCGATAAAAATAATGACCCTCTCATACCGGATACTTCTGTAAGCGGAGTTTCCAACAAAAGATTTACCGGAACCACAGCAATTGCTGATGTCAATAACGCGCTTCAAAACTACGGTTATTTGATGCCTAATTTTACGAAAATGAAAGCAAACCAGTCTTATAATATAGAGCCTGTTTATGAAACTACGGACGTCACTTCAAGAAAAGATTTTACATATTTCCCGGGCAAACAATCCGTAATATTTACCGATTTGGCCCATGTAATTTACTATCCTAATCCGGTAAGAAATTCAAAATTGTCAATAATAAATTTACCGTCCGACCAGCAAAATCTTAGCATTCAGTTTTTTACCGTTTCAGGACAATTGATAAGAATGTTTTCCATAGAGGATACAGTGCTTATGGGAAGCGGCAGCAGAATGTTTGAATGGGATTGTAAAAATAAATCGGGCAGCGAAGTGGCTCAAGGCGTTTATTTTATGATGATAAGAACTGATTCCGATAAACTTATTAAAAAGATAGCGGTAATAAGATAATAATTTATAGTTTTTTTATAAAATCCGAAGACTCTGTTAAAGCTTTATTTAGCAGGGTCTTTATTTGTTTTTTATAATTTGGATGAGTAAGAGAGGGTGCTATTTCTGCAAGAGGATAAAGTACAAAAAGCCTGTTTTTTATTTCTTTATGCGGGATAATAATATTTTTTTGACGTATAATTTTATCGGAATAAAAGAGTATGTCTATGTCAATAATTCTGGGGCCCCATTTTATGTTTTTTATCCTTCCCAAATCCTCTTCAATTTTTTTTAAAATCATCAACAGATCTTTTGGAGTAAAAGATGTTCTGAATTTAGCAGCCGAATTATAGAAGAATCTTTGTGACGGTCCCACAGGAGAAGTTTTATAATAGGAAGATTTTTTTATTAGACGTATATTTTTCTGTTTTAATTTTTCAAAAGCTTTTTCTATGTTTTTTTTTCTATTACCGATATTGCTTCCGAAGGCCAGATAAACATTAACATATTTTATTTTTTTCATTTTTTAAATAAAAATACGGCTTTAGAGTTTTTCATAAAGCCGTATTTCTTTAATTATATATATTTTTTACCATTTTAAATTTGCTATTCTTTCCAAAGCTTCTTTAATTCTTGGAACCGGAACCGTAAGGGCAAACCTCACGTATCCTTCTCCGGAAGAGCCCATGCCGTTTCCGGGAGTGCATACTATTGCGCATTCGTCAAGAAGTTTCCCGACAGTTTTTGCAGAAGTATATCCTTTTGGTATTTTAGCCCATACGTAAAACGTTGCCTTGGGTTTTGTTATCTGCCATCCGAGTTTTGTCAGGCCGTCGCATAATACGTCTCTTCTTTCTTTATACATTTTTCTCATTTCTTCAACGCATTCCTGTGAAGAAGTAAGAGCGCAGATTCCTGCTTCCTGAACTGCCTGAAAAGCGCCTGAATCATAGTTGTCTTTGACTTTTGCTACTCCTGCTACTATATCTTTATTGCCGCATACCCAGCCGATTCTCCATCCTGTCATGTTGTAAGTTTTTGACAGGGAATGAAATTCCACTCCGACTTCTTTGGCTCCGGGTATTTCAAGAAAACTCAAAGGTTTTTCTTCGTAATACATTTCGGAATAAGCGTTGTCGTAGGCGACTATTATGTTGTTCTTTTTTGCAAATTCAACAAGTTTAACCAAAAAATCTCTCGGTGCAACGGCTGAAGTTGGGTTATTTGGATAATTTATAAATATTATTTTTGCTTTTTTAACTACCTCGTTAGGAATTGAATCCAAATCGGGCAAAAATTTATTTTTTTCAAGAAGAGGCATAAAATATGGTACGCCGTCGGTAAATATTGTGCCTGTATTATAAACAGGATAGCCCGGTTCAGGTATTAAAACGACATCGCCGGGATTTATAAAACCGAGATGAATGTGTCCGATGCCTTCTTTTGAACCTATCAAAGCGCAGACTTCGTTTTCTGCATTGATATCAACGTTAAATCTTGATTTATACCATTCAGACACGGCTTTTCTGAAAGAAATCATTCCCGCGCCGAAAGGATACTGGTGATTTGCGGATTTTTCAAGAGCTTTTTGTCCGGCTTTTATTATATGGTCAGGCGTAGGCATATCCGGATCGCCTACTCCTAAAGCGATTATATCGGCTCCCCTAGCGATAGCTTCCTTCTTTTTTCTGTCAATTTCAATAAAAAGATATGGGGGCAGTTTTTTTAATTTATCGTTGTACTTAATGTCCATTAGCATCTCCTGTTGCTTTTGTTATTTTAGACCCAAAACGTCTCTCATATCATAAAGACCGGGTTTCTGGTTTTCAAGCCATCTGCAGGCTTTGACAGCGCCTGATGCAAGATTTTCTCTTGAGTGGGCTCTGTGGGTAATTTCTATTCTTTCGCCCAGACCTGCGAAGTAAACAGTATGATCTCCGACAATATCGCCGCATCTTACGGCGTGTATTCCTATTTCTTCTTTTGTTCTTTCAGGACTCAAACCGTGTCTGCCGTATACGGCTTGTTCTTTCAAATTTCTACCGAGTCCTTTTGCAACAGCTTCGGCAAGCCTTACGGCGGTTCCGGAAGGAGCGTCTTTTTTCTTATTGTGATGAAATTCAACGACTTCAACTTCATAATTCGGTATTTTTTTTGCAAGTTCTTCAACCAAATCTATAAGTATGTTGATGCCTACCGACATATTAGGGGAAAAAACAACCGGTATTGTTTTTGAAGCTTTTTCAATTTCTTCTTTTTGTCCGTCGGAAAGACCTGTTGTTCCTATTACCATTTTTGCGTTTTTCTTTACGGCTGTTTTTAAAACGTTAACTGTGTTTGATGCTACGGTAAAATCAACCAAAATATCGCCGGGATTTACTATTTTGTCCAAATCGGATATTTTTGTTATGACGGGATTTCCGGTCCCTACGGCCGGGCTTGAATCAATTTCAACTGCGCCCGTTATTTTTATTTCAGGGTCTGCTTTTGCGATATTTATTATTGAACGGCCCATTCTTCCGTCTGCGCCGCAAACTATTATATTAATCATAAAAACTCCTTTACTTTATAAGTCCGTAAGCTTTTAAAGCTTCAGCCAACTTATCTCTGTTAGCCTTTTGCATATGGCACATAGGCAGCCTTAATTCATCCGAACAAAGGCCCATCATTCCCATTGCCGTTTTTACAGGAATAGGATTTGTTTCTATAAACATCATTTTTACAAGCTGAAATAATTTAAAGTGAAGTTTCTGCGCTTTGTCCAAATCGCCTTTAAGCATGGCGTTTACCATATCCGAAACGTCTTTCGGCACGATGTTGGATAATACGGATATAACCCCTTTGCCGCCTATTGACATTAAAGGCAGAGTCAGAGAATCATCGCCGGAAAGCATGCATAAATCGGGCGACAAAAGCCTTATCTGCGACATTTGGTCCAAAGAACCCGAAGCTTCTTTTACGGAAACTATGTTTTTGCAATCGTCGTGAAGTTTTTTAATAGTCGCAGGTTCTATGTTGACGGCCGTTCTTCCCTGAATGTTGTAAAGAATTACCGGAATTTTCAAAGATTCTGCTATTTCTTTAAAATGAAGATATAAACCCTGCTGCGTGGGTTTGTTGTAATAAGGTGAAACGAGCAATACCGCGTCGCATCCTACTTCTTCGGCGTGTTTTGACAGTCTTATTGCTTCGGCAGTTGAATTTGACCCCGTTCCTGCAATTACTTTAATTCTTTTTTTTGCATATTTTACCGCCGCTTCAATCACTTCATCGTGTTCCTGATGTGATAAAGTCGCCGATTCGCCTGTAGTGCCGCAAGGGACAACTCCCGTAATTCCGCCTGCAATCTGCATTTCTATTAATTTTTCAAAAGCATCAAAATCAACGCTGTTATTTTTGAATGGTGTTACTAATGCCGTATACGACCCTGAAAACATAAAATCTCCTTAAACATTTTTAATTAAACGACGACAGTTCCCTTAAAGGCTACTATTGCCGGACCTTCTAAAAATACGTTTGAAATTTTTGAGTTTTCAAACGAACAATTTACCGAAAGTTTATCTTTGCCTCTTGTGATAATTTTTACCGGAACTTTAACTTTATTTTTTATTGCCGCAATTATGGAAGAAGCTGTTACTCCGGTTCCGCAGGCAAGAGTTTCATCCTCTACGCCTCTTTCATAAGTTCTGACCAAAATCGTATTATTCTGTGCAACCTGTACAAAATTTACGTTTGTGCCTGCCGGCGCGAATTTTTCATGATGTCTTATGAGCCTGCCGTATTTAAAAACATTAATTTTTTCAATATCATCAACAAATATTACCGCGTGAGGAACGCCTGTGTTCAGAGAAGATATTTCAAAATTTTTATCTTCAATTTGTAATTTTATATCAAGTTGTAAATCTTTCGGATCATACAGCGCCAAATTAACGACAGTTTCGGATTTTATGTCTGCCGTTATCAATCCGGCGTCAGTTTCAAACTTCATATTTTGTTTAACTATGCCGAGCTCATATGCAAATCTCGCTATGGATCTGCCTCCGTTGCCGCACATGCTCGCATGCGATCCGTCCGAATTATAATACCTCATTCTGAAATCGGCTTTTTCGCTTTTTTCAAGCAAAATTAAACCGTCTGCCCCGATTGCATATTTTCTGTCGCAGAGTTTTAAAGCCACAGCGGATTGTTCCGATTCCCGTATTATATTATTTCTGTTATCTATCAGAACAAAATCATTGCCGGCTGCCGTTAGTTTATAAAAATTAATGTTTTTCATGAAATTTTTTCCAGATTTTCTTCCAGCCTCAATAAATCTTCAAAAGTATCTCTTCTTCTTATATGTATAATTTTTTTACCGTCAATTATGACTCCTCTGGCTCTTTTTCTTGAATTATATTGTGACGACATTGACGAACCGTAAGCGCCTATGCATTCAACGGCAATCAAATCTCCCTGTTCCAAAAGAGGAAATTTTCTGTCTTTTGCCATGAAATCGCCGCTTTCGCATACCGGCCCGACGATATCCATTATTATTTGTTTTTTAAAAGTTTTTTTAACCGGTATTATATTATGATAAGCGTCATACAAAGTAGGTCTTATTAAGTCGTTCATCGCAATATCAACTATCAGGAAATTTTTGTTCCCGGATTTTTTTCTGTAGAGAACTCTGCCGATCATAACGCCTGTATCTCCGATTATGGATCTGCCCGGTTCAACTATTAAAGTTTTATTTTTGTATTTGCCGAAAACCGACATTACGGCTTTCTTTAATTCTGCCGGTTTAGGAGGTTTTTGTGAATTTTCATATTTTATTCCCAAACCGCCTCCGATATCTATATATTTCAATATAATGTTTTCTTTTTCAAGCCTGTCTATAAGTTTTGCAATTTTTACAGCCGCCAGCCTGTAAGGTTCAACTTTTAAAATTTGTGAGCCTATATGCGTGTCAATGCCTACGATTTCAATATTGCTCATTTTTGACGCAGCTGTATACATATCAAGCGCGTCTTCATATTTTATTCCGAATTTTGTTCCGTGTTTTCCTGTTGCGATATATTTATGAGTATCTGGATCAACATTCGGGTTAATTCTGAAAGAAATTCTTGCGGTTTTATTTATTTTTTTTGCAATTTTATTTATTTCGCAAAGTTCCTCATATGATTCTATATTAAACATTAGAATATTGCTTTCAATAGCATAAGTTATTTCTTCGGCGGTTTTTCCTACGCCGGAATAAACTATCTTTTGCGGGTCAATACCGGCTCTTAAGGCTTTAAATAATTCGCCGCCCGAGACTATATCGGCTCCCGCGCCGAGTTCGGAAAGTATTTTTAATAACGTCTGATTTGAATTTGCTTTAACCGCATAGCAAACTATATCATTTTTGAATGCTTTCTTATAATTATTAAAATTATTTAATATTAATTTTTTTGAATATACATATGTAGGCGTCCCGCACAATTTGGCAAGTTGCGCAGCGGACAAACCTTCTATGTATAATTCGTTTTTTATGTATTTTATAGACATTTATTCCTCCGAAACTAATCCCGAAATAATATCAAATATGCCATAATAGTGTCAATGAATTAAAAATGCCCGCCGCATTATGATGGTGCAGGCAGGCATTTCTATAAAATGTTAATTTACAGGCTTATTCTTCCATCGGAGGCGGAGGCGGCATATCGTCTTTCATCTTTTTCATTTTTTTCATTTCCATTTTTGGTTTTTTTGCCTCAAGTTTTTTAAATTGTTCAAGAGTAAGAATTTTTCTCATTTCTATGGCAACGTTTGCTCTTTCTACCGCCATTGAGCCGGAAAGTTCTTTTATATCATTTTTTAACCCGTCAAGCGCGTCTGCGTCATAATTGTCTTTTAACAGTTCGGTCTTTATTGCGTCTCTTTTTTCTTTCATTTGTGTTCTTAATACGCTGATTTTTTCTTCGTGATTTTTTCTTAATGATTCAAGTTTTGTTTTTTGTTCAGGGGTTACTTTTAACTCTTCCATCATTTTGGCTTCCATTTTATCTCTTTTTGCCTGCATTTTTGAGAATTGTCCTTTTTCTCCTTTATTCATGCAGTCGGGACTCATACACTCGCCGGCAAGTCCATTTGAAACATAAAACGGCAAAATAAACAGTAATCCTAAAAAAATTTTACTTACGTTTTTCATAAGACCTCTCCTTTTTTTTGAAATATGTTTATTAGACAAATGCGGAATATAAAATGTTACAACATTGTGCTTAATTTTGTATAATACTAAAAATTGGAAGGACGGTAATGTATATGAATAAATTAAAAACTTTTTCTCTTTTGTTATTGTTGACGCTGTTATTCTTGATTATAGGCAATATGATAGGCGGAAACGCCGGAATGGCCATAGGTTTTATATTTGCGGTAATTATGAATTTTACCTCTTACTGGTTTTCGGACAAAATAGTCCTTTCAATGTACGGAGCAAAGGAAGTATCTCCCGAATCCGAACCTAAACTATATCAAATGATAAAAGAACTTGCCTTGCAGGCAAATATTCCGACGCCTAAGCTTTATTATATAAACAGCAATATGCCGAACGCTTTTGCAACAGGCAGAGATCCCGAACATGCCGTTGTAGCCGTAACGGAAGGAATTTTGAATATTTTGGACGAAAGAGAATTGAGAGGCGTCATAGCGCATGAAATATCCCATGTAAAAAACAGGGATATTCTTATAGGTTCTGTCGCGGCCACGGTGGCGGGAGCGATAATGCTTATTGCCAGATTCGCTTTCTTTTTCGGAGGCAGCCGCGACAATAAAAATCCTCTTGCCATGATTTTATTTATGGTTCTGGCTCCGGTTGCCGCCATGCTTATACAAATGGCGATTTCCCGTTCCAGAGAATATATTGCCGATGAAACAGGCGGAATTATTTCCAAAGATCCTCTGGCGTTGGCAAATGCTTTAAGAAAACTTACCAACGGGAACGAGAAATTAAATAATACCGTCAGTCTGCAGACTGCGCATATGTTTATAGTTTCGCCGTTTTCTTCAAAGAATGTAAGCAATTTGTTTTCAACGCATCCGCCGGTACAGGAGAGAATAAAAAGACTGGAACATATGGCGAGTATGGCCGGCGAAGAAAAATATAAAATTCCGAAAGTGATTTACTAAGGGGAAAATGAAACAATTAAAAAAGGCTTTTATACTGGATGTTGAACCGAAACAGCTTTATTCCGTTTTAAAACCGTTGGTCTGCGAAGAATACAGAATAAAACAAATTGCGGAATGGCTTTATGTTAAAAAGGCCGATTCGTTTGAAAAATTTTCAAATTTGCCAAAAGATATCAGAGGAAATTTGGAATCATCTTTTTATTTAAGAAGTTTTCAAAATGTAATAAAAAAAGAATCTGTGTTGGACGGCACTGTCAGATATACTTTCAAAACGTATGATTCACATTATGTATATGCGGTGTATCTGCCTTCTGAATCGGCAAAATCCGTATGTATTTCAACCCAAATAGGATGTCCGGTTTCCTGCAATTTTTGTTCTTCCGGCAAAATCAAATTCTTAAGAAATTTATCAAGAGGCGAAATTTTAGAACAAATTATACACATAGAAAATGACATAAAAGAAAGGATCTCCGGAGTTTTATTTATGGGAATGGGAGAACCTTTTTTGAATTATACAAATCTGACTTCGGCCATTGAGAGCATAATTTCAAAAAAAGAATTAAATATAGGCAAAAGGCATATAACGGTTTCATCGGTAGGAATAATACCGGCGATTAAGAATCTGGCAAATGCGATGTACGGCGTCAGATTTGCGTTGTCTTTGCATGCTACCGACGACAAACAAAGAAAAAAGATTATTCCGAATAATTTTGACGCCAAAATATCCGATTTGCTGCAGGCGTGCAGATATTATCTGAAAAAAACAAACTCAAGAATAACCGTGGAATATATTCTGATAAAAGGATTTAATGACACGTCGTCGGATGCTCACAGGCTTGCAAGACTTATGAGAACCGCCGATTTGATCGGCCCCGCGGTTCAGGTCAATTTGATACCTTATAACCGGTCCGATAAAAATGATTATGAAACTCCCGAGCAGATAGCGGTTTTAAATTTTAAAAAAATACTAAAATTAAACGGAATAACGGTTAATATAAGGGAAGCAAAGGGTTTGGATATAGGCGCGGCATGCGGGCAACTCGGCTATTGTGCAAAATAATTTTATGTGTAAAGGAAGAAACATGAAAAAAGCTATTGCATTGGGCGGCGGCGGGGCAAGAGGTTTGGCTCATCTGGGGATATTAAAAATTCTTGAAGAAAATAATATAAGATTTGATATGATTGCCGGCACTTCAATGGGTTCTGTTATAGGCGCGTTATACGCCGTAGAACAGGACGTTGACAAAATAGAAAAAACGCTTAAAGATTATCTTTTCAATAAGATGTTTTCAAAACTTAATATGGAAAAATTACAGGGAGACGCGCAGGCGCCTTCCGCAAAAAATCTTATCAGAAAAGCCAGAGAATTCGTAAAATACGGCACATCGGGCGACGGGAACTCTTTTTTTGCCAATTCAATGTTGGAAGAGATGATTAATACGATAATTCCAGATATTGACATCAGGGATACAAAGATTCCATTGGCGTGCGTTGCAACCGATATCACAAACGGTAAAGAAAAAATTTTTACCGAAGGCTCTTTAAGAAAAATAGTTTTGGCGTCAACTTCAATTCCCGGAGTTTTTCCGCCGGTAAATATAGACGGCGTTTGGTATACTGACGGCGCCCACGTTAACGTCACTCCGGTTTCGGTGGCAAGATTAATGGGAGCTGATTTTGTTATCGGTTCCGACGTTAAAAGCAAATTGAAAACTTTGGATGCGATTCCTTCAAATTCGCGGGATATTATGAACAGATGCAATTTTATAGCAACGCATTTGTTTTATGAGATATTAATAAAAGAAGCAAACGTTGTTTTGGAACCGAATATAAAACAAATATCATGGTCGGAATTTAATAAATTTAATTTAATGGTAAACGAAGGGATAAAAGAAGCCAGATTAAAATTACCGGTTATAAAACGCGAAATAAAAAGATTAAATTCTCCGTTGTCGCAATGTAAGCGGCTGTTCAAAAAATTTATAAATTCAAAAGATAATTTAAGGGCTGCCATATACTGATTATTTCATTTTGAAGATGTTATTCTGTCCTAGTATATTTGAAGGGTCAAGCGACAATTTTAGTTTTCTCATTTCTTCTATGCCGTTTTTACCAAGCATTATTTCAGCAAAAGGATGTTTTGTTTTTCCTATTCCGTGCTCGGCCGAAACTGTGCCGCCTAAAGAAACGGCTTTTTTTGCTATTTGAATATAAATGCTGCGGCATTTTTCATATTCCTCTTTTGTAGACGCTATTAGATTTGCATGAAGATGGCTTTCTCCTATGTGTCCGAAAGTCAGATGCATTAATTTTTCTTTATTGAATGTCGTTTCGCAGAAATTTATCATTTTTTCAAGTTTGTCATGAGGCACGGCTATATCCGTGCCGACTTTCGGAATTTTGTATTTTTTAACGATTTCATTTACCCTTTCCGGTATTTTATGCCTGAACTTTCTGAATTCTTCCTGTTCTTTTTCATTTGTCGCAAACCAAACGTTGTTTATGTCAATTCCGTATTTTTCAATTATTTTTATCCATTTGTCTAAAAGCGCATCATAATTTTTTTTTGTGCAATCCTGTTCAAAAAGAATTCCGGCGTCAACGTCGGACGGTATTACCGGATAATCTTTTTTTATAAGTTCAAGTGCATTTTTGTCAAAATATTCCAGTGAAAGAGCGTTTATGGCATCTGAATTTTTTTGCTTTGACAGATTTCTTATTTCATTTACGAAGTTCCATGATTTTTTTCTTTCATCAAAAAATATGATGCCTCCGAAAAGCGTTTCAAAAGGTTTGATTAAAACAAGTTCTGCCGACACAATTACGCCGAGAGTTCCTTCGCTGCCTATGAAAACGTCAATTAAATCGGAATTTTCATAATTAAAATATCCTGTCGCATTTTTTATTTTCGGAAGTTTGTAATCCGGCAGTTTAATTTTTTTAGTCCCGTTGCTTGTATTGAAAGATATTTCATTTTTAGAGTCTGCGAATACTGTCCCGCGTTTTACCGACATAAATGCCCCGTCCGGCAAAACAACGTCAACGCAATTGATATAGTCTCTGGTGGTTCCGTATTTAAATCCTCTGCCGCCGGAGGCGTTTGTGGATATGTTCCCGCCTATGGTAGCGTTTTTTTCAGTCGGATCCGGCGGATACATCCATCCGTTTTTTAATGCGTAATTTTTTATGTCGCTTACAAGACTGCCGGCTCCGACTTTTATAGATGCTTTTCTGTCGGAAACGGTTTTAATAATGCCTATGTCATTTAATCTTTCGGTTGACAATATAATTCCGCCGAATGCAAGACAGCCGCCCGTAACGCCCGTAGCTCCGCCTACTACTGTAACGGGAGTTGCGGTTTCGGAAGATTTTTGCATTATAGCCATAACATCTTCTTTTGATTCGGCAATCACGACTTTGTCGGCGTGCGCTCCGAGCATTCCGGAACTGTCCTCAAAATAATGCTGTATAAATTCTGGATTTGTTTTAATAATCATTCCGTCATTATATAAATTTTAAAAGATAAATGAAAAACAATTAAAATTTTATTGTATAAGTATTCAAAAATTATTATAATTAACAGCTAAATAATCATGTTACTGGGAGGTTTAAATGTTGGTTTATAATAAAGAAAAAAGAATGCTTGAACCTGAAGAATATCTTTTTGAGCTTCAAGACGTTGAAGAACCGAATTTGCTCAGAGATACTTTTACATATAAGGACATCCCTAAAATATCATTTAACGGAACGGTTGTTCCGATGAACCCGCCTGAAAATATATTTATTACCGACACCACTTTCAGAGACGGACAGCAGGCAGTTCCTCCTTTTACGGTAAAACAGATAGTTGATCTTTTTGAACTTATGCATAGATTGGGCGGTCCTAACGGGATGATAAGACAGACGGAATTTTTTCTCTATTCCGAAAAAGACAGAGAAGCAGTGAGAAAATGTCAGGAAAAAGGATATAAATTCCCTATAATTACTTCATGGATAAGAGCGACAAAAAGCGATTTTAAGCTTGTAAAAGAGATGAATATAGAAGAGACCGGAATTTTAACTTCTTGTTCCGATTATCATATTTTTCTTAAGCTTAAAAAGAACAGAAGACAGGCTTTGGATATGTATCTTGACATAGTAAAAGCTGCGCTTGACGAAGGAATAAGGCCGAGATGTCATTTTGAGGATATCACAAGAGCCGATTTTTACGGTTTTGTGGTTCCATTTGCAAGAGAATTAATGAAACTTTCAAAGCAGTATAATATACCGATCAAAGTAAGAGCGTGCGATACTCTGGGGTTCGGAGTGGCTTATCCGGGATGCGCGATGCCGAGAAACGTAAACGGAATTATGTACGGACTGACTCATCATGCCGGAGTTCCTTCAGAATGGCTGGAATGGCACGGACACAACGATTTTTACAGAGCTTTGACTAATGCGACTTTTGCATGGCTTTACGGATGTTCGGGTGCAAACGGAACGCTTTTGGGTATAGGAGAGAGAACAGGCAATACTCCCATAGAAGCTCTTGCCATAGAATATGTCGCTTTAAGAGGGGATAATAACGGAATGGATTTGGCTGTGATAACAGAAATTGCCAATTATTTTAAAAATGAGTTGAATTATCAGATTCCGAGTATGCAGCCTCTTGTAGGAGCGCATTTTAACAGCACAAGAGCCGGTATTCATGCCGACGGATTGCTGAAAGAACAGGAAATATATAATATTTTTGATACTCATTCTATTTTAAACAGACCGCCTGAAGTTGCAATAACCGACAGAGCAGGTCTAGCCGGAATAGCATATAATATAAACACAAGACATCCTGCTTTTAAAGGCGGAGATAAAAAAATTGATAAAACTCATCCCGGCGTAATAAAAATCAATGAAGAAATTATCAAGCAGTTTGAAGCCGGCAGAGTTAACGCTTTGGATGATGACGAATTATTTGAGCTTGTTGAAAAGTACATTGTTATTGAGAAGAAATAAACGCACGGATGTGTGCATATAATGTGTAATATTAAAAATTGTTTATTAGCCGCAGCGGCGGTTGTTTGTTTTGTATGCCCGGTTTTTTCAGCTCAGCCCGAAAACAACGTAAAAAGCAGTGTGCCGGATTTGACTTCTTTTCAAAAGCAGAAACTTGAATATTACCAAATGGAACTTGAAGCAAAAACGGCCGTGTTAAAAAAAGAACTTTTGATAAGAAAAAAATTGTTTTCGGAAGAACTTGAAAAAAGCAACGATAAGGTTAACGTGTATTTATTGGAACAGATAGCGGATGACATAAAATATTTTTCGTCCGTTATTGAACAATTATGGATAGACGCCGAACTCAGTATAAGAAATACGATGTCATATGAACAATATTCAGAATTCAAATCGGTTCAATATTCTTTGCAAGAAAAAAACTCGCGCAATAAAAAATAAATCAAATTATAAACATTGAATCTCCGTATGAAAAAAATCTGTATTTTTTTTCCACGGCTTCTTTATACGCTTCAAGTATAAAACTTCGGCCGGCGAAAGCGCTTGCCATTATTAAAGGCGTTGAGCACGGCAGATGAAGATTTGTTATCATTGAGTTAACTATTTTAAAAGAATATCCGGGATGAATAAAAATATCGGTTCGGCCGCTTGACGCTTTTATTGATGAAAGTTTATTTCCGTCGTAAACTCCTGTAACGTTTGCCACGGATTCAAGAGTTCTTACGGTTGTAGTTCCTACCGCGATTATTCGTTTTTGCGAAGACAGAGCCGTATTTATTTTTTTTGCGTTATATTCGTCAATTATATATTTTTCATCAAGCATTTTGTGAGTTGAGATATCTTCATTTTCTATTGTTTTGAAAGTACCCCAGCCTACATGAAGAGTAATTTCTGCAATTTCCACTTTTTTATTTTTCAGCTCATTTAGAATTTCTTTTGTAAAATGCAGCCCGGCGGTAGGCGCCGCGATGGCTCCTTTTTCATCGGCGTAAACGGTCTGGTATCTTTCTCTGTCCATATTAGATAATTTCAGAGCGAGATCATCTTTTCTTTTTATATACGGCGGTAAAGGCATAAATCCGTGTTTTTCAAGAAGAGGAGATATGTCATCGTTATTAAAGATTACGGTTTTATTTAAAGGATCGTCAGTTTGTTCGACAACGCATTCATAATTATCTTCAAAGTATATTTTTTCTCCGTGTTTTACGTACGGCTTCATAAGAACATGGTGTCTTGCTCCGTGTAGGGCGGGATTTAAAAAAAGAAGCTCTACTTTGCCGCCTGTTTTCTTTTTACCGTATAAACGCGCCGGTACAACTTTTGTCGTATTTATTACAAGCAAATCATTTGCGCCGAGCATTTTTGTTATATCTGAAAAATTGTGATGGCTTATGCCAAGAGACTGTCTGTTTAATACTATAAGTTTTGAATTGTCTCTTTTTTCAACAGGAATCTGGGCTATAAGTTCATTAGGAACGTAATAGTTATAATTTTGAAGCAGATTGTCGTTATTTTTCATATTCTATGTTTTTAATTTTAGTTTTAGGATAGTAGTATTGAAGTATTTTTTTATAAGATAATCCTTTTTCTGCCATTACTTTTGCTCCGCATTGGCATAATCCTACTCTGTGTCCCCAGCCTCTGCCTGAAAATATAAAATCCGTTCCTTTTCTTTTTATATTTTTTATCATAGCGCTTTTTATAAGTCCTGAATCTACCGCAAGTCTGAATTTATAAGTTTTTAATTTTAGTTTTCCGTCTTTATGTGTTATTATCACAAATTCTTTTGCATGTCCGCCTGTGTTGCCGGAGAGAGTAATTTTTTTAATACTTCCAATTTTGTATCCGGATGAAAGAAGTTTTTTTCTTATGATTTTTTCCGAAAGAGTGCATGTCCATTCATTATGCGGACTATCCGAACAATACTTATCTTTTCTCCCTTTTAAATAATCAGGAGTTGCGTTTTTCCAATCCCATACGTATTTGGGATCTTCCGTATAACCTCCGCAGCTTGCGTGAAAAACAGTTTGGGCAATTTCATTATCAAACATTAAAACCTGTCCGTGCGTATCGGCTATTGCTTTGTTGCATTTTTCGTTTTCGGCGCTTGCTCCGCCGTAAACCTGACAATGAACGCTTGAGCACATATTAAAATTTTCGGTAATATGCCTGTTTAAATTTTTAACGGCGTAACTTCTGCTTATTACAGCCTGTGCTTTTAAAGCCTCTATATCCCATGAGGCGGACACTTCTTTAGGCAGGACGCCTTTTAAATAATCTTCAATATTTAATACGTTTATTATATTTAACTTTCTGTTTTTTGAAAGCCGGACTGCAATATTTCCCCTGTAAATAACTTTATTGACAATAATATAAGAATCTGACGTAATTTGAACCGGCAGTTTTAAATTATATTTTCCTGCAATTATTTTATCGCCTAAAATACGTATGTTAATATTGCCTGGAGAAAGATTCAATATTTTTTCTGAATTTTTTATTGAATATTTTTTATCCGAAGCGATATTGAATGATTCTACATCAAGCAAAATACCTACATTAACGCTTTCTTTTACTTTTAAATCGGCAAAAGCGGATGCGTGCATAGAAAATAACAAAAAGAATACGGTGATTGTTAAAATATTTTTCATAACTTTATAATTATAATATAAAGCATATTTTATTTGCAATATGAAATTAAAAAAACAGTTGTTATTTGTTTTTTTATTTTGTTATAATAAGCGCAAATGAAGTATTATTGTGGAGGATGTTATATGAAAAAAACAATTTTTACATTGTTGATGTTTTTGTTTTGTATCCAATTTGCCTATACAGAGGTCGTTGTATCTGCCGGCGATTATAAAAAAATATATAATGAAACGGCAAAATTTGGAATAAATTCTCAGGAAGATGTTATCATCACAAGTGATAAACTAACGATAATGGTTCCCAAAGGGCAGAAAGTAATAGTAAGGATTGATATTAATGAAAATGGAGAGACAGTAATTAATATATCCGGAACCGGATTTAGAAATATAGAAATTAACGGATATCTTGTAAGTTCAACTGAAAAGACTTCTTTTAGCGTAAATTCAAAAACGGGTGAAATAGTCGTTACAGACGGCTATCTTACAGCCAAAGACCGCCAAGGACACATAATGTTTGCGGCAAAAAATGTTCCGTTTAAAATTGATTTAGATGCGGCTTCTGTTATATCTGATGCCGAATCTAAATTTAAAATTATAAATGAGATTACGGATAACGATGAAAGAAAACAGGAACAAAAGGATTTAAGTCCTTCAGCTCCGAGATAAAAAATAAGGCAAACAAGGATGGTAAGAAAAATGAAGAAAGCAATTGTATTTTTAATTTTAATTTTAGGGGTTTCCAATATAACCGCTGCCGGTAAGTTTAAATATTCTGTAAGTGAAAGTATATTTTATGACAGCAATATTTATCTTACAAATAATAACAGTATAAGCTCATGGATAAGTTTAACACAATTGAATGCCGATTATTTGTCGCGTATACCTGATACGGCGCTTTCTTTAGGCGTAGGCGCAAATGTCGGATATAATGCTTATACCGAAAACAGCGCTAAAAATAATTATTGTGACGCCGGATTAGACGTTTTTTTGAAAAACGATTTTTTTAATTTAAAAAATAAGTTTATTTATACTTCGGAACAGGCTTCAAACGCATTTACGGAAAGAGCCGAGAGAATAAGCAATGAAGTGTCCTTTAATTTTAAAACAAAAATGGAAAAGATGTTTTCAATAGGCGTTGTAGTATCTGATATTTTAGACGATTATATAAAAAAGGAAGATGAATTATTGAACAGAAACCGCTTTAACGCAGGCCTTCAGTTTTTTTATAATATTTCTCCAAAAACATCTGTTTTTGTTGAGGATGTATTTTCTTTTATCGGTTATGAAAAAAATAGCGTAAATAATTCAAAAGAAAACAGTTTAGCTTTAGGTATAGACGGGAGTATTTCTCCAAAAATAAAAGGAAATGTTAAAGTATCATACGATAAAAGAGATTATGAAGAAAACAATGCAGAGTCGGCTTCTATTTGCGGGTATTCGGCACAATTGGTTTATGAACCTACGAATACCGGATCTGTAACATTAACAGGCAAAAGAAAAATGGAAGAAACGACTTATGACGTCAACAGATATTATATAGGCACAAGCGCCAACTTATTATTGTCAAAACAGATATACAGGAAATTTGATACTTCTTTAATGTTTTCATACGAGAATATGATGTATCCTTATGGTTCGTATAAAAGAGAGGATAATTTTTACAGAATTCGTCCGGCAATAACATGTATGATTACGAAAAAATTGTTTTCAACTCTTTGGTATCAGTTTAAAACAAGGCAATCCAATATTGAAGATATGAAATATACCGATAATATGGTCGGTTTAAATATAAAACTTTCTTTTTAATATAATTTTTTAGTTAAAAACCGCACAGTATGACAAATATATAGTGCGGTTTTTATTTTGGTTTTACAATATTGTCTGATTTTTTTAAAATCCAAACACTGTAAGCAGGCAACATGGATTTTTTTATGATTTTTTTAAGTTTTCTTTCTTTATTAAACAGGACATCAATGTTTTTTTTAAGAAAAATTTTATCGGCTTTTATATTTTGACTAGTCGGATTTATTAAAATCATATAAATTGTATTGTCATAAAGATAAGTTTTTAAGCGCAATGGATTATAAATTTGAGGAGTTTCAATTTCTTTACCGTTTGTAATTATTTTTGTAACTTGAGCCAGTTCTGACACGACATCTTGAACATCTTTCCAATTTTCAGGTTTTGCTTTAGGCAACGGTATGCCATTTGACGTATAAATGAAATAAAAAAGCCCCGTCGCACCGTTAAATATGGCGTCATAAGACATAAATCTTATTTCATCTTTTGTCGGGAATCTGCCTATTCTGTCATTATCGGATCTGTATTGTTCGTATTCTCGCCAGTCAAAAATTTGGATAACGGCCCATAAAGGTTTGTCTTTGCAGCCTATTTTAATAAGTTCTTTTTTTGCTGTTTCTAGCTGCTGTCCCAAAGACTCCAACTTTAAGTGCGGAACAGGATACCAGTCAACCATTAAAATATCCGCAATATCATAAAAGTTTGTTTCAGTTTTGCCCTGTCCTATAACAAAAACTGTTTTATCCGAAGGAAAAAAATGTTTTGTTTTCGTATCCAAATCGTTAAGCTCAGTATGTGAAATATTGTTGACGTCAGGTTCATCAAACAGATACCATGCTTTAACGGGTAAACCAAGAGATGTATTTGGATTAAACTTTTTTAAAAAATTATCGGGATAAACAATAATTTTCATATCTTGTTTTTTTGCTTCTTCGGCAAGTTTTGTTATGACAGTAATATCTTTTAGGTATGTCTGTATAGTATTGAAACCGGCATCTTTTACTACGCCAATATCCTGAGGATTATTTACTCCGTAAATGCCAAGCGTAAAATCATCGCAGTAAGCTGTAATTGTTAAGAAGAATAAAACCGGAAATAAAACATACGGCATAATTTTTCGCATAATATAGTTATAAGTTAAAAATTAATTTTTTAAAACAGAATCTTTTATAAACATTCTTTTTGCTGTTTTTAATATTATTTCTAAATCAAGAAAAATTGAACGATTCTTTATATACCATATATCATAAGATAATCTTTTATATGCATCGTCAAAAACAATGTCGGGATTTTTATTTTCAAAAAATGATTTATCTTGAACACAATAAACAATAGGAGCTTTATGATTTAACTGAGCATGTCCGGTTAAACCGGGCGTAATCATGGTTCTGACAATGTTGTTTGGGATGTGATTATTTATAAAGTTATATTCCTGGCTCCAAATTGGACGTGGCCCGACAAATGATATATCTCCTTTTAATATATTTACAAGTTGCGGCAGTTCGTCAAGTCTGAAATTTCTCAAAATTTTACCTAATTTGGTTGCTGTTTCCGTATTTGGAATCATTGTTCTGAATTTATAAATATAAATATGTATTCCGTTTTTGCCGATTCGCTGCTGAGAAAATATAGGATTTGATTTGTCTATATTTTTTATCAAAAAATAAATCAAAATTATGATCGGTAAAAAAATTATGAGAAGAAATATACTCGCTATAATATCAATTGCTCGTTTTATTATAGAAGAAATAATATTGTTTATAGAGTTTGTTGTTATGCTTTGAAAAAGCCATAAACTGTCTTTTATTCCTTCAATCGGAGTTCTATTTAAAAAATCTTCAAAGAAAACGATATCAGTTTTTATCTCAACATTTTTTATTAATAATTTTCCAAAAACGTCAGCTAAAATTTTTTTGTTGTTTAATAAAAGGGCATTTGATATAACTATCAACTCGGTTTCTTTCGGTAAATAATCAGAATATTCATCAAAATTTCCGACGATTTTATAATAGGGGGAATTGGCAAGTTCTTTCTGAAGTTTTCCCATCGTCATACTTTTACCTATTAAAGTTATATTTGTCTGTTTTTTAAAAACTGTAAGATATATCTTTCTTGAAAAAATTATATATAGGTAATATATAATAAAAATTATTATTAAATTTGTTTTAGGCGTTACAAGTTTAAATACTGGTGCAAGAAAATAGATAATTGTTGATGAAAAGAGAAAAGTGAATATAAAAGCTATTAGAAGATTTCTATAATTTATTTTATGTAATTTGTTAAAATCATAAAGTGAAAATATAAACAAATCTAAAGTTATAATCGTAAAAGCAGGTATTAATACAAAAAAATTGGCTATAAAAAAACTTACATTATATGAACTGCTTCTTGTTGCAAGAACGATTACTGCGATGATTAAAAATACAGCAAAGTCTAAAAGTAAAAAAAACATTCTCATTTTTGTTTACGCTCTCGTTTAACAAATTTTTCAATTTGCACGGAAGTACTGTTTAATTGGTCAAGTTCAATTTTTTTGCTGTTTTTAAAACAGCTTCTTTGATTTTTGTTGCAATTTTATCAAATTGTTTGCCGGTTTTTCCGATAGGATCCGGCATATCTTCTTTTGTGTTATCGGCAAACTCTAAAAATAAATGTATTTTATCTGTAAACTCTGCATATTTATCGGTTAGTAATTCTAATTGTTCATTTGTCATTACAAAAATCAAATCGCTTGTGACTATATCATCTTTAGCTATTAAGGCAGGGGTATGTTTTTTGTATTCAATACCATTTTTTATTAAAAAATCTATGTTTTTTTGCGGCATTTGGCAGTCTTCAAAAGCAAAAACACCTCTGGAAATAACTTCAGTACCGGTTATAAGGCTGTCAGATATGATTTTTTTAAAAAACTCCTGAGCTAAAAAACTTCTGCATACATTAGCATGGCATACAAAACATATTTTCATACACATAAACTATATCAAATTATGATTATTTTTATCAATAATCTTTTGGTATAATAATATACGTGATTAATCAAGAGTTTTCAGTATTGATGTCAGTTTATTATAAAGATAATCCACAGTGGCTCAAAGAAGCCATTGAAAGTGTTATTAATCAAACTGTTAAACCATCACAAATTCTTTTAGTTATTGATGGTCCTATTGGCAAAGATTTAGAAGAAATTATATCTAATTTTGCTGAGAAATTAGATATTCTCCGTTTAAAAGAAAATTCAGGGTTAGGAATAGCGTTGCAAAAAGGACTTGAACTATGCAAATATCCTTTAGTTGCCAGAATGGACAGCGATGACATAAGTCTTCCTATCCGTTTTGAATTGCAGTTAAAAGAATTTAGCAATAACTCAAATTTGAGTATACTAAGCGGATTTGTTCAGGAAATTGACTGTGATACTAAAGAAGAATTAAGTATAAGAAAAGTTCCGTTGACGGATGTTGATATAAAACAATATATAAAAACACGTTCTCCTTTCAATCACCCATGCGTAATGTTTAAAAAAGATGATGTTTTAAAGGTTGGTAATTATCAACCTTTTCACTTTTTAGAAGATTATTATCTCTGGATAAGAATGGTAAAAAATAATTTCAATATGAAAAATTTGCCTAAAGTTATGTTAAACATGAGAGTTAATAAGAATTTATATGTAAGAAGAGGCGGATACAAATATTTTAGAAACAATATATTTCTAAATAAAGAAATGTTAAAACTAGGGATAATTAATTATCCTTTTTATATATTTAATATTGTAGTTCGTTTTAGTGCACAAGTTTTGATGCCAAATAAATTAAGAGAACTTTTTTACAAAAAGGCTTTGAGATAATGGAAAAAATAAAGAGATTTATTGAATGTTTAATTCCTATTACCGGATGCAACTTAAAATGTGGTTACTGTTATGTTATTCAAAGAAATAAAAGAAGTTTGCAAAGTGCTGTGATGAAATATTCTCCCGAACAAATAGGCTTGGCCATGAACAAAATGCGTTGGGGCGGTACTTGTTATTTTAGCATTTGTGGAGCAGGAGAAACTATTCTGCAAAAAGATATAGAGGAAATTGTTTTTAATATTTTAAAAAATGGACATTATGTAAATATTACCACCAATGGAACTATAACAAATCAGTTAAATAAAATATTAGACAAATCCTTATCTTTTATAAATCATTTACACTTTTCTTTTTCTTTTCATTATTTAGAACTTCTGGATAAAAATTTATTAGATGTGTTTTTTGATAATGTTAAAAAATGTAAAGAAAAAGGTGCATCCATAATGGTGCAGGTTAATATGTGCGATGAATATTTGCCATATTTGGAAGATATGAAAAATTTGTGTATAAAAAACATAGGAGCAATGCCGCAAATAGCAGCGACTCGCAAAGAAATGTCAGGGTTGCAGAAAATAGAATTATTAACTTCTCATACTGAACAAGAATATAAAATGTTTGGCAAAAGTTTTAATTCCCCTTTATTTGATTTTACAATGAAGAATTTTAATGTAAAAAGAAAAGAATTTTGTTATGCAGGGGATTGGAGCGGCAATTTAAATCTTGCTACCGGTATATTTAGGAGATGTTATGCTTCTTGCATACATCAAGATATTTTCAAAAATCCAAAAGAAAAAATAAATTTTTTAGCTGTAGGAAATCACTGCGGAAGTTCATTTTGTATGAATTCCAGTCATTTTATGTCATTGGGCACAATACCAAGTTTGCAAGCTCCAACTTATGCGCATTTAAGGAATAGAAAAGAATCCGGATGGTACACTAAAGAGATGGAAAATTTTTTATCCGGCAAATTAAAAGATAATAACAATGAATATAGCAGTTTCAAAAAAATTATTTGTAACAGTGTTGGTTTAATAGATAACCTTATTTATTTTATTTATGTTAGAATAAAAAAAAATAGAAGAAAAAATGCTTATTAGAAATATTTTGCCAATAAATTGTTATTATAAATTGAGATTTCTCAAAGATTTTATATTTCAGAAATCTATCAGTATATCGTTGTCAAAACAAAAAAAAATTTGGTTTTTGGATTCGCCTTCTTACGGGAATTTAGGGGATCAGTCTATTGCTTATGCTACTGCTAAATTTTTAAAAGACAATTTGCCCGATTATCAGTTAATTGAAGTTATGGAAAATAAGTTAATTTCCTGTTTGTCTTATCTAAAAAGAAAAATAGAGAAAGAAGATTTGGTTGTTTTGCAGGGCGGCGGAAATCTTGGAAATTTATACTCAAGATATGAATTTTTGAGAAGACAAGTTATTAAGAACTTTCCCGATAATAAAATTATTATTTTTCCTCAATCTATTTACTTTTCTGATACCGCAAAAGGCCGAAAAGAACAAAAAATTTCATCCGAAATATATGGTAAACATAAAAATTTAATTGTTTGTGCCAGAGACAGTAAGGCAGCTTCCGTAATGCAACAAGTTTTTTTTAAAAATAAAATTTGTTTATGCCCGGATATTGCGTTATATTTAATAAATTTAGTAAATGGCAATAATAGATCCGGTGTTGGTGTTTGTTTAAGAGAGGATTCTGAAAAAATACCTTTAAATGAATCTCAAAATAGATTTTTGCAAAATATTTATAAAAAATATAGAAAAATCGAAACGTTAACAACTTTATCACTTGAAAAACAAAATATCGTGTCAAATTTAAGAGAAAAGTTGGTTTTAGAAAAGTTAAAAGAATTTAGTAAATATCAGCTTATTATTACAGATAGATTGCATGGAATGATTTTCGCTTATATTACATCAACACCTTGTATAGTTTTTACCAGTAAAACAGAAAAAGCAGAAAATTTATATAAAGATTGGCTTAAAGACTGCTCTTTCGTTTCTATTTATAACGGTCATGAAAAACTAGATAGTATATTTGAAAATTGCAAGCCGGAAAGTCTGAATTTTTCTAATTTAATTTCTGTTTTACAAGAAACTAAAGGGTTTAAATTATGAAACTTGCTATTTTGCTTTTATGTCATAAAAATCCTGACCAAATAAATAAATTTTTAGAGGTTATGAGACATTCGCAGATTGTTTTTTTTATCCATATTGATAAGAAAAATAATTTTGCCGAACAAATTGTTAAAAGAGATGATGTTTATGTATTACCTGATAATTTCTGTCAAGATATTCAATGGGGTAATATATCTATGGTTCAAGCAACATTGAATTTAATTGAATTTGCCCTTTCTAAAAATCTTTCTTTTGATTATTTTTGGCTTTGTTCAGGACAGGATTTTCCGATAAAACCGGTTAAAGAAATTATTAATTTTTTAGAAAATAAAACAGATAATTTTATTAATTTGTTTAATTCAAAAAATTCTGTAGGAAAATATAGCAATTATGATAAAAGAAACAGTTTGTATTATCCTGCATGGATAATGGGTAACAGCTTGTTTCAAAGAATTTTAAAAAGAATTTATGTAATAATTACCGGAGGTTATAAAAAAACTTATTTTTTAAATCGCAAGAATAGTACAAAGTTTGATTTTTATTTTGGTTCTCAATGGTGGTGCTTAAATAACAAAACAATAAAATGGATAATGGCTTATTGCAAAGACAACAATGAATATTATGAGTTTCATAAAAATTGTGTGGTGCCTGACGAATCTTTTTTTCATACGCTTGTTCTAAATTCACCTTTTGCTAAAGATAGAAAAGATTATTTACATTATATTGATTGGTCTGATTCCGGGAATTCTCCAAAAACGTTGACTTTAAAAGATTTAGACAAAATAGTTGCAAGTCCATTTTTAATGGCCAGGAAATTAGATTTTCAAGTTGATAAAAATTTATTTCAAATAATTATAAATAGGATATTGTAATGCAAAAAATCGTTTATATCATTTCTACATTAAAAAAAGCCGGACCGGTAAATGTACTTTTAGATTTAGTGTCTAATTTAGACAGAACAAAGTATAAACCTTATATTATTACCCTCTCAAAAGAGACAGAAACTTCACAGAAAGAATCATTTCAACAATTAAATTTGCCAATGATCTGTCTTAATTTATCACGTTATACTTCTGTTTTTTTAGGTCATTTTAAATTAAACCGTATAATAAATAAAATCAAACCTGATTTAATACACACTCATTGTTTTAGATCTAATATGCTGGCAATTACAGCATTAAGAAAATATAAAACATTTACTAGTATTCATTGTGATTTTACGGAAGATTTTCCTTTGCACTATGGTAAATTGATTGGTTTTTTAGCTTGTAAAATAAATATTTTCGCTATTAAAAGAATATCAAAAACAATTTGCGTTTCCAAAACACTTGCAAATATATTGGGTGGAAAGTTTCCAAAGTTAAGATTTTTTGCTGTTGATAATGGGATAAATATGACAAATTTTTGTCCTTCTAAAGATAAATTATCTTTGAGAAAAAAATTACATTTGCCATTTGATAAAAAAATTTTTATTTGGTGCGGCAGTTTTATTCATCGTAAAAATCCTCTTCTTTTGGTTGAAAGTATAAAACAGTTTAAAAATGATAATTGTTTTTTTATTTTTTGCGGTGCCAAAGGAATCTTATTCGAACAAGCTAAAGATGAACTTAAAAACTATAAAAATGTTCTATTTGCAGGATATTTAGATAACATTGCGGAATATTTGCAGGCGAGTGATTTTTATATTTCTACTTCTCTTTCCGAAGGATTTCATCTGACTGTTTATGAATCTATGGCTTGCGGTGTGCCTGTAATATTACCTAAAATCAGCGTTTATAATAAAATATTTGAAAACGATATGGCTTTAACATTTTGTTTGTCGGATGTTCAAACATTAACTAAATGTTTAGAAGATTCTTTGAGGTTAGACTATAAAATATGGAGAGATAATTCCATAATTTTTGTAAAAAAATATTTTTCTGCTCAAGTCATGACAAAAAATTATCAAAAGTTTTATGAGGATATTTGAAAATGATTTATTTTATTGTTATTTATATTGCTGTTATAACTTTAAGTTTTGCTGATTTTACATCTAAATTTAATAAATTCGGGACTTGGGCTTGTATAATTTTACTTTCCTGTTTGTCAGGATTTCGCAATTTAGGCGGAAAGGATTTTTTTGTTTATCAACAAATGTATGAAACAAATATTTTTTATAGGGGCATAGAAAAATTTTATATCATAATAAATCAATTATTTTCAAATTTAGGCGTTTCTTATAATGTTTTTTTATTTATACTTTCTTTTATTGCTATTTTACTTTTAATAAGCGCGTATCAAAAAATATCTTATTTTCCTAAACTTTCATTAATGTTTTATTTAGGGACTTATTTCTTCTATTACAATATGATTCTTAATCGGCAGATGATAGCAGTGGCTTTACTTTTATGGGTAATATATTTTTGGGATAAAAATAAAATATATAGTTTTGTACTTTTGCTTTTCGGTTTTTTATTTCATCAAAGCATAATCGTTATTTTACCGTTCTTATTTATTTTTAGTTTCATTAAAAAAGGTAAAATTTTATTAGGTTTTTGTTTAATAACAGGTCTTTTAGCCGCATTATTTATAAACCCTCAAAGTATTATGAATTATATATTTAGCGGGGAAGAATCAATTGTTACAAACAGACTAATCGGATACATGGTAAAAGCTGAAGGCAGCAATTATTCAGTTGAGCTTTTTGAATATATTAAATTGGCAGTTATTCTTTGTATTATAATTCCTGTCTGGAAAAAACTATTTCAAGATTCCAAAACATCAGTTTGGCTATTTTTATATTGCATAGGTGCAATATTTTTACTGTGGAGTTCTAAGTTTGAAATCATGTTCCGTATTTTTATGTATTTTGATTTAAGTTTCACTATTTTAGTGCCTGCCGCTATAAGAATATATTTAAATAAAATAGCTTTAACCAAATCTCAAAAAAATTTTTCTATATTACTCGTTTACATTATGATTGGTATTATTGCTTTAATTTCTATTTTGCACCGTATTACAAATTTCGATCAAGGTTCATTTTTAGACTATAAATTTTATTTTATAGAGTATTTATGATAACAGTTTTTACTTCAACTTTTAATCGTGGTTATAAATTACCGGAACTTTATAAAAGTTTGCAAAAACAAACCTATAAAAATTTTGAATGGCTTATTATTGATGATGGCAGCACGGACAATACAGAACATCTTTTTAATAAATGGGGAAATGAAACTAATTTTTTCCGTATAACTTATATAAAACAAAAAAATGGCGGTAAACATCGCGCAATAAACAAAGGTGTACAACTTGCAAAAGGTGAACTGTTTTTTATTGTCGATAGCGATGATTTTTTAGCTTCGTTTGCTTTACAACGAATACAAGAAGTTTACGAAACAATATCTGAAAATGAATTATTTGCCGGAGTATCCGGTATGAAAGCTTACCCTGACAACAAAAGGGTTGGAGGATCTTTACCGTTTAAACAAATAGATTGTTCTATGATAGATATACGGGCAAAATACCATATAAAAGGAGATATGGCAGAAATATTCAAAACTGAAATCTTACGACAATATCCATTCCAAGAATTTGATGGCGAGAATTTTATTAGCGAAGGAGTAGTATGGAGTAAAATAGGTCAAAAATATCTTTTAAGGTATTTTTGCGATAACATTTATTTTTGTGAATATTTGCCTGATGGATTAACTCATTCAATTGCTAAAAGATTTAGACAAAACCCGCAAGGTTCAATGTACGCTTTTATGCAAATAATAAACAGTCCTAAACATGATATAAAAATAAAAATTAAAACGGCTGTAAAATATTGGAGGGCCGTTCCTTTTTACAAAGGGGAAAAAACAAAAGAAATGAAGCCTAAAATGTGGCAATATTTATTTTGGCCGTTTGGATTAATAATTTATTTTTATGATTTAATAAGGGAATAATTATGACAAAAAAAATAGGTCTTTTAACTTTTCACAGAGCTAATAATTACGGTGCGGTAATGCAAGCTTATTCTTTAAAAATAAGTTTGCAAAAATTAGGAGCCGAAGCAAAAATAATAAATTATTTATCACCTAAAATAGAGGAACAAAGGACTTTGAACTTTAATAAATTTAGTTTAAAAAAATTATTTAAAATACCTTTTAATTGCATATTAAATAAACGATTTAGCTCTTTTAGAAAAATGTTTTTAACTGATACTCCGAAATATATAAAAAAAGATTTAGAAAAACTAACAGATTACTATGCCTTTATAACAGGCAGTGATCAAGTTTTTAATCCTAGTGGTTCTAATTTTGATAGTGCTTATTTTCTCTCTTTTGCTAAAAAAAGTAAAAAATATTCTTATGCGGCAAGTTTTGGCAAATCTTTTTTATCGGATAAGGACAAAAAATTTATTGCCCCGCTTATAAAAGATTTTTCCGATTTATCTGTAAGGGAAAATATTGGAATTGAAATTATAAGAAATCTTACAGGTCAAAAAAGTTCTGTTAATTTAGACCCTATATTTTTATTAAATAAGGAAGAGTGGACTAAAATTGCCAAACAAACGAAAGAAAAAGATTATATTTTAGTTTACCTTATGAATAATGATGGCAGAATTTTAAAATTTATTGATAAATTGGCACATGAGCTGAAACTTAAAATTATAATTATTACGACAGTTGTAAAAGATTTTTTTACTTCTAAAAATACGATTATACCAAATCCGCAAGAATGGCTAGGTTATTTTATAAATGCAAAATATATAGTAACAAATTCATTTCATGGAACTGCCTTTTCAATTAATTTTAACAAAAATTTTTTTGTTGACTTATTGTCGCCGCTGCCTGAAAATGTTAATTCCAGACTGGAAAATATTTTAGATTTATTTAATTTAAAAGACAGGATTATTGATAATATTGGAAACGATTATGATACTCCTATTGATTATGAAGCCGTAAACAAAATACTTGGAATTGAAAGAGAAAAGTCTATTAATTATCTTAAAGAAATAATTAAATAAAATGAGCAGAACTAAATTTTTTATAAATAATTCCATGGCAATGGCATTGCAACAGATAGTTAATGTTGCAGTTGCTTTTATTATACCGAGATTCTTAATTACCGCTTATGGTTCTGAAATAAACGGGCTGATAGTTTCCCTTACACAATTTATTTCATATTTTATCTTGGTAGAAGCCGGGATTTCCGGTGCGTCAATATATTCACTTTATAAACCGCTTGCCGATAAAAACATTTCTTCAATTAATTCTATTTTATCTGCAAGTCGTAAATTTTACTTAAAATCCGGATATATTTTTCTTATTCTTATTACTATACTAGCTTTATCTTATCCATTATTTGTTAATGTTTTGTCTTTATCTAACTTTCAAATAGCAATTATAGTTTTTTGTATAGGCACTGCCGGAACTATGGATTTTTTTACATTGTCAAAATATCGTGTTCTTTTGACAGCAGACCAAAAAAGCTATGTTATATCTGTAGCCACAATAGTTTCAAGTATCATAAAAATTATTCTTGTAATCATTTTTGCATTGTATAAATTAGATATTGTATGGCTGCAAATATTTCTTGTATTATCTGTTTTTTCACGTTCAATAATTTTGTTGATTTATACAAAGAGCCATTACAGTTATTTAAATTTTACGGTTAAACCCGATTATGATGCTGTAAAAGACAGATGGAATGTTTTATATTTACAACTGCTTGGAAGTTCTCAAGTGGCCACTCCTATAGTAATAGCAACAATATTTACTTCTCTTTACCAAGTCAGTGTTTACAGTATTTACAATATGATAATAGGCGGTATCGGCGGAATTCTTGGTATATTTATATCAGGATTAGCCGCTTCTTTTGGCGATGTAATAGCGAAAAATGAGATAAAAACATTGCAAAAATCTCACCAAGAATTTGAATTGTTTTATTACATGATTATTACAATTGTTTATTCTGCAGCTTTATTATTAGTTATCCCTTTTGTTCAACTTTATACAAAAGGCGTCAATGATGTAAATTATATAATTCCAACTTTAAGTTTTCTTTTTGTTTTTAACGGACTACTTTATAATATAAAAACTCCTCAGGGCATGTTGGTAATTGCCGCCGGAATGTATAAACAAACAAAATGGCAAAGTACGATACAGGCATTATTGATTTTATTGATAGCTTTACCGCTGGCGCCATTTTTTGGACTTTACGGTATTTTGATAGGTTTAATATGCTCTAATATATATCGTGATATTGATTTATTGTTTTTTATTCCAAAATACGTTACAAAATTAAGTTATAAATTCACTTTAAAAAGAATTCTGCTTGTTTTATTTAACTTCTCAATTGCTGCTGTTGTATTTTTATTTATTGAAATACAATGTGCATCTTTTACAGATTGGAT
Organism: Candidatus Proruminimicrobium quisquiliarum; assembly: GCA_018433245.1. GTDB lineage: Bacteria > Elusimicrobiota > Endomicrobiia > Endomicrobiales > Endomicrobiaceae > Proruminimicrobium > Proruminimicrobium quisquiliarum. The sequence goes on from JAHDRN010000001.1 coordinate 128,138, forward strand.
TATTTATGCAACACTAATAACTTCCGTAATAACTATTTGGGTTTTATTAACCAATATCTTAATAGATAAAAAAAATATCATAAATATTTATTTAAGAATAAAAAAATTAATTTAAAGGGTTTCTTCTTATGATAGAAATAACAGATAAATCAAAGTGTTGCGGATGCGGAGCCTGTTCTCAAATTTGCCAATTTGATGCGATTAAAATGCAGGAAGACGAAGAAGGTTTCTTGTATCCGACAGTTGATGAAAACAAATGCACGGAATGCGAACTTTGTTTAAAAATATGTCCGATTAATAATGATAACCCGAAAAATTATATCAGCAAGTGTTATGCCGCAATAAATAAAGATTCCAAAATAGTAAGTCTCAGCACATCTGCCGGGATGTTCAGTATTTTCGCCGAGCATATTTTAAAATTAAAAGGTGTCGTTTTCGGCGGAGTGTTTGATGAATATTTTAATGTAAAACATTCATATGCCGAAAATATGGATGATTTGGACAAAATTAGACGTTCAAAATATGTTCAAAGCTACATAGGCGGTTCTTACAAACAGGCAAAAACATTTTTGGATAACGGAAGATATGTATTATTTACCGGTACGCCGTGCCAGATAGCAGGGCTTAAAAATTATTTGCAAAAAGGCTATGAGAATCTTTATGTTTTGGATATTATATGCCACAGTGTACCGTCTCCGAGAGTTTGGAAAATGTTTCTGGAACAAAATTTTGAAATTTCAAAAATAGAAAAAATAAATTTTAGAGATAAATCTTTTGGCTGGGATAAATCATATTTAAAATTTTATTTTTCTGACGGAACAGTTTGCCCGTTACATAAGAAATCCGGGAAAGTCGAAAATCTTTCTTATTATAAAGGTTTTTTCTCTATGTTATACTCCCGTCCAAGCTGTCATGATTGTAAATTCAGAGGCGCTAAAAAGTACAGCGATATGACAATGGCCGATTTCTGGGGAATAAAAAATGTTATCCCGGAAATGTATGATACAAAAGGAGTTTCGGTTTTAACTTTAAATTCTGAAAAAGGATATGAAATTTTTAAAGAAATAAAAAATAAGATCATTTATAAAGAGACAAATATAAAATATCTTGAACTATATAATCCTTGTTTGGTTAAATCATTATCTCCGCACCCTAAAAGACAAGATTTTTTTGACAGTTACCAAACTGAACCATTAAATGATTTAATTAACCGCCTGCTACATAAACCATTTCTTAAAAGATGTTTCAATTTTTTAAAAAATCGTCTAAGAAAATAATAAATATTTAAATTTCAATTTAACAATATTATATCTTTTATAGTATAATGTTGTTTTCTAAATGCGTATATTTTGAAAATTATATTATTTATGGTATAATAAGTATATATATAAAATATATATTTTGAGAGGTATATATTATGGAACTAGGCAAAGAAATGGCAAAATTAAGAAAAAATATGAAACTTACACAGGTTGAATTATCAAAAAAAACAAAAGTTGGGTTAAGACTAATAAGGTATATTGAGCAAGGTGGTAAGAATTTTAGATATGATAAACTTGATGTATTGTTAAATTTTTTTGGATTTCATTTAGAGATTGAAAAAAACGAACCAAAGATTCCATATAATGCAGAGCAATTAGAACTTAAACTATAGAAATCTATTTAAATTCTGTCATGTTTTTATTTATAGTAATGATAATTTTTATAATAACCGTATTTTCCGTAAGTCAGTCCTTCCTGTTTAAAATGAGAAATCACTGCTCCAAGTATCTTTATGTTGGCTTTCTGTAATTTATCAATTGCCAATTTTGAAAGTTTGGCATTGGTTTTATTATGTTTAACAACAAATACAGCTTTATTTATAACATTACCCCATAACAATGTGTCACTGACAGGAACCACGGCAGGACAGTCAACTATAACATTATCGTAATTCTGTGAAGCCCATTTTATAAATTCAGATAACATAGGAGTATTTAATAATTCCGAAGGGTTTGGCGGACGAAGACCGGAAGTCATAACAAATAAATTTTCAACTTCGGTTGATTGAATGTTGGAAGAAAAATCAGATTTGTCGCTGTCTTTATTCCAAATGTTGCTTAAACCCTTTTCAGTAGTTAACTTGAACATTTTATGCAACCGTGATCTTCTGAAATCTCCGTCAATAAGTAAAACTTTTTTCCCTATTTGCGCAATTGCAATTGCCAAGTTTGAGGCAAGATGTGTTTTGCCTTCTCCTTGGAGAGAACTGACTACAAGTATTGGTGTTTTTGGATCGTCCGATAATGTAAAATTTAACATAGTTCTTATATTTCGTATCTGTTCCGCCAATATATGATTGCCGTCTTTCAGCATACTTTCATACTCTTTTTTTGAACTATTTTTTAATTTTTCAAAAGGGACAAATCCCAAAAACGGTAAATGGAGTTCTCTTTCCAAATCTTCGGAATTTTTAATACTTTTGTCTATAAATTCCATAAAAAATACAATAATAAACGCAGTTAATAATCCGGCAAAAAAACCAATTGCTAAATTTATAAGCTTTCTCGGAATGTACGGTCTGTCAGGAGTTATTGCTTCATCAATAATTCTTATATTATTTCCTGAAAATTGTCCTGAAAGTTCTATTTTTAAACTTTGTATAATTCGTTTAGTTTCCGTGTCTATTTTCATTTTTATTGCATTTATTTGGTTTCTTACGGATATTACGGAAGGATGATTATCAGTATATTTTGCAGTTAAATTTGCATAATCGCCTTGCAACGATATCTCTCTACTTTTTAAATTTTTAATAAAATCACTGTTTACAACCTGAGGCAGGGAATTAAGCAGTTCTAATTGTTGTTGGCTTTTTTCGGTGCTTTCCAATGCTTTTATAACATCTTGTGCCATAATAACACGGTTGCTTATATTGTCTGATACAAAAGTTGTGGCTAAAATATTGGCTATTTGTGCTGTAAGTTTTTTTTCATACGATGATATTTCTAAATTTACTAAACGGCTTCTTACTATAGGACTAATTTTTATTTTGTTTTTTAATTTTAACCAGCCGTTTGGATTTTTGAATTCTTCGTAATTGTCTAAATTTAATTTCTTATGAACTTTTTCCAAAAGGGTTCTTGATTCAAGCAGTTTATATTGCGTTCTGTAGTAATCTTCGTCAGTCGTCCATGAACCAAGAGAATTTGTTTCAATTTTTCCGGATTCTTCTCTGTCAATCATCATTAAAACAGAAGCTTTATAAACAGGCTGTATTAAAATATTTGCGACAACAGCGCCGAAAATACCGATAATTGCTATCGTTGCTATAAGCCAAAAATGTTTTAAGATAACGGTCAGGTAATAAGAAAAATCCAAATTATTATTATTGTTGGCATTGTCTGTCATTTTATTCCTCTTATTTTAGAATATACTTTGCGGTACGAATACAACATCATTAGGCATAAGCGGAATATCAAGAGATTTTTTACCTTGTTTTGTGATTTGAGATATATCTACTTCAATGCTTTTCTGGATTCCGTTTTCCATTCTTAAAACTTTTACTTTTGAAGTTGACGCAATAGGAGTAAATCCGCCGACTGAAGAAATTGCTTCAAGAACCGTAAGAGATTTGCCGGGCGGAATTGGTATGGCGGAAGGAGTTTTAACTTCGCCTAAAATATAAACTGTAGTGTTCCCGTATTCCTTAATTAATAATGAAACCTGAGGATTTTTTATGTATTTTTTTAGTTCATTTGAAAGTATTTCTTCCGCTTGTGCAACTGATTTTCCCGCTATTTTGATATTGCCGACTAAAGGAAAAGTTATTGTCCCGCTTCCCGATATTCTTAAAGTTCTGTCCATGCTGGTTTCCATAAAAACCTTTATATCAACCAAATCTCCGGATTGTAAAATGTAATCACCCGAGCTTTTCAATTGGGCTATATTGCTTTCAACCTGTTTTGATAAAGATTGATTGTAGCCGGCCGGAGCATCCGGTAAATCATTATTGTCATTTTTGACAACATTTTTTACGGATGAACATGAAAATAAAAAAGTAATAATAAATACAAAGTAAAAATGCTTTAACATACTGCTTGATTATATAAAAAATAAATATTTTTGACAAACACGCTGTTTTTTCGGAATTATCCGTTGAGTAATCCGTAAAGATATGAAAAATCCTTATTAAAAGGATATTTTTTTAAATTGGATACTGTTAACTCGTTTACTTTTTCCAAATACTCCTGTTTTTTTTCATTTGTAAATAAATTTGATCTTACAGCCTCACAATAAAAAAGCCCCAGAGAATAAGCATAACGCGGATTGTCGGATAAGCCGATAGCATATTCGTAATTTGTTATTTTATTTTCCAAAGATAATTTTTTTGCAAAAACAGTTGCTCTCCAGGCTATAGTATCTTTAACTGAAAAATAAACAGTTACAATAAATAATAAACAAAATATAATTTTTATAATTACCGGCAATTTATAATATTTAACTTCATATTTATAAAAAGTTGAAGATGAAAGTAATCCCAGCGTAATAAAAAATAACATGGCATTTGTCGGAATATGCAGGTGAAAATCAACTGTACATGAAACAGACATAGACAAAACAGCGCATAGAAGTGAGATAAATTTTATTTTTTTTGCAGTATCTAAAGTTTTAATTTTTTTAAGAAATAAAAAAGCAGTAATTAATACCATCAGAAAAAACAATATTCCTGTCGGATAACCGATACCCACAAGTAATTCAAGCCAATCACTATGCAATCTTTTTGGATATTGTTTAATTTCCATATTCAAATATCTGTTTACGGTCACAGAAAATGCACCTATTCCTACGCCCGTAGCCGGAAAATCTTTAAGGATGCCAAAACCGGCTTTATACAGGGATATTCTTGCCTGTTCTGAAAAATCCCCGGTATGGCGGTTAGTGAATTTATTTATTGCATCAATATTACCGTATAAACATAGAGAAGATATCAAAAACAATAAGCAGACAATTAATAATTTTATAATTCGGACTTTGATATTTTTTGATAGAAACCAACCGGTTAAAAAGAGAAAAACAAATAATGATATGAAAGTGCCGAGCATAGCGCCTCTGGAACGCGTAAATATTATTGAAAGTAACAATAAGAGGCATAATATTACAAGCAAAATATGTTTAAAATTTTTATGTCCCAAAAACTTAGGCAAAATAAAAGCCAATGCGGTAAAAAATGATACGGATAAAAAAGAACCGGCATTATTTCTGTTTACAAATGAGCCAAAAGCAAAATTTATATTATTATCTAAAAAAAAGCGTACATATTCTCCGTTGGGGAAAGACGTCCCTATAATGGCAATTATAAGAGATGATAAAATTATAAATAATAAAATTTTATTTTGTTTTTCGGAACTTTCAAAATATTGCGTGATTATAAAAAAGAGCGCAAAATATACCACAAACATCATTAATTCCTGTAGTGTAAAAAAAGGACACACCGAGAAGGGGAAAAGCTGTCCCCTTTCCAAGATAGAATGATAATTAAGTGTTTGTATGACTGAAACGGTAATAAGCACAATAAAGATAGCACTTATTACTATTGCAGGCCTTGTGAAAGCATAGGAAGATTTTTTTATTAACAACTTTAACAGAACAATGAATATTCCCGTTTGTAAAATCAAAAAAGCCCAAGGTTCCGTTCCTGCAAATGCCAAGGGAATAAAGAATATCAAAATAATTAACAGTATGTACGAAAAATTCGGCATACGGAATTTTACAAATATTTTTTGATAATAACAACATAATTCATATTTGAAAAAATAAATTTAATGAGAATATAAATTTTTAAGCAGTTTTATTTCTTCGGCATACCCGTCAATTTCATTGGGTGTTTCCAAATAAAAAGGCAAGTTATATAATGCCTTGTGGTTTATAACTTTCTCTATAGTTTTTATTCCCAAAAAACCCTGTCCTATTTTTTGATGTCTGTCTTTATGGCTTGAAAATTCATTCAGAGAATCATTTAAATGAATTGCTTTTAGATGTTTGAGCCCGATTACTTTATCAAATTCATTCAATACTTGATCAAGGTTGTTTATGATATCATATCCCGCATCATGAATATGGCATGTATCCAGGCAAATGCCCATTTTATTATTTAATTTTACTTTGTCTAATATTTGTTTTAATTCTTCAAAATTTCTTCCCACTTCACTGCCTTTGCCTGACATAGTTTCCAACAAAACTAAAGTGGTTTGATTTTGTTGCAAAATATCGTTTAATAAATCGGCTATATAGTTTATTCCGCGTTCTGCTCCCTGGCCCACATGGCTGCCGGGATGAAAGTTATACATATTGCCGGGAGTAAGTTCCAATCTGGATAAATCATCAATAAAAATTATTCTTGCCAGATCCCTTACCGATTTGTCTGCGGAACACGGATTTAATGTATACGGGGCATGCGCCATTATTTTTTCAAAATTGTGTTTTTTTGCTAAATCTAAAAATAAACTCACATCTTCTTTGTCAATATCTTTTGCTTTAAATCCTCTTGGATTACGTGTAAAAAACTGAAATGTATTTGCACCTATGCTCAACGCGGTTTTAAGCATATTTACATATCCGCCGGAGGAAGAAAGATGACAACCGATATTTAACATTTTTTCATCCTTTTGATTATTTTTTTTGATTTTTCGCTGACTCTGTAAGATTCCGTTATTTTTTGCAAAGATTTATTAAAAGTAAAAGTATCAAGATTATTGTTTTTTAAATAGCGCATTGTTAATTCAGGATATTTTATAAAAGCATTGGATATTGCCCATGCCGAAGCCATTTTTACATAATAACCTTCATGTTTTATTTTATCGATTTTTTCTAAAGTTTTGTTGATATATCTGTCATTTAAAAAATAACACAACATCATTACTATCGCAAATCTGAGTTCAAATTCTTTTTTTGATTTTGAATACTTTTGTATAAAATTCCATACTGTATCTTGATATTTTTTTGTTATTTTCAGGCTGCTGCAAAAAATGTCACAAACGCTCCAATTGTCTATTTTTGGTACAAATTCGGATATGCAGTGTAAGGTTGTTTGAAGATCATTCTTTATAAATCCTATTAACATTGCCTGTATCATCAGCTCTTCATTATATTTTGGTTTAATTAACAGATATTTTTCTGATTCATTTGTTTTATATATTTCTTTTGCAATATTTCTGATAAGAGGAATTCTTACACCTAATATGTTATTTGTTCCGGGGCATAAAGACGAATGGAATTGTTTATATTTTTTATCTGCGGATTTTAATAATTTTTTAATTATTTTATTTTGCATTTTTCTAAATCCAATAAGTATTTTTTAATTTTTACCCCGCCCGAGTAGCCTCCGATATTCCCGTTTTTTCTTATTACTCTGTGACATGGTATGAATATGGGGATAGGGTTACGGCTGTTTATCATTGCTACGGCTCTGGAATGAGAAGGTTTTGATATTTTTTGCGCCAATTCCGAATATGAAATAGTTTTTCCGTAAGGAATTTTTGTTAATTCATTCAATACTAGTTTTGCATAAGCGCTTACGTTCGGATTAAATCTTAAATTAAATTTTTTTATTTTTCCGCTTAAATATAAATTCAGCCGGTTCCCTGCATATTTGAGAGTTTTTGATTCAAAAAACAGAAAATTTTTTATATTGGCAGGTTTTTTGAAATATACGTTTGTAATTTCATTGTTTTGTTCTGCTATGAAAATTCTGCCTATAGGCGTTTGGTAGAAAAAAATGTTCTGATCCATTGTTTTATATATTACAAATTTTAAATTTTATTTGTAGAATTTAACGCTGTTTGAATGTTTTTTAAAAAAATTAAGTATTTTAAAAACAACTGGCGTAAGTATAAGGTTTACTATAAGATAAATAAAAAAATTTGAGTTAAGTTCAATTGATTTTTTTGCAAAATCATTCGGAATCAAAAGATACAACAAGATTAAAAGAAGATGAGTCGCAATAAGACATACTGACATTATAATAATTTGTGTGGCAATTTGATCTTTATTTAAATTTCGGTTAAATTTACCCGCTATATATCCCGCTATCGTAAGACTTAAAGCTCTGGTTCCGAAAATATCCGTAGATAAAATATCCCAGGATAATCCGTATAAAAAACCTGTAAGCTGTCCTTTCATTGCTCCTCTGTTTAAAGCCATGTATACTACGTACATTAAAATGAAATTTGGATAAATTGAATTGCAAACGAAGTATTTCGGTATTACAAACTGTATTATAAGAAGGACTGCATACAATAAAAACATCAAAATAATATTTATCATTTATTTTGATTCCTCTGCCGGCATTATTACGGCAACTTCGTAAATTCTTTGTTTCTGCACATACGGCAATACCAAAATTTCGGCGTAATCGTCATAAGTAGTTTTTGTGATCTCCGAAATTTGCCCGATCGGAATATTGCTGCTGAAAACAGAACTTAGCGGTCCGGTTACAATTTCATCGTTTATATTTAATTTTGAAGATTGAGGAACGTGGAATAGTTTAAGATACCGCGAGTCGGTTCCTTCAATCAAGCAGTCAATATCGGCGTTTTTAATTTGAACAGGTACGGCAAACAGAGAATTTGTTATCAATGCTATTTTTGCTGTTGAATCATAAACTTCCGCAGTTTTACCTATTACACACATTTTGTTGTCTCTCATTATTGTTACCACAGGCATATCTTTTTTTATACCGCAGTTTTGTCCTTTGTTTATAATGAGCCATTTATACCAGTGATCCGGTTCTCTGATTATAATGGTTGCGAATAATAATTTAGTTTTTTTCGGCGGCTGTAATAACAATAAGTTTTTTAATTTGATATTTTCTTCAAGAACCGACTGATAATCGCGTAATTGTTCCGTTAATAATACGATTTGCTCTCGTAATATTATATTTTCCTGATAAACGCGGAAAATATTTGACATATTTGTTATAAATTTATTTGAACTTGAAAATGAATTTGAAGTGAAATGTATTCCGGGTATTAAAAAATGATACGTTAAATTTCTTAAAATTGTGACAGGCTGTGAAATTCTTGCAAGAATTAACAACAACGATAACAATATAAGAATGAAAAAAACCTTATTGACTGCTTTATTATTGTTATTTTTCATGATTGCCTGAAACTAAATAAGATTTCGTTTTTCAGCCAATTTGATATTATCCAATTCTTCCAGATAAATACCGGTTCCTCGTACTACGCATGTTAAAGGATCATCGGCTATATTAATAGGCAATTCCGTTTCCTGAGCCAGCAGTTCCGGAAATCCTCTGAGAAGCGCGCCGCCGCCTGCCAAAACTATGCCTCTGTCAACCAGATCAGCGGCTAATTCCGCCGGCGTTTCCTCAAGAGTGTCTTTTATAACTTCAATAATTGTTTTTACCGGTTCTGATAAAGCGGATCTTACTTCTTCGGAGGTGACTAAAATTGTTTTGGGAAGCCCCGTAACCTGGTCTCTTCCTTTTACTTCCATTGTCAGTTCTTCGTCCATCGGAAAAACTGATCCGATTTCCATTTTAACTGCTTCCGCGGTATTTTCTCCGATGAGTAAATTATATTTTCTTCTGAAATATTGAACTATGGCTTCATCCATTTCATCACCGGCTACGTCTACCGCTTTTGAAACAACCATTCCGCCCAAAGAAATCACGGCCACGTCCGTAGTGCCGCCTCCGATGTCAACGATCATGCTGCCTTCCGGTTCCTGTATGGGAATACCTGCGCCGATTGCCGCGGCCATAGGCTCTTCTATAAGATAAACTTCTCTTGCACCTGCCTGCTCAGCAGATTCTTTTACCGCTCTTCTTTCAACTTCCGTTATTCCTGAAGGAATTCCTATTACAATTCTTGGATGAAGAAGACTTTTAGATTTATTTATTTTTTTAATAAAGTAGCGTATCATTTTTTCTGTAGCCGCAAAATCAGCTATTACTCCGTTTCTGAGAGGACGTACTGCAACAATGTTTGCCGGAGTTTTACCGAGCATTCTTTTTGCCTCAGTCCCTATTGCGAGAACGTTTTTTGTATCTTTGTCCATTGCGACGACAGAAGGTTCGGTTAAAACAACACCCTGTCCTTTTACATAAACTAATACTGCCGCAGTACCGAGATCAATTCCCATGTCGTTTGAAAACAATTTGAATAACCAATTAAACATTTTATACCTTCTTCAAAATAATATTTATTGACTGTCGGAATTATACAAAATATTTATAAAAAAAGATATAAAGATGTTTTTTCGTTAAAAAGGGCTGATTTTAAATTGACAAATTACTAATATTTTTGTATTCTTTCACAGATTCAGTATCAATGCAGTGCCGACGTAGCTCAGTTGGTAGAGCAACGGTTTTGTAAACCGTTGGTCGGAGGTTCAAGTCCTCTCGTCGGCTGATGACTTTTCTTAAGGCTGTATAAAATTCTAAAAAAGTGAGCTTATGAAAAAAAGAGTAAGTTTCAGCCTAGGTTTTAAGTTTACGATAGCCATATCGGTAGTTATAATTCTCACATCCGTAATATTAACATGGTTTTTTGTTAAGGGGCAGACGCTGCTTCTTAAAAGCTTTGTTGAAAACAGAGCCGTTATTTTGGCTCATTCCCTTGCGACATCAAGTGAATACGGCGTTCTTGCCCAGAGCAGAGAATTCCTTTCGCATTTAACCAAAATCACCATAAAAGAAGAAGATGTTCTGTATGCCTTGATATATGACGATAAAGGCGACGTATTGTCCGATACGACCGTATCAAACAGTTCTGTTTATAATTATTTGAACGATGCGGATAAAAAACAGTTTGATTTGACTTCGTTAAAAGAAAGCGGCACGCAAAAAAATATTATTTTTATACAGAACGTGGGCGAAATTATTGAAGTTATAGTTCCTATTTTATCATATGATTCATCAACCGGAATAAATCCCGGAGACGACGCTAACGTAGTAGGCGTAGTACGCGTAGGTCTTACGCTGGAAAGAATAAAATATCAGATTAAAGAAATTACAAAAAATATTCTTTTCTTGACGATAGTCGTTATTTTTGCCGGTATTATTATATCGTCTTTTTTGATAAAAATACTGATAAAACCGATAGATTATTTAATGGTGGGAACAAATAAAATAGCAAACGGCGATTTAACCTATAGAATTCCGTTGATTTCCAGAGATGAATTCAGAAAACTCTCAATATCTTTTAATTCAATGGCCGCAGATATTGAAGTTAAAATAAAAGAATTAAACAAAGAAAAAAAAGAATTGTTGAATCTTAAAGTTGCTTTTGAAGAAAGAAGCCAGGAACTTGAAGAAACGCTGGATAAAGTTCAAAGCATACAGCAGGATCTTATACGTTCTGAAAAGTTTGCGACTGTAGGTCGTCTTGCTTCTTCTGTCGCGCACGAACTCAGAAATCCTCTGGCAAGCATTAAAAACATATCCTACTTTCTTTCAAAGCTCGGAGCTTTTGCGGATGATAAATCAAGACAGATGGTTGAAATGCTTTCATCCGAAGTTTTAAGGGCAAATAAAATCATTACCGAACTTCTAGATTACTCAAAAACAAGGAAATTGAGCAAATTTGAAATTGATATAAATACTTTTATTGAGAAGGCGGTACAAACTGTTACTTTTGCGGGAAATATAAAACTCGTTCTTAATCTTGAATCGTTTAAAGCAATGATAGATCCTGACAGAATTACTCAGGTTCTTGTAAATTTGATTTCAAACGCCAGAGACGCGATGCCTCAAAACGGAGGGGTTATAACAGTCGCGGCTAAAAAAACAGATGATGATTCTTTTATTATATCGGTTGAGGATAATGCGTGCGGAATAGACCCGGAATCACTAAAGCGTATATTTGAACCGTTGTTTACTACGAAGCTGAAAGGAATCGGTTTGGGACTTCCGATAGTAAAGGAAATTGTTGAGGCTCATAACGGACAAATTACGGTAGAAAGCACTATAAACGTCGGGACGGTATTTACAATTAAACTTCCCATATCTTAAAGGAATGTATGAAATCGGAAAAAATAAAAATATTGATAGTTGATGACGAAGACGCTTTAAGGTTTTCTTTGGCAAGCATCTTGGAATTGGAAGGCTATGAAGTTCAGTCGGCTTCGAACGGATTTGAGGCCGTTGAAATTGCCTCAAAAGAATCATTTGATATTCTGATTTCTGATATAAGAATGCCCGGAATGACAGGAACGGAAGCTTTTCAGAGAATCAGAAAAATACAGCCTAATATTATCGGCATAATGATGACTGCTTACGCTTTAAACGACCTGATTACGCAGGCTTTAAACGCCGGAGCATTTACATGTTTGTCAAAACCTTTTGAAGTAGAAACGGTTTTGTCCACCATATCGGATGTTATATCAAGGCCTTTTGCCGTTGTTGTTGACGACGATGAACAATTGAATGCGAAGTTTCTTGCATACTTGAAAAACAGCGGACTAAATGTTGCAACCGCTCAAAAAGATGTGGAGAAAATATCGTTTATGCTGAAACACAAACCTGATGTTCTTATATTCGGATTAGATGAAGATTTCAAAGCAAGCAAATTATTGTTTCAAAATTTAAAAGATTTGATAGGCACTGTTCCTAAAGTTATAGTTGTATATGACGAATCCGACGCCGGAAATATAGACGATATTAAAAAATTGGGAATAGCAAGTTTTGTTAAGAAACCTATCAACGTAAAGGATGTTTTCCTGTTTCTTGATAAAGATAAAAGGAAAATAAACGTGGCAATGATTAATCTGAACGACGAAGAGTTTATAGAATTAAAAACTCTTTTGTTAAAAGAGGGATTTAATTTGTTTCAATACGGGACGGCAAATGATTTTTTTGACGAATTAAAAGATTGTTTTTTTGATGCGGTTGTGATAAATACTCCCATTGAAAAAGATGTCGCTTCTTTTCATGATAAATTACAGCAGGAAATGCCGAATTTAGGCGCGATATACGTGCTTAATTCCAAGGCTGATATTGATACCGTCGCAAGAAAAGCGTGCTTTTATACCATAAAACCGCTGGATATTGATAAAGTAGTCAATCTGATACATCAAATAACAAAAGAATAAGAATGGAAGAAAAAAAATATACTCTTACCAAGAAAGAATTAAACGCGGAAAAATCCAAGGCAATAGGAAGATTTGCCTCAATCGCATCCCATGATCTTAAAAATGTTTTGGGCAGTTTGCTGAATATGTCGTATTATTTTACAAAAGTCTTGAAAGTTGAAGGGGAAATGCCCAATAAAATGTTGGGCTTATTATCATCCGAAATTAAAAAATTGAATACTACCGTAACAGAACTTTTGGATATGACCAGAGTAAAACAGCTGACAAAAGAAAGCTGCGATTTATTTGACATAGTTACAAAATCAATAGAGAATTCAAAAGCGGAAGGAATAGATTTTGAGACGGATTTAATACATGTTAAAATACACGCCGATGTTTTGAGAATGACGCAGGTTTTTTCAAATATTATCAAAAACGCAAAAGACGCAATGCAAAACAAAGGAAAAATTTCGGTTAAAATGTTTTTGAATGAAAATTTTGCGGATGTCGTAATTACCGATGAAGGCATAGGCATGGATGAAGAAACTCTTGAAAATTGTTTTGACCCTTTATTTACTACAAAATCTACAAAAGCGGTCGGAATGGGTTTGACGGTTTCTTTACAGATTATTGAAATGCACGGCGGAAAAATAAGAATTGAAACTGAAAAAGGCAACGGCTGTTCCGTTTACATAACCCTTCCTGTCGTAAAATAAAAAAATTATTTTTTTATAAATGATATTTTGCTGCCGTTTTTTTTGACAATCCACTGTTTGTTGAGAATATAGGCGGCATCTTTATTAGAATATATCCATTTTATGATTCCGTTTATGTGGGTTGAATCTTTTTTAACCGGCATAATGTTTTTTAATATTCTGTGTTTTATAACATTGTCAGAATTTGAGAAAGATTTCAGATGTACGGTTATTTTATTTTTTGATATTTTTACATTTTTTAAAATAAAATTTGCCGTTTTTTTATCAAAATATGCGGTTTCCCTTGCAATTATTTTTGATAACTCAAAAAAATGTTCGTTTACAAGAGGATTTATTTTTTTTAGTTCCGGCAATATATTTAATCTTATTTTGTTTCTGGTATAGTCCTGCGAGAAATTAGACTTGTCCGTGCAAAATTTTAATTTTTGTTTTTTTGCGTACAATTCTATAAGGTCTCTTGAAACGGATAACAGCGGGCGTATTACGGAAATATTTTTATCTAATTTCCTTGAAACGGGGATTCCCGCAAGTCCTTCGCTGCCCGTGCCTCTTATGAGCCACATTAAAATTGTTTCTGCCTGATCGTTCATGTTATGAGCCGTTGCAATTTTACCGTATTTTTCGGTTTTTGCGATATGCGTGAGATTTAAATATCTTAACTGTCTGCCGGCTGTTTCAACGGATATATTGTTTTTTAAAGCAAAATTTTTTGTATCCAGATTTTTTGAAATAAACCTGATATTTCTGAGTTTTGAAAATTTTTCAACCAGTTTAGTCTCTTTTACGGATTCTTTTCTGAGATGATGATTAAAATTTACTACCGTCAGATCAATATCCATGCTTTTTTTTAATCTGTAAAAAAGATCGGCCATAACGATTGAGTCCGCGCCTCCGGAAACGGCAAGAATTATTTTATCGCCGTTTGAGACCAGATTATTTTCTGTTATATGATTTTTAAAAATCTGCCATATTAACATAATTGTTATAATATTATACAATATACGCGATATTTTTGATATAATGAACTGTATGATATTATATGTTTGGAGTTTTAAATGAAAAATGCAATATATGTATTAGTTGAAAATAAGTTCGGAGTTCTTGCCAGAATTTCAACATTGTTTGCCGCAAGAGGATTTAACATTGATTCTTTGGCTGTCGGAGAAACGGAAGATCCCGATATTTCAAGGATGACTATAGTCGTTGATGGCGACGAAAAAATTGTTGAACAGGTTGAAAAACAGCTTAATAAGCTCATAGACGTTATAAAAGTTTCAAATCTTTCAGGGACCGATCATATTCAGAGGGATTTGGCGCTTATCAAAGTTTCGGTAAATAAGACAAACAGAGCGGAACTTATAAAAATAGTAGGTATCTTTAAAGCTAAAATCGTTGATATGACAAACACTTCAATGGTTTTGGAAATAGCCGGCGATGAAAAACAGATAGAATCGTTTATTGAAGTTTTGAAGCCTTTCCGAATAAAGGAAATGAGCAGAACCGGCGTTATAGCAATGGCAGTCAAATAATTTTGGAGGATAAGAGAATGGGATGTTCATGTTGTGGCGGAGAAAAAGAAGCAAAGATGTATTATGAAGCGGATGCAGACATCAGTTTGTTGAAAGGTAAAAAAATAGCTGTTTTGGGATACGGCAGCCAGGGGCACGCTCATTCCCAGAATTTGAGAGATTCGGGGCTTGACGTTATCATTGCTCAGAGACCAGGCGGGGATAATTATAAAAAAGCCGTTGAAGACGGCTGGAAACCGATGAGTATTGCCGAAGCAGTTAAAGAGGCAGACTGGATTCATATCCTTCTTCCGGATGAATTGCAGAGAAAACTCTGGGAAACCGAAATTAAGCCTAATCTTAAAAAAGGTGCGGTAGTAGGTTTTGCGCACGGATTTAATATAGTTTTTAAACAGATACAGGTTCCTAAGGAAAACGACGTTGTAATGATAGCGCCGAAAGGACCGGGTCATCTTGTAAGAAGACAGTACGAAGAAGGCAAAGGAGTTCCTTGTCTTATAGCTGTTGAACAGGACGCAAGCGGAAAGGCAAAAGAATTTGCATTGGCGTACGCAAAAGGAATCGGAGGAACAAGAGGCGGAGTTTTGGAAACTACTTTTAAAGAAGAAACCGAAACCGATCTTTTCGGAGAACAGGCCGTTTTATGCGGAGGCTTGGTAGAATTGGTAACTGCCGGTTTTGAAACGCTTGTAAACGCCGGTTATCAGCCCGAGATCGCTTATTTTGAATGTTTTCACGAAGTAAAACTTATAGTAGATTTGATGTTTGAAGGCGGAATAGCGAAAATGAATCACTCTATTTCCGATACGGCCGAATACGGCGAATACGTAACGGGCAAAAGAATCATAACCGATGCGACGAAAGCCGAAATGAAAAAAGTGCTTGAAGATATTCAATCGGGCAAATTTGCTAAAAATTGGCTTAAAGAAAATGAAGACGGCAGACCTAACTTCAATAAGTGCAGAGAAGAAATTGCCGCAAGAAAGATAGAGAAAGTCGGAGCAAGGCTCAGAAAAATGATGTCGTGGATTAAAAAGTAATGAAAAAAGTATTTCTGATAATCTTTGAGATAATGCTGATTGGAGCCTTATTAAGTGTTACGGTGTATTATTCAATAAATAAAATAATGAGTTCTTTCGTAAGCGAAAAAGGCGAAGTTATAGTTCCGGATCTGCAGGGGAAAAACCTTACAGACAGTTTGGAAGCTTTGTCACAGTCCAAATTGGCGTTACTCAAAGAAGGGTCAGAATTTAATCAGGATGTTCCGGCAGGTATAGTAATAAGGCAGTCTCCTCAGCCGGGAATGAATGTAAAAGAAGGAAAGACCGTAAGGGTTACGGTAAGTCAGGGCGGAGAAATAGTGTATGTTCCGAATTTAGTCGGAGAAACAATACGTTCGGCTACTATATCGTTACGGTCCGTAGGTTTGATTCTCGGAGAAGTTTTAAAAAAACCTTCCGTTAATTATGAAGAATCCGTAGTTTTGGAACAGGATCCCGTTTCGGGGTCAACGGTTGGCAAGGAAGAAACCGTAAATATTGTAGTTTCAAGCGGTAAACCGTCGGACGGCTCTTTTCTTATGGTTAACTGGGTCGGCAAATCGGCTGAAGAAGCAAAAAAATGGGCCGTTGATAACGGATTTCAGGTTGATGTTATGCCTGCAAAAACCAATCTTGCAAATCCGGGTGATGTATTTGAACAGTTACCGAAATTTGACAGTAAACTTTCACAGGACGTAAAAATTGTTTTTTATGTCGCTAACGAAAGAAGTTCCCTTATTCAGGAAGATAAAAAATTTACTTATACGGTTCCTTCTACCGGGAATACGAGCAAAAGAGTCAGGTTTATATTAGCCGACGATCGAGGGGAAAAAGATATTTTTAATGGCGTCAGAAAACCGGGAACCGTAATAAATATACCGCTGAAAGTACAGGGTAAGGCAACCGTTAAAGTTTTTGTCAATAACGTTTCAACAGAAAACATAGAACTAAAATAAAATTGACGTTCAAAAGCATTATTGACTCCGGCATTTGCCTGCCGGTAAAGAATCTTAAAGTTTTATATTAACAATCAATAATTTTTAATTGCATAAAAGAAAGGATTTTATGAAAAAAGTGATGATAGCTCCGTCAATTTTGTCCGCTGATTTTTCAAATCTGAGACAAGATATTGATATGGTTGAAAAAGCCGGCGCGGATTGGCTGCATATTGACGTTATGGACGGGCATTTTGTCCCGAATATAACAATAGGGCCTCTTGTCGTAAAAAACATAAGAAAACACACCAAGTTGTTTTTTGACGTTCATTTAATGATTACAAATCCCGAAAAATATTGGAAAAGTTTTAAGATTGCCGGCGCAGATGCGATTGTTTTTCATCAGGAAGTCGCATGCGATAAAGTTCAATTGCTGAAAGAAATAAAAGAATCGGGATTAAAAGCCGGAATATCAATAAAACCGAAGACTCCCGTTGAAACAATTTTAGAATTGCTGCCTTTTATTGATATAATATTGATAATGACGGTTGAACCGGGTTTCGGCGGACAGTCTTTTATGGACGAGCTTTTGCCGAAAATATCCGGTTTGCGTAAAATTATAGACGAAAATAAATATAATTGCCTGATTGAAGTGGACGGCGGAATAAATTTAGATACCGCAAAAAAATGTTTTAACGCGGGCGTTGACGTTTTAGTCAGCGGCAATTATATATTCGCGTCCGAAAATCCGGCAAAAATTTTACAGGATTTAAAATCAATAAGCTAATTTATGGCATATTTATCAAAAAATTTAACAATAATATTGTCTTTCCTCATACTTTTCAGCAATCCCGCATTTCCCAGCAGTGACGTAAAACAAGCCATAAATGAAGCCGAAGAAGTTATAGCCGCCGAATGCAAAGTTGATGACGATACAAAGCAAAAAATAATAGATGCGGATGAAAGTTTCCAGAAAGTGACGGAGGCCTATCATAACGGAGATTATGAGCTTACAAAAGAAGAATATAAAAAATTTCTTGAAAAATTGAAAAACATAGACATAGATTCGGAAATGACGACGTTTTTACTGACGGATTTTGAAAATATTCTTATAAAATTGAAAAACATAAATAATATAGGATCATGTAAAAAAGATTTTAATAAAAACAGCAATAAGAATGAAATATCAATGTCTTATAATCAGGAAATACTGGACAAATGGTTTAAAATATATACTACGGGAAAAAGCAAAGAAAGCGTAAGACTTGCTCTTCAAAGAAGCGGCAGATATATGGAGATGATAAAAAAAGTTTTGAAAGAATATGATTTGCCGGAACAGCTGAAGTATTTGCCGATAGTTGAAAGTTTATTCAATAACAGTACCGTATCAAGAGCAAAAGCAGTCGGATTGTGGCAGATAATGAGCCACAGAGGGAAATCATTAGGATTACAGATAAATTATTGGGTTGACGAGCGCAGAGACCCTGAAAAAGCAACGAGAGCCGCGGCCAAATATCTTAAAGAACTTTTTATTTTATTGAATGACTGGCAGCTGGCATTGGTTGCCTATAACAGAGGAGAGTTCGGCATAATCAGAGATATGAAATTTTCAAACGCTTCAAGCGTTGAAGAAATGAAAGAGAGAAGCGCGACTCCCAAAGAAACCCAGAATTATGTGCCTCAGTTTATAGTAGCTGTAAAGATAGCCGAAAATCCTGCAGAATACGGTTTTGAAAATCTTGATTATGAAACTCCATTGGAGTATGACACCGTTGTGCTTAATAAAGTTATTGATTTAAAAGTTGTGGCAAAATGCGCAAACACGACTGTTGAAACTATAAAGGTATTGAATCCTTCCATTATGGCATGGTGCACGCCTCACGGATATAACAATTTTGAATTAAAAATACCGGTCGGAACAAAAGATATATTTCTGGACAATATCGCAAAAGAAAAAGAATTAAATCCAAGCCCCGGATTTATAAAACATAAGGTTAAAAAAGGCGAGTGGCTTGAGTTAATAGCGCAAAAATATAAAACTTCCGTTAAGGAAATAAAAAATGACAATCCTAAATTAAAGAAGAAAAAACATATATATCCCGGGCAGATAATTGTGGTAAGGCCGGGCAGAAAGTATTATAACGGGAAATAATTTTTCTTTTATAAAATTTTGTAAAATTATATAATTTTTTTGAGGTTTTATGAGAATAGTAATTAAAATAGGCACAAGCACTTTAACAGATAAATCCGGCAAACTCAACAATGAATATATATCCGTATTTGCAAAAGAGATCGCCGCAATTAAAAAACAAAAAAAAGTTGATATTATTATTGTGAGTTCCGGCGCCATAGGCGCGGGTCTGGGATATTTAAATCTTTCAAAAAGACCGTCTAATTTAAGGGAAAAACAGGCTCTTGCTTCCATAGGGCAGCCTATTATCATGCAGGCTTACAGACAGGCTTTTGAACCGCTCGGTACGGCTGTGGCCCAGATTCTTTTAACAAGATATGATTTTGACGACAGAGAAAGATACATTAACATAAGAAATTCAATAGCAGAACTGTTGAAAAAAAATATAGTTCCGGTTATAAACGAAAATGACTCAGTTGCCGTTCATGAAATAAATTTCGGCGATAATGACACGCTCAGCGCTCTTGTTGCTGTTGCGACTCAGTCTGATATGCTGTTTATACTGACGGATGTTGACGGATTATACGAGGGCATACCCGGGAAATCTGCAATTATCAAACAGATTAACAAAATAACGCCTGAAATTTTACAAATAGCGACGTCAGATTCGGGCAGCGGAAAGGGAACCGGCGGCATGCACACTAAACTTACCGCGGCGGAAATAGCCTCAAGTTCCGGAGTCAAAACTTTTATTACAAACGGTAAAAAATTGAATCTTATAATGGAAGCCGTTTCGGGGCAGTCTGTGGGAACCGAAATTTTACCGAATAAAGTTTTGAAGTCCAGAAAATCATGGATTGCTTTCGGCAAAAAAACATACGGGTCTGTTACGGTTGACGCAAATGCCGCAATCGCAATTACCGAAAAACATAAAAGTCTTCTTTCTTCGGGGATAATTTCAGTGTACGGCAATTTCAGAAGAGGCGATGCGGTTGCAATTTTTGATAAGAAAAATAAAAAGGAAATAGCAAGAGGTTTATCTAATTATGATTCCGAAAATTTATTGAAGATCATGGGAAAATCTTCGGATGAAATAAGAAAAAATTATCCTTATCTCAACTGCGAGGAAGCAGTTCATAAAGATAATCTGGTTATAATAAAATAAAATCATGAAATTAACGGAAAAACTTTTTAAAAAACAATGTATTTATAAAGGCAAAGCGGTAGATATGCATAATGACATAGTCATATTGCCGAACAATGAAAAAGCCACAAGGGAATATCTCGGACATCCCGGAGCAGTTGCGGTTGTTCCGTTTATAAATAAAACGGATATCGTTTTTGTAAGACAGTTTAGATATCCCGTCAATGAAATAACTTATGAAATACCGGCGGGCAAACTTGATAAAAATGAAAAACCTTTAAAATGCGTTAACAGAGAATTGGAGGAAGAAACGGGTTTTAAAGCGAAAAAAATTGAAAAACTTCTTTCTTTTTGGCCTACTCCCGCTTTTTCAAACGAAGTTTTGCATATTTATAAGGCGCTTGATTTGGTAAAGGGTAAAACTAATCCGGACGAAGACGAGTTTATAAATACGGTTATTGTTCCGTATAAAAAAGCGATTGAAATGATTAAAAAGGGTAAAATAAAAGATTCCAAAACAATTATAGCTTTAACATATCTGTCCGTATTATAAGCATTAATCGTGCAACAAAATAACTATTGACAAATTTTTCAAACTTGTTTATAATTAGCACCCAATAATCAAGAGTGCTTAAAAAGACTTGACAAAAATCCGGACTTAGTGTATAATTAGCAATCAATTGGCGCGAGCGCCAATAAAAAAATTACAAAAAGTAAAAAATAGGAGGAGTCGGAAAATGAAAATCAGACCGTTGGGAGACAGAATCATTGTTAAAGTTGAAGAACCTAAGGAAAAGAAAGTCGGAGGAATTATTATTCCGGACACCGTGAAAGAAAAACCACAGGAAGGCGCTGTTGTAGCGGTAGGAAAAGGGAAAGTTGACAAAGACGGAAAAGTAATTGAGATGGATGTTAAAGTAGGAGACAAAGTTTTATACGGAAAATATGCCGGAACAGAAATCAAAATAGAAAATGTTGATTATTTGATAATGTCTCAGGAAGACGTATTGGGTATACTTGAATAATTTGGTTTTTAAATAAAATATACGGAGGAAAGAAGTTATGGCTAAACAATTAGTTTATTCGGATGACGCTAGAAAAGCTATGAAGGCAGGCGTTGACAAACTTGCCAATGCTGTAAAAGTTACGCTCGGACCAAAAGGAAGATTTGTTGTTCTTGACAAAAAATTCGGTTCGCCTACCGTTACAAACGATGGCGTAACCATTGCGAAAGAAATTGAATTGGAAGACCCGTTTGAAAATATGGGAGCCCAGCTTGTCAAAGAAGTGGCTTCCAAAACAAACGACGTTGCGGGCGACGGAACGACAACCGCAACCGTTCTTGCCCAGACTATGATAAACGAAGGATTGAGAAATATAACAGCAGGAGCAAATGCAAACCATATTAAAGCAGGTATTGACAAAGCAGTTTCTGCAGTCATAGCCGAAATTAAAAAAGTATCAAAAAAAGTTAATAATAAAGAAGAAATTGCTCAGATAGCTTCTATTTCGGCAAGCGATAAAGAAATCGGAGATTTGATTGCAGACGCTATGGATAAAGTCGGCAAAGACGGCGTTATAACCGTTGAAGAAGGAAAGTCTGCCGATACGACATTAGACGTTGTTGAAGGTATGCAGTTTGACAGAGGATATACTTCTCCTTATTTTGTTACCGACGCAGAAAGAATGGAAGCCGTTTTGGAAGAACCTTATATAATAATTACCGATAAGAAAATTTCTTCAATGCAGGAAATTCTTCCGTTACTTGAAAAAGTCGTTCAGACGGGAAAAGGATTTATAATTATAGCCGAAGATATTGAAGGCGAAGCTTTGGCGACGCTTGTCGTAAATAAAATCAGAGGAACTTTGAAAGTTGTTGCCGTAAAAGCTCCGGGATTCGGAGACAGAAGAAAAGAAATGCTTCAGGATATAGCAATTCTTACAGGCGGAACGGTAATATCGGAAGAAACGGGCTTAAAACTTGATGCCGCTACGATTGATATGCTCGGACAGGCAAAAAGAGTTGTAGTAGATAAAGAAAATACAACAATCGTTTCAGGTCACGGCGAAAAAGCAGATATAGACAAAAGAATTTCGCAGATCAGAAAACAGATAGAAGAAACTAAATCCGATTATGATAAAGAAAAACTTCAGGAAAGGCTTGCAAAACTTGTAGGCGGAGTTGCGGTTATTAATGTAGGCGCGGCGACTGAAACCGAAATGAAAACAAAGAAATTTAAAGTTGAAGACGCGATGAATGCCACAAGAGCGGGCGTTGAAGAAGGAATAGTTGCCGGCGGCGGAGTTGCTCTTCTTAAAGCGCAGGCAGTTCTTGAAAAAATGAAAAGCGATGACGTAGACGAACAGACAGGCATCAATATTGTAAAACAAACTTTGGAAGGTCCGATAAGACAGATAATTACAAATGCGGGTATTGAGGCATCTGTTATCGTTGATAAGATTAAAAACAGCAAAGAAATCTCTTACGGATACAATGCTGACAGTAATGAATTTGTAGATATGATAAAAGCAGGTATTGTAGATCCGGCTAAAGTTGTAAGAACAGCTTTACAGAATGCGGCTTCAATTGCAGGACTTATTCTGACAACGGAAACTCTCGTAACGGATATTCCTGAAAAAGAAAAGGCGCCGATGATGCCTCCTATGGGCGGCGGCGGAATGCCACCGATGTATTAAACTTGTAAAGTTTAAAATAAACGTAACACAAAACAGCCCGTTTTTTATAAGACGGGCTGTTTTTTTGTTGGCAAATAAATTGTATAATATCACAACGGCTGTAAATATGTTTTTACGGAGATAAAATGAAGAAGATAAATAACATAAGAAAGAAAATAAACGTTATTGATAAAAAAGTTCTTCAGCTTCTTAATGAAAGGGCAAAAGAAACGGTAGAGATAGGGAAATTAAAAAATTCATCGGGAAAAGCGGTTTATGTTCCAAGCCGTGAAGCGGATATACTGAATTCTCTTTATAAAACAAATAACGGGCCTTTGTCACGCGAACAGGTAAATAATATATTTAAAGAAATTATAAGTTCATGCAGAAGTCTGGAATCAAAAATAAGAATATCATATCTCGGGCCGCAGGGAACTTTTTCACATCAGGCGGCAGTAAAAAAATTCGGATTAAGTGCCGAATATATTCCGTGCGAGACCATAACCGACGTTATACTTGCCGTTGAAAAAAATACTGCCGATTTTGCGGTTATTCCGGTTGAAAATTCCACAGAAGGGTCAATCAATATGTCGCTTGATATGCTTGTTGATACAAATCTTAATGTTGTAAGCGAAATTAATTTAAAAGTTCAGCAGTGTCTTTTATCAAAATATAAAATGTCTGATATAAAAACTGTTTATTCTCACCAGCAGCCTCTTGCGCAATGCGGAATGTGGCTGAGAAAAAATCTGCCTAACGCAAAAGTAGTTGCGGTTAATTCCACGGCTGAAGCTTCAATGCTTGCGTGTAAAAATAAAAATTCAGCCGCAATAGCTTCCCAAGTTGCATCTGAAATTTATAATTTGGATATAATCGCCAAATCTATTGAAGACAGCAGAAACAACTGGACAAGATTTTTTGTTTTGGGAAATATCTTTACGTCACAGTCTAAAAAAGACAAAACAAGCATAATATTTACGATTAAAGATAAGGTAAGCACCCTTTATCATATACTTTCTATTTTCAGCAAAGCGGGCGTCAATCTTACGAAAGTTGAGTCAAGACCGACAAAAAAAAGAGCATGGGAATACATATTTTTCATAGATTTTAACGGACATATAAACGATAAAAAAATAACAAAAGTTTTAGATAAAGTAAAAAATAACACTTTGTTTCTTAAAGTGCTTGGTTCTTATCCCCAGGCCGCTGACTGACAAAGCATTGCAAAAAGGAGCAGCAAATGGAAAATTTTAGTGTATGCAAACTTGTAAGGAAGAACTGCCTTGCGTTTGAGCCTTACGTAGCAGGAAAGCCGATTGAAACCTTAAAACGGGAACTGGGATTAAAACATATAATTAAAATAGCTTCAAACGAAAATCCTCTCGGTCCTTCAAAAAAAGCTGTTGCGGCAATTAAGAATATTGTCAAAAAAGTTTATTTTTATCCTGATTTTAATTCAACGGATCTTAAAAATGCCATAGCCTCTAAATTTAAAGTTAATTCAAAAACCGTTCTTGTCGGCGCGGGATCCGACGAACTTATAGAAATAATCGGAAAGCTTTTTTTTACGTCTTCCGACGAGATAGTTATTTCAAAACACGCTTTTGTAAGATATAAAATGGCAGTCCAGCTGATGGCTTCAAAAAGCGTGATAGTTCCCATGAAAGACGGGCTTACGCATGATTTGACAGCCATGCTTAAGGCATGCAATAAAAATACGAAAGCCGTGTTTATAGCAAACCCGAATAATCCCACAGGTACTTATGTCACGTCAAAAGAAATAGAATCTTTTTTGCAAAAACTTCCTAAAAATAAATACGGAATGAAACCTTTGGTTGTTATAGATGAAGCTTATTATGAATATGCAAGTTTCAAAAAAGATTATCCGCAGACTTTAAAATATCTTGCGAAAAATCCGAATTTAATTGTTTTAAGAACATTTTCAAAAATTTATGCTCTTGCAGGCGCAAGAGTCGGATACGGCTTTACAAGCGAAGGCGTTGCAGATTATATTGAGAGAATAAGACCTCCTTTTAACCTGAATATATTTGCGCAGGCAGGCGCCATAGCAAGTTTAAAGGATGACAGCCAGGTAAAAAGAAGTCTTTCACATATCCGCAAAGAAATGAAGTTTGTGACGGACGGTCTTAAAAAAATGAAAATTCCGTTCATAGATTCAGTCGCTAATTTTGTTTTGTTTTCTGTCGCTCCTTTAAGCGGAACAGATATTTTTAAAAAGCTTTTAAGAGAAGGCGTAATAGTCAGGGCAATGGCTGAATACGACTTGGACGGATATATCAGAGTAACTATCGGAACCAGAGCCGAAAATCAGCTGTTTTTAAACAAACTTAAAAAAGTTCTCGGTAAATAAGAAATATGCTTAAAATTATAGGCGGAACGGCAAGAGGAAGGCAGTTAAAAACACTGCCTCATGACGATGCTTCAATAAGACCGATGCTCGGCATGATGAAAAAATCTGTTTTTGACATTATAACTCCAAAAATTCCGGGAAGTTTGTTTTTGGATTTATATGCAGGAGTCGGTTCTGTCGGCATTGAAGCCCTTTCAAGAGGAGCAGACAGAGTAGTTTTTGTAGAAATAAGCGATAAATCGATATCGCTTGTAAAACATAATTTAAATATGCTCGGATTTGAAAATAAAGCAGATATAGTAAAAAGCGACGTCTTAAAGAGTTTTCATAAAATACAGAATAAATACGATATAATATTTTTAGGGCCTCCCTACAAAGATATGGTTAAAAATGCTTTGGCTCTCACATATCCTACATTACAAAACATAGCTCTTTTTTCGCTTCTTAAAAATGATGGCATCATAATTTCACAAAGACATATTAAAGAGCCTGTAAATCCTGTTGCGGGGCTTATAAATTTCAGAAACGAAAAGTACGGCGATACTATGATTTCTTTTTATAAAATTTAACACACGGCGCTATCAAAATGAGAGATAATACTTTTAAAATCAGCTATTCAAGAATAAACACCTATTTATTTTGTCCGCATAAATATAAAATGGTGTATATAGAAAATCAATACATCCCTCTTAATGCAGACATATCTTTCGGCCTTTCCGTTCACAGAATTTTAGAGCATTATTATAAGACGGGAAGTTATACTTATGAATCTCTTTCTGACAGTTTTAATTTAAACTGGGAAAGTTCCGGATATCAGACGCCGCAGGATGTTTACGTGTATTATCTCAGAGCGCAAAAACTGCTTAAAGATTTTTGGGAAACTTTCGGCAGACACAAACCGAAAAACATTTTGACCGAAAAAAGATTTGAGGCCAATATAGGACAATATCAGTTTATAGGCATTATTGACAGAATAGACGAATATGAGGACGGCACAAGAGAGCTTGTTGATTATAAAACCCATAAGACGATGTGGTCTCAGCAGGCTGTAGACAACGATCTGCAGCTTAGTCTTTACTGCTATGCCTGTAAAACAGCGCTTGGTTTTGTGCCTGAAAAGATAGCAATATACTTTCTTTCACATAATACAAAAATATATACTCAAAGAGATGAAGATAAAATAAAGCAGGCCGTTGATTTATCATTAAACATATCGGACAAAATAACGGCGGAAGAATTTACACCGGATATTTCAAAGTGTAAAATATGCGATTTTAGAAACAGCTGCATTCATTCGTCTGCAAAGGACAAAGAGGGGACCAAATGAAAAAAGTTACCGTTGTTAAATTCGGCGGAAGCCTTACAAAAAATAAAGACGCGCAGAAAAAATTTATCAGAGAGCTTGCCGGTCTTTCAAAAAAAGAAAATATAATTCTTGTACACGGCGGCGGTCCTGAAATAAACATGCTTCTTGAAAAACTTTCAATAGAGTCAAAGTTTGTAAACGGACTCAGATACACCGATGAAAAAACTCTTGAAGTCGTTGAAATGGCTTTAAGCGGAAAAGTAAACAAAATGCTTGCCGCAGAGCTTATCAGAAACGGAGTTTCAGCAGTCGGAATATCGGCTAAAGACGGTTCAACTGCAGTATGTTCCGTTATGAAAAAACTGGGTTTTGTAGGAAATCCCGTTAAAATAAATAAGAAACTTCTTGAAGTTTTGATGAAAAACGGTTTTTTGCCGGTTGTATCTTCTGTAGGAATTGATAAAAATGCAAATGCCGTTAATGTAAATGCCGATTCTCTTGCAACCGCAATAGCCGTTGCTTTTAAGGCTGAAAAACTGGTTTTTCTGACGGATGTTCCGGGAGTTCTTGACCTTGCCAAAAAAACAATAAAAGAAATTAAAATTAAAAATATAGACGGACTTATAAAAACAAACGTCATAACCGGCGGTATGATTCCTAAAATAAACGGCTGCAAATCAGCAGTTTTAAAAGGCGTAAAAAACGTATTTATAATAGACGGCGCAAGCGGCATAAAAAAGATGAAAGGAACAGTAATCAAAAAGTGAATTTAAAAGAAAAAATTCCCAACGATTATAAAGATATAATCAATAAAATAACAAAAGCCGCTTCTTTGGGCGGATATACTGTTTATGCCGTAGGCGGTTTTGTAAGAGATATGGTAATGAACCGCATTCCGAACGATTTGGATATAATGGTTGAAAAAGAAAACGGAGGTATAGAATTTTCAAAATTTCTTTCAAAAGGACTTAAAATTTCCGAACCCGTTATTTTTGAGAGATTCGGAACGGCAAAACTTTCAATAGACGGCAGAGAGATAGAATTTATAATGCCCAGAAAAGAATATTATGACGAGAACTCAAGAAATCCTGATACGGAAATAGGAAGTCTGATGCAGGACGCTTTGAGAAGAGATTTTACCGTAAACGCTCTTTTTTTACGTCTTAACGATATGGAACTTGTAGACTTGCTGAATAAAGGTTTAAAAGATATAGAAAATAAAATTATAAGAGTAACGGATTCCTCTGCGGCCGATATAATTTTCAGCCAGGATCCTTTAAGAATTTTAAGGGCAGTAAGGCAGAGCTGCCAACTCGGATTTAAAATTGAAGAACAGACTTACGCAAGCATGAAAAAAAACGCATTTCGTATTAAAATAGTTTCGCCTGAAAGAATCAGAGATGAAATAAACAAAATGCTTGAATGCCAAAATGTTTCTCAGACATTTAAAATGCTTGATGAATTAAATCTTCTTGAATTTATTTTCCCGACTATAGAAAAAGAGAAATTCGTCCGGTATTTTTTTGAAAAGCTTCCGGAAAATAATAAAACGGCGGTTATTCTTGCCTTTCTTCTGGGAAAAAAATCTGACAAAATTTTAACCGGTTTAAAATATCCAAAAGATTTTATTAAAACGATTGTTTCAGTTTCTGAAGGATATGAGTATTTAAAAGAACATAATGCGGAACTTACTGACAGCCAAATAAGAAAATTTGAAAAACGTTACAGAAACGTACTGCCTGTTATAGCAGATTTATGCTTTTTATCCGACAAAAAACGTTTTGATGTTTTATTTAAAAAAATAAACGAAATGTCTTTGAAAAATGAGCTTATTCCCGAACGAGAAATGTTTAGCGGCGAGGAACTTATGGCTATCTTTAAAAAACCTTCGGGCAAATGGATAGCCGAAACCAAAATTTATGTTGAAGATCTGTTGTGCGATAACCCGAAAATAACAAAAGAAGAGACGCTTAAAGAGATAAAATTACGGTTGAAAAAACAGAGCTTATAGTGCTATAATCAGGGGGTATTATGAACGACGATGAAATAAACAATCAGCACCAACAGGATGACGGCGAACAGAAAAAACCCGAAAATTATGATGTAGCCGGTCTTCTTATCGGAGGAGGAGCAGGAATGCTTTTCGGTTTTACCGGAGTTATGGATTTTTTAATGAGCATAATCGCCGGAATGTTTTTAGGACTTGTGATCGGCACATTTATAAAAAAATAAAATTATCGGAGTAAAGTTTTGGCTATAGATTATAAAAAATATATTCAAACATTTGTGTTTAAGATAGTTGAAGATATAGAATTCCATCCGGAAAAATATCAGATCCAGTTTCAAAAAATTATTTCAAAATCGGAGCAAAAAGAACTTAAAAAATTAATATCGCAGTACTCTTCAAATATTTTATACAATCCCACAAACGCATCCGCCTATTACAACAGAGGACTGGTTTATCACAAACAATCTTTATATAAACAGGCTTTAGAAGATTTTACAAAAGCGATAGAGCTTGATAAAAATTTCACGTTTGCTTATATAGCAAGAGGCGAAACTTACAGTTTACTTAAAAATTTTGATCTGGCAAATGCGGATTTTACAAAAGCCAATGAACTTAACCCTAAGAATTCAAGCGTATATACAAGTTTCGGAAATCTAAGCAGAATACAGAATGATTTTGAGAAAGCAGCGGATTATTATAACAAGGCCATAAAATTAAACGATTCAAACGAATCCGCTTTTTACGGCAGAGCCATGTCATACAGATCTTTGTTTAATTATAAAAAAGCCATAGAAGATTTTAACAGGGCGGTTGATCTTAACCCGAACGATAATTATGCTTTTTCAAACAGGGCAGTTACTTACAGCAACATGGGAGACGTGGATAAAGCAATTGATGATTTTAACAAAGCTTTGGAACTTGAGCCTCAGGATATATTTGCGTTAAACGGAAGAGGAATAGTATACAGAAAAAGGCTTGACGAAGAATCGGCCGAAAAAGATTTTAAATATGCGATTGAGCTTATGCCTGAGGACTCATACGCTTATTACAATCTTGCCAATTTATACAGAGAACAGGGCAATGACGCCAAAGCTTTAAAATTATATTCGCAGGCTATAGAAATTAATTACCTGTTTGTTCTGCCTTATATAGCGAGAGCCGGAATGTTTATAACGCAGGAAAATGTTAAGAAAGCGGCTGAAGATATTTATCAGGTTATTGATATCATGCCGAACGGTTTTACAGCCTATATGATTGACGGTTTTATTAAATTTATGCAGGAAAATTACGAAGGAGCGTTTGCAAGTTTTAAAAAAGCGGATGAATTGAGCGTAACTGAAATTCCTGAAATAATTTATGCCTGCGGAATATGTTTTTACAAACAGGAAAAATACAAACAGGCCGAAGAATATTTTGATAAAGCTCTCGGATCGGGGTTTGACATTCCCGAATTATTATATACAAAAGGCGTATGTCTGCTTAAAGAAAATAAATACGAACAGGCAATTAATGATTTTACTTTGGTTTTAGATAAAAAAAAGACGTTTGCGGAAGCAAATTATAACAGAGCGCTTGCATTTATAAAAGTTGAAAAATTTAATAATGCCGTTGAAGATTTAAAAAAATGCATAGAACAAAAATATAATCTGTACGAGGCTCATTATTATTACGGTTTGTGTAATTTGAAACTTAAAATTTATGATAAGGCGCTGGCTAATTTTCAAACAGCCGTTAAAGGCGGTTTGAAAAATAACGATATTTTAACAAATAGGGCGTACGTCCTAAGCAAACTCGGACTGTATGAAAATGCGGTTGAAGATTATAACGAAGTTTTATCATCGGACAGCGCAGATTTATCGGTTTATATTGATAAGGCAAAAGTGTTAATCAGCCTTCAGCGTAACGATCAGGCTTTACAAACCGTGGATTCCGTATTGCTAAAAGAATCATCAAATACGGACGCTGTTTTTTTGAAAGCAAAACTTAAATTTATTATGCAGGATTATCAGGAAGCCGCGGACTTATCGTCCAAATATCTTGAGACCAATCCGAAAAATCTTGAAGTTTTATCAATACGCGCCGCATCGTATGAAAAATTTAACGAGCCGGAAAAGGCCCATGCCGATTATACGGAGATGATTTCTGTTGAACCGAAAGATGTTAATTTATACGTTAAAAGAATAGCTTTATATGTGCGGATGGGGCGTTATGACGATGCTTTAGCCGATATTTCATTTGTTTTACAGACCGATGATCAATGCGTGGAAGCGCATTGCTATAAAGCGTTGATTAACAGAGAAAAAGGCGATTTTCTAAACGCTATAAAAAGTTACGATAATGCTATCGCCGCGCTTGTCAAATCTCAAAAAATAAACGATATCAATATAAGTTTAATTGAATCAACGCAATATATTTTAAATTACGAAAATAAGTTAAAGCGGGAATCCGATAAAAAGATAAAAGCTGAAATTCAGAACGAAGACGTAAAATTTGAAAATAATAATCTTAAAAAAGATGTTTCGGATAATGAAGTAAAAGAAGAACGTATCGCACAGGATAATACGGCTGCCGATAATAAGAAATACGAATCAGTTGAAGTTTATGATAAAGAAATTTCAACGGGAAATATTAAAAAATCCCAAGAAATAACATCTCCTGAAAATGAAATCAAAAATCCCGAACCGGAAACAAAACAGCAGGAACAGACGCCTGTATCCGCGCCTGATAATTTTGAAAATACTCAACAGTCCGATAACGCCGCTGCAAACGACGAAAATAACTGGCAGGTATACGAGAAAAGAGCAAAATTGCATTTTTCTGAAGGAAATTTCAAAGAGGCTGCCGATGATTACGCCTCTGCCGGCAAACTTTTCGGCGGCGACAACATTGATTTATTGAACGGAGAAGCGGATTCTTTATACGGATTAAAAGATTACAGGGGAGCATTGAGAGTTTATCATCAGATTATAAAAAAAGATCCCGTTAATTTTGACGTTACTTTAAAAATAGCGTTTATTTATGAGATTCTCGGAGAAGAAAAAAAGTATTTTGAATATATAACCGAAGCGGCGGAATTAAAACCCGGCAGTAAACAGGCCAATCTTTCAAAGGCCGGTTATCTTATCAAGCAATCAAAATACGAAGAGGCGCACGATTTAATTAAAAATTTGATGATGTTAAATCCCGATGATGACGTTAAATTTGTTTTTGCGTCAATATTATTCAATATGGGCGAATACGCAAAATGCATAGAAGTAATGCTGCAAATAAGCAGTAACGATAAAAAACAGGAAAAACTATTTTATTATTATCTGGGCGTAAGTTATTTTGAAGTGCAGAATTATGAAAAAGCTAATCTGAATCTGGAAAAGGCCGCCGAGGCCGATCCCGAAAACAAAAAAACATATTATTATATGGCTCAGTCTCTTTTTGATTATGCCAGATATTATGAAGATGACAATAAAGATTATTATTTAAAAGCGTTGGAAAATCTGAAAAAGGCCCAAGATGTTTCAAACGATTATAAATATGTATGGCTCAGGGCAAAAATATATGCGAAATTAAATGATTATCAGAATGCTTCTCTTGATTTTGAAACCGCGGTAAAAATGAATCCTTCCGACCAGAATCTGCTTTCGGATAAATTAAAATTTGTTAAAGAGGACGTTAAAGTTCCTGAAATCCCTGAAAAATCCGTAAAAGTTGAAAATGACCGCGATATTCTTGCCGAACAGAAAACGGTTGCAAAACCGGAACAGAAAAAAATTGATTTACTCGGTTCAAACGTGCTTTTAAACAGAGGCAATATTAATTTTAAAAATAACAAATATCAGGAAGCTTTGGAAGATTTTTCAAAAGCGATTGATTTAAATTCTTCAAATTCGCAGATTTATCTCGCAAGAGCCGGCGTTTATCTTGTTTTAAAAGACATTGCGCTTGCGCTTGAAGATTTAAATAAGGCTTTGGAGCTTTCTCCGGATTCTAATATTATTAATTGCAAAATAGCCGACGTATACTCCATTCAGAATAATTATGAAAAAGCTGAACATTATTATAAAAAATCAATAGAACTAAAACCTAAAAGCGCGCTTGCGTATTTGGGATACGCCCAATTATGCGAAAAACACAACCGCAAAGAAAAAGCCATTGAAAATTATTCAGCCGCCGCAAAACTTGACATTAAAGTGGCAAAAGAATGTAATTCAAAAATTGCCCAGTTAAAAACATGAAAATAATATACGTTGTATTTTTTACATTTTTTATTTCATTAAATTTGATTGCGCAAAATGCGTTAAGTTTCGGTTATTCAAAAGATACTCTTATAGAAGCGGCTAAAAACGCCGATTACGACCTTCTCGTAAAATGCATTAGGACAAAAATCAATCCGGACTCTAAAGATCAAAACGATAATTCCGCTTTGATACTTGCCATAAATAAAGGATTTGCAAAAGGAGCGGAATTATTAATTAAAAACGGAGCAAACGTAAACGTTTCTTACAGCAGAGGCGGAATGAATTCTCTTATGCTTGCCATAAATAAAAATATGGAATCAACAGCCGAACTTCTTATGGATTATGGAGCTGATTTTAATTCGCATTTGAACAGCAACGGATTAACGCCTCTTATGATGGCGTCTGAAAAAGGCATGACAGAACTTGTCAAATACATGATAAGATACGGCGTAAATATAAACGCAAAGACAAATGACGGAATTACGGCTTCCACGTTGGCTATGCGGGCCGGTAATTTTGAAATTGTAAAAATTTTAAATAAGGCAGGCGCCGTTCCGGGTACTTTAACAGAAGCCGTAATCACGTCCGATATACGTTTGGCGTCAAAATTTATAGGATACGGCGCGGATATAAACGAAAAGAGCGCTTTTGACAAAACACCCGTTGCAATTGCTTTTGACCACGGTAATTTTGATATGGCTTTTCTTCTTCTTTCTCATAAGGCGGATGTTAATATTGCTGATTCAAGCAATATGACTCCGCTTATGTCGGCCTGTTTATCAAATAACATAGAACTTGTGAAACTTGCTTTAATTAATAACGCGGATGTTAATATTCAGGATATAAACGGAGTTTCTGCTTTAATGTATGCGGTTTATAAATCAAACGAAAAAATTGTTGAAGAATTAATTAAAAACGGGGCAAACGTAAATGTTGTTGATAATAATAACGTAACCCCTCTTGCCGTAGCCGTTAATAAAAGGAACGTTAAAATTGCGGATATGCTGATAAAAAAAGGCGCTTATATTAACGAAAAACAGAATAACAACGACAGATATCTTAATATGGCGGTTAACGTAAATGATATTCAGATGGTTTTATTTTTAATCAGTAAAGGAGCCAGAGTTAACGCAAGAGACGCGGACGGCGTTACGCCTCTTATGATCGCAAGTTCAAAAGGTTATTACGATATAGTTAAAATATTAATAAAAAATAAAGCGAAAGCAAGAATTAAAGATAATAAAGGACTGACTGCGTTGGATTATGCAAGAAACAGCGGGAATTTGGAATTAATTAAATTCCTTGAATACGTGTTAAACGTTATAGAGAATAAATAAAATGACAAAAAATATAATTGAAAAAATATTTAAAGACGCAGACGTAATAAATGACGTAAAATTTTTAAAAAATTTGGATTTTTTTAAAAATTTCGGTGATAAACAGTTAAACAGGGTTACTCAAATAATATACAAAAAAAATTATATGAAAGGGGAAGTTTTGTATAACTGCGGAGAAGAAGCGAAAATGTTTTTTATTTTGAAATACGGTAAGACCGAACTCGACTGCGCGGGAAAAAATATAAGCGTGCAGTCCGGAAAGTTCATAAATTCGGATAATATTTCAACTCATCAGTTTTATACGGCTCAGGCAAGAGCATCCGAAGATAGTTTTGTTTATATAGTATACAAGCAGGAATTTGAAGAGTTGTTTGCAAAAAGGACCATAAATTTCGATACGTTAAAAAAATTATTTGAAAAGGTAAGAAATGTTTTCAAAAAACAGTCCCGTAACTAAAAATTTTATTATCATGCTTATTATTACAGCCTCGGCATTGTTTTTTTTATATTTATGCAGGGCTATTCTGTTTCCTTTTATAATATCCGTTTTTTTGGCCTACCTGTTTTCGCCGCTTGTAAATAAAATAATGCTTTTTGGTCTTAAAAGATGGGTTGCTGTTGTAATTTTAACTTTAATTTTTGCCGCAGTTGTCGCAGTAACGGTTATAAAAATAGCGCCGATTATCTACGGGGAAATAAATGTGCTTGCCGATAATTTCCCGTCATATTCGGAGAAAGTAAAAGATTTTACCTCTTCTTTAAGCGTTAAAATATCGGGATATGTTCCTGTTGACAACCAAAATTATATAGTTGAAAAAATAAAAGAACAGTCGGGTGAAATAGCCGCAAAAGCCGTAAATGAAGTAACATATCTTGTAAAAAAACTCTTTTCTTTTATTTATGTCATAGTCTTTTTGCCGGTTCTTACTTTTTTTATGCTTCTAGAATTTGATAATATAAAAAAGTTTATAATAGATATAGTGCCGGCAAAATATACCGAAACCGTAATATCTGTTTACTATGAGGCAAGTTCTGTTTTGTCAAAATATATAAGAGGACAGATTATAGAAGTTATATTTGTCGGGACATTAACCGTAGCCGGTCTTAGCATCTTGGGCGTAAATTATGCTTTCATTATAGGTATAATTGCCGGACTGTTTAATTTAGTTCCTTATCTCGGGCCTCTTTCCGGATTAATAATGGGGGTAACCGTAACTGCGATACAGTTTCAGTCTTTAGCGATGGTTTTAAAAGTAGTAATACTATTTTTTATAATACAGCAGACGGATAATCATATAATACAGCCTGTCGTTATAGGAAAAACCGTAAATTTAAGTCCTGTCGCTATGATTTTTGCTCTTGTGGCAGGAGCTGAAATATTCGGTATTTTAGGCATGATATTTGCGGTTCCGGTTGTGGCTTTAATTAAAAATTTAATTTTAATATTTATCAAGAGATACAAGAGGACGGGGGCTTATGGAAAATCATGTTGAGGCTTATTCGCTTTTCAGCCAGCAGGACATTTATCTTTTTAAAGAAGGCAGTTTGTTTAAACTTTACGAACGCCTCGGATCGCATCAGATAAATTATAAGGACAGAGACGGAGTTTATTTTGCCGTATGGGCGCCAAACGCCAAACATGTGTCCGTAATAGGCGATTTCAATTACTGGGATAAATGGACGCATCCTCTTAATGCGCGCGGCGACGGTTCAGGGATATGGGAAGGTTTTATACCTTATATGAAACAGGGCGATACGTATAAATATTTTATAATGTCTCATCATAATAATTATTCCGTTGAAAAGGCCGATCCTCTTGCGTTTCACTGTGAAACGCCTCAGAAAACAGGCTCAAAAGTTTGGAACATTGACTATGAATGGAATGATGATAAATGGATGAAAATAAGATATAAAAACAACAGCCATAAAGCTCCCATGTCTATTTATGAAATGCATCTTGGGTCATGGCGCAGAAAACCCGAAGAAAATAACAGAATGCTTTCCTATAGGGAAATAGCAGACCAGCTTAAGGATTACTGTGTTGAAATGAATTTTACCCACGTTGAACTGATGCCGATAATGGAGCATCCGTTTTATGCTTCATGGGGTTATCAGACCACAGGATATTTTGCTCCGACAAGCAGATACGGCACTCCTCAGGATCTTATGTATATGATAGACGTTCTTCATCAGGCAGGTATCGGAGTAATAATGGACTGGGTTCCGTCTCATTTTCCTACCGATATGCACGGACTTTCTTTTTTTGACGGTACGCATTTATACGAACATGCCGATCAAAGGAAAGGATTTCATCCGGACTGGAAAAGCGCCATATTTAATTACGGAAGAAACGAAGTAAAATGTTTTCTTATATCTTCTGCTTTATTTTGGCTTGAAAAATACCATATAGACGGCATAAGAGTAGACGCCGTAGCTTCAATGCTTTATCTTGATTATTCAAGAAAAGACGGTGAATGGCTGCCTAACAAATACGGCGGGAAAGAAAATATAGAAGCGATAGATTTCTTAAAGAGATTAAATCACGTAGTTTATGAAAATCATAACGACGTTCAAATGATAGCCGAAGAATCAACGGCGTGGCCTATGGTTTCAAAGCCTACTTATCTCGGTGGGCTTGGATTCGGTTTTAAATGGAATATGGGCTGGATGAACGATACCTTAAGATATTTTAAAACAGACCCGGTTTTTAGAAAATATAACCATACAAATCTTACTTTCAGTCTGCTTTATGCTTTCAGCGAACAGTTTATGCTTCCTTTTTCACACGACGAAGTAACGCAGGGAAAGGGTTCTTTAGTCGGCAAAATGCCGGGCGACGAATGGCAGCGCTTTGCTAATTTAAGACTGCTTATAGGTTATATGTATGGACATCCCGGCAAGAAACTTTTGTTTATGGGTTCAGAATTCGGGCAGGTAAGAGAATGGATGCATGATGAAAGCCTTGAATGGCATGTTTTGCAATTCTGGCAGCATTCAGGAATGCAGAACTGGGTAAAAGACGTAAACCGCGTTTATAAAAATGAAAAGGCCCTTTTTGAAGACGATAACAGCTGGTCAGGTTTTGAATGGGTAGACTGCAACGATACAGATAACAGCGTTTTGAGTTTTTTAAGAAAATCGCCGTCTACGGGCGAAGTTATATTGTGCGTTTTAAATTTCAATCCTGTCCCTAAACATAATTATAAAGTCGGAGTTACAAAAGGCGGAAAATGGCAGGAACTTTTGAACAGCGATTCGTCAGTTTATTTCGGAAGCAATATGGGCAATTTGGGGCAAGTTGAAGCTTACGAATATTCAACGCATGCAAAACCATATACGATTGAAGTAACTCTTCCTCCTTTAAGTGCCGTATATTTTAAACATAAATAAAATAAATCATATAAGCGCCCGTTTTAAAACGGGCGCTTTTTTTGTTTGAAAATTCAAGTCTTTTTTGGTAAAATCTTCCATTATGAATACACAATCATCAAACATAAGGAAAACTTTTTTGGACTTTTTTGAAAAAAAAGGTTCGCAGATTGTATCATCAGATTCTCTCGTTCCGACGGGAGATAAATCTCTTCTTTTTACTTCGGCAGGGATGGTTCAGTTTAAAAAACATTTTTTGGGACAGAGTAAAGACAAATTTACAAAAGCGGCTACTTCGCAGAAATGCTTCAGAACATCTGACATAGAGCAGGTCGGAATCACAAACAGACATCTTACTTTTTTTGAAATGCTCGGAAATTTTTCGTTCGGAGACTATTTTAAAAATGAAGCCATAATTTGGGCGTGGGATTTTCTGACAAACATTATGCAGCTTCCTAAAGATAAGCTGTATATAACTATTTATAAAGACGATGAAGAAGCCGGCGAAATATGGAAGAAGATAATACCTGCTTCAAAAATAATAAAAATGGGCGACGATACTAATTTTTGGAATATGGGCCCGACAGGACCGTGCGGACCGTGTTCCGAAATATTGATAGATTTGGGACCTGAAATGAGCTGCGGAAAGCCGGACTGCGGTCCGTGGTGCAGCTGTAACAGATATCTTGAAATTTGGAATCTTGTTTTTACGCAGTTTGACAGACAGCAAGACGGCAGTTTAAAGCCGCTTCCTAGAAAAAATATAGATACCGGTATGGGACTTGAAAGACTTGTAGCCGTGGCAAACGGGAAGAAAAACGTTTTTGAAACAGATTTGTTTGTTCCGATAATGGAAGAATCGGCCGAGATTTTAAAAGTAAAGATGAATGATAATCTTGCAAAATTGAGAATGATCGCCGATCATTCAAGAGCGGTTACGTTTTTGATATCCGACGGAATACTTCCTTCAAACGAAGGAAGAGGCTACGTATTAAGAAGAATTTTAAGAAGAGCATTAAGACAGGGAGTCGTATTCGGCAAGAACGAACCGTTTATTTATAAGCTTGTAGACAGCGTAAATAAAATAATGGAACCTGCTTATCCGGAACTTTCACAGAGACTTGATAATATAAAGACGATGGTTAAAGTTGAAGAGGAAAAATTTCTTGAAACTTTAAGCACGGGTACCGATATATTAAACGGCATCATAAACGAATATGAAAACAAAAAAATAAAAATAATTAACGGAAGCGACGTTTTCAAACTTTACGATACTTACGGATTTCCTCAGGAACTTACAAAAGAAATAGTTCAGGAAAAAGGCCTTACGATAGACGAAGAAGGTTTTATTGAAGAAAAGAAAAAGGCTCAGGAAAAATCAAGAAGCGCATGGGCAGGATCGGGCGAAAAAGATATAACTTTTTATTCGATACTTCACAAAGAATTCGGAGATACGGGTTTTAAAGGATATAATCAGGATAATCTGGAAGTAAAGGTTTTAGCGATACTTAAAGACGATAAAAGAGCAGATTCTCTTTCAAAAGGGGAAACAGGCGAAATTATTCTTGACGCTACTCCTTTTTACGCAGAATCGGGCGGACAGGTTGCCGATAACGGAAGTCTTTCAAATAATGATAATGTCCGGATTACGGTATCAGAAGTTTCAAAACCCATAGGAAGTCTTTTCGTTCATAAAGTCACGGTTGAAAACGGAAGCGTTAAAGCCGGAGATATTTTAACGGCTTCAATAAATACGTGCAAAAGAATTCAGACTGCAAGACATCATACCGCTACTCATCTGCTTCAAAAAGCGCTGAGAACCGTTCTCGGTTCGCATGTTGCTCAGGCAGGTTCTCTTGTGTCGGAAGATATTTTGAGGTTTGACTTCAGCCATTTTAAAGCTTTAACGAAAGACGAACTTGTTTTAGTTGAAAAAACGGTAAATTCAAGTATAAGAAAGAATTTCAAAGTTTCAATTGAAGAAATGTCAATGGATCAGGCAAGGCAAAAGGGAGCGACTGCGCTTTTTGGAGAAAAATACGGAGACACGGTAAGAGCTGTTACTGTCGGATGCGATATGGAAACTTATTCAATGGAACTTTGCGGCGGAACGCATGTTAAAAGAACAGGCGATATAGGCGCTTTTAAGATAATATCCGAAACATCAATCGGAAGCGGAGTAAGAAGAATTGAAGCTGTTGCCGGAAGAGCCGCCGATAAATATTTCAGCGAGCTTGAAGAAAATTTTGAAGCTATAGCGTCAAAATTAAAAACCTCTGCAAAATCAGTTAATGCTTCAATAGATAAGCTTATTGAAGAAGTTAAAAAATACGAATCGGAAAATGCAGCCTTAAAAAGTAAACTGATAGCCGGGGAAATAGACGAATATATAAAAAATGCAAAAGATATAAACGGAGTAAAAACGGTCGCGTTTGACGTAAAAGGAATTGATGTAAAATCACTGAGAGAAATGTCAGATAAACTCAGAGAGAAACTTCCGTCTTCAGTTGCCGTAATAGTTTCGGTTACAGACGATAAAGTTTCTTTTATAGTTTCAATTGACCAGACGCTTGTCAAAAAAGGATATCACGCGGGCAAAATAGCGAAAGCTTTTGCTGCAAAGATAGAAGGTTCGGGCGGCGGCAAACCTGATTTTGCGCAAGGCGGCGGGAAGAATATATCCAAAGCCGTTGAAATCATAAAAAATACGGAGGAATTGGCTCAGGTTTTAAAAGTCTGAGTTAAGCGAAAATGACTAAAAAATTACTGTCATTATCTGCCATAGGCAAAGACCAGACGGGAATAGTAAGTTCAATTTCGGAAGTTTTGTTTGAAATGGGATGCAATATAGAAAATTCCACGATGACTCTTTTATCGGGTCAGTTTGCCATGATTCTTTTGATAGCATATCCGAAAACAGCCGACGTTTCAAAAATAAAATCAAAACTTAAAGCCGTATTTAATAATCTGGGACTTCATTCTTCGGTAAACGAAATAGACGACAATACTAAAAATATCAAAACTTACGGCGATTATGTAATATCTCTTTATGGCGCCGATAAGCCCGGCATAGTTTACAATATAAGCAAATATCTTTCAGATAATAATGTGAATATAACCGACGTTCAGACTTCCGTAGTAGGCGTAAAAGATAAAGTATATATAATGCTTATCGAAATACAGCTGCCGTCCGGTTTTAAGATAGAAAATCTAAAATCAGCCATGAAAGATTTGGCAGCCAAAATTATGGTTGACATTTCAATTAATCAGGCCGATACTTCAGAGATATAAAAGTGGCTATTTTAAGAATTTTAACGATTCCCGATCCTGTTTTAAAACAGATATCGGCGCCTGTTGAAATGATAAGCCCTCAGGTTGTCAATCTTATAAAAGATATGCAGGAAACTATGACGTCGTCTAATTTTTGCGTGGGGATAGCGGCTCCTCAAATCGGAGTATTATCAAGAATAATAGTCGTAGACGTTTCTCTTAACCCTAAACCGCACAGAAATAACGGGCTTCTTGTAATGATAAATCCGCAAATAACTTATTCATCGGGAAAACTTAAATCAAGAGAAGGCTGTTTGAGCGTACCCGAATTTACGGGAAATGTTTCAAGAAAAGATAAAATTACGGTTGAATATCTTGATATAAGCGGCAAAAAACAGGCTCTTAATACAAGCGGGTTTGAATCAATAGTAATCCAGCATGAAATAGACCATCTTGACGGCATAGTTTTTCTTGACAAGGTATCGTCTTTAAAAACTGATATTTTTAAACGCGTTTAATCCGCGGGTTTGTTTGACAATAATTACATATTTTTATAGTATAAATAGAAATTTATCTAATAAACAGGTAAAAAATATAAATAATCGGAGGACACAAAAATGGCAGTTAAAGTTGCAATTAATGGTTTTGGTCGTATCGGCCGTCTCGCATTCAGACAGATGTTCGGCGCAAAGGGATATGAAGTCGTTGCTATCAACGATTTGACAAGCCCTAAGATGTTGGCTCACTTACTCAAGTATGATTCAGCTCAGGGAAGATATGCTTTGGCAGACAAAGTTCAGTCTACCGATAATTCAATCATAGTTGACGGAAAAGAAATTATAATCTACAAAGAAAAAGACGCAAACGCTCTTCCTTGGGGAAAGCTTGGCGTAGACGTAGTTCTTGAATGTACCGGATTTTACGTATCTAAAGAAAAATCACAGGCTCATATAAATGCCGGCGCAAAGAAAGTCGTTATATCGGCTCCTGCAGGAACAGATCTTCCTACGGTAGTATTTAACGTAAACCACAAAACTTTGAAACCTTCAGACAATATAATATCTGCGGCTTCTTGTACTACAAACTGCTTGGCTCCTATGGCAAAAGCTCTTAACGACTTTGCTCCTATACAGACAGGTATCATGACAACAGTTCATGCTTATACGGGAGACCAGATGACTCTTGACGGACCTCATCCTAAAGGCGATTTGAGAAGAGCAAGAGCGGCAGCGGCAAACATAGTTCCTAATTCAACAGGCGCGGCAAAGGCAATAGGTCTTGTTATTCCTGAATTGAATAAGAAACTTATCGGTTCTGCACAGAGAGTTCCTACAATTACAGGTTCTACAACAATATTGATTGCAGTTGTAAAAGGAAAAGATATTACGAAAGAAGCTGTCAACGAAGCAATGAAAAAAGCTTCAGATGAATCTTTCGGTTATACCGAAGAAGAACTTGTTTCTTCAGACGTTATCGGCATAAACTTTGGTTCTTTGTTCGATGCAACTCAGACAATGGTTATAAAAATTGACGACGATACATATCAGGTTCAGGTTGTT
Source organism: Candidatus Proruminimicrobium quisquiliarum (assembly GCA_018433245.1). GTDB lineage: Bacteria > Elusimicrobiota > Endomicrobiia > Endomicrobiales > Endomicrobiaceae > Proruminimicrobium > Proruminimicrobium quisquiliarum. The sequence continues at coordinate 170,832 of JAHDRN010000001.1, forward strand.
TCTTGGTACGATAACGAAAACAGCTATACAAGCCAGATGGTTCGCACAATTAAGTATTTTGCAGAATTGGCATAATAAAATGTCTTTTCTGAAAAAATAAGTTATTTTGAATCGGGTCCGGCTTTTATTCCGGACCCGGTTTTTTATAAATCCGCAAAAAACAGTAAGGAGAAATCATGAAAAAAACTATAAAAGATTTACAGCTTGCAGGGAAAAAAGTTTTGGTCAGAGTAGATTATAACGTTCCTCTTGACGCAAATTTGAACATAACAAACGATAAAAGGATAGTTGCGACTATGCCTACGATAAAGTATCTTCTTGAACAGAAGGCTGCCATAATACTTATGGCTCATTTGGGAAGGCCTAAAGGAAAAACAGTTGATACGATGAGCTTAAAGCCTGTTGTCAACAGACTTCAGGAGCTTACGGGCGTAACGGTTAAATTTGCTTCAAACTGTATCGGCGAAGAAGCCGAAAAAGCCGCTGCGGAACTTAAATCGGGTGAAATTCTTCTGCTTGAAAATTTGAGATTTCATCCTGAAGAAGAAGGCAAAAATGCAAACGGCGAAAAAGATAAAGAAGCGATGCTCGGTTTTGCAAAGAAACTTGCGTCACTCGGCGATGTTTTTGTTCAGGAAGCTTTCGGAACTGTTCACAGAGCGCATGCTTCAACAGCCGGAATAGTAAAATATATTAACGAAGCGGGAGCAGGATTTTTAGTTGAAAAAGAATTGAAATTCTTGGGCGACGCTTTGAATAATCCGGTAAAACCTTTTCTTGCTATTTTGGGCGGAGCAAAAGTTTCCGATAAAATTAACGTTATAGAAAATCTTTTGAGTAAAGTTGACGCTATAATAATCGGCGGAGCGATGGCATACACGTTTTTAAAAGCACAGGGCATAGAAACCGGAACTTCTCTTGTTGAAGACGATAAACTTGATCTTGCAAAAGAACTTCTTAAAAAAGCAAAAGATAAAGGAGTTAATTTTCTTCTTCCTTTGGATCATGTTATTGCCGACAAAGTTGATTTTGCTACAAAAAGCGTTCCTGCGGGAGCAACAGTTAAAAATACCGTTTCAACGTCTATAGAAGCAGGTTTTATGGGAGTAGACGTAGGACCTAAGACGATTGCAGAATTTTCACAGGTTGTAAAAAGCGCAAAGACAATCGTATGGAACGGACCTCTTGGCATATTTGAAATAGACCGGTTCTCAAAAGGAACTGTTGAAATAGCCAAACTTGTAGCCGAAGCAACGGGCAACGGAGCAGTTTCTGTAGTCGGCGGCGGCGATTCAGTTTCTGCCGTAAAAAAAGCCGGAGTAGATAAACAGATTTCTCATATTTCAACCGGCGGCGGAGCTTCACTCGAATTTTTGGAAGGAAAAGAACTTCCCGGAATTGCGGCTCTTCCCGAGAAATAAATTTTTGTAAAATTTTAAAAAAACAAAACACGGGGTTTTTTACCCCGTGTTTTTTTATGTTACAGTCTGAAAATAATTTTTTTTATTGTAAAATGTCTCAATTTTCAATATAATCTTATGTAAATTATGGAACAAAAATCACAGAATATTTTTATTTCCGCAGGCGATATATCCGGCGACATTCATGCCGGAAATCTTGTTAAATCAATTAAAAAAAATAATCCCGCAAATATTGTTTTTGCCGTCGGAGGAAATCAGCTTAAACTTAATTCGGATTTTTTTGTGGAAGATCTGGTCAATATAGACGCTTTCGGTTTTGTAATTATAAAGCAGATTTGTTTTTTGAAAAAAGTTTTAAATAAAATTAAAAAATGTTTTATTGAAAATAAAATAAATAAAATTATTCTGGTTGATTATTACGGGTTTAACATAAATGTTGCAAAGCTTGCCCGTTCAATGAACATTCCTGTTTATTATTACGTCTGTCCGCAGATTTGGGCTTCAAGAAGAGGGAGAATTAAAAATATAGCAAAGTATGTAAAGACGGTGTATCCGATACTTCCTTTTGAAAAAGAAATATATGAAAAAGAAAATATAAAAGCCGTTTTTGAAGGTAATCCGCTGATAGATATTGTTCCTGAACCTAAACATGAAAAAATTACGGGCAATAAAATAAAAATAGGACTTTTTGCGGGCAGCAGAAAAAGTGTAATTAAAAGGCATGTCCCGATAATTATAGACGCCGTAAAAATTTTAAAGAATAAAGTTAATGCGGAATTTACTTTATTTACGCTTGAAAAGCTTGATTACAAACTTCCTGAACATATATCCGTTGTTTACGGCAATGATTTTGAAAAAAGAAAAGAAATGGACATAGTTATAAATCCTTCCGGAACGGTAAGTCTTGAAAATGCGTTAATGGGAATTCCCATGGTTGTTATGTATAAATTATCATGGCTTAACGGAATAATAATAAAAATGCTGGCTACCGTTAAATATGTCGCGATTGTAAACATTTTTGCCGGAAGAGAAATAGTTCCGGAATATCTTCTTGAAAACGCAACGCCTGAAAAAATAGCCGGCGGCGTTATAAATATGCTGCATCCTGAAATATACGAAAAAACAAAAAATGAGCTTCTTAAATTCAGAGACATACTCGGCAAACCGGGCGTATCTGACAGAGTAGCGCAAAATATACTTGGAGATTAATAATGAATTATAAAAGAGCAATAGCTTATATAAAACCTTACAAAGTAAGATTTGCCTGGGCAATGGTTTGCATGTGCGTTTTTGCGCTTATGACAAGCGCGTATATGCTTTTGATAAAACTTCTTTTTGACAGAATTCTTTCAAATAATCCTCCTGCCGACAACGGGGCTATAGATAAAGTATTAAATTTTACGGGGCTTTCCGGATGGCTGAATACGTCGGATAAAATGGATATGCTCCTTATAATTATAATTTTAATTCCGATAGTATTTGCCATAAAAGGTCTTGCCGATTACGGCAAGAATTATCTTTTAAATTATATAGGACAAAATATCATAAGGCTTTTGAGAGACCAGCTTTACGGCAAACTTATACAGCTTTCTCATGATTTTTATGTCAGAAATTCAAGTTCAAAAATAATGTCCCGAGTAACAAATGATATCAACGCTCTTTATACAGCGGTCTTAAAGGTTCCATCCTGTCTTATTAAAGACGGGCTTACAGTTATTGCAATGATATGTCTTTTATTTTATCTGCATTGGAAATTTGCTCTTATAGGCGTAGTGATAGTTCCTCTTATAATACTTCCTCTGGTACAATTTGCAAGAAAAATGAGAAAGGCTTCCAAAGAAGGCCAGATTCAGATGGCCGAGATTTATTCGTCGCTGCAAGAAATGCTCAGCGGTTTTTCGGTAATAAAAGCTTTTTCTCAGGAAGACCATGAAAAGAAAAAATTTAAAAAAGATAATGACGCTTATTATCACATACAGCAGAGACTGTTGAGAGTTGAGGCAAGATCGAGTCCCATAATGGAAGCGCTTGGTTCAATAGTAGCTGCAATTGTGTTGTGGTTCGGAGGCAGAGAAGTTTTAAGCGGACAGTGGGCGCCCGGCGCTTTCGTCGCGTTTTTCGGCGCATTATTTTCAATTTATCAGCCTCTTAAAAGTTTTGCCCAGCTTAATTCTACAATACAGCAGGCGATTACCGCCTCTGAGAGAATTTTTGAAATTCTTGATGAAAAGCCTACTATATTTGATAAACAAGGCTCCGAGGAACTTCCTAAATTTTCCAATAAAATAGAATATAAAAATGTTTCTTTTGATTATGGAGTAGGCAAACAAATACTAAACAACGTAAACGTAACAATTCCTGCCGGAAAAACATTTGCATTTGTGGGAGCATCCGGTTCAGGCAAAACGACGGTAGCGAATCTTCTTTTAAGATTTTATGATGTAAAAGGCGGAGAAATTTTGATAGACGGGAAAAATATAAGAGATGTTAAACTTAATTCATTGAGAGCACAGATAGGCGTCGTTTCACAGGATGTTTTGCTTTTTAACGAAACCGTCAGATATAATATTTCATACGCTAAAATGGATGCGACGGATGAAGAAATAGAAACCGTGGCAAAAGCCGCAAACGCGCATAATTTTATATCTAAAATGCCGGATAAATACAATACGGTCGTCGGAGAAAGAGGGATGAAACTGTCCGGAGGGGAAAAACAGAGAATAGCGATAGCAAGGGCTATGCTTAAAAACCCTCCTATTTTGATACTTGACGAGGCGACTTCCGCTTTGGATACGGAATCTGAAAAACTTGTGCAGGAAGCCATTGAAAACCTGATGAAAAACAGAACAGTAATATTAATAGCCCACAGGCTGACGACGGTTAAAAATGCCGATCAGATAATAGTTATAGACAAAGGAAATATCGCAGAAACGGGAACCCATGAGGAACTTTTGGCTAAAAACGGCATATATACTAAATTGCACGATATGCAGTAAGAAACGGAGATGAAATATGTTTAAAAAGAATTTAAACGCTTGTCTGATTGTTTTTGTTTTTACGGTATGTCTTTATGCAAAACAGCCTCCTACAAATTTTAACAGTTATGACGCGATGCCCGTAAGCGCAAGAAGCATAGCAATGGGAGGAGCAGGAGTAGCTCTCATAAACAGCATAGACAACGTTTTTTTAAATCCGGCAGGTCTTGCTTATGGAAGGAGCGAGTCTATACAGGTTGAGGCTTTAGTTTCAATAACAAGAAAATCAGAGATAGACAGAGCAATTTTAGATTCTGTTGAACCTGTAAATCTAGGTTTTAATTCTTTCGTTGTTTTACAGCAGCAGGGTGCAATATCATGGAGAACTCTTGCTTCAAACGTGAGATATTCAAGCGGTACAAATTACTGGTCAAGACAGAACGAAGATATAAAAGCTGTTACGATATCAGCATCGCAAAAGGATGATAAAAAAAATTATGCCACAGGAATCAGCCTGTCTTATCTTTACGGTAACATTGCGGAAGCCTCTGTAACAGACGGAATTCCCTTTGCCCAAACGTCCTCAGGAAACGGTTTTACCGTAGATGTCGGTTTTACTGCTCCTTTAAACCGCAATATGACTTTCGGTATTAATTTTGAAAATATTATCGGTTTTATGTGGTGGACTCACTATAACAGCGAGCAGCTTCCTTTCGGAATAAGAACCGGGTTAGGATATACGACAGGCGGTTTTACTATGCTTGCCGATCTTGACAAAAAATTTTACAGATTCGGAAATGCCGACGACACAATTTACAGAGTCGGTCTTGAACAATACCTGACAAGAGTTCTTGCTTTAAGAGTAGGCGCACAGGGACCTTCTTTTTCAAATGAAGATAAAATGAAGTATACTTACGGTTTTGAATTGAATATTTCGTCATTTACTCTTTCAGTGGCCAATGAAAATTATAAAATTAATAATGAGAATGTTTCAAAATATATTTTATCGTTGAAAACTTTTATTTAAAAATGATAGAAAAACTGAAAAGAGCAATATCGGAATACATGCCTGAAGCGGATTTCAATCTGCTTGAAAAAGCCTTTACTTTTGCCTCAAATGCTCATTTCTGCCAGACAAGAGCCACAGGCGAACCTTATGTAAACCACTGTTTTGAAGTCGCAATGATACTTACTGAGCTCAGACTTGATGTTTCCACAATATGCGCCGCTTTGCTGCACGACATAATTGAAGATACTCTTGTCGTAAGAGAAGAACTTAAAGAAGAATTCGGAGAGGAAATAACGGCTCTTATAGAGGGTGTTACAAAAATCAACAAATATAAATATGAAGACCAGCTTACGGCTCAGGCGGAAAATTGGCGTAAAATGCTTTTGGCTGTCGTTAAAGATACAAGAGTCATTATAATTAAACTTGCAGACAGGCTTCATAATATGAGAACTATAAAATACCTGACGCCTGATAAACAGAAAAAAATTGCTCAGGAAACTCTTACACTGTATACTCCGTTTGCGCACAGACTGGGCATTTATATGTGGAAGGGAGAGCTTGAAGATTTGACTTTTGAAATTCTTGAACCTGAAAAATATAACGAAATCAGAATAAAATGGCAGCTGAGATCCGAAAACAATATGAAAAATCTTGCCAACGTAGAAAGCCAGATAAATGAAAAACTCGGCTCTGCCGAAATTCCGTTCAGAATACTTGCAAGACCTAAAAATCTTTACGGCATATATAAAAAAATGCAGCGTCAGGAAAAACCTTTTTCATCTATACAGGATTTATTCGGCATGAGAATTATTACCGATACCGAAGAGCACTGCTATCAGATTTTAAGCATAGTGCAGTCTGAATTTGAAATAGTTGAAAATTCATTTACCGATTATATAGCCGTGCCGAAAAATAATATGTACCAGTCAATACATACTACCGTAGTCGGAGATAACGGAATTATAGTTGAAGTCCAGATAAGAACGGAAGATATGCATAAAAGAGCTGAATACGGCATAGCGGCGCATTGGCGCTATAAAGAAAGTTTTGACAAAAAAAACGCCGCAACGTCAAAAACTGTGGATACGGAAAGTCATTTGGAATTTATTAAGCATATTCTTGAATCAAAAGATTCCGATGAGTTCTTGACTGCCATAAAAACGGAATGTAATTTTGAACAGATATATGTTGCAACGCCTAAGGGAAGAGTAATAAAACTGCCTGAGGGCTCTACCGCGCTTGATTTTGCTTATGCCGTGCACAGCGATATAGGCGATACGTGCATGGGTGTAAAAGTGGACGGCAAAATAGTGTCGCTTGATTATAAATTAACTACGGGGCAGACCTGCGAAGTATTGACGAGAAAAAATATAAAACCGACGGAACATTGGCTTGATATAGTAGTTACCGCTCAGGCAAAATCAAGGATACGTAAATATTTACGTGAAAATAAAAATAAAAGATGAGAACTTTGCTCACCTTTTATTTTTAAATACTTTTCGGATAAATTATATAGCTTTCTGGACTTTTCCTGAACGAATGCAAGAAGTACATACGTACTCTTTCGTTTTTTTGCCTTCAACTATGATTCTTAACTGTTGCAGATTCGGTCTGAACAATCTCTTGGAAGCTTTGTTTGAATGGCTTATAGTATTTCCCGAAGAAGAACCTTTGCCGCATACGTAACATTTGTAAGACATTTTAGAACACCCCCGTAATATATAGCTAACAAATATACAAAATTATTCTTTTTTTTTCAATTGTTTTATTTATAAATAAAAAACGGACGGATTTTAAATCCGTCCGTTTGAGATTTTTTTTGTTTTTTAAAAATAAAATCTTACGCCTGCCTGCGGAATCCAACTTGCAAAAATTCCGAACTGATTGTTGTCTTTCTGCGAAATATAAGACATATCAATTTCCGTAAGAAGAGACAGAGAAGGCAGAAGATAATATTCTGCGCCGAATCCTCCGCATAATCTAAAAAAAGATGAAGATTCTCCCGCTACGCTTGTGCTTCCGAAATTAAGTCCGGCAAGCCAGTAGATATCAAGACTTTTTACGCTTACCATTTTGCCTAAAATTTTACCGCCGAGCAAAAAAGTATTATTAGACTGGCCGTTAGTGCTGCTGTTTTGGAATCCGAGAGTAAAATCGGCTCCCAAAGTGTCGTTAAACCACACTCTGCCGGCAGCCTGAGAGACTGCTATATCGTTATTGTTGTTATTGATAATTAACTGGGAATAACCTAATCCGAATTTTACGTTCTCTTTTTTTTCAGCACCGAAAGATAAACCGGCAGCTAAAAACAATCCTGCAATTATAAGCGCTGCTTTTTTCATGACATTCTCCTTTCCATTTAATGAATTTTATTTTTTTTGGCTTATATTTAAATCTGGCGTTTCCATAGTTTCATAAGATATATTTGCTTCGTCAAAAAGTTTTTTATAAGAATTATCGGGATATTCCAGACACATTACGAATTTTTTTATACCTGCGTTTGTCAGCATTTTTGCGCACAATATACAAGGCGAATGTGTACAGTATATCGTTGCGCCTTTTATATTGATTCCGTGTGTTCCGGCCTGAATTATTGCGTTTTGTTCGGCATGTATAGCGCGGCATATTTCATGTCTTGTGCCTGACGGGATATTCATCTCGTTTCTTAAACATCCAAGCTCAAGGCAGTCTTTAGTGCCTGAAGCCGCTCCGTTATAACCTGTAGTAAGAATGCGTTTATCTCTTACTATAACCGCTCCTACATGGTGTCTGATGCATGTTGATCTTTCAGCGACAAGCCATGCCAATTTCATAAAATATTGGTTCCAGTCAGGTCTTGCATATTTTTGATTTTCATTCATAGCACAGCAATTAAACAAAATATGATATATTCTTGTCAAATAAGTGCGATTTTCGTATAATCAGTTGTATAAAATAAGCTTTATCGGAGATATAAAAAATGGGTAAAAATTTATGGCGTTACGATGAAAAGGGCCGGTGCGTTGTAAACGATGCGAGAAATTTGAAACAGCCGTTAATCCACATGCTTGCAAATTGTCCGAAATATTTTTCAATATGCGATAATTTTTTAAGAGGATTCAGCGGATTTGACTATACCAGAATGTTCGGCGAATTTGACGGACCTAATTTTCCGAAAGGAAACGCAAGATTTTTGTGGCTGAGAGAAGAAAATAAGACGTGGCTTGTAAACAATTATGATTTAACAGATACCGAAACTAAAAATCCTAAATATGAAATGGGACTCGGATATGTAACTTTTTCAGGAACTTCCGAAAAGATGAAATTGTCCGTTTCGGCCACTGTTTTTGTGCCTCTTGAAGAGATGACCGAATTATGGATGGTTGAAATAAAAAATAATTCAAGTAATGCAAAAACAGTTGATTTTATACCGGCTGTTCCTATATTCGGCGGCAACAGAGCTTATGTCGAATACCACAGAGACGTCGTAAGACTTTACAACAAAAGCGAAATAAATAAAAGCATAAAGATATTGCCGGGTCTTGAATGGATAGAAGGTTCAACAGGTCCCAGCGATATATGTTATTTTATGAGCGCGGAAACTGAAAAAGGCAGAAAAGGCGATAGATTTTATTCTGACAGAGAAACTTTTCTCGGTCCTAACGGAATGTGGTTGAAACCTGAATCAATTTTAAAAAATATTGCTCCGCAAAAACAGTGTTACGGTAAAGAGGCGGTCGGAGCCGTTGAATTTAAAAAGATTACGATACCTGCCGGCAAAAGCGTAAAGTTTGTAGTTGTTAACGGAATAACTTTTTACGGAAGCAAGGACGCCGATAAAATTATCAAAAAATATTCTTACAAAAAAGCTCAAAAGGCTTTTGAAGATTTAAATGCCTATTGGCAGGAAAGATGCAGCAGAGTAAGAATCACTACAGGAAACAGCGATTTTAATGTTTTATGGAATACATGGTGGTGCTATCAGCTTTCAATGAGATACTGGTTTGGAAATACTGCCCATCCACAGACGGATTACGGTTCGGATTTTGCAGGCTGGAGAGATTTCTGGCAGGATATGATGGCTGCTACTGTGATTGATCCTAAAGGCCTTGAGGAAAGAACTTTAAAAACTCTTGAGGGTATCAGACTTGACGGTACAAACGCTACGAGATTTTTTGCAAGAACAAAAGAATTCGGAAGCGACGAAGTGCACGGTTTATGGTGCGATCATCCTTACTGGACGGCTCAAACAGTTATGATACTTGCAAATTTTTTGGGAGATCCGAAATTTTTGTTCAGAGAAGGAATAGGTTATTTTAAAGACGCTTATCAGGACAGAGGAGAAACAAAAAATCAGGATTGGAAGAAAGGTTATATTGAGTCGCAGAAAACTTTAAACGGTAAAAAACATACCGGTACGGTATTAGAGCATTTATTGGTTCAGATTATGACTATGTTTTATGACGTAGGAAAAAATAATCTTTTAAAACAAAAAAGAGCCGACTGGAACGATGCCGTTGATCAGGTAAAAGGCGAAAACGTTACGTTTACTTTTGCAGTAGCGCAGAACTGCAACGAAGTCGCAAATCTTCTTGAAAAGATATCAAAAGATTTAAATATCGGCGAAATTGAAGTTTTTGAAGAATTTACGCTTCTTATTGAAAACTGGAAAGACGGATTAAAGGATATCCCCGCATCAGCCAGACAGGCAAAACTTAGAAGATATCTTGATAAAGTAAATACCGCGGTAAGCGGCAAAAAAGTAAAAATAAAAATGGAAAAAATACTCAAAGATTTAAGGGCAAAAGCGCAGCTTTCAATAGATAATGCAAACAAAAAAGCATGGAACGGATATTATTATTCAGGCTATATATTTGACGACGGCAAACCGGTTGATACGATATTTAATAAATCGGCTCTTTCAAAAAAGAATCCTACATCCGATGATTTTGAGATGATGCTTATGCCTCAGACATGGTCTCTGGTATCGGGCGGAGCAGATAAAATAAAAGCCGCTTCAAAAGTAATTGATTCGGCGTTTAAATATCTTTTTGACAAAGAAGTCGGAGCGATGAAACTTAATTATCCTGCATATACAAAATTTGACAAGACTATAGGCAGAATAACCGGTTTTGCTCCGGGAACGAAAGAAAACAACGCCATATTTTCTCATGCAAATCTTTTCTTTGTATGGGCTCTTATAAAAAGAGGAATGCCTGATGAAGCTTATAAGGTTTTCTCAGGAATAAATCCTTTAAATCACGAGCATGAAATTATAAGAACCGGCCCCTGGATACCGGAATACTATGTTTCTTCCGACAATCCGAACATAGCAGGACGCGGAGAATATCCCGTTTTAACCGGTTCATGCGCATGGACGAGATATGCTTTTCAGAACTTCTTTTTCGGAGTAAGGGGATTGATAGACGGACTTCTTATTGATCCAAGACTTCCGGCAGTAAAAGAATTTAAAGAAAGTTCTCTTGAAATAAAATTCAGAGGAGCTTTGTACAAAATTAAATTTCATAATTCTTCATTAAAGAAAAATACTTTTGCAAAAACAATAACAGTTGACGGCAAAGAAAATGAAGGCAATATAATAAAGCCTTTTAAATCCGGAACTCATATTGTTGAAGTGTTTTTAGACGTTAAATAAAATCGGAGCTGTTTATGATAAAGAAAATTGCCTTAAGTTTAGCGTTTTTATTGTGTTTTATGTCTTCTGTTTTTGCCAGAATTCCGATTCAAATAGAGTCTTTTGTAAAAGGTGTGGATATAACAGGCCCTGATAAAGAAAAAAAGAGATTTTTTGATATTGAATCAATACCTAATATTCTTTATTCGTCAAATATTGCCGCTTACGGCGGCGTAGTAAATTTATCTGTGTTCGGAGCTGATATAATTTTAAAAAATTCACAATGTATTTATATTTCAAAAGATCCTATTTCAAAAGGCATCAGAATTTCTAAAATTGAAAATTCAATAGATTGTCCTGTTATAGTCGATTTGCCGGTTATAATATCAATAGGTGAAGCAATGACGATTTTGTTAGATTATAATTCCGTAATTTCATTTAAACAAAAAGACGACAATGTTTACGAATTCAACGTTGTTTTCGGCAGAGTTAACGTTAAGCAGAACGGACAAAATAAACAGCTTAGTGAAGGCGAAAAGTTTGAATATGAGATTGTCCAAGGAGATAATGAGAATGCCATTTAAATTTACAAAACTGCCTATTGAAGACGTGATACAAATTGAACCTGTAAGATTTAAGGATGATAGAGGTTTTTTTGAAGAAGTTTTTAAAATTTCAGATTTTAAAAATTTCGGGATGGACATAAATATTAAACAAATTAATTTTTCGCATTCCGCAAAAGGAGTTTTAAGAGGACTGCATTATCAGCTTGCTCCGTTTGTGCAGTCAAAACTTGTAAGAGTTATTTCAGGAGCCATATATGACGTTGCGGTTGATTTAAGAATTGGTTCTCCAACGTTCGGCAAATGGGTCGGAGCCATACTGGATTCGTCGGGTAAAAGCATGCTTTTTATTCCGGAAGGTTTTGCCCACGGTTTTGAAGTTTTATCCGACACGGTTGATTTTGAATATTATTGTTCAAATATTTATGCCCCTGAGTATGAAAGAGGCATAAAATACGATGATTCTTTTCTGAACATAACATGGAACACGGTTAAACCGAAGCTTTCTCAAAAAGATCTTTTATATCCGGATTTTGAAAATGCCGAACATAATTTTGAATATAAAATATCAAATAAAGAGGTGTTTAAATGAGAGTTCTGATAGCTGGTTATCCGGGGCAGTTGGCCAAAGCTATTATAGCCGAGTTGATAAGAAATAATATAGTTTTTTTGGCTCCTCCTCATTACGATTTTGACATAACCAACAATTACCAAATAAACAATATGATATCGTCATTTAAACCGGATGTTATAATCAACTGCGCCGCTTATAACAGCGTTGAACATGCCGAAGAAGATATGGAGAAAGCGATAAACGTTAATTATAAGGCTGTAGAATATCTGGTAAGAGAAGCCGAAAATAATAAAATAAAACTTGTGCATTTCAGCACGGATTATGTTTTTGACGGCTCAAAAAATTCTTTATATGTTGAAACCGATAAACCCAATCCTTTAAATTTATACGGGAAAAGTAAACTTGCCGGAGAAAACGAAGTTCTGTCTTATGATAACAGTCTTGTTTTCAGGCTCAGCTGGGTAATAGGATACGGCAGAAATAATTTCTTATATAAATTTACGAATTGGATAACAGATAAACAAATCGTAAAAGTTTCAAACGACGAAATATCGGTGCCTACTTTTACTTTTGATGTCGCAAAATATGTTTTGATGTCGCTTGATAAGGGATTGACGGGATTATATCATCTTAACAATTCCGGTAAGGCATCTCGGTATGAACTTGCAAGCAAATATGCAAAAATAATGGGATTTACGAATGAAATTATACCGGTTCCGATGGCGGCTTTTGAAGTTCCTGTAAGAAGGCCTCTTTTTACCGCGATGTCAAATAAAAAAATATCCGATGCATTGGGAGTAAGTATTCCGGATTGGGAAGATTCTCTCAGAATTTACTGTAATGCGCTTAAAGGCAATGCTGATTTAATAAGATGAACCCGAAAAAAAGCAATATTAAAAAGTTTTTTTATGCCGAACTTTTCAATCAGGATTGTTCGTCTTCTTTCTGCTCTTATATGAAAAATTTAAAATCAGACGATAAAAAATTATATGAAAAGGCGTTGAAACTTGCCTGTAAAATTGAGCCTTTCAAAAATAATTTTGACGTTATTGCGAGCGTTCCAAAATATGATAATGTATTTCCGGAAGAAACAAATTATTCTCAAAAAACAGCCGAAATAATTTCTTCAAAATTAAATATTCCTTACGAAAAAAATATAATTTCAAAAATAAAATATACAAGAAAATTAAGGACGATCCCGGGAAATGAAAGGTTCTCCGAGATAGATTCTGCTTTTAAGATAAATAAACCGCTCTATAAGAGAATATGTGTTGTCGACGACGTTTATTCTTCCGGAGCGACTATGGCGGAAATAGTCAAAACATTTAATAAAAGCGGGATAACTGAAATATATGTCGCCGTGCTTGTTGTACAGTCGGAAAATAAATTATAACAAATCGTATTTTTTTTATTGTAAGAGGGGGAAATGATGAAAGTTGTTATTGCCGGAGCTTCGGGACAGCTTGCAAAATCTTTTATGTATGAGTTTAATAAAAGAAAAATTGAATTTATTGCTCCGCCTGAAGAAGAATTTGACATAACAAATTATTATAAAATTAATAAATTTATCGCTCCGTTCAGACCGGACCTTATAATAAACTGCGCGGCTTACAATAATGTTGAACTGGCTGAACAAAATACAACTCAGGCAATAGACGTTAATTATAAAGGAGTAAGAAATCTTGTCAAAATATCGCAGTTATATAACATAAAACTTGTTCATTTCAGTACGGATTATGTTTTTGACGGAATGAAAAATTCCCCTTACGTTGAAACAGATACTCCGGATCCTTTAAATTTATACGGAAAAAGCAAACTGGCCGGCGAAAATGAGGTTATGCCGTATGATAACAGTCTTGTTTTCAGGCTTAGCTGGGTAATAGGATACGGCAAAAGCAACTTTCTTTATAAATTAACAAATTGGATACAAAATAATGATTCTATAATGGTCTCAAATGATGAGATATCTGTGCCGACGTTTACTTTTGATATCGTAAAATACGTTTTAATGGCGCTTGATAAAAAACTTACCGGCTTATACCATCTTACAAATTCAGGAAAAGCGTCAAGATATGAACTTGCCGTTAAATACGTAAAACTGATGGGCTTTACAAATGAGATTATTCCTGTTCCTATGGCAACGTTTAAAACTAACGTCAAAAGACCGCTTGTTACGGTTATGTCAAATAAAAAAATATCTGAAATTTTAGGCGTGAATATCCCATGCTGGGAAGAGTCTCTTAAAATTTACTGTAATGCTGTTAGGAGTAATCCGGACTTGAGATTCTAAATTATAGCGACCGTAATATTTTGGCTGCAGTTTTGTAATTTTCAAGTTCATTTACCGCTTACGTCTAATGTAAACTTCACTTTAAAATTACTTCACTTCGCACAAAATCTTGCTAGTCTGAACGACATGACAAAAATTGCAGTCGCAAAATACTTCAGTTCGTTTCAAATCTTAAATTCTAACGGCAACTTCTGTAATATAATCAAAAGTATCAATTATCTGCAGAGATAGAAATACGGGCAGGTCTCGCATCTTACTTTGTCGTACGGTTCTGATTTAAAAGGAATATCGCTGTTAATTTCAGAAATAATATATTTTAAATTATCAATGCAGATGTCGTAAATGAATTGCCTGTCTTCATGCGTCATGCCGGTGTCAAATAAATATATTTTATTACAGTCTCTTACGGAGTAAAGAATACAGTTGTCTATTGTTTTGCCGGGATTTTTTTCTTCATAAACGAATTTATATACGGGAAGCTGGAAAGATTTTATATTTTTCTGTATAAATTCTCTTCTGTCGCCGGTTATTTCATTGCTTAATTTTGATTTTAAAGGTTTTTCAATGCTTCCCGTTTTATAGTCAATTATATAAAGCGATCCGTTATTGTTTCTGTCTATTCTGTCAATTTTTAATTTAAGATTATAGATTACGCCGTTTATTTCTATTTTTGAAATAAATTTTGATTCGGCTTCAATAATTTCTTTGAAATCGCGTTTTGTTTCATTTTCATAAAAATCGCATAATCTTTTTTTAATAAGTTTTTTTAATAAAAAAATCTTTCCGGTTTCATGCTGTTTGAAAAAAGTTTCAAGTTTCCTGTCTAAAATTTTTTGATATTCCGAAAACGTATTTGTCGTTAATTCGTCTTTGTTTAAGCCTTTATGAAATGTTTCTTCCAGAAATTCATGTATAAAGTTGCCGATATCAAGCCTTTCGTAATTTTGTTCAAAATCCGCCTGTTCTGAAAGCTGTAAAATATATTTAAAATAAAATTGCAGTTTGCATCTTAAATAGGTATCTATGCTTGTGGGTGAATAACTGAAATGTTTTAAAAAATCTTTAATTCTATCCGTTTTAGAAAATTCCTGCTTATTGTTTAATGCCGTTTTGTTTGATAAAACCGCTTTTGTCACATTTGCGACTTTAAGCGATTTCTTTTCAGACTGTTCTTTCCATACAAGTTCTTCTATAAATCTGCTCCTGCCGTTCTTTTCGTCATCGGGATATATCAGCGTGACGTTTTCGGCGGATGCTATCAAACTCATAAAATTGTATTTTTGTATGTCAGTTTCTCTGCTTAGATAGCCTATTCCCAGAGAATTCATAATGTCTTTTGGTATTAAAGGATTTGTTTCTTTAATGCTTGGCATAAATGAATCAGACATTGACAAGACGTAAACATTCTTAAAACTGAGACCTCTTGCCTCCATTGTTCCAAGAATCTGCAAACCTTTCAGCGGACTTCCTATAAGTGAAATATTTCCCTTTAAAAGAATTTCTTCCAATATATAAAATATTTCATATTGTTCAAATTTTTCATTCGTGCAGACTGCTTTTTCAAACTGTCCGGCTATATCATAAAGTATATTAACGGCTCCTAAATTAAAAGGATATGTGTGTATAAGGCTTTTTTCAACGATGTTGTTTGCGATATGTTTAATATAGCTGCCGGTGTCTGCCATATTAGAAAGCTTTTCGGGTCTGTAAAAAAATAAATCAAAGATCTCATCCAAAATTTCTTTTACTCTTTTTGCGGTAACAGGCTGCCAATATAAAGTTACGGTGCGCGAAATATCGTTTTGAAGTTTTATATTATTTTTTATGTCGTCTAAATTTATGAATATATAGTCTTTAAATTCAGCTTCCTCATTGAATCTGTCAAAATGCCGCATTATACTATGAACGATAATTCTTGTCACGCTCGGGTTTCCGATAAATCTCATATTTTTGGCAAGAGGATTTGCCAATACCGAGATGATGTCTTTAATATAATACTTGTTGTTCTTTTTGTTTTTTTGCGCCTGAAGAACCGCGCTTATTAAAGAAAAAACCGTAGTCTTTTTGGCAGGATATCCGACCGCCACGTTAATATCTCTGACAATGCTGTATATCTGGCTCATTACCGAAGGAAGTATTGAATTATCAGGAACAATAACGACAGTATCTTTTATGTCATTTTGATCAATTTTGCTTAAAAGATTTTTTGCAAGGCATGCCTGGGATTCTCCGTCATAAGCGCAGTAAAAATTTATATTACTGCTAATTTTTTCTTCGTTTGTATTTTTGTAAACAGTTTCATTAAAATCTTTATATATTTTATCTATAGAGCTCCAATTGTCCTTTGAGCCTTTTATTATAATATCAAGTTTATTTTCATCATATATTTTTTTGAACATATCCGTTTCGGATTTATTTAAATAATAAGGATTAAACAAAATAACGCTCTTATATTCTTTTAGATAATCGTTTATTTTTGAATCTGCCAAAAGATACGAATAGCCTCTTGTCGTCTTTTTGACTGAAAGCATATATTTGTGAAATTCCTGCCTTATAAAAGACAGATTTTTCAGCAGCTCATTTATGTTTTTAGGCAGATCGTATCCTATATCGGCGTTTAATTGTATATTCAGTAATTTGTCATTTTGTATTTTTTCTATATCAAGCGCTTCAATGAAGGCAAGAATTTCGGAACTCCACTGAAAAAACTCCGCAAAAGAAGTCTGTTTATCAAAAAGGCCCTGAGTATGTTTTTTGACAATTCCAAAAATTGAATAAGCGCTGTCAATTTGAGATATTTTTTGGAGATTATAATAATTTTTTGCAATATCGCTTGTAAGTTCATCAAAAGTAAAAAATACCGGAGGAATAAAGGATTTATTGATTTTTTTTGATAACTCTTTTTTTATAAAAAGAGCAGGCCTTTTTGAAGGCATAATTACGGCAATATCGGAAAAATCGCCGCTGTTTTTCAGCGACAGTATATGATTGGCGCAGAATTGAATCATGTTTTCGTTAAACGCTATATTAATAATTTTTGAAGCCATTACCGTATCTCCGTGACTTCTGCTTTTTCAATGTCAATTACGCGGCATTCTGCCGGTTTTTCGGGATAAATTTCTCTTATTACAGATAAGTATTTTTGCATCTGGCTGTTTATATTTTCTAAATTATAAACTGATGTTTTAAAATCAGCTATTATTATTTTATCCGCATTTACTATTAGTTTATCTATTCTTATCGTATCTCCGAAAGAGTCAACAAATTCTTTTTCATTATAAACTTCATTTGACACGTCAAACAATTTTTTCATGCTCTCTTTTTCTAAAAGCTTTTTTAAAACAGGATTAAGCCATACAAGATCTTCGTTTGAATATTCAAACAGAGTCAGCTTTACGGCATTTTCTATTTTTTTATCAATTTCAGATGCGTTGTAAGTAAGTATTTTTGAAAGGGCATAATGTATTATTTTGCCTTTAAGCAATAATTCTTTTTGGTCTTTCCCGTATATTTCTAACGCGCTTTCTGAGATAATTTTGGTAAAATCTTTCATTTGATTAAGCGTTAAATCAATCGTTTGAGGATCTTTATTTTTATCGGACTGATAAATTGCTTTTTTACCTATAAATCTTATATGTTCTGGCATAAGGGCGCTTATGGGGCTTTTTTCTTTATTTTTCTTCTCAGAGATAAAACCGTAAAATTCATATACCGCTCTTGTTGTTGCGACATATAAAATATTGAGTTCGTCTGAAAGATTTTTAAAGTATTTTTTATAATAGATGTCTCTCAGCTTGTCGCTGTAATCAGTAAAATTTTTCAAAATATTCAGGAATTTTATAGTTTCCTCATCCTGAATATTGAACGGTTTGTCCGGAGCGGATATTTTTAAATAAAGATAAGGCATTATGACTACGTTAAACTGAAGGCCTTTTGCTTTATGAACGGTAATAATTTTAACTGCGTTTGAGGAAGGCACTTTGATAAAAAATTTATCGTCTTTTTGCCTTTCTTCAATGTTTTGAAAATAATCAATAAAATTCTGCAGGCCCTGATTATCCTTTTCAAAGTCGCTTATAACTTCCAGAAATCTTAAAATGACGTTATTGCTTTCTCTAAAGTTATCAATAATATTGTATTTTGATATGACAGAGACTGTCAGCTCGTAAACCGCGATAAATCCGGCCGAATTAAAAAACGGTTCTAAATATTCATTCCAAATATCGGTATATTTTTCTCTGAACAGAACATATAAATCTTTTTGGTTATCTTTGTTAAGCGAGTTTTCCGTTATAAAATCTATTAATTTTTCTCTGCTTATTTTTGTTTCTTTTATAAATACGGAACTTAATATAAAGGAAGCAAATGATATTTCATCGGTGGGGGAATTGAAAAACTTTAAAGCTGAAAACAGTTCTTTTATTATGTTTATATTTATTATATTTAAAGTCTGGTATGATTCTATGTCTATATTTTTTTCAAGAAGCCATTTTCCTATAATCTCAATTTCGCTGTTGTCTCTGCAGATTATGGTTATATCTTTATAATCAAATCTCTGTTGTAAATCTTCAAGTTTTGCATAAAGCAAATTCTTTATTATTTCATCCCTTTCTTCTTTGGTTTCATCTTCATATTCAACCGCTGTTATTTCCACATAACCGTTTTTGTTTTTCTTTTCACAGTATTTTTGCTTTGACGTTTCAAACATATTGATTACATTGTTAGAATACTCGCTGTATACTTCAGGTAAATGTCCTTTTTTTTCAAGTTCGTTAAAAAACAGGGAGATGTTTTCTTTTGAAAAGACAAAATTATTAAAATCAATGATCGCTTTGCAGCTTCTGTAATTTATGTCAAGATGTATCTTTGTCGGAGTATAATGTTTAAATTCCGTTAAAGGCTGATCAAATATTTTTGAATCTCCGCCTCTAAAACCGTAGATAGCCTGTTTCTTGTCTCCGACATAAAAGAACGATCCGCCTTGTGATAAGTTTTCTTCAACTATCAGTTTTAATGTTTTCCACTGTATTTGGTTTGTGTCTTGGAATTCGTCTATAAGAAAATCTTTAAAATAGCTGGAAAGCTGAAAATATATTTCCGGTACGGTTTCGCTGCCATCATTAAATATTTTTAATACTTTTCTGTTAAGATCCTGAAGAAATACAACCGCGTCTTTTTTTGACTGTTTGTCAAATTCGGTTAATATATACTTAAACATCTGCATGTAAATGTTGTAATAGTTTTCCGCTTTAAATTCATAAAAATCGCTTATTATTTGTTTTGTCTTGTTAAATAGTTCGTTTAAACGCTCATTTTGCCGCACTTTGGACTTGTAAGGCGGTTCTTCTCTTTTAAAATAGTCCGACACTCTCTCTCCGCCGGATAAATAATACTTGTTATTTTCAATTATTTTGTTTATCGCGTTTATAAATCTTTTATCTGTATTTTCAAGCTCTTTAATTTTGCCTATTTCAACGCAGGTTTCATAAAACTTTTCGGAATAAGAGGCAAGAGTTTTATTGTAGCCGTTATTATCGCTGTCTTTGAATTGTTTTGCCGATTTTTTTATATCTTCGTATAATTTTATAAATTCTTTTGAAATATTTTCTTTTATATCCCATGAAATATTTGCATCTATGAGATATTGTTCAAAAAAATCATTTAAAAGATTTTCCAGTTTTGAATTAAGCAGAGAATTATCCAGAAACGAATCTATCGCAAAATCTATATAATCTGCGTATGTTTTTTCTATTTTATAATTCGGAGGAATTCCTATTTTTAAAGCGCACGCTTTTATTATCAAATTTATAAAGCTGTCTATTGTTTTTACATTGAAATTGTCATAATTTTCTATGATGAATTTCATTGCGTAATT
The DNA here is from genome assembly GCA_018433245.1 of Candidatus Proruminimicrobium quisquiliarum. Lineage (GTDB taxonomy): Bacteria > Elusimicrobiota > Endomicrobiia > Endomicrobiales > Endomicrobiaceae > Proruminimicrobium > Proruminimicrobium quisquiliarum. The sequence continues at coordinate 191,153 of JAHDRN010000001.1, forward strand.
TGCGTTTTTAACTATTTCTTTTTGCGGCATATCAAGCCCGCTTAATAAATCGCCCACATCTTCGCCTAGAGAAATTTTCTTCAGATATTCAATTATTCGCTCTCTCATTTCAATGCTTGCTTTATTGGCAAACGTCAGTGCAAGAATGTTTTTTAACGGGATATTTTCTTTTTTTGATAAATCAAAATTCAAAAGAAGCGTAATGTATCTTTTTGCGAGATTATGGGTTTTTCCTGAACCGGCCGAAGCTTCAACAACGATGAATTGATTTGATAACGGTTTATTTTTTATTATCATCTATCAATATTAAAATCCTTCTCTTTGCAGTTCTCTGGCAATATCTTTTTTCTTTAAAACTTCTTTTTTGTCGTAAGTTGTTTTGCCTTTGGCAAGCCCTATAAGCATTTTAATTTTGCCGTATTTGGAGACGTAAAGCTCAAGAGGAACGACGGTAAGTCCTTTTTCTCTTGATTTTGAATGAAGTTTTATGATTTCCTGTTTGTGCATAAGAAGTTTTCTGGCTCTTTTAGAGTCGTAATCGGAAACGTGTGTTGAAATCTGAGTATAAGGCGCTATATAAACATTTTCGGCAAAAGCTTCGTTGTTTGAAAATCTTACGACAGAATCAACGAGGTTTAAATTGTGCAGCCTTGCAGACTTTACTTCATACCCTGACAGAACTATTCCGGTTTCAAACTGTTCAAGGATGTGATAATTATGAAAAGCCTTTTTATTGGTGGCAAGAATTTTATTTTCCGTATTTTTTTTAGCCATATTCAAACGTAATTATATCATATTTTAAATATGCGGATATGTGATATTTTGCAGATGTGAAAAATATGTGAAAAATAAATTAGTTATTGATTTTTTTAAATAATGCCGCTATACTTACTGTGTATGAATACGATCAATAGCACTTATTTAAGAGTGTTCGTTTTGTATTTTACACTGCTTAGTTTGATAATAAGCTCTGTCGTTTTTTCTGTAGGCAACAGAAAAAATTTAAAAGAAATTATAATTTCCGATTCAATTATATCAGGTTTCTTTACCGTTACGGGTATGTCAGATGAAATTATAAACGATATGATGAGTTCCGAAACTGCAGCCGCGCGCAAAGATAAAAATAAAGATGACGCCAGCCAGATAAATAAAGAAATAAGCATAGCGCTGCCGGGATCGTCTGCCGCTTACCTTGAAAAAGAATATTCGGAAATACAGATTCTCAAAAATGTTAAAATTTTTAATGAAAGCATGATAACGGAAGTACAGTACCCGCTTAAAATACCGTATAACCGCTATTTGCTGTGCTTAATTATATTATCAGGTTTGATTTTTGCCGGTTTGGCAAGATCAGTGCCGGTTTTTTTTAATATAAAATTCAGAGAGCTTGTACCGGGATGCAAAGGTACAGGCTCTTTTTATTTACGGGTGCATATATGAATTTTTTAAAGCAAATCATATCACTTATAATAATAAATTGTTTTTTATTCTCATTTGTATGCGGAGAATTAATTGCCGCTGAAGTTGCGGATATGAAAAATGAGGATATGTACAAACAAATATTTACGGATTTTGTATTTCCGTATTCTTACGGCAAGATAACTGATTCGCATTTTGCTTCAACCGACAGATTAATAATAAATATACAAGATCTTCACTGCCATCCGGAAGTGCAAAAAAATATCAGTAATATCATAGAATTATTTGACAAAAAATACGGAGTTAAAAACATATATTTGGAAGGAGCATACGGTGAAATTGATACGCAATGGCTGAAAACAGAATCATTGATAAATAAAAAGAATACTCTCGCGGATAAAATGATAGAAACCGGCAGATTAACGGGCGCGGAGTATTACAGCGTAAAAAGCGGCAGAACGTCAATCATAAAAGGTATTGAAGAAAAAGAAGCCTATCTTGAAAATTTAAAAAGATTAGGAACAATATTGGGAAATAAAGAAGAATCAGAAGTAATATTAAACGCAATAAATGAAGCTACGCAGAAATTGAAATCAAAATATTATGAAAGAAGACAGCTTAAATTGGAGGAGTTATCCGATAAATATGCAGAAGGGAAAATAGGCGCTGAAAAATATTTTAAATTAATGTCAAAACATATAGATAAATTAGGCATAGATTTAACAAAGTATGAAAACACGTTAAATTATATGATGCTGCTTTCGGAACAAAAGACGCTCAATTTTGAACGGACGACAAAAGAATTACAGTCGTTGGTAATGATTTTAAAACAAAAACTGCCTTATAAAACATATAAGATGCTGCTTGATTCCACGGATAATTTTTCAAAAATGGATAAATTATACTCATATTTAATCATAATAGCCAAACAATATAATTTTAATCTTTCTTTGGAATTTCCCGAATTAAACAGATATTTTAAATATATAGAATTAAGCCAGAAGATAAATCCTCTTGAACTTGTAAAAGAAGAAAAAAAACTGGTAAACGAAATAAATACGAAATTTGCAAGAACAAAAGCCCAGAGAGAAATTGTTTTTCTGGTTAATTTTGGAAAGTATTTGGAAAATTATCTGACAAATAAAATAACGGCTGAAGATTATGAATATTATTTGCAAAATATAAAAATGTATAAACAATTATGGAACAGTTATGTTGATACAAGAGTATTATCATTGTTGGAACCGTATATGGATGAAGCCGATAAATTTTACAAAATAAACAGCGACAGAAATAAATATTTTGCCGATAATGTTCTTAACGGATCAGAAACGCTTCAAATAGTTCCGAATGAAGAAAAAAAAGACGGAGTAACGGGAATATTTGATAATATTGATAAAATAAAAAGAGTTGACGTCATAGTTACCGGCGGATTTCATACAGAAAGCGTATCAAAAATATTAAAAGGCAATAATATCTCATATATAGTTATAACCCCGAACGTTACGGGAGGAACTAAACTTGCCGAAAAAACGTATTACAAAATAGCCGCAGAGCAGAGCAAGATATCATTTCAAACTTTAGCCGTGATGGCATTATCTTTGCAGGTAATGCTTTTAAAAGAGCAGGGAATTCCTTTGGAAATAATAAAAGAAACTCTTACTAAAAATTCCGGCAGCGGCTTAATACCTTTGATAGAATCGGCGTTTTACTCCAAAACGCAAATCAGCGACAGAGAGCGTTTGATAGAAAAATTGAAAGAGTTGATGAAAGAAACGAAATTGGCCGGAATACTCAATTTTGATCAGACCGGTAATATAAAAGAAGAAGTAGCCGGGCTTTTGGACATAGATGTTTCTTTATTGGAATATATTGACGCCGAAAAATTAGTCGCCGCATGGGAATATAATGATTCGGATTATATAAAAAATTTAATAAAAAATGCTCAAATCAGGCAGGATTACTCTTCAGGTAATGATTATCTGGGACGTATTTTTTCGGAAATAATGATACTGTTTAATGAGATAAAAGAAAATAATGCGATAAATTGCGCGGTTGAATCAGTGTATTCCGTGTTAAGTCCTGCCGCAAAACCGAATAAAATTATTTTGGCGTTTATAATGAGACTTATTGACAGAGTTGAAAAAATAAATTCTCCAAACGGATACAATTCATTATATTCAATTTGGCGGACAATTAAAAATCAGGGATATGAATCGTATGCGGCCGATGCTGAAATATTGAAACAGGCTGTTTCAACGGGCAGACCTGTTATATTGGCTGTATCATCAAATGCGATTAAAGGAGAGATTAACCACTATATTACGGTTACATCCCTAAAGGGAACAAAAAGCGTAATCATACATGATATAAATTACGGCGACAGAATTGTTTCTGAAGAAGATTTATCAATAATACTGGAAAATGAGTACGGCTGGCAACAAAACAAAAATATCTTAGTAAGTGAAATTTTGAAAGATGAATCTCCGTTAACGGCTGAGAAGATGAAACAAATTTACGGAGCCGATAAACAAAACATTTCTTTTGAAGAGAAAATGCAGGCGGTTTATTCAGATACCGGGGCGCAGGGTTATGTTGATATTTATCTTGAAGATATGATTTCTGACGAAAAAATATTTATAGAGACTGTCCGGCAAGCGGTTGAATCAAATAAATTAATAGTTATAAGAATGTTCAGGAAAAGTTATAATCAAGATTTGCTTACAGTTGAAGAACTGACGAAAAAATACAAAGAAATAAAAAAAATGATTAAAAGTTTTTCAAATCTTGAAAAACTCTTCCCCGATTTGAAAAAAGTTTTTGAAATGCCGTCCGCGTACGGCGCCGGTTTCTTTTTAAGCGAAATGCTGAAAAATGCCTTTGTGCACGGCAATCAAGGTAATGATGAACCGATAATAATGCATTTAAAAATTAATAAAAATAGAGATATAAGCGATTTGTCGGTTTATAATATTCAGAAAAACTCTGAACTTGATCCTGTAAGAAAAAAACTTGCGGCAAAAGCCGGTTTAACCGGATACCATATAGGCACCAGCATAATGCTGCTTAATTATTTTAGGACATTTAAATCCGGAGTCCGCAGTCTGGATGGAATAAAATTTTATGCGGCGACATCTCAGCTGAGAAAAAAGACTTCTGCGCTTACCGAGAAACAGAGCGCGGCAATTAATCAATTTTTTGAAAAACATGCGATTTTGAAAAAAACCGCGGTAACAATAATGGAAATATCAGCGACTCTTTTAAAACTTACCGGACTTATAATTCCTTCTCTTTTGTTAATGTCTATGTTCGGGACTCATGCCGGCATATTTATAATACTAAGTTTGACGGCCGGAACAAGTTTTGCGCTGACTTTAATACAGGATAAAATAAATAAAAAATCGGGTCAAATAAAAAACCAAAGTTTTAAACAAAAAGCTTCCGCATGGCTTCAGATAACGCAAGTGGCTTCAATAATAATAATAGAATGGCAGATACAATTTGTTTATGATATGTTTTTAAGAATAGTTTCGGCTTTTGCCGTTCGGGAAGATAAATTATTTGAGGAACAAATAAACGTAGGCGGAGTTATATCTTTAAAAAAAGTAAAAAATGTATCTCAAAACATTTTAATGAATATTGTTTTCAATATTCTTAATGTCGGAGGCTACAGTGAAGATGAAATCAATAAAACAATGACTCACAAAATGGGAGAATGGGTTGTTGAATCATACATAAGTCCGGCAATGATAGTAAAGTGGCTCGCCGGAATATCAAGTTTATCCGTTCCGTACAGAGAATACGGGGAGGCGGCAAGCGAAAGACATACAGAACTAAATGAAAATGTAGGACCCGATAATGCCGCGATAGAAAAAACAAAAGAAATTTTAACGGAATTCAGGCGCCAGTTTAAAAGCAATGTGGATTATATTGAACAATTTTTAAATATTGCCAAAGAGCGTGAACTGACAAAATCAGAACAAAATTTACTGACGAGTCATATGAATATAGTGGCGACGGCTCTTGAAGTTTTGTTGATGGATGCCGTATATTTTGATTCTTACACAAGAGGGCATGCCGAACATGTTGCGGCGAACTCAATTATTATATATGACAATATACCGGAAAAAGTAAAGGAAAAATATCCGCCGTATTTTGCGAGTTATATAAAAATGGCCGCATTGCTGCACGATATAGGTAAAAACAGCATACCGAACCATGTTTTAAATAAACCCGGAGCATTATCGGATGCGGAATACAGCTTAATGAAATTACACGGACTGATAGGGGCCGAGATTCTTGCTGAAACAGGTTTTGGTTTTTTATCGGAAGACGTAAATGCGCATCATGAAAAATATGACGGTACTGGATATGCTTCCGGAATTTCCGGAGACAAAATTTCATTAGCCGCGTCAATAATAGCTCTTGCCGATTCTTATGATTCAATGAGCAGAGACAGAGTTTACAGACAGGCTTTGCCGAAAAGAGAAGTTATCAGAGATATAAAAAATAACAGAGGCAAACAATTTAACCCGGCGGTTGTTGACGCATTTTTCAGAGCCGTAAATATATTATCTGAAATCAGAGATAAAGAAGAATTAAATCTGAAAAAGAAAATATGGATAGCCCAGATAATACAAACGGAAATACTTAACGGGCAAATGAGTCCGGATGAAATAGCCGATTTGACGGTACTAATGACGAAAGATCTCACATTTAAAGATAAAGATGCAATATGCAATATGCTTGTGTTCAAAAATGACGGCGGTAAAAAAAGCGACAGATATAAAAGATTCAAAATCGGTTCCGATACCTACTTGGTTTACGGAATTTTTGACGGCAGTTTAAAATACGGGCAGTACAGATTTGAAGTATTGAAGGATGCTATATACGGCGGACTTACGTCATCGGAAAAGAACGCGAGAATTGATTTTGAGAAAAATACAATAACAAGAGAATGGCTTGAAAAAATAACAAGAGCATGGTCCCAGAAAGCAAAAAAGAGATTTATGAAGATGTTAAAATTAAAGAATGTAGATCCGTCCGTATATGAATTTATTGATTCCGAAACAAAACGTGACTATTATGACGAGCTTACATTATCCGAAATAATTGATGTTTACGCTGTTTTAGGAGATATTGAAACGGGCGCGGGAAATGATGAATTGAAATTAAAAATAGCAAATTTTAATATTATACAGCAAAAACTGGTAACAAAAAAAATAATGGATAAATTTTTAGCTCTCAGTCCTGAAATTCAGAGTCAAATTTATATGGTTATAGGAGCTGTTATTTTTGAAAGCGTCAAATATTTAAACAATGACGATATTTCGGAAGAGGAATATGACAATATAATAAAAACATTTATTGCAAACGGTTTAAATTATAAAATAACGCTTGAAACCGTGCAAAATTTAAATTTAGGGCCGGAAGGCGAAATTATAAAAGAAATACTGACGGAAGCATTCGGACTGAAAACATTTCCGGGCGGGTTTTATGCAAAACATCCTGAAAGAGACGGAACTGAAACAGGCAGAGAAATGATAAGAGAGGTTATGAACAGTCAAAACGCCGATAACGGTAAAAAAATAACGCTTTGCGTAGTATCTTCGGCGAAAGATAATTTCAGCGCAGTCGCGTCTGTTATACTCGGTTATGTTTTAGAAAAACAAAATATTAAAAGAAACAACGTGGTTATAAAGCCTGCCGGCGTTTATTCTGCGGCTGATAAGAAAAGCGCTTATGAAGAATATGGCGGTATACTTGATGAAAAAGGATATCCTGCCGGAAATATTGAAGAATCTGAAATTTTTCCTTTTTTGGATTATTATAAATTTGATTATTTTTTGGCTGTGGGAGAAGAATACAGGCAAAATCTTATCAATACTTATAATATCCCGTATGACAAAATTATTCTGATCGGAGAACTGCTTGCGGGATCAGGAAAAGTATCCGTCCAAAATCCCTACGACGATAAAATTTCCAGAAGAAGATTTATTGATTTGCTGCAGAAAATATTTGAGAAGTCTTTTAATATAGAAAATTTGGAAACAAAAATAGAACAAAAACAGGATAAGACGCAGCCGTCCGAATCCGGATTTATTAATTTTTTTATTAAAGCGTTTACGGCTTTCAAATCTTTAATAAAAATAAGTTCCGTATCGGACTTATCAATAAAGATATACACATATACCGAATTTAGCAGAAAAACAATAAAAACAAAAGAAGATTTTGACATAAAAACATATTTGCTTATAGTTGACGATGAACAACAGGCTTACGAATTAAGAAGACAGGGATTTAATGCCGTACAAATAGAATATGCAAAACATCCTCGCGGAGAAAAAATAGGACCGGTAATGGAAAATCAGAATAACGGTTCTACGGTAAGAGCCGTATGGGACGAGAACTCCAAGAAAATTTACGTATATTCAAATTCCGAAGACGGATTGGACGGCGTTAATATACGCGAAGTAAAAGAAGCGCTGCAGCGTCTGCATAACGAGGGCAAAGAATTTGAAGCTTTTAAAGAAATAACAAAAATAATACTGCCTGATTCAAGTTTGAGAGTAAGCTCCGTAATAAATAAAATATTAAATAAGGAAAAGGATTCAATAACCAGACCTAACAAGGAAATCAATTTGGATATAAGAACAAACAGAGCGAATTTTGAGGCTTTGTGCAGGGAGAATTTAAGAAACGGTATACGTGTTATGACAATTAGCGCCAAACAGGCTAAATTAAATAAAAAAACAATAAAAACTTATCAGCAATCGGGAATGATGTTTGTATTGGCCCCAACCGATGACGAATTAGCCGAATATATAATCCGTGAAAGCGAAAAACTTGAACTTAACGGGGTTGTATTAAGTATGAAAGGAATGTCTGAAAGCCGTCAGAAAAAAATATTGGAGCAGGCCGGTGATTTGTTAGTCAGAAGTATGCTAAATAAAAAACAAACAGGAGAAAGCCAGATATATATTGAAAATATTACGGAGGGATTTTTCGGACTTGATATTTATAAGGAATATGGAATAGTACCTGTTTTTGAAAGCATACATGAGGCAAAATCGTATCTTTCCGAAACCGGGAAAAAATATGCGGTAAGAATATCGGAAGATATAAGCGCCGCGGATATGGAACAAATATTAAACAATGACCATGTTTACGGAATAATGGCAGATGAAAAAGGAATTGAAAAAATAAGAAACAGAAGCGTTATAACGGATACAATAACGGAAATATTTAAACCGAAAACAGCCAAACAATTATTTGAAACTGAACAATGGAAAATACGAAACGCCGCGCAAAAGTTTGATGTTCCGGATATAGAAAGCGCTTTAAAAAATGACGGCGTTTTGAGCGGATTCCTTTCCGAAATTGATAATTTCCTCGGAGACGAAGAAAAAACAGAAGACGCCGTTACGGTTCTTTTAAACGAGCAAAATTTGTTGACCGGTTTTACAAGAGCCAGAGTAGAGCATTTTATGGAAGCTGGGAGATATGCGGAAGCGGTAGGATGCGTAAAAGCCGCGGTTATGAATTCCGTTGAACAAAAAATAATTACAAAAGAAATGAATATAAGCGAATATAATAAGTATATGGCAGGACAATTCAGGGATGCGAGAGCTATCCTTTTAATAAAATTGATAATGGCCGGAAAGAATATTGAAAAGTTGAAAGATACTGACGGTTTTATAGATTCGGATATGACCGCCGCGGAATATTTAAACGGAGTTGTTCTTAAAGAAATCAATCAATATATAAGGGAAATATTGAACGAAGGTTATTCTGTAATGCCGCCTGCAGACGAACGAGAAACGGAAACTGCCGTTGATATGTTTAATAAATTTGACTTGCTGTCGCAGGATTTATTTAAACAGGAAGGTATTGTTGAAAGAGTTAAGATATCAACATTTGCGGTTAAAAACATATTAGGCGCCGCATAACCGGCGTTTTCGCTGAAAAATCCTCTGATTTCAATGGTACTGTGTTTTATAATTTAACATGTTTTTTTATTATTAAAAAATGATAGAATTGCTGAAAACGGGAAAGATATAAAATGTTTATAGAAAGCGCTGATAATAAAATTATTAAACAGATAGTTTCATTGAAAGATAAAAAAACAAGAGACGAAACCGGTTTGTTCATCGTTGAAGGGGAAAAGCAGGTAAATGATATACCGCTAAATTGGGAAGTAAAATATGCCGTTTTAACCGATAAGAACGCAAAAATTAATTTTTCACATGTCTATTATACAACCGAAAAAATATTCAAAAAAATATCCGATACGGCTACTCCGCAGGGAATATTGGCGGTTGTAAAAATACCCGATTATAATCTCTCGGAAATTTTGTCTCTGCAGACCGGTTTATTTATCATTATAGATTCTTTGCAGGATCCAGGAAATCTCGGCACAATAATAAGAACTGCGCATGCTTACGGGGTTAAAGGCGTTTTTATATCAAAAAACAGCATAGACGCATTTAACGGTAAAGTTGTCCGCGCCACGATGGGCTCAATTTTTAAGGTTCCCATATTTCGTGAATGCGATACAAAATCGCTTATAACGGAATTTAAAAAAAATAAAATAAAAACGTATGCTTTGGCGCTTGAAACGGATAAATTTGTATCCGATGTTAAATTTGAAAAAAAAGTTGCGGTTATAATAGGAAATGAATCAAAAGGCATTAACGCTGATATTTTAAAAACGGCCGACGACGTCATAAAAATTAAAATGTTTTCCGAAATTGACTCTTTGAACGCCGCCGTGGCATGTTCAATTGCAGTGTATGAAATTTCAAAACAGAATAACTGTTAAAAATATCAAAAATCTCTTAATTTTCAGTTTGAAAAATGCTTTATAATTTTATAAAATAATAAGATTATAAAAGTTATTTTGAAGGAGTTTTTTTATGGCAATAGTAAAAGAAGGATATTCGCTTATTTTGGTTATGTTTGCAACCGGACTGCTTTTGATATTTTTCGGTTTTTGGCCGGCCGCAGTTATTTTTATTTTGCTTGCTTTATTTTTTATGTATTTTTTTAGAGACCCAAATATAACGGTCACTCAGGGAGAAGGTTTGATTTTATCGCCGTGCAACGGCACGGTTTTGGAAATTAAAGAAAAGGATAACGGGCAGTCGGTAATAAGAGTATTCTTATCTGTTTTTGACGTTCATTTGCAAAGAACTCCGGTTTCCGGAACAGTAAAAAAAGTTGAATACAGACCGGGGAAATTTCTAAAAGCTAATGATCCGCAGGCTCATATAGTTAATGAAAAAAATATAATTACGATTGAAAATGAAAACGGAGTATATGTTGTTGAGCAGATTGCCGGTATTTTGGCCAGAAGATGCGTTTCATGGGTTAAACCGGGAGATGTTTTAAAAGCAGGGGATAAGATAGGAGTAATTAAGTTCGGCTCTCAGGTAGATTTATATATGCCTGAAGGATATAAAATTGATGTTAAAAAAGGCGATACGGTTGTTTCGGGTGTGACGGTATTTGCATCCATAAGATAAATAACGGAGATGATCCAAAATGCCAAGAAAAGGGTTGTATGTTTTGCCGAGTTTGTTTACGGCTGGTAATTTAGTTTCCGGCTTTGTTTCTATGATTTATTCAATAGAGGGTAATTTTAATGCGGCTGCATGGTTTATTATGCTTGCGATTGCTTTTGATATGATTGACGGCAGAATTGCAAGATTGACAAAGACAACAAGCAAATTCGGTATGGAACTTGACTCTTTATGCGATTTAGTTTCATTCGGTGTGGCGCCGGCAATGTTAATGTATGTTATGGTATTAAAACATATGGATAAGGTCGGGGTGGCTATAGCGCTGCTGTTTGTCATAACATGCGCGACGAGGCTTGCAAAATTTAACGTAAAAGCAATGGAGCCGATTGACCCTAATAAACCGGCTGCTGACAGTTTTTCCGGACTGCCGACTCCGGCATCAGCAGGTATAATAGGCGCGTTTGTTTTAAGTTATGAAATATTTGACGGCACTGTTTTAACAGCAAAAAGCATTCCGTTGTTGATGAAAAAAATGCCGTTCTTTTTTGATGCGATGCCGATTATTATGGTAATTATTTCGTTTCTTATGGTTTCTAATGTTCCTTACGGCGCATTTAAAAAAATGAAGTGGTCAAAACCGAAGTCAGTGCAGTTTTTTATTGTGATTATTGTTATGCTGATTTTAATTTTTTCATATCCGCAGAATATGTTTTTTATAATATTTTTCGGATATGCTTTGTCCGGAATCATAATTTATATAGTAAGATATTACAGAATGAGGTCAGTTTTAAAGAAAAGCAACTGTAAAAAAGGTTTATAAAATGAATATTATAATAAAAGTATTAAATATGGGAATATTGGGTAATTGGCGACTTAGCATACCAAAAGATAATAAATGCGCGGCAAAAGTTGGTTTAATTTATTAATTTTGGAGAAAATATATGAAAAAAGATAAAGTATTATTTTTTGATACAACTTTGAGAGACGGAGAACAGTCGCCGGGCGCAAGCATGAATTTAAAAGAAAAAATTCAGGTTGCGCACCAGTTGGCAAATATGGGAGTAGATATAATAGAAGCAGGATTTCCCATATCAAGTCCCGGAGATTTTGAATCTGTAAAATCAATAGCCCAGCAGGTTAAGGGGCCTATTATTGCAGGATTGGCAAGAGCCAATGAAAAGGATATTACCGCATGCTGGAACAGCGTAAAATATTCAAAAAAACCCAGGATACATACTTTTATAGCAACATCTGATTTGCACATAGAAAAGAAACTGCAGAAAACAAGAGAACAGGTTTTTGATATGGCCGTCAAAGCGGTAAGATTTGCAAAAAAATACTGTGATGACGTTGAATTTTCGGCGGAAGACGCAAGCAGAAGCGATATAAATTATTTGTGCAGCATAGTTGAAGCCGTAATAGCCGAAGGAGCAAAAACAGTTAATATTCCTGATACGGTCGGCTATAAAATGCCGGAAGAATTCGGAAATTTAATTGCTACGGTCAGAAAAAATGTGCCGAATATTGATAAAGCTATTATAAGCGTACACTGCCATAACGATTTGGGTTTGGCGGTTGCAAATTCACTGGCTGCCATTGCAAACGGCGCAAGACAAGTTGAATGTACCATTAACGGAATAGGCGAAAGAGCCGGCAATGCCGCTATTGAAGAAATAGTAATGGCGTTAAAAACAAGAGAATATTATTTTAATGTAGGATATAATTTGAAGACCAGCGAGATTTATAAATCAAGCAAATTGGTTTCAAATATTACCGGCATAGTTGTTCAGCCTAATAAAGCTGTTGTCGGAGCAAATGCTTTTGCGCACGAATCGGGGATACATCAGGACGGTATGCTGAAAGACAGAAATACCTATGAAATTATGTGCCCTGAAGCAGTCGGAGTTCCTGAAAGTCTGTTAGTCTTGGGGAAACACTCGGGAAGACATGCTTTTACAAGAAGAATTAAAGATTTGGGATATACATTGGATTCGTCTATACAGGAAACTTTATTTGAAAAATTTAAAATTTTAGCCGATAAGAAAAAATGCGTTTTTGACGATGATATAATAGCTTTGGCCGAGGAAGGTATTTCAGGAGTAAAAGAGACTTATTCTATAGATTATGTCAATGTTACTTCAGGCGTAAATGTTATACCTACTGCCACAGTCAGATTGAAAAAAACGAATAAAGCAAAAATTGAAACAGTTCAGGAAGCATCCTGCGGAACAGGGCCGGTTGACGCTATTTATCAGGCAATAGATAAAATAACAAAGATGAAATTGGAATTGGTTGATTATTCTTTGAGGGCTGTTTCCGGCGGAGAAGATGCTCAGGGAGAAGTAAATATAAAAGTTAAGTATAAAGGTTCTGTATATACCGGAAAGGGCACATCAACCGATATTACGGAAGCAAGCGCTAAGGCGTATATACATGCAATAAATAAGATAGTTGTTATGCAAAAGGGGAAATAATAATGGGTTTAACAATAACTGAAAAAATTTTAGCAAACCACTGTGGTAAAAAATTTGTAGAACCGGGCGAGTTTATTGAACCGAAAGTTGATATAGCTTTATCAAACGATGTTACGGCGCCTCTTGCAATACAAGAGTTCAGAACAACCGGCACAAAAAAAGTTTTTGATAAAAATAAAATAGCCCTTGTTATGGATCATTTTACTCCCAATAAAGACATTAACAGCGCACAGCAGGTTAAGTATGTAAGGGAATTTGCACAGGAACAAAAGATTAAACATTATTACGAAGGCGGCAATGTCGGAGTTGAACATGCTCTTCTTCCTGAAAAAGGAATTGTTGTGCCCGGAGATATAGTGGTCGGAGCAGATTCGCATACGTGTACCTACGGAGCTTTGGGAGCGTTTGCGACCGGCGTAGGTTCAACTGATATCGGAGCCGCGATGGCAACCGGAAAAATATGGCTTAAAGTACCGCAGACAATTAAATTCGTTTATAAAGGCAAATTAAACAAATGGGTCAGCGGCAAAGATTTAATTCTTTATACGATAGGAAAGATCGGCGTTGACGGAGCTTTATATCAGACAATGGAACTTACAGGCGAAGTTATAGACAAACTTCCTATGCACGAAAGATTTACGATGGCAAATATGGCTATTGAAGCAGGCGGAAAATCAGGAATATTTCATGTAGATAAAAAAACTCTTGATTATGTTTCAAAAAGAGCATTGAGAAAATTTAAGGTTTTTGCAAGCGATAAAGATGCGAAATATGCAGACGTTATAGAAATAAACTGCTCTGAAATTTATCCTCAGATTTCGGCTCCGTTTCTGCCTTCAAACGCAAAAGCGGCAAAAGCGGTTAAGAAAACTTATATTAATCAGGTTGTAATAGGTTCGTGTACGAACGGAAGAATTGAGGATTTGAGAATAGCGGCCGGAATACTTAAAAATAAAAAAGTAAATTCAAATGTCAGAACTTTGATAATACCTGCGACTCCTGCAGTTTATTCAGATGCTTTAAAAGAAGGACTTTTAAAAATATTTATGGATGCGGGTTGTGTAGTTTCTGCTCCTACATGCGGTCCTTGTTTGGGCGGTCATATGGGAATTCTTGCGGCAGGCGAAAGATGCGTTGCCACTACAAACAGAAATTTTGTCGGAAGAATGGGGCATGTCAAGTCTGAAGTTTATCTGGCAAGTCCTGCAGTAGCGGCGGCTTCAGCTATAAAGGGTTATGTAGCAGATCCTAGTGAAATTAAATAACGGGGAATATGAAAATGGAAAACAAAATGATATTAAAAGGATTTGTGCACAAATACGGTTCAAACGTCAATACGGATGAAATTATTCCCGCAAGATATTTGAATACAATAGATCCTTCGGTGCTTGCGAAATATTGTATGGAAGATATTGACAAAGATTTCGTAAAAAAAGTAAAAAAAGGCGATATTATAGTCGCTGATACAAATTTTGGATGCGGTTCTTCAAGAGAACATGCTCCGATATCAATAAAGGCGGCCGGGGTTTCGGCGATTATAGCAAAATCTTTTGCGAGAATCTTTTTCAGGAATTCTATAAATATAGGACTTCCTATTCTTGAATGTCCCGAAGCTGTAGATAATATAAAAAGCGGAGACAGACTTGAAATAGATTTGATTAAAGGCGAAATAAAAAATTTAACAAAAAAAGAAACTTATAAAGCACAACCTTTCCCTGAATTTATGCAGAAGTTGATTAAAGCAGGCGGATTGTTGGCGTATATTAAAGGGGGAAAGTAAAATGGGGAAAACATATAAAATAGCTCTTTTGCCGGGTGACGGAACAGGTCCTGAAGTGTTGAATGAAGGCGTAAAAGTTATAAAAGCAGCCGGTCAAAAAACAGGCGTTAGTTTTGAATTTGTAAATTACGATTTGGGCGGAGAAAGATATAAAAAAACCGGAGAAATCCTTCCTGATTCAATGGTTGAAGAATTTAAAAAATTTGATGCTATGTATCTTGGAGCTATCGGACATCCGGACGTAAAACCCGGTATTCTTGAAAAAGGAATTCTTTTAAGGCTCAGATTTGAGCTTGACCAGTATATTAATTTAAGACCGGTAAAACTTTATGAAGGCGTTGAATGTCCGCTTAAAGGAAAAGAGCCTAAGGATATAGATTTTATCGTCGTAAGAGAAAACACCGAAGGTTTGTATGTCGGGTCCGGCGGTTTTATGAGAAAAGATACTCCCAATGAAGTAGCTATTCAGGAGTCTATTAACACAAGATTCGGCGTAGACAGATGTTTAAAATATGCTTTTGAAGTGACTCAAAAAAGAAATAAGGATAATAAACTTACCCTCTGCGGAAAGACTAACGTTTTAACTTACGCTTTCGGTTTGTGGGAAAGAGCTTTCAGAGAAATGGGAGCAAGTAAATATCCTAATATTAAACTTGATTATACTCACGTTGACGCAACATGCATGTGGATGATAAAAAATCCCGAATGGTTTGATGTTATAGTTACCGACAATCTTTTCGGTGATATTATAACCGATTTGGCTGCTATGATTCAGGGCGGTATCGGAATTTCGGCAGGCGGCAATATTAACCCGGAAGGCGTTTCAATGTTTGAACCTATGGGCGGCTCGGCTCCGAAATATACGGGACAAAACGTTATAAATCCTCTTGCCGCAATCAGCGCAGGCTCTATGATGCTTGATACTATCGGACTTACGAAAGAAGCAAAGATGATAGAAGACGCGATTGTTAAAGTTTTGGCAAGCGGAAAGGTAAAGAGTATGGCGGCGGGAAGGATGGGGATGGGGACGTCGCAGGTTGGGGATCTTATTGCAAATTCACTATAAAATATAGCGGTTTCACATTTTTGCCTACAACTTTGTAATTGCAAGTCTCATGTACCGTTTCACTTTCGTACACGTCAACTTGCAATTACTTTGTTTCGGCTAAAACTGAGAAGTCTTATGTTGTCCTAGATAGGAGGTAAAATGAATTTTTTAGAGTTTGCTGAAAAGGTCATAAAAGAAGAAAACAAACCATTAACCGATAAAAAAATTTGGGAAATAGGACAATCAAAAGGATATGATAAAGAATTAAATAGTGAAGGTAAAACACCTTGGAAAACAATAGGTGCTAGAATTTATGTTGATATAAATAACAATAAAAATTCTCGATTTATAAAAGTATTAAAACCAACAAGATTTTTTTTGAAAGGTTTAGTCTATAGTGAAAATCAACCAAGTCAAAATATAGATAATGAAGAAAAAAAGGATAGTGAACAAATTTCATATGATGAACGCTCTTTACATAAATACTTATCTTATTTTGTTTTTACTCATAAAGAACAAGGAATTTATACAAAAACAATTTACCATGAAAAATCTAATAAACAAGACAAGTATCAGGAGTGGATGCATCCAGATATCGTTGGAGTTGATTCAATAATAGAAAATATTAGCGATGAAGTTGTTGATTTTACAGGTATTAAACCTAAATTGTTTTCTTATGAAATAAAAAAAGAATTGACTTCTGCTAATTTGAGAGTATCATTTTTTCAAACAGTCTCAAATTCTTTATGGGCTAATGAAGCTTATTTAGTCGCACCTGAAATTGATGATGATCCAGAATTCCAAAAAGAATTAAAGAGATTATCTACTACTTTTGGAGTTGGGATTATTGAATTAGATTTAGATGATCCAGATAATTCAAAGATTTTATTCCCATCTATTCAAAGGGAAAATGTTAATGTTGAAACAATGGATAAATTAGCTGAAAGTAATCCTGATTTTAAAGATTTTTTAAAAAGAGTTAATAACGATTTTAAAAACAAAGAAATAATAAAAGAAAAATATGATAAAATTCCAAACTACGATGATATTGCCAATAGAAATGGTATAGGAAAATCTAAAAAGGCATAAGTTTATTTTGTTTTGATATTGATGTGATAAAAAATAATTATTAAATACAAGGAGCGGATGAAAAAATGAAGAAGTATAAAGTTGCGGTAGTCGGTGCTACCGGTGTTGTCGGAAATGAAATGATAAAAATGCTTGAAAACAGAAATTTTCCGGTTGAATCGGTAAGATTTTTGGCATCAGAAAGATCGGTAGGTAAAACATTAAAATTTAAAGGGCAGGATATAGCTGTTGAACTTTTGACTCATGACGGCGGAAAAGGAATGGATGTCGCCTTGTTCAGCGCAGGCGGACAGACTTCAAAAGATTTCGCGCCTTCATTTGCAAAAGACGGATGCTTTGTAATAGATAATTCAAGCGCATGGAGAATGGATGATAACTGCCCGTTAGTTGTGCCTGAAGTTAATCCTCAGGATTTGGTAAAAGATAAAAAAATAATAGCAAATCCAAATTGCTCGACAATTCAGATGGTTGTTGCATTAAAACCGCTTCATGATTATGCAAAAATTAAAAGAGTTATAGTATCAACATATCAGTCTGTATCAGGCGCAGGTTCAAAAGGAATTGCGGATTTAGAAGCCCAGGCAAAAGCATACGGAAAAGGCGAAAAAATGCCCGAACCGAAAAAATTTCCTTATCAGATTGCATTTAATTTAATCCCGCAGATAGACGTATTTGATCCGAACGGATATACAAAAGAAGAAATGAAAATGACCAATGAAACTATGAAAATCATGGGTGATAAAAATATTGCAGTCAGCGCCACATGCGTGAGAGTACCGGTATTTAGAGCTCACAGCGAATCTGTATGGATAGAAACGGAAAAACCTTTGTCGCCTGAGAAAGCAAAAGAATTACTGTCAAGTGCAAAAGGTATTGAACTTATGGATGATGTTTCTAAGAGCATATATCCTATGCCGATTCAAGCTTCAGATATGCAGAAAACCTATGTCGGAAGAGTCAGAGCCGATATTTCGTGTAAAAACGGCTTGACGTTTTGGGTAGTATCGGATAACCTTTTAAAAGGCGCGGCTTTGAATGCTGTTGAAATTGCCGAAATGCTTGTTGCCAAAGGAATAATTTAGTTAGTTTTTACAATAAATTTGCTATAATTCAAAAAGTATGAAAAAACTTATAGTTAATGCCGATGATTTTGGATATAGAAGTTTAATAAATAAGGGTATTATTTATGCACATCAAAACGGCCTCGTTAAAAGTACATCTATGTTGGTTGACAGAGATGCTTTTGATGAGGCTGTTATTTTGGCAAAAGACAATCCTGATCTTGGTATAGGATTACATATTGATATAGATAAATTTTTTATAATAGATCATGAGGCAGGTATCGCAAAAGGATGGATCAATAATAAAATACCCGATTTTGCAATAATTAAGTCAGATATAAAAAGACAAATTGATAAACTTTTGGCAACAGGTATAAAAATAGACCATTTTGACAGTCATCACCATACTCATTTATATCCTGAGGTTATTAATATTGTAATAGAACTTTGTAAAGAGTACAATATAAAAGCTATAAGGTTTTTTGAAAGGTTTTATAACGATAAAGTTTTTGCCGAAAAGATGAAGCAAATATTAATAGACAATAACATTAAAATTCCTGATAGTTTTATTGAGGGGTGGTATTACGGGAATGTTGATGAAGTTCAATCTGTAACTGAAATTATGACACATCCCGGTTACGGTGAAATATGGAGAGAGACAGAATTAGGGCCTTGTTGCGATAAAATGCTGAAAGAATATTGCCGGAGAAATGATATAGAAATTATAAAATTTTCAGAAATTTAAGAATATGTGTTTTATATTTGGGAGGAATGATGAAAGTCAAATTGTTTTTACTTGGAGTTTTAGGGGTTATTTTTTGTTTTTCGGCAAATATTCTTGCAGAAGATTTAAAAATAGAAGAAGGTAAAAATGATTTGCTGCTCAAATTTAAAGGAACTGGAAATATATGGTATCCCGCAGGAGACGATCAGCAGATTTTTGATAATGTAACTATCGGTGCCGGTACCACAGTTAGACTTGAAGATCAATTACAGTACGTTCTTATAAGTTCAGAAACAGAGACAACAACTTCACTACGAGAAATTGAATATATAGTTGATGATTCAGACCCTTCCGATATAATAACAGATAAAAGAACAGTACAGGATGTTACAAATACAACAACTCTAAAATACAGAAAAGATGAAAATATAGCAACATTGTCAGTTGCACAGTCCGGCGTTATAACATTAAATGTCGGTAGCGGACTTGCCATAAGAAACCAATACAGTTTAGTTACTTCAACACAGGATGTTTCTCTAAAAGACATTAAGTCTGGTGATATAGTAAGAATTGACGACGGTAATTTAACAAATCAATTAACTGATTTGTACTCATGCAACGGATATTATAACAGAGAAATTTTAAAATTGGTAGATTACGATGATCTTTTTTCCGGTACCATAGTATTCGGTTCTGGCGAGGGATTAGAAAAGGAAACAGTTTTGACATTTTTACCAACTTCAACAAGAGAATCGGCAGAACCGTTTGGAGTTTTGCCGACGCCTCCGGAACCTGAAGTTATAGACCAGCCTACAGGAGCAGTAATTACCAATAATGTTGTTGTAGAGGATAAATCTGAAGCACCAAGAAATAATGATGTCGCATGGATGTTTAATGATTTTCAGGTAGATACCAGCAGAGCTGTTTTAGATGTTATAGGCACAAAACAATCGGTTGCAAGTTTGTATGAAGATCCCAGAGCAGTTGTTTTGTTAGGAAATATTTCAGGAGACGGAACAATAGTAAAAAGAGGCGGCGGCAATATGTATCTTGCCGGAGACGCAACAGGACTTACCGGTTTAAAAACAGGTTTCTCCTGGAATGTAGAGGACGGTTGGTTAGTTGTTGCCGAACAAAACAATTTAGGTTCCGGCGCTGTTTATGTCGATTCTATCGGAACACTTGGATTGCTTGGCGGAGAAATAGCTTCTATTAAAATAACGGATTTTACAAATTCTGTTATATCAGGGGCTATATATGCCGATACTTTTGCAAACACTTTTACAAATGATATGACATTTAACGGCGGAGAATTAGCATTGAGCACCGGAACAAAAAAACTTACAGGAGATATATTTACTGCCAGTCAACTAGGAACAGCCAGATTTTCATTGACGGGAAATGATAGTTATGGGGCAACATTAATACTTGAAGGTTCAAATAATGCAAGAGAGTTTTTTATCGGTTATGAAGGGATAGGAAATTATTTATTGACGGATGTGAGCGGGCTTGCAAGTGAAAAAATTTCAGCTTCAGGTTCAGCAAGTTCTGATCAGTTTACCTTGGTTTTAAACCAGAAAACAGATGCGCAATATTCCGGAGATTTAGAAGGAGAAATGTATCTGCATAAACTCGGTATAGGAACATTAACTCTTTCAGGAACAAATACATATTCTAAAGGTACATATATATCTGAGGGAGCTATCGCTCTTACAGATGCAGAGTCTATAGGTACGGGACACATAATGTTTAATAACGGGGTAAGAGGCAGTTCTTCTACTTATGCCTCGCTTAAAGTTATTGAAGCAACATCCGGTAATGTATTGTTAAACAACACAATATATATAGATGAGGGCGCAATATTTAATGTTTACGGCAACCAGACTCTTACTCTTTTAGGAGATATACGCAGATATGATTCTAAACCCGGATATGATGCTGATTTTATAAAAACAGGTTCTGGACTTTTGGAAATAGCCAAAAGTTCAACCACGACAAATGTTAAAGATATAAATATATCAACTTTTACGGTAGCCGACGGAGATTTTAAATTGAGCGAAGGAGTTGTTCTTGCTTCTGCGTTTGATTTGAAAGGAGTAGATGCAAATCTTATAATGGAAAAAGATTCAGGGATTACAAAAACAATAAATATATCTAGTGGTTCTCTTACGATATACAATCAATCAAATATTTCATCGGCGACAGTTAATTTTTTAAATACGTCAACCACGACACTTTCTAGTTTATATGTTTCAAGTAACACAGTTTTATCTACATCAACTTTAGTTAATAAAATTAATGTAGAAAAAGGTTTAAATTTTGTAAATGACTGCAATATGACTGCATACGCTAACGCTTTTAATTTTGTATCAAACAGTAGAAATACCATATTACAAAAATCAGGTACAGGTGATTTTACATTTAATGTAGGTAACAGTACACCGTATAATTTAGGGGAACTTTTCGTTAATGAAGGGCAATTTTCATTTGCCTCTACTACTGTTTCAGGTTCTTCAGTAACGGTTAATATTTCAACAATAGTTGTTGACGGCGGAATACTTGCGTTAAAACAGGGAACATATTTAACATCATCCCAGGCGGAAGTAGAAGTAAAAAACGGCGGTATCGGAATATATGATGAAACAAGCATAGATCCGGCTCTCTTATTAAATTTCAGCGGAACTGATCCTAATAATCTGGCAAGACTTATAGTTGAAAAGTCAGGCGCAAATCTTGTAAGCAATATAGTTATATCAACAGGATTAATAGTTCAAAATGAAGGAGCTCTTACTCTTACAGGAACGAGTATAGTAGGAAGCAGCGGTATATTCGGAAAAGACGGAAATGGAACAATGACGATAGCCGATACCGATGATTTTAACGTCGGAGAATTAAGACTTTTAACCGGCATGATGAATATAAATAACAGCACAATAACTTTAAATACCGCTTCAATAACAGGCGGAACTCTTAACGTAAGAAACGATTCCGTTTTTAATGCCACAACCACAAATATCCAAAATGCGGTTTTAAGAGGATTCGGCGAAATAAACGGAACTGTAAACGCGAATACGAATTCCGTTATACAGGCCGACGGCGATGTTGATAACGAAATAGGAACTATGACGTTGGGTTCAATAAATTTTAATACCGGCTCCACTTTAAGAATTGACGTCAACAGCAGCGAACAGTCGGATTTGATAGATGTTGTAAATAATGTTCAAATAGGCGACGGAGCAAATCTTTATGTAAACGTTATCGGCGATGAATCGGAATATGCCGACAAAAAAACATATCAGATTATTACGGCCGGAAATTCGCTCAGCATATTAAATCCCGCAAATATAGGAATTTTTAATACTGAACTCAGCAATTTAAGATTGATTTCAAATCTTTATAGATCCGGAAGGTCAATATTTTTATCAATTTACCAGGCGTTTTCTGAATATGAACTGCCTGGCGCCACAAAAAACCAGCAGGCGATGCTTGACGTTTTAAATTCAATACATGCAAATTACGAGGATTCAATGCAGGATACTCTTAATAAAATTGACGAAGCATATCTTTCCGGTCCTGCTGAATTTGTAAACGCGATGCAGGATTTATCAGGAATGTTTTATGTAAATTCTTTTGAAGCAAGCGCTCTTTTGTCAAAAGTGAATATGGTTTACAACAGGTTGGATAATATAGAAAGTACGCAGCACAGAATATGGGGACAGGCTTATACCAACAACAACAGCGTTTCGGAAAACAACTATAATCCTAAATTTGAAAATAATGTTACCGGAATGATTATGGGTTATGATATGCTTCAGGAAGACGATTCTCTTTTCGGTTTTTCGTGTTTTTACGGAACAGGCGAATTAAAACAACTTAATGATAAAGCGGATGTGGCCGATTTCGGCGCAAATGCGTATACCGTATATAATTATGACCAGTTTACCGTTAAAGGACTTGCCGGAATCGGAATTCAGAATTATGATGCTACAAGAACGCTGAATTTTATAAACGGCAATACGATAAATACTAAGTATACAGTTAATGTTGTTAATATTGACGCAGAAGGAACTTATAATTATGAAATAAATTCTTATCTGATGCTGAAACCTTTTGTCGGCTTGAATTTTGCCATAGTTTCAAATGATTCTTTTCAGGAAAACAGCATTTATGAACAGAATTTGAAAATAGACGCAAAAAGTTACACAAAGTCTGAAGTAAGAGCGGGAGTAGGGCTTGCAAATAATACAGCATCTAAATTTAACTGGCATATTTCGGCATTTGTAAAACAGATTGTGGACGGCGAAAAATCAACAATGACGGCAAGTTTTGTAAATGTTCCGGATGAAAAATTTGTAATAGAAGGAACGGAACTTCCTAAAACTTCAATATACGGGAATCTTGGCTGTTCTTATGATATAGGATTTAATGTAAACGTATTTGTTGATTTATCGTCAAATATGGGGTCGGGTTTAAATTCTCAGATGGGAACTGTCGGCGCGTTGTACAGATGGTAAAGAGTTTTTTAAAAAAAGAGATGACAGTTTTAAACTGTCATCTCTTTTTATTTAAATAGGTTTGATTTGAAAAATATATGATAATTTGGTAGAATTCGTAATCTAATTTAGAGATATAAAAAATGAACAATATATATACTGTTATACTTGGAGCTGGCGAAGGCACAAGGATGAAGTCTCGTTTGCCTAAGATTTTGCATAAAGTTGCAGGCAAAGAACTGATATCTCATGTTGTTGATTGCATTGCAGGTATAAACAGCAAGAGAACATTTGTCGTTATAGGCAAGGGGTCGGATTTAGTTAAAACTTATTTGGCAAAATATAAAAATGTTGATACTGTATTGCAAAAAGAAAGATTGGGTTCAGGACATGCTCTTTTACAAGTGAAAAATAAAGCAAAAGGATTAAAAGGGAATCTGCTTGTTATGTGCGGAGATACTCCGCTTGTAAAAAAAGATACCGTTAAAAAATTGCTTTCTTATCATTTAAAAAATAAAAATCATGCAACTGTTTTGTCCGGTACCGTTGAAAATCCTTTCGGGTACGGAAGAATAGTCAGAGATACTAATGGAAATGTAAGTTGTATAGTTGAAGAAAAATCTGCAACATCTGAGCAGAAACAGATTAAAGAAATAAACAGCGGTATTTATTGTTTTAATTTGGAAACTCTTTGGAATGCGTTATCAAAGGTAAAACCTGATAATAATAAAAAAGAATATTACTTAACGGATGTCATTGCTATTTTAAATGAAACCGGTTATAAAACAGATGCTGTTTCAGTTTGCAGTGAGGAAGAAATTCTTGGCGTTAACGACAGATTACAGCTTGCGACTGCAGCTGATATTCTAAGAGGCAGAAAGATAGAAGAATTGATGGCAGACGGTGTTACAATAGTTGATCCTTACTCAACTTATATAGAAGGCGATGTTATTATAGGACAGGACACTGTTATACAACCTAATACCTTTATAGAAGGAAAAGTAAAATTAGGTTCTGATTGTATAATTGGACCTAACACCGTTCTTTCGGATTCTAATATTGCAAATAATGTCGTAATCAGATATTCTTATGTGGACGGCGCAAAGATAGAAAATAACGTCAAGATAGGACCTTTTGCGCACATAAGACCGGGTACTGTTTTAAAAGAAAAAGTAAAAGTGGGCAATTTTAGCGAAATTAAAAAGTCTGTAATAGATGAAAATTCCAAAGTTAATCATTTATCCTATATAGGTGATGCAGTAGTTGGCAAAAATGTAAATATAGGGGCGGGAACAATTACTTGCAATTATGACGGGAAAAATAAGCATCAGACTATACTTGAAGACGAAGTTTTTGTCGGGTCAAACGTTAATCTGGTTGCGCCGGTTACAATAAAAAAGAGAGTTGTGATAGGCGCAGGGTCAACAATTACAAAAAATGTTGAACCCGGCAAACTTGCGATAGCAAGAGCCAGACAAATAGTTATAAATCGTAAAAAAAGGATATAATTATGAAACTTAAAATCATCGCAGGTACGGCAAATTCAAAATTAGCTCAGGAAATTTCGCAGAAACTGGGCATAGAGATAAGCGAGACGAAAATCGGCCATTTCAGCGACGGTGAAATTCAGGTAAAAATTATTGATAACGTCAGAGGCGCCGACTGCTATATTATTCAGCCTACATGTACTCCGGTAAACGAAAATATAATGCAGCTGCTGATAGTTGCCGACGCATTGAAAAGAGCTTCGGCAAAAAGAATTACGGCGGTAATTCCTTATTATGGTTACGCCAGACAAGACAGAAAAGCCGAGCCGAGAGTTCCTATAACTTCAAAACTTATAGCTAATCTTATAACGGCGTCGGGCATTAACAGAATACTTACGATGGATTTGCATGCCGGTCAGATTCAGGGATTTTTTGATATTCCGGTTGACCATTTGTATGGAACGCCTGTTTTACTGAAATATTTCCAGGATAAAAAACTTGACAATCCGATGGTTGTCTCTCCGGACGCCGGAGGCGTGGAGAGAGCAAGGGCTTTTGCAAAGCATTTGAACGCGGATCTTGCCATCGTTGACAAAAGAAGGCCGAAACCTAATGAAGCCGCAATAATGAATATCATCGGAGACGTTAAGGACAGAAATGCTATAATACTTGACGATATGATTGATACTGCCGGAACTCTTACAAAAGTTGCCGAAGCCATAAAAAATGCCGGAGCAAATCATGTTTATGCGGCCGCTTCGCACGGAGTTTTGTCGGGAGAAGCACTTAAGAAAATAAAAGATTCATGTCTTGAAGAAGTTGTTATAACGGATTCAATACCGCATTATAACGAAGAACCTAAAATAAAGGTATTATCTATAGCTTCGCTGTTTGCCGAAGCGATAATGAGAATATCAAATGACGAATCAATAAGCGTTTTGTTTGTTTAAAATAATAGCAGTAATATAAATGGAGGAAGTTATGAAGCAAGTAGTTTTAGAAGCAGAATTAAGGGATGTATCAAAAAATTTAAACGCGTTAAAAAGTTCTGGAAAGATTCCGGCGGTATTTTACGGTAAAAACGAAAAACCTGTTACTATATCTGTGGATTCTAAAAAATTTATGGCTCTTATAGAAAAAGAAGGAGCAAACGTTATAATTGAATTGAAGCTTAAAGACGGCAAGAAAACCGCTATTGTCAAGGAACTTCAGAGACACGTTCTTACGCAGGCTCCAAACCACATAGATTTTCAGGCAATTTCTCTTACTGATAAAATTGAAGTTATGGTTCCTATTCATACCGAAGGTATTGCAGACGGAGTTAAAAATTTCGGCGGTACTATGGAACATGTTATCAGAGAAATAAAGGTAAGATGTCTTCCTACCGAAATTCCGGCAAAAATCAATGTTGACGTAAGCGCGCTCGGAATAGGGCAGGGTATAACGGTTGCAAATCTTCCTAAACTTGAAGGAATTGAATACGTACACGATGCTTCAAGTATCGTTGTAAACGTTCTGTTGCAGAAAGTTGAAGAGGAAAAACCTGCGGATGCGGCAGCAGCGGCACCGGCAGCTCCTGAAGTAATTTCAAAGGGTAAGAAAGATGTTGAGGGAGAAGCGGCGGCAGCATCTGCAGCTCCTAAAAAATAATATAATTTATGCCAGAGATTAAGTTCATAGCAGGACTTGGTAATCCGGGTGATAAATATTTAAACACTCGCCATAATTTCGGTTTTAAAGCAGTTGACAGATTTGTTGAATCTGAACGGCTTGCGTGGAAAAACTGGAACGATATGGCGAGTGTTGTCTTATATAATAAAAACGGCAGAAAAATTATTTTTGCAAAACCCCAGACATTTATGAATAATTCGGGCTTTCCGGTAAATGCATTGCTTCAATATTATAAAATAAAACCTCAAGAAATGCTGGTTGTTTACGATGATTTCTCAATACCGGTCGGCGAATTCAGATTCAGGGCAAACGGTTCGGCAGGCGGACACAACGGTATCTCATCAATAATAGAACAGACAGGAACTGATAATTTTCCAAGGATGAAACTCGGAATAGGGCCCTTAGCTAAAAATATAAAGACGCCTGATTTTGTATTGAGTAATTTCGGAGAAGAGGATAAACAAAAAACAGAAATTCTTTTAAAGTCCGTAAAAAATATTTTTGATTTGATAATAGATGACGGTTTTGACAAGGCTGTTTCAAAAATATCAGGCGGGAAACAAAAATGATAATAACAGGCAAAAAAAACATTGAAGAAATACTGGGACAAATTTTAAAAAACGATAATGTCTTTATAGTCGGATGCGGAGGCTGCGCCACAAAATGCGACACAGGCAGCCAAAAAGCAGTTGACGAAATGTCAGCCGAACTTGTAAAGCATAACGTATCAGTAGCCGGAAATATTGTTCTGGAAACCGCATGCGACGTTCGTCTTGCGAAAAGAGATTTGCTAAAAAGCATAAAAGACAAAGCGGTAACGGCGATACTTACTCTTACATGCGGAGCCGGAGTACAGGCTATAGAAAAAGTGACGGATTTAAAAATAATATCAGGACTTGACAGTTTATTTGTCGGAACAACGGAAAGAATAGGCGTATATAAAAATTTTTGCAGCAATTGCGGAGAATGTATACTTGGAAGAACTGCCGGAATATGCCCTAAAACAAGATGTCAGAAAGGGCTTTTAAACGGACCGTGCGGCGGTTTTGTTAACGGCAAATGTGAAGTAGATCAAACACTTGACTGCGCATGGGTTTTAATATATGAAAAACTCAAAAAAAATAATCAGCTGGGTAATTTTATAACAAGTTTTATTCCTCCGAAAAAATATAATAAAAAAACATCATAATATCTTTTTATAACTTTCGTGTTGACAAATTAAAATTAAAATGTTAGCATACTATAACATTTTAATATAGGACTAAATTTTATGAACAAAAAATTAACCGAATCTCTTGAAAATTATCTTGAGACGATAGCCTTTCTTAAAAGAGAAAATAAAATTGCAAGAGTAAAAGATATCAGCAAAATGATGGGCGTAAAAAACTCAAGCGTTAATATAGCTTTAAACGTTCTTTCAGAAAGAGGATATGTTATTCATGAACGTTACGGTTATGTGGATTTAACCGAAAGGGGACAGATTGTGGCCGATGACATACAGAAAAAAGAAGATTTGCTGTTTTCATTTCTGCACAATATTTTGGGAGTTGAAAAAGAAATTGCTTTAAAAGACGCGTGTAAAATGGAACATACCATAAGCGATGAAACTCTTGCGAAACTTATATATTTTGTAGGAAAACTTGATAATAAAAATTTAAAAGAGCCGGTAAAGAAAAAAACAAAGTAGTTTCTATATTTTTTTAACATTTAAGTTAGTTTGAGCTAACTTAAATGTTTATACAAAGGATAAAATATGCAGTATTTTAATATAATAATTTCACTTTTTAACGAAATGGCGCCGTATCTCCTTCTGGGTTTTTTCTTTGCGGGTATTTTACATGTTTTTGTTCCGCAGAATGTTTTTACAAAATATATGTCTAAAAACAATTTTGCATCCGTTTTGACGGCTGCCTTATTCGGCGTGCCGCTTCCTTTATGTTCATGCGGAGTAATACCGACTGCCATGGCGCTTCGCAAAGAAGGAGCCTCAAAAGGCTCCGTAATATCGTTTTTAATAGCAACTCCTCAAACGGGAGTTGATTCCATAATGGCTACTTATTCGCTTATGGGACTTCCTTTTGCGATCATACGTCCTATAGCGGCGTTTTGTACGGCTGTTTTCGGCGGTTTTTTTTCAAATATTTTTATAAAAAATGAAAAGAAGGATATTATAGAGCCTCAAATAACATGCGCAGGTTCAGTACAGACGGGATTTAAAGATAAAATCAAAGAAGTTTTTAAATACGGTTTTGTTGATATTCTGCAGGATATAGGTAAATGGCTTATTTTAGGCATTTTAATAGCCGGAGTGATCACTTATTTTGTACCTGACAGTTTTTTTCAGATGTTTTCAGATAATTTGTTTCTAAGCATATTATTTGTTTTGATTCTTGCAGTTCCAATGTATATGTGCGCGACCGGATCAATCCCGATAGCGATAGCCTTAATGATGAAAGGCATATCTCCCGGAACGGCGCTTGTTTTGTTGATGGCAGGTCCCGCAACAAACATAGTTTCTATTTTAATAATAGGAAAAGTTTTGGGACGAAGAACGCTTATATTGTATCTGCTTTCAATAATTTCAGGTTCAATCGGGTTTGCGTTGATTATTGATTTTGTGCTTCCGCCGCAATGGTTTGCTTTGCCGGTTACTCATGAAATGCTTCACTCTCATCATGCTGATTCATTGTTTTGGTTTAAAACTGCATCAGGGATAATTTTATTTATTCTTATATTAAGCTCTTTTATATTAAAATATTTTTCAAACATAAAAAAAGTAAATACTCACACGGCTTATAAAATAGAAGGCATGCGCTGCAACAATTGCAGAATAAATCTTATAAAGATTGTAAAAGAGATAGACGGAGTAACATCTGCGGAAGTTGATTTGAATTTGGGAATTCTTTATATAGACGGCAATCCTGATGAAGAAAAAATAAAAGAAGCCGCCTATTCTTTGGGATATACATTTAAGGGTAAAATTAAAAATTAGACTGCATAATTCTGTTTTATATTTTTTTTGTTATTTAATTTAGAATAGACTAATAAAGTTATAAATGACTAATATAATATTGTGCTAAACAGGTCAATCCGTTTAAAAGCCGTTTGCGGATTGATACATTTTTTAGCTTCAAAGTTAGATTAAACTAAAAAAGATAAATAAAACTAAGAAAGGAGCGGAGTATGAGAAAGTTATTAAGCGATTTCAAATTAAATGAATCCGGAACGGTTGTTCAAATATCGTCAACGGATGCAAATCTTGTAAAAAAGATTCTTGCTATGGGAATTACCAAAGGTACAGGGGTTGAAGTTGTAAAAAAGTCCATATTGGGAGATCCGATTAACGTAGAAGTAAGAGGATATTTTTTGAGTTTAAGAAAATATGAGGCTGCGGCGATACTTATGGAGGTACAAAAATGAGTCCTTTGACAAAAGCCAGAAAAGATGTAACTCTTGTGTTTTCGGCATTCGGCAATATAGTTGAGCGCGAAAGGCAAAAACTTATAGATCTCGGGCTTGTCCCCGGAGAAAATATAAAGCTGCTTCACGCTCCATGCAACGGATACGTTACATTTTTGCTTAAGGGAAGCAGAATAGCGCTTGATAAAAAAGTTGCCGGAGAAATTATAGTAAGAGAGGAATTAAAATGAAAATAAATTTCAAAGAAATAAACATATGTCTTGCCGGAAATCCAAACTGCGGCAAATCAAGTTTATTCAACAATTTAACCGGTTTAAAACAGCATGTCGGAAATTATCCCGGCGTGACGGTTGAGAAAAAAGAGGGAAGTCTTGTAAGAGACGGTTATAAAATAAACGTAGTTGATCTGCCCGGCATATATAGTTTGTCGGCAAGTTCCCAGGATGAAATTGTAGCCAGAAATTTTATAATAGACGAAAAACCCGATTTAATAATTGACGTAGTAGATTCTTCAAATTTTGAAAGAAATTTTTATCTATATACGCAGCTGTCGGAAATAGGAATTCCCGTAATAATAGCTATGAATATGACAGATGTTTTAAAAGATAAAGGGCGCGAAATAGATTATAACCTGCTTATGAAAAATTACGGTATTTACGCAGTACCCACAGTCGCAAACAAAAATAAGGGGACTGAAGAAATCATAAAGGCTGTAATTGACGTTTATGAAAGACGCATAAAAATCAAAGGATTTAAAATAGAATACGGAGATACGATATCCGAAGAGTTAAAAAAGATAGAAGAAATTATATACGAAGATATTCTTTTGTCAAGAAAATATTCAGCCGGATATATTGCGGCAAACCTTTTGAAAGAGGACAAATTTGTTCTTGATAAAATTAGTAAATCTCATGTTGAGCATAAGTTGACAAAGCAGGCGGATGAAAGTAAAAAAATAATTTCTGAAAAGTTTTCGGACAATGTAGATTCGGTTTTAGCCGATAAAATATACTCGTGGATACATTCCGTTGCGGCAGTTGCCGTTAAAACCGTCGCAAAAAGCAAATACGACGTTTCGGACGCAATAGACAGAATAGTTTTGAATAAACTGCTGGCGCTTCCGATATTCGCTTTGGTTATGTATGCTATTTTTAAATTCACTTTCACTCTTTCCGAACCGGTTGTAGGCTGGTTTGAAAAAGGAATAGAATTTTTATCGGTAAATGCCGCAAAAGTAATTCCTAATGGCTTGATTCAGTCATTTATCGTTGACGGTATAATAGGCGGAGTAGGAGGCGTTCTCGGATTTTTCCCTCTGATCTTGTTTATGTTTTTTGCGATAGCTTTTTTTGAAGATACCGGATATATGGCAAGAGCCGTATTTATAATGGACAGATTTATGAGAAAATTCGGTCTTCACGGAAAATCTTTCGCGTCAATGATAATAGCCACAAACGGATGCGCCGTTCCCGGACTTATGGCGGCCAGGACAATAGAGAATGAAAAGGACAGGCTTATAACTTTAATGGTAACGCCGTTTATGATATGCGGAGCAAAACTTCCGATATTCGCGCTTTTTATAGGAGCATTCTTTGCCGCAAAAGACGGAGCCAATATAATGTTTATTATGTATGTGTTGAGCGTTGGTCTAGCTTTAACAGCGGCATGGATTCTTAAAAAAACAATTTTAAAGGGAGAGCCGGCATATTTTATTATGGAGCTTCCGCCTTACAGAATGCCGAGTTTGAAAGGAATATTGCTGAAAATGTGGGAACGCGGATTTATGTATCTGAAAAAAGCAGGAACGGTAATACTATTAATGACTGTTTTGATATGGGCAGGACTTACTTTTCCGCAAAATGATAATCAAAACGCCGATATAAGCGAAGAGGAAACGGCAGCCGTTCAGATAGAAAAAAGTTACATAGGGAGAGTTGGTAATTTTATAGAACCCGTCATTAAACCGATAGGTTTTGACGGGAAGTCGGGTATCGCTCTTATAGCGGGGCTTGCCGCAAAAGAAGTTGTAGTAAGCACTCTCGGGACGATGTATGCGCTCGGCGAAGTTGATCCTGAAGATGCAGCGCCTCTTGCTGAAAAACTCCATAACGATCCTTCATGGAGCAAATTAAAAGCGGTAACTTTTTTGATTTTCTGTCTGATATATCTGCCGTGCATAGTGGCTGTGGCCGTATTTTTCAGAGAATCCGGATCAAAAATCAAATGGCTTGCTTTTCTTGCTTTTTGGACTACAATCGCCGCATGGATTGTTTCTTTTATAGTTTATCAGGGCGGAAAAATATTAGGGTTTGGAGGTTAAAATGGAAACTTTGTTTATTCTGTTAGTTGTTTTATTAAGCGCGGCCGGACTTATATATATGATAGTTAAAATGTTCAAAGGCAAATGCGTATGCTGCAGCGACTGCGGCAAGGACGGTGAAAAAGACAATAAATTTTGCGGTTGTAAAAAATAAAAAAAGGAGAAAACTAATGGTTAGGAAATTTTTGTACGGTTGTATTGCTGTTGCGGTATTTATGTTTTCCGGAGGCAGAGTTTTTGCGGATTCTTCTGTAAATCTTGAAAAGGAAGTTGAAAATCTGAAAGAAAGATTAACGCTTCTTGAAAATAAGCCTGAAAGAGAAAATAAAGGATTGTTAAGCGATTTGACAAGAGGCGGCGGTATTACGTTGGTTTTGCAGAATGCGCAAAACGCCAACGTTTCGGAAGAATCTCTTTATAACGGGAAAACTCCGACCGCAGCGTCATATTCTGTTGACCTCGGATTTGAAAAAACTTTTAACGGACAAAATAAAATGTTTATTCATCTTGAAACCGGACAGGGAAGCATAGAAAGCCAGCTTGATGTTTTTTCAAACGTAAACGGAGACAGCGACGAATCCGGCGGCGTTATTTCGGTAACCGAAGCATGGTATGAACATGCGTTCGGCTCAAGCGGTTTTAAAATGACTCTCGGTAAAATTGACGCCGGAGCAGTAATTGACGATAATGCTTACGCCAATGACGAAACTGAACAGTTTCTGGGCGGAATTTTTATCAATTCGCCCGTAATAGATTTTCCGGATGACAATTCTTTCGGAGTAAACGCGATTTTTGAATCCGAAAAAATTGACGCCGCCGTTGAGTATGTAAGCGCGGACGGAGCATGGCAGGATATTACGAAAAATATTTTTATATCGGCTCAGATAAATTTAAAACCGGGAATTATAAGGGAAAAGGAAGGCAATTACAGAGTATATGCGTGGACGAATACAAAAAAATATACAAAGTGGACCGATCCTTCGGAAACAGACTGTTCCAATTACGGATTCGGAATCAGTTTTGACCAGCAGTTAAACGATTATGCCGGCGTTTTTGCAAGGTACGGATGGGAAGAGGGAAAAGTTTATTTTGACGCAGATCCGGATACTTCCGGCGATGATGTTTCTCTTTCACACAGCTGGAGCGCGGGCGTTCAATTTAAACCCGCTTTGTTAAATTGCGAGGATGTTTTTGCGTTAGCCTGCGGACAGATAGTTCCGTCTTCGGATTATAAAGAAGCAAACGGACTTAAAGGCGAAACGGAAAATCATTTTGAAATGTATTACAAATGGCAGGTTAGTGATTATTTATCGGTAACTCCTGACATTCAGATAATACAAAATCCGTTTGGAAACGACGCTTCTAACGGTGACTCAACGGTTTTTGTATGCGGTATCAGAACACAGATAAGTTTCTAGTATTTAAATCAATAACCTGAATGGAAATTAAAATATAACCGTTCAGGTTATTTTTTATATATCTTTTATATATTGGTTAAATTATGATAGAATAATCAACTATTATGAAAAAAACAAATTATTCAGAACATTTCAGGATGGAAGTGCTTGAAGAAATATGTTCCATGTTTTTTAACGGGAATATAGATAAAGAAATAAACCATCTTCCTTTTAACATAATACCGAAGGGAAGCGACAGCCATTTCCGCTGCTGCGTTTATAAAGAACGGGCGATTTTAAAATTAAGGACGCTTGCGGCATTCGGATATTCGGTCAACGAAATAGACGAAGCTCTGCCTCTTACGGATTATCTTTTGCCTGAGACCCAGAAGAAGTACAAAACAAATAACAAATTGCTTACTGTTCTTGAATCTGCATGTTCGGCATGCGTAAGAAGCATGTTTATGGTAAGCGAAATATGCCAGGGATGCCTTTCAAGAAAATGCATAAGAGCGTGTTCTTTTAACGCGATATCAATAGGGGAAAACAGAAGAGCCGTCATAGACGTTGATAAATGTAAAAACTGCGGCAAATGCATGCCGGAATGTCCTTATAACGCCATATTAAAAATAGTAGTTCCGTGTGAAAACGCGTGTCCTGTTGACGCCATAAAAAAGGACAATAAAGGAAGAGCAAATATTGACCACAGTCTTTGTATAAGCTGCGGCAAATGCATATCGGCGTGTCCTTTCGGCGCAATAATGGAAAGAAGACAGATTTTGGATGTTCTCAAGAAACTTAATTCAAAAAAACTTGCGGCATTGATAGCTCCTTCAATAGCCGGGCATTTCGGAGCGCCTGTTGAAAAAATTGTTACAGGTTTAAAAGAACTCGGTTTTGAGTACGTATATGAAGTAGCAGCCGGTGCAGATATAACGGCTAAAGTTGAAGCGGCTGAATTTGAGGAAAAAGTCGTAAAAAATAAACAAAAATTTATGACAACCTCCTGCTGTCATGCGTATGTGCGTCTTGTAAAAAAACATATGCCCGAATTAAAACCTTTTATATCCGATACTTTTACTCCTTTGCATTATACGGCTAAAATAGCGAAACAGGAATTTCCGGATTGTCTGACGGTTTTTATTTCCCCGTGCCTTTCAAAAAGAAAAGAAGCCCAGGAAGATGAATTTGTTGATTATGTTATTACTTTTCAGGAATTAAAAGCGATGATATTAGCAAAGAATATTGATTTAAATGCATGTAACCCGGCAAAAATATTAAAGCAACCTACAAAATATGCCCGTCTTTTCGGAATAAAAGGCGGAGTCATAGATACGGTTAAAAGTTACAGTAAAAATGAATCTGATTTAATGAAACCCGAACTTATAACTGATTTGGATAAGAAAAATATTTTAAAATTATCGGTTTATGCCAAGAATGAAAATTGTCAGTCTAATTTAATTGAAGTTATGGCATGCAAAGGCGGATGCATAGGCGGCTGCGGAACAGTTGCTCCCGTAGCTCAGGCTGATCAGGATATGAAAAAATATTCATAATTATTTAATTTTTAGGCTGAAAAAATTGATAATAAATTAACTTTTTGATAAAATCTTTTCTATGGATTTAACTATATCACAACAAGTTGCAGCCATTATTGAAGATGTTAAAAAAAATGGAGATTCGGCTGTAATCAAATACGTTAAAAAATTTGACGGTCTTTCTTTTGCATCGGTTAAGCAGACGCTGATTGGTAAAAAACAGACGGATTTTGCCGCAAAAAATATAGAAAATAATCTAAAAAAATCAATTCAGGCGTCATTTAAAAACATACAGGCTTTTCACAAAAAAGAATATTTAAACATTAAAAAACAGTGGTTTATTTCCGACAAAGTAAAAACAGTCGGACAGACGTATAATCCTGTTGAATCTGTTGCGATTTATGTGCCCGGCGGCAAATTTTCATATCCGTCATCTGTATTGATGAACGCCATACCGGCTAAAGTTGCAGGCGTCAAACGGATAGTGATGATAACTCCTCCTAAAAAAATGACAAATGAGGTTCTTTACGCAGCAAGCCTTTGCGGAATAAACGAAATATATTCAATAGGCGGTCCGGTTGCAATAGCGGCGCTTGCTTACGGAACAAAAACAATAAAACCTGCAGATATGATAGTAGGGCCCGGCAACGCTTATGTAAATGAGGCAAAAAGACTTGTTTTCGGCAAAGTCGGCATAGATTCGCTGGCAGGTCCGAGCGAAGTTGCGATTATCGCAGATTCAGGCGCAAATATTGAATATATATATTACGATATTATGGCGCAGGTTGAACATGATTCAATGGCTAAAGCTTATCTGTTTTGCGCTTCCAATGAAACTGCAAAGAAAGTTAAGAATATGATAGATAAGCAATATTTGAAACAGATAATTATAAAAAATACGGATATTGAAGAAGCATGCGGGCTGGTTAATAAAATAGCTCCCGAACATCTTGAATTGCTGGTAAAAGACGCAAAAAAAATAGTAAAATACATAAAGAACGCCGGCGCCGTATTTGTAGGTTATAAAACTCCTACCGTTGTCGGAGACTATTGGGCCGGACCTTCTCATGTTTTGCCGACAAACGGAGCGGCGAGATATTCAAGCGGGCTTTCTGTTATGACATTTTTGAAAAGAACAAGTTACATAGAACTAAAAGATGCCGGTAAAAATATAATTTCCTCAATTTCGGCTTTTGCGGGAGCAGAAGGGCTTGTAAATCATAAAAAATCAATAGAGGTAAGATACGAAAAATGAATATAGAACTCAGCGAAAAAGAAGTGGAACTGATAGTTCATCTTCTTACAAAATCAATGACTGAAAATAAAAATGAAAAAATAGGAATAAAATTTTCAATAGACGAAGTTATTCTGCTCGAAAAACTTGAGCAGTCTTTAAAAATCACAGATTTGGAAGAAAATAATACCGGCGTAAAAACAAAATATTTAAATTAAGAGAGTTAAATGAGAAAATCAAAAATAAACCGTAAAACATCCGAAACTGACGTTAAACTGGAAATTAATCTTGATTCTTCAAAAAAATCGTCGGTTTGCACAACGATTCCTTTTATGGATCATATGCTTGATTTGTTTTCCGCGCACGCAGGCATAACTCTTAATATTAATGCCAAAGGCGACACTCATATAGACGACCATCATCTTGTTGAAGATATCGGCATAACTCTCGGACAGGCGTTTAAAAAGGCTCTTGGAGACAAAAAAGGAATAACAAGATACGGTCATTTTCTTCTT
Organism: Candidatus Proruminimicrobium quisquiliarum; assembly: GCA_018433245.1. GTDB lineage: Bacteria > Elusimicrobiota > Endomicrobiia > Endomicrobiales > Endomicrobiaceae > Proruminimicrobium > Proruminimicrobium quisquiliarum. Next base: position 228,344 of record JAHDRN010000001.1, read on the forward strand.
CCTATGGATGAAGCTTTGGCTTATGTGGCGCTTGATATATCGGGCAGGCCGCATTTAAATTATGAGGTTGCGATTAAGTTTCAGCAAAACGGATTTAATTATGATTTGATACAGGAATTTTTTACGGCGTTTGTAAATAATGCAGGGATTACTCTTCATATAAAAATGATGAAAGGAAGAAACAATCATCACATCGCCGAAGCGATATTCAAAGGGTTCGGCAGGGCCGTTGCCCAGGCTGTAAGCATTAATAAAAAAAATAAAAAAATACCTTCAACAAAAGGTGTTTTGTAAGGATAAAAAAATGGTAATTATTCCGGCTGTTGATATCAGAAAAGGCAATTGCGTTATGTTAAAGCAGGGCAAAATTGCCGACGAAACAATTTATTCAAAAGATCCCGTTTTTATGGCAAAACTTTGGAGAGCCAAAGGAGCCGAAAGACTGCATATAGTAGATTTAGACGGTTCTTTTTCAGGCACGCAGTCAAACAATGAAATCATAGGAAATATATGTCTTACCGTTGACGTTCCTGTACAAGTCGGCGGCGGTATAAGAAATATGAAAAGGATTGACGATATTTTTACTTTAGGCGCCTCTTATGCAATTTTGGGAACAGTAGCCATATACAATCCCGATATTGTCAGACAAGCAATTGATAAATACGGTTCCGATAAAATTATAGTCGCGCTTGATATTTACGAAGATAAGGTGGCGATCGGCGGATGGAAAGAAATTACGCCTATTACTACTTCCGAAATGATTGAAAAGTTAAAATCTATGGGAGTATCAAATATAATTTATACCGACATTGCCAAAGACGGAATGTTGAGAGGCCCGAATATTGAAGGACTCAAATCTATTGCATTGGAAAGCAAAATGAAAGTGATAGCATCGGGCGGAGTTACAACTGTTGACGATATTAAAAAAATAGCCAAACTTGAAAAAAACGGAGTGATAGGAGCAATAGTAGGCAAAGCTCTGTATACTGAAGATTTTAAACTTGAAGAAGCGTTAAGACTTTTTAAAAAAGATTAATATAAGGAAGATGAAAATGGAAATCACAAAACAGCTGAAATTTGACAAAAATGGATTAATTCCCGCTATTGTTCAGGACTGGAAAGACGGTACGGTGTTAATGGTTGCCTATATGAACGCCGCATCTTTTGAAAAAACTTTAAAAACAAAAAAAGCGACGTACTGGAGCCGTTCAAGGCAGAAATTTTGGGTAAAAGGCGAAGAATCCGGAAATATTCAAAAGGTAAAAGAAATATATTATGACTGCGATGCCGACTGTATTTTAATTAAAGTACACCAGATAGGCGACGCTGCATGCCACACGGGATACAGGAGTTGTTTTTACAGGAAGCTGTCGTTTACCGGAAATACTAAAGTAGTGGGCAAAAAAGTTTTTGACCCTAAAAAAATATACGGGAAATAATTATGGTTAAAGTAATGATTTCCGGTATAACAAACTATGACGATGCTTTATCGGCCACAAATCTCGGAGCCGACTTTGTAGCTTTTAATCTTGTAAAAGACAATCCTAAAAAAGTGTCGCCTAAACTTCTTAAAGACGTCAATGAAAAACTTCCGCCTTTTATATGGGCAATAGGCGTATTTCATGATGAAGACCATAAATCCATTACAAAAACAGTTCAAAAATCGGCGTTAAAGGCTGTATGGCTCAGCGGTTTGGAAACTCCGGAATACTGTAAAACTTTGTCGGTTTCTTTGGGTGTTAAAGTTTTTAAATATTTTAAAATAAATTCTGTTGCCGATATGTTAAATGTGCAGCCTTATGTTAATAACGCCGATTATTTTGTACTTGATATAACCGTTAAGGACGAACAAGGAGGCGTAACTCTTGCAATTGAAGCCGCGCAGAACATAGCGGCTCAGATGAAAGTTCCTTTTTTTGTATGCGGCGAAATAAAAATTGAACAAATATCGGAAATTATAGAAAAATTAAATCCTTACGGAATAATTGCCGACGAAACGGTTGAAAGGCTGCCGAGAAGAAAAGATTTTGATAAAATGGCGGCATTTATAAAAAAGACTCACGGATTAAGATAATGAAAATGAAAAATATTAATATACAAAGAGCGATAGACACTTTAAAACTTGAAGCGCAGGCGATAATAGACCAGATATCTCATCTTGACGATAACTTTGTAAAGGCCGTCTCTCTTATAGAAAAGACGCCGGGAAGAGTTATAGTTATGGGGCTTGGCAAATCGGGACTTATAGGCAGAAAAATCGCTGCGACGATGTCTTCGGTCGGCGTGCCGGCTGTATTTTTGCATCCTGCCGAATGTCTGCACGGCGATTTGGGCATGATAATGAAAAATGACGTTGTTTTAATGCTTTCATACACCGGAGAAACCGATGAAATAAAACAGGTTCTTCCTGTTCTTCAGAGAATGAAAATAAAAATCATAGTAATGACCGGAAGAATAAAATCCCAGGTATGGCAGGGATGCGACCTTATTATAAATTCCGAGATACAAAAGGAAGCCTGCCCGTATAATCTTGCGCCCACATCATCCACTTCCGCAATGCTTGCTTTAGGAGACGCGCTCGCTCTTGTAGTTTCTGAAAGAAAAGGATTTAAAAAAGAAAATCTTGCGTTGCTTCATCCTCTAGGCGCGATAGGCAAGAAGCTTACTATGGACGTATCGGCTATAATGAGAAAAGGCAAGGCAAATCCTGTGGTAAAAGAAAATGCAACCGTAAAAGACGCTTTGCTTGTAATGACCGGCACAAGAGTCGGAGCCACAAGCGTCGTAAATAAATCCGGCGAAATAACGGGTTTTTTTACGGACGGAGATTTAAGAAGGCAGGTGCAGGTTCATAAAGATATTTTAGATTTAAAAATAACTGAAGTTATGACTAAAAATCCTCTTACAGTCAATCCCGATATGTTAGCGGTTAATGCCGCAAAAATCCTGCAGGAAAAAAATATAGATAACATTCCTGTGGTTGATAAAAATAATAAACCTCTCGGTATTCTTGATGAAAGGGATCTTTTGGCTGAAGGTATAGAATAAGGCTCATTAATGAATATAAAACTGATGAAGGAATATATGTCTTTGCTGTCTCGTTCAAAAATGGGATGTGGTTTGGCTTTTTCTGCAGTTTTAAATTATATAAAGTACACTATAACTTCTTCCAAATCAAAAATACCTGAAAATTATAGCTATCCGATGGTTTCAATGTATGTTACAAGAAGATGTAATTTAAGTTGCGATTACTGCGTTGTAGGCAAAATTCCTCAAAACGTTAATCAAATTGAATTTGAACTTACTCCTCAAAAATATAATGAAATACTTGAACATCCTCTCATAAAAAAAACGCTTCTTATGCTTTTATGCGGCGGTGAACCTCTGTTGAACGATAATATATTAGAACTTATTTCAATGACAAAGAAAAAAGGGAAAATACCTACGATTTTGACTAACGGACTTTTATTAAAAGAAAAATGGAACGGCTTGTTGAAAGCCGGAATAGCCGACGTACAACTTTCTTTATACGACAATACGATAGATATTTTAAAAAATGATTTAAAACCTATGAATAAAGAAATGAAAATGAATGCTTCATATGTTTTATTAAAAAGCGATTTTGAAAACGATATTGAAAAAATAGAAAATATTATAGAGTTTGTTTCGGAAGCCGGTTTTAAAAATTTGAAACTAAATTTTTGTTTATCAAACGAGAATAACAATTTTATTGATGAAGGATTGCAGGAAAAACATAAAATCAAATATGATGAGTTTAAAAATAAAATTTTAAAAAAATACAATAATATTGATATTTATTTTCCGAATATTTCATATTTAAATCGGAATAAATGTAAAGCTCCGTGGAATTCTTTACTCGTTGACGCCGCCGGCAATTTCGGGTTTTGCTGTAAATATCAGCCGAGCATAAATAAAAACAACAATATATTTAAAAGAGATTGGAATGAAGTAATAAACAGCGAACTTTTTTGCCGTTGGCGTAAAAATATGCTGTCGAAAAATTCTGCTATCCCAGAACATTGCAAAGACTGTTATCATATAAACGGTTCTTATTCTTCAAATGTTTAAAAACAAAACATATATAACTTTTTATTTCTTTCTTTTATTTGTAATCTTATATATCGGACTGCTTACTTTTTTAAGACCTCTTACAATGGATGATTTTTTTTATGCAAATGCCGCTTCTTCCGGAGGATTTGCCGGAATTTTTAAGTTTTATTTCAAACATTATCTTGATTGGGGTCCTCGGATAGGCACTCTTTTTGATATGGTGTTTCTTTCAGCGGGTAAAGAATTATTTGTTTGTGTCAATGTGATTGTACATGTTCTTCTCATATTTTGCATGCATTATACGGTGACGGGCAAAAAAATCAATCCGAGCGAAAAAAAAGACGTTTTTCTTTTTATAATTCTCGCTTTTCTTTTGTTGTTTAATCCTACCGGCGGTCAGACTCTTTTCTGGATATCGGGCGTTTCAAATTATTCTTTTCCGGCATTGATTTTATTTACGGTAATAGTTTTTTTAAGAGCTTTAATAAATAATAAAAATATTATCGGAAACGGCGTCTTTGTTTGCGTATTTGTTTGTATTTTAGGCTTTATAATAGGAATGTCAAATGAAAATGTCGCTCCGGTTGCGTTAATTTCATTTTTTACTCTGTTTGTATATATGAAAAATAAAAAAAATAATATTCCTAAATGGTTTTATTTTCTTTTGGCCGGAACTTTTGCGGGAACAATTTGCCTTTTTGCGGCGCCGGGTTCTTACAAAAGAGTGAATTATGTTAATGATTTCAGTATGACCGATATATTTTCAAAATTACGTTTACAGGAAAGCGCAAATGATTTTTTAAATGCTCCCCTTTTTCATAAAATAAAATTTATACCTTTAAGAATAGGCAAGTTTCTTGTTTTATCAGCCGGTCTTCCGGTTGTTATAACAGTCTTTTTATTTATAGCCGTTTTAAAAAACAATGCGGAAAATAAACTTAATAAAAATATTTATCCGGCTGCAGTTTTTTTATTGGCGTCTTTTGTTATGGTGTGTTTGCTTTGTTTTGCTCCGAAACCGTCAATAAGAGCTTATTTTGTTCCGCTTCTTACACTTTTTATTTCATTTGCTTTTGTTCTTATGTATATAACCGATAATTTTTCAAAAAAAACCGTTACTTTTATGATTTTAATTTTGTTTTCTGCCGGAGCCGTCGCATCATCATTTAAAATAGTGCCGTCATTTTATTACCTTTATATGATTAACGCTGAAAATCTGAAGATAATTAAAGAATCTTTAAAAACTCCCTATAAAAACGCTGAAATATATAAATATGATGGTATCCCCTTCAAGCAATATCATGCCATTTTGAGTCCCGGAGCAAATAAAGATTTTCATATAAATATTGAAATGGCAAAATATTACGGACTCAACAGCATAGTTGCAAAGAAAAAATAAATTCTTGTCTTTAAAAATCAAAAAATTAAAAATACTTGGATTTTCAATTAATTTAATATATTAATTGAAATGTATTTTCTGCATTTATAAAATAAAAGTCTTGACATTTACAATAAAACGTTTTATAATAGACTAAAATACCAAATTAGTCAAAAGGACTATTTTTTATGAAAACAACAGATTTAATAAAAGAGGAACAGACAAGAAAAGAGATAATAACAGCAGCGCAGGAATTATTTCAAAAATACGGCATAGATAAAACCACTATGGACGATATAGCAGATGCCGTAGGAAAGGGAAAAAGCTCCCTTTATTATTATTATAAAAGCAAAGAAGAAGTTTTTTATGCCGTAGTAAACAAAGAAAAAGACGAAATAATGCATTCCATAAGCGATGCAATAAAAGATATAGATTCGGCTTCCGAACAGCTGAAAAATTTTTTTCTCACGCATTTCAACCAGGTAAGAAAAAAATTGAATTTATATTCTGTAATAATAAAGGGAAATGCAAAAAAACACATAGATTTATTTTATAAGATACAAAAAGAGAGTCTAGACTGGCAGATTACAATGCTTAAAAACATTATATTAAACGGAATAAAAAACAGAGAATTTAAGAAAATTAAAGAGAAAGAATGTGAGGCTATTGTTTCTGTATTAGTAATGATGCTGCAGGGTATGGATTCAAATCTTGTTTTTGCAAAAGATAATTCTCAAAATATGATTGGAGTTGAGAAGGTGATAGAGGTTTTTATAAACGGATTGAAATACGGGAGATAAAAATATGAAAATTTATAAATTTAAAAATTTAAGTTTTTTAATTTTTACGGCATTATTTTTTTCGGGATGCGGCGGAGGTATAAAAACGATTGATATCCCCGTAAAAATAGAAACTTTTAAGATAACTGAAACGGCTGTCAAAAAAGGATTGTATTACAGCGGAACTGTTGAAGCAGGCCAAAATATAGACTTAAGTTTTCTTAATATAGGAACGGTAGATGCTGTTTATGTAAGAGAAGGGGACAAAGTAAAAAAGGGTCAGCTTCTTGCAAATCTTAACAGCCAAAATGCAAAAAATGCGATGGATATGGCGAAAGAAAAAGCGTTGCAGGCTGAAGATGCATTTAAAAGATTTCAGCCTATGTATGAGCACGGCAATTTACCGGAAATAAAGATGGTTGAAATAAAAACATCAAAAAATCAGGCAGAACTAGCCGCAAAAATAGCCGAAAAAAATTATAATGATTGTTATTTATACGCTCCGTGCGACGGTTTTATAAGCGAAAGAAATATAGAACCCGGCGACAGTATAATACCCGGAAAAACCGCAATGCAAACAGTAAGCGTTGATAAGGTTTATGCCGTTATTTCAGTCCCCGAAAAAGAAATACAAAAAATCAAAAAAGGAATGGATGCCGAAGTTGAGGTTTCTGAAAATGAAATAAAAATCAGAGGAAAAGTTACGGATGTGGGAGTAAGCGCGGATGTTTTTTCAAGAACTTATACGGTAAGGATTCTTATTGCAAATCAGGCAGGCGAAGTTTTACCCGGCATGCTGTGCAACGTATATGTACTTTCAAATGATGTATCGTCTGCGGTAGTTATTCCGGCTGCTGCCGTAAAAGTTGACGAAGAAGGAAGAGAATGTGTATATACGATAGATTCAGTTTCAAAAAAAGCGTCCAAAAAATATGTTAAATCAAACGGATTTGCACAGGGCGGAATAATTATTGTTTCAGGGCTCGAATCCGGAGATATTATAGCTGCTTCGGGCGTACAAAAACTTGACGATGGGACTCTCGTTGAGTTTTAAGGTGAATTATGGAAAATAAAGAAAAGAAATCATTTATAGAACTTGCTTTAAAATACAGACAGATTCCGATTGTCCTTACAATAGCTTTATGCATTATAGGAATATATTCTCTTTTTAATATGCCCAGGCAGGAATTTCCGGAATTTCATGTAAGACAGGGGCTTGTTATAGCGGGTTTTCCCGGAGCATCTTCCGAGCAAGTTGACGAGCAGGTAGCAAAACCTTTGCAAAATTATCTTTTTCAGTATAAAGAAGTGAACAGAAAAAAAACTTATTCGGTTTCAAAAGAAGGACAGGTGGTAGTATTTTTGGAAGTAAACGAAAACGTTAAAGAACCTGATCTTTTTTGGTCTAAATTAAGACTTGGCCTTCAGGAATTTAAGAGTAAGCTGCCGCAGCAGGTGCTTTTGCTTGTCGGAGACAATAATTTCGGAGACGCTTCCGCGATTCTTCTTTCAATAACTTCAAAACAAAGGACATACAGAGAGCTTGAAGATTATCTTGATAAACTTGAAAATATGGTCAGGAAAAATCCTGCCGTTTCAAACGTAAAACATTACGGACTTCAAAAAGAACAGATAACAATTTACGCAGATCCGAATAAACTGGCATATTATGGAATAAAACCTTCGCTTATAACGGGGGCTTTACAGCTTGAATCAATAGTCGGATACGGAGGAAACGTTACGGATGAAAATCTGATAATGCCGATACATCTTCCTAAACAGTTTAAGTCTGAAGCCGATATAGCAGAACAGATAATATACGCTTCGCCGCAGGGACAGATAGTAAGAATAAAAGACGTTGCAAAAGTCGTAAGAGAATATGATGTAGACGAATCATTTGTGGAATGCAACGGACAGAAATCTGTTGTTTTATCCATGGAAATGCATTACGGCAACAATATAGTTCATTTCGGCAAAGATATAGACAAAATAATAAAAGATTTTAAAACAACCGTTCCTCAGGATGTTCAGATTGCAAAGATCGCCGATATGCCCGGCGTTGTAAGCAGTTCAATAACGCATTTTTTCAGAGATTTCGGAATGGCTGTTTTGGCCGTAATTGTAGTCATAATGATATTTCTTCCAAAACGTGTTGCTGCCGTTGCAGCAATTACAATTCCTATTTCAATATTGATATCAATGGGTTTACTTCAATGGGCGGGAGTTGCATTAAATACTGTTTCTCTTGCCACTCTTGTGCTTGTGCTTGGCATGATAGTTGATAATTCTATAGTTGTTATAGACAATCATATTGAAAAACTTGACCATGGCATTGACGTATGGACTGCCGCATGGAGCAGCGCCAAAGAATTGTTTGTGCCGGTATTTACTGCTACTCTTGCCATTATGGTCGCGTTTTATCCGATGCCTATGTTTATGGACGGTATGTATAAAGAATTTGTTTCTCCTATTCCGGCAACCGTAACGATTACTCTTTTTGCATCTCTTTTGGTAGCTTCACTTGTAGTTCCGATATTGTCATATTATTTTATTAAAAGAGGCGTTCATACAGGGGATAAAAAAAATTCGGACGGCAAAAAAAGTATGCTTGACAGGTTGCAGGGATTTTATGATTCAAGGATAGCTCTTACAATGAGTAAGCCATGGCATTCAATAGGAATTGCAATTCTTTGTATTTTTATCGGAATTTCTCTGCTTGGACTTTTACCGCAGGAAACATTTCCTAAACTTGAAAGAAACCAGTTTGCGGTTGAAATTTATTTTCCCGAAGGGACTTCTCTTGACGCAAACGCCAAAACTACGAAAGAAACGGCAAAAATTCTTTTACAGGATAAAAGAGTCGTTGACGTAATTTCTTTTATAGGAACAAGCTCGCCGAGATTTAATACTTTATACGCTCCGCAGATACCGGCAAAAAATTATTCGCAGCTTATAGTTATAACCGATACCAATAAAAATACAAAAAAAGTTTTAAGAGAATATGACGCAAAATACAGAGACGCTTTTGCGAATGCGCATATAAAATTTAAAGAATTAGATTTTTTACCCGTAACAGCTCCTATAGAAATAAGGATATCGGGCGACAATATTGAAGAAATTAAAACTTACTCAAATAAAATAAAAGCCGTTATGAAGCAGGAAAAAGACATAATATGGTTAAGAGATGATTTCAGAAATCCGCTTCTTTCAATAGATTTGGATATTAATAAAGAAGCCGCCAACAGGCTCGGCATCACAAGAGGTCTTTTGGGGCTTTCAACCGCGCTCAACAGAAACGGTATGACGGTTGCCACTATATGGGAAAGCGATTATCAAAAATCTGTTGTTTTAAAATATGATAAATCAAAAACTTCAAAACCTGAAGATTTGGGCAGTCAGTATGTTTCTGCTCCGTTATCGGCAAAACCGATAATGTTAAGACAGGTTGCAAAATTAAAACCGGGTTTTAGCGAAGGACAAATAGTCAGAAGAAACGGCAGATTAACGCTTACTCTGTATGCAGACGTCGCTTTCGGAAAACTTGCAAATCCAATATTTAAAAACATAGAAGCAAAAATTAAAGACATTCCAAAACCGTCTGATATTGACATTGCTTACGGCGGAGAATACGAAAAATCTCTTGAAACTTACGGACCTTTTTCAAAATCGCTTGTTACAAGCGTGATACTTATATTTTTTATATTGTTATTTCAGTTTAAGAGCGTCAGATTGTCGCTTCTTGTAATGTGCACAATGCCTTTAAGTTTGATCGGCGGCGTTTTGGGACTTCTTATAATCGGTTATCCTTTCGGCATGACTTCTTTTGTCGGTTTTATAGGATTATTCGGAATCGTAGTCAGAAACGGAGTAATTCTTATAACTTATGCGCACGAACTTGAAAGAGGGGGAATGTCTCTTAAAGACGCCGCAATAGCCGCAGGCAAAAGAAGAATGAGACCTATATTTTTAACGGCAAGCGCGGCAGCCGTTGGCGTTATTCCTCTTATAACTTCAGGTTCTCTTTTGTGGGGGCCGCTCGGCACCGTAATTTGTTTCGGGCTTATAGGCTCTACTATTTTGACTTTGTATGTCTTGCCGGTAGCCTACTGGAAATTCAGTCCGGAACATAAGGAGCAAAACGATGCGAAATAAAAAGATTTATATATTATTATTTTTGTTATCGCTGCCGTGTTTTGTTTTTGCCGCAGAAGAAAATACGCAGATTGATTTAAAATCAAGTACGCAGACAGCAGTTAATGATCCGGAAATAATTTCTCTTGCCGAATATCAAAAAGCGGCTCTGTCAAATAATGTTGAACTGCATACCGTTGAAGCCGAATCCGAATACGCCCATCAGGAATCAAAAGCCGCTTTTACAAAATATTTTCCTAAAATATCGGCGGGCGCTGCGATAGCTAATACCGACATACTTCCCGGTCTTAACGAACCTATCGGATTGTATCCTATTACGCATCAAAGCAACGGAGCTTCTGTGCTAACCGTCGGAGCAGTTCAGCCTCTGTTTACTGGCGGCAGAATTATAAACGGCAACAAACTTGCAAGAACGGCGGCAAAAGCTTCTGATTATAAACTTAAAATTAAGCAAAACGAAGTTTACGCGCAGGCCGAAAAAAAATACAACGCTTACAGGCTTCTTGAAGATAAAATGACTACGCTTTCGGCTTATGAAAAAATGCTGGATTCTCTTTATATGCAGGTTTCGCAGGCTTTTGAAAACGGAATAGTTTCAAAAAGCGATTTTCTAAGAGTTGAACTTAAAAAAGAAGAAATAACCGTTCAAAAAGAACAGCTTGCAAAAATGACGGAAATAGCCGCAAAGGATTTAAAGCTTTATGCGGGAATTGATGAAAACAGACAAATAACGATTGATAAAAATTTTTCTGAAACAGAAGAACCGTCATATAACAGATCAGATTTTCAGTCGTATCTTAAAAGAAGACCCGAATACAAACTTCTTGAGGCAAACGTACAAGTTTCAAAATTGCAGAGAAATATTGAAGTCGGTTCTTATATGCCGTCATTAGCCGTCGGAGCCAGCGTTTTCAGAACGGATTATTTTTCCAATAATTATTTTGACAAAAGCCTTATGCATTATCAGGACACAGTTGCTTTTGCAACGGTAAGTATGCCTTTAAGCGACTGGTGGCAGGCATCGCATACCATAAAGGGTAAAAACGCAAAGTATAAAGCCGCAAGAGAAGAATTTGATTCAAAGTCGCAATATCTTATGCTTGATATGGATAGTAAATTAACTCTTCTTGAAACTGCTTACCGCCAGGTAAGAGTCGCGGAAATAGGTTTTGAACTTGCCAAAACAAACAGAATAGAATCTGAAGACGGTTATAACAACGGAACCGAAAAACTTTCAGATTATCTTGAATCAATTGCCATTGAACAGGAAAAACAAAATAAACTTGACGAGGCAAAAGCCGGTTATTTTGAAGCAAAAACCGCTTTTCTTATATCAATAGGCGCTGCCCAATATTAGCCTTTTTTTGAAAATAAATTATATTTATGGTATCTTAATTCCAAAATATAAAATATTTATTTTTAAAAATGAAAAATATAATTAAAAAAGCGGAAATAAAACATATTCTTTACAAAGAAGAGATAACGGCGCTTCTTTCCGATTCTTCTTTTGATAATGAACTTTTCAAAGCCGCCGACAGAGTAAGAGAAAAATATGTCGGTAATGAAGTTCATTTAAGAGCTTTGATAGAGTTTTCAAATGTCTGCGGGCAAAACTGCAAATACTGCGGATTAAGAGCCGGGAATAAAAAAATAGAAAGATATTCCCTTGCCGAAAAAATAATTATCGGTTTTGCCTCAAAAGCCGCAGGCTACGGATACAAAACTGCCGTTTTGCAGTCTGGTGAAAGCGGATGTTATTCAACGGACCAAATAGTAAGTATAATAAAAAAAATAAAAGAACTCGGGCTTGCTTTGACTTTAAGCATCGGCGAAAAAACGTTTGAAGAATATAAAGCATATAAAAAAGCAGGAGCAGACAGATATCTTTTGAGAATAGAAACCACCGATAAAAACTTATATAAAAAACTTCATCCGGGAATGAGTTTTGAAAACCGAGCAGAATGTCTTTTTAATTTAAAAAAATTGGGATATGAAGTCGGAACCGGATGCCTTGTAGGCTTGCCTGAGCAGACTTTAGAGTCTTTGGCGGATGATATTTTATTTTTTAAAAAACTTGATGCCGATATGATTGGAATAGGCCCGTTTATTCCAAATCCCGATACTCCTTTAAAAGACGAAGAAGGAGGGACGTTTAATCTCGCTTTAAAAGTGATGGCAATAACGCGTCTTCTTCTGCCTGACGTAAACATTCCTGCCACAACTGCGATGGAAACTTTAAATCCGAACGGAAGAATAATAGCTCTTCAAAGCGGAGCAAACGTTGTCATGCCTAATGTAACCGAAGGCGATTACAGAAGAAAATACGAGCTTTATCCGGGTAAAATATGCGTTTATGATGAGCCTGAAAAATGCAGAGGATGCATAACATCAAAAATTACGTCAATAGGAAGAACGGTTTCAAAAGAACAGGGAATAAGCCGTCATTTTGAGAAGAAAAAAACAATCAATAAGTAAGGGGGGATTTTTATGAAAATATCTACTAAAGGAAGATACGCGCTAAGGCTTATGATAGATTTAGCTGAGCATAATAACGGGAAATATATTGCTTTAAAAGATATTTCCGCAAGACAAAAAATATCCCTGAAATATCTTGAACAAATTGTAATACAACTTTCAAAAGCCGGTTTTCTTGAAAGCGCAAGAGGTTCTCAGGGCGGCTACAGATTGGCAAAGAAACCGTCCAAATATACTGCCGGAGATATTCTCAGAGTAACGGAAGGCAGTCTTGCCCCTGTTGCATGTCTTGACTCAAAAACCAATAAATGCCAAATTTACGATAAGTGTTCCACAATAGATTTTTGGACCGGTCTTTATGATTTAATCCTCAAATATGTTGACGGAATTACGCTTGAAAATATGTCCGATAAACATATCAATAAAAGTTCAAACGATTATTCAATTTAAACAATTTAATTAAAAGGTATTGACATTTGAAAAAATATGTTATATATTTAATTCATAGTATTTTGATAGGAATAGTGTAAAATTAAAAAATAAGGCGGAAGTTATGTATCGGAAAAAAATTTCAAAAGAAAAATTAATAATAAATTTTTTATCATGGCGAATGTGTCTGTTTTGTCGCAGTATTATTTAATAATGAAGTTTAAACATTTAATAAAAAATAAAAAAATAAGGAGCTTTAAAATGACAAATAAATATAAATTTGAAACATTACAATTACATGTAGGACAGGAAACACCGGACCCGACAACAGATTCAAGAGCTGTTCCTATATATTTGACTACTTCATACGTTTTTAAAAATTCGGAGCAGGCTGCAAAAAGATTCGGACTTGCGGAAGGGGGAAACATTTATACTCGTTTAATGAACCCCACAACAGACGTTTTTGAAAAAAGAATAGCCGCATTAGAAGGCGGAGTTGCGGCTTTGGCTACATCGTCAGGGGCAGCTGCAGTAACTTATGCCATACAAAATATTGCCCGCGCAGGCGACCATATAGTTTCTGCTAAAACAATTTACGGCGGCAGTTATAATCTTTTTGCAAACACGTTATCGGAAACGGGAATTGAAACAACTTTTATAGATGCCGATGATATAATTAATTTTAAAAAAGCTATAAGAGACAATACAAAAGCAATATTTATAGAAACACTCGGAAATCCCAATTCAAGCATAATTGATGTTGACGCCGTTGCAAAAATAGCGCATGAACACGGAATTCCGCTGATAGTTGATAATACGTTTGCAACGCCTTATTTGTTCAGACCGATAGAACACGGAGCAGACGTTGTAGTTCATTCGGCCACAAAATTTATAGGCGGACACGGTACGGCTTTGGGCGGAGTTATAATAGACAGCGGAAATTTTGACTGGGCGCAGAACGATAAATTTCCGGGACTTTCAAAACCAAACCCAAGTTATCACGGGGTAGTATTCACACAGGCAGTAGGAAATCTTGCGTATATCATAAAGATAAGAACTACAATACTGAGAGATACGGGATCGGCCGTAAGTCCGTTTAATTCTTTCTTATTTTTGCAGGGGCTTGAAACTTTATCACTCAGAGTTGAAAGACATGTTTACAATGCTTTAAAAGTTGTTGAATATCTTTCAAAACATCCGCAGGTTGAAAGAGTAAATCATCCGGCCTTGCCGAGCGATAAATACCATGCTCTCTATGAAAAATATTTCCCTAACGGAGCAGGTTCAATATTTACATTTGAAATAAAAGGCGATGAAGTAAAAGCAAAAAAGTTCATTGATAATCTCAAAATATTTTCGCTTCTTGCAAACGTTGCCGACGTTAAATCTTTAGTTATTCATCCTGCTTCAACGACTCATTCCCAGTTAAGCAAAGAGGAACTTGAAGATTCCGGAATTAAGCCAAATACGATTCGTTTGTCAGTAGGCACGGAGCACATAGACGATATTATTGATGATTTAAATAACGCTTTTAAAAATTTATAGGAGATAAAACTATGATGAAAATTTATAAAAAATTAACTGACTTAATAGGAAATACGCCGCTTTTGGAACTGACAAGATATGAGCAGGATAATAATCTTCAGTCTACGATTTTGGCAAAACTTGAATATTTTAATCCGGCCGGAAGCGTAAAAGACAGAATAGCAAAGGCAATGATAGAAGATGCCGAGAAGAAAGGATTATTAAAGAAAGATTCCGTAATCATTGAACCTACAAGCGGAAATACGGGAATAGGGCTTGCTTCCGTCGCCGCCGCAAAAGGATACAGAATAATTCTTACGATGCCTGAAACTATGAGCGTTGAAAGAAGAAATCTTCTTAAAGCTTACGGCGCGGAACTTGTTTTGACTGAAGGAGCCAAGGGAATGAAAGGAGCTATTGAAAAATCAAAAGAGCTTGCCGAAACTATTCCAAACAGTTTTATTCCCAGCCAGTTTACAAATCCCGCAAATCCTGCAGTACATAAGGCGACGACTGCCGTTGAAATTTATAACGATACAGACGGAAAAGTTGATATTTTAGTCGCAGGAGTAGGAACTGGAGGCACGATAACAGGCGTAGGAGAATATTTAAAAGCAAAAAATAAAAATATAAAAATTATAGCGGTTGAACCGGCTGATTCTCCCGTTTTGTCTCAAGGGAAAGCAGGTCCGCACAAAATACAGGGGATAGGCGCAGGTTTTGTTCCGGATACATTGAATACAAAAATATATGATGAAATTATTCCTGTTTCAAATGAGGATGCTTTTGAAACAGGCAGAAAACTTGCGTTAAGAGAAGGCCTTCTTGTAGGCATATCTTCGGGCGCGGCATTATTTGCTGCAACTCAGGTTGCAAAAAGACCCGAAAATAAAAATAAAGTAATAGTCGTAATTTTGCCGGATACGGGAGAAAGGTATCTGTCTACTCCGTTATTCTCATAAAAAGGTATTGACTAAAAATGAAAAAAGCGATCATAGCTATGAGCGGCGGCGTTGACAGTTCCGTCGCCGCTTATCTTATAAAGCAGCAGGGATACGAAACGGTCGGCGTGACTTTAAAATTGTTTTCAAACGAAGACATCGGAGAATGCGCAACTAAAACCTGCTGTTCTATGAAAGACGTGGAAGACGCTAAAAGCGTTTCTTTTAAACTCGGCATCAAACATTATGTCCTTAATTTTACTGAACATTTTAAAAAAGAAGTGATAAGCCGTTTTATAGAAAGTTATGAAAAAGGCTTTACGCCTAATCCGTGCATAGACTGCAACCGTTTTATTAAATTTGACAGACTTTTAAATAAAGCGGACGAAATGGGTTTTGATTATATAGTTACGGGACATTATGCCGTAATCTCTTACGATGATATGTCAAACCGTTTTATTTTAAAAAAGTCAGTTGACGAAAAAAAAGACCAGAGTTACGTTTTATACCAACTGACCCAAAAGCAGCTTTCAAAAACCTTACTGCCGCTGGGCAACATGAGAAAAAGCAAAATAAGAAGTATTGCGCTGCAACAGGATTTTATAAACGCAAAAAAAGACGACAGCCAGGATATATGTTTTGTACGCGACGGCAATTATTCGAAATTTATAGAAAATTATACCGGCAGGAAAAATCTTGAAGGCGATTTTCTGGATATAAAAGGCAATATAATCGGCCGGCATAAAGGAATAATAAATTATACTATAGGCCAGCGCAAAGGGCTCGGACTTAATTTTCATAAAAGATTATTTGTCTGCGATAAAGATATAAAGAAAAATACCGTCACGCTAGGCACTCCGGACGATTTATTTTCAAAAAGTCTTGAAGCGTCTGATATTAATCTTATAGCATGTTCAAAAATAGAAAAACCTATCAGAGTAAGAGCAAGAGTAAGATACAATCAAAAAGAGGAATTCGCCACTGTAGAACAAACCGGCGATGACAGATTGCATATTGAGTTTGACTTTCCGCAAAGAGCAGTTACAAAAGGACAGGCAGTCGTTTTATATGATAATGATATTGTTATAGGCGGCGGCACTATAATTTAGTCAGCTTTCCCAATCTAAATCAAAAATTTCCGCATTATCGGAGTGAGTGTCAAGTATTGCCACGGTGCTTCTTCCGTATCTTCTGGCAGATACTTCGCCCGGATTTATAAATAGCGCCTGCGGAGTTTTTTGAATATGAGGTTTATGAGTATGTCCGTATATTATATAGTCAAATTTATCTTCCGTATTATACAGACGATGCGATAAAATAAATTTTTTGCCGTCAATTGTAAAAGAATACGGCTCGTGATAAATCTGTCCGAACGGCTGTATTGTTTTTTCAAGATCAAAAGTATCCAAATCGTTGTTGCCGAATACCGCTATCATAGGCATTTTAAGTTTTGAAAACAGTTTTGCCGACGATACAAAAGAAAAATCTCCGGCATGAAGAACAAGTTCAACCTGCCGGAGATTAAAAAATTCAACAGCTTTTATAATTTTGTCCGTATTGTTATGAGTGTCAGACAAAATTCCTATTTTCATTTACATTGCTACTACGTTTTTGACTTCAGGTATTTCGTCCATAATAGCTTTTCTTACGCCGTACTGGAGCGTCATAGTTGACATCGGGCATGATCCGCAAGCGCCGGTAAGTCTTACTTTTACTATTCCGTCTTCAGTTACGTCTACCAATTCAACGTTTCCGCCGTCTGCCTGAAGGCTGGGGCGAACTTTGTTTAAGACTGATTCTACTTTTTCTTTTAACATAACTATCTCTCCTTACTTCTTATTTTATTATAACGGATTTAATATTTGGGCTGCACTCTCGTATTTTGCTTCCTTATGTACCGTTTCACTTACGTACACCGCGGTCGCAAAATACTTCGGTTCGCTCCAAATATTAAATCCTAACGACAAAGACCAAAAACATTGCACTTCGCACAAAATCTTGCTAGTCTTAACGATACCTCAGTATTCTATTAAATTTTTAGCCATAAAGGAAGAAAGAGTTTATTAAAATACAAAATTTATGATAAATAAATTCTTTTATATCACATTAAAAAAAGTATAATTTTTGTTCTATATTCTGCAGGATTAAAAATTATATAATTATCATTTAGTAATATTGAAAAATTTATATATAAACTAAAAATAAAAAATGTAATAAATAATATTTTTAATATAAATTTTATTCTAATTTTTGATTTCACATAAATTAAATAAAATATAAATATAGATAGAATAGTTGTTATATACATGTACTCAAAGTTGTATCTTAATGACATCCCAGCCATACAAACAACAAAAAGATTGGTAATGAATATAAAGATAGATAAAAATAAAAAAACTAGAATTTTTTTATTTTTATCTATCAAAAAATTTTTTATTATTTTTGGCAATAACAATAAAAATATTGATAAGGGAAAAACAAATATTAATCCAATTGCTTTTTCATTTCCTAAACTATGACCAATAGCTTTGACGGAAGAAAAAATTGGCAAAGTATTATTAATTAGTGGGATTTGGAAGATATGATATTTTAAACCTAAAAATAAATCTTTTAGTGGCAATATGTTTGTATATATTGGGATATCATTTAGTTGATATTTCCAACCAAATTCAAAGATAGAATCAAATCTTAAATAATTATATATAGCGATAATCGAACCATATAATATACATGGGATAATAAAAAAGAAAATATATTTTGTAATTTGTTTAATATCTGTTTTTTTTGAATATTCAATATACAATATAGAAACAAAAAAGAACGGAATGAATAAGATATAGTGAGGTCTACAACCTACAGATAATGAAACAACTAAACCAATAAAAAAAATATAATATCTATTTTTTTGAATATTAATACTACAACAATATTGTAGAAATAGATAAACACCAAATAGTAATAAAAAACCAGCTGAGATTATAGAAACTTCGTATATGTGTGGTTGCACTAAAAAAAATATTGTAAAATCAGAAATCCCAATTAGAAAGATTGTTAAAATTTGAATCCATAAAGGTATTTTTAAATGTAAAAATATAGTTGATATTTTTCTAATAATTAATAGTGAGATTAGAAATATTAGTGATGTAAGTAATAATATAACTATTTGATCTGGTAAAAATAAATTGGTAATTAAATTAAATGGTAAATAAAATAATAAAACTGGTGTTACTCCAAAATAAAGATATATATATCCTTTATAATATGAGCAATCCCATAGCCAAAATAAAGCATGATTTTTTGTTACAGCTTCTACATATAATTGTCTTGCATTTTGATTTTGTGGTATTGGATTAGGATTTTTTGCTATATGCAAATTATATTCTTTGAAAGATTTTACTAATCTATTGTAATATACAGTGTCTCTGTACTTAAAAGAATTGAATTCATCTCTATTATGTAAATGCGCTAAAAAATAATAAAAAAATAAAACAAAGAATATTGAAATAAAAATAAATATTTTATTGTGTTTTGAAAAAATCTGTGATATAAAAGAAAATATAACTATAGTTAGTATAATTAATAAAAAAATCAATGCAAAATACCTCTTCTTTTTGCTGAACTTAAGGGTCGATTATATTAAAATTGTTAATTCATAATCAAGAATATATGATGATATGATTTTATTGTATTAAAAATTATTTCCACTCGTTGGATGAGGCGTCAGAAGGCATGCGCCAGTCGCCTCGCGGGCTTAAACTGATTGAACCAACCTTTGGTCCATCAGGAACGCAATTTCTCTTAAACTGCGCGTTGAAAAATCTCTTATAAAAAAGGTCAAGCCATTTTTTTATTGTTGAATCGTCATATTTATTCTTAAAAGAATTTTGCGCAAGATAAAAAATCTTTTCAGGCGTAAAATTCCAGCGGATATGATGATATAGAAAGAAATCGTGAAGTTCGTAAGGCCCTATAATATCTTCAGTTTTTTGCGAAATGTCTCCTTTTTCATCAGGAGGAAGAAGTTCCGGTGAAATGGCGGTATTGCAGATTGATTCAAGAGTCTGTCTGCATGATTTAAATTCATCCCATAAACTTGCCTGATGCACCAAATATTTTACAAGCGTTTTAGGGACCGAGCAATTCACGTTGTACATGCTCATATGATCTGCATTATACGTGCAAAAACCTAGAGCAAGTTCGGACAAATCTCCGGTTCCCAGAACAATTTTATTTGTTTTATTGGCATAATCCATAAGAATCTGCGTTCGTTCTCTCGCCTGAGAGTTTTCATAAGTGACTGAACGGTCGTTTTCCGGCAATCCTATATCTTTAAAATGCTGAATGCAGGCTGCCGCAATAGATATTTCCTGCTTATCAATGCCGAGTTCATCCATAAGTTTAACTGCGTTATTTTTTGTTCTGTTTGTTGTCCCGAATCCCGGCATTGTAATGCCTGTTATAGTTTTTCTGTCCCAGCCGAGTTTATCAACAGCTATTACTGCAACAACAAGCGCAAGAGTCGAATCAAGTCCGCCGGATACTCCTATTACGATTCCTTTTGTTTTGCTTGTTTCAAGACGCGTCATAAGCCCGTTAACCTGAATATTTAAAATTTCTTCGGCGCGTTCTTTCATTTTATCGTCTGTTTTAGGCACAAAAGGAGCAGAATCAATATAACGGTTTAATTCTTTAGGCTGTTGAGCGGAATCAAGATTTATTTCTATTGTTTTTATTTTTCCGTTTAAAACGTCGTAAAAATGATCAGCCTGATCTCCGAAAGACGTAAATTTGCGGCGCTCGTTTTCTAATTTATTTATATCAAAATCTGCAAAAATTTTTGTTCCTTCACGCTGATACAGTTCTGTTTCGGCAAGCATAATTCCGTATTCAAAAGCCAGACAATGCCCTGAAAATACGACATCGGAAGTTGATTCCGTCGGGCCTGACGCTGCGTAAAGATATGCGCAGACGTTTCTTGATGAGTTTTGGCTGACAAGTTCACGGCGGTATGCGGCTTTTCCGACTGTCTCGGTAGAAGCTGACGGATTTAAAATAAGAGTCGCTCCCATAATGCTCAGACGCGAAGAGGGGGGAATAGGCATCCATAAATCTTCGCATATTTCAAGTCCGGTTTTAAAAGATAAGTCTCCGATTGAAACGTTAAATATCAAATTAGGATTAAAAGGTATTTTTTTATATTGTGAATCTATATTAAATCCGGAATGAAACCATCTGCGTTCATAATATTCTTTGTATGAAGGAAGATACGATTTGGGGATAAATGCTTTTATTTTTCCGTTTGCAATTACTGCCGCAACATTCCAAAGCCTGGATTGGTGATAAAGAGGAAGCCCGACAACGGCTATTATGTCTTTTGTCTCGTTAGCTATTTTATCAAGAGCTTCTTCTGATTTTTTTAATAAAATATCCTGCTGAAACAGGTCTCCGCATGTATATCCCGTCAAAGAAAGTTCCGGAAATAATACGATTGACGCATTTTGTTTTTTCGCGGATTTTATATCGACAATAATCTGATTTGTATTAAATTCAATATCGGCAATTTTAATTCTGGGAGAGCACGCGCATGTTCTGATAAAACCGTACTTGCTGATCATATCTTCTCCGGCAAATAAAATTTTGTATAAAAATTAACTTTAATAAGACACATTATAGAATATTATTATCATTATATAAATAATTTTATACAGTTTTAGTTTTTTTAATAAACATAAAAATGACCAGTTTATTAGTAAATATTTTTTATAAGTTAAAAAGAATTCAGATATTTGATTGTTGTTTATATTGCTTTTATCATTTGCTATTAAAAATTTATTAGTTTGTGTGAATTGAAATAATTTTAAAACGATGTGTACGTAAGCAAGATTACAAAGGATAGCAAATAAATTTTCAAAAGTGTTTTGTTGATTATTTTTATTTTAGACGAGGCAACAAAATATAATATCTGTTTTCGAAGTATTTTGTGAAGATTTTTAATTTTATTTTGGACGAGGTATACCTAGCAAAGCCGAGCGGTAGCGAGAGGGGTATCCGAAGTTCAAAAAAAATTAAAAAGAACACAAAAGACAAAGAAAAATAACGCGCCCAAGAGGCGACTCGTATATTATATATAAATAATACTGTAAATTAAATACTCTGCTGTTTTATCGACGGTAGACTTTTGTTTGTGATTGTTGTTATTTGTTTTATTTTTGTAACTTTTATTCATCAAATCTACCACAAAATCTCCCACAAAAACTATGTATAAAACAATCATTGTCTAGCAGTTTAGTACATCGCACTCTCAATACTGTCCATATATAAAATTCAGTTTTTTAAAATTTATTAAAAGCCCTTCACCTTTTATGTTTTTATAACGACAACTCATATAATTATCATTTCCGTGTATTTCTGCCTATTTCTGCAAATTACCGATATGTACTAGACAACTTTTAGACAAACTGTTAGTTTATTTATCTATGACTTTTAAAGTTTTTTTAATTTAATGTATAATTAAAAACAAATAAATTACAAAAACTAATCAAACTTATTTTGCTTAATCTTTGTTTAATGTAATTAAATCATTTTTGGGAAAAAGGAATTAATTATGCCTGGTATGGGAACCCATTCAGATGTTTCATTTAATGAATCTAATGCTAATGCCATACTTGAACAAAAGATAGAATCACAAAAAAATATTAAAGCTTTTTTTAGTAAAAATGATAAAACTCCTAATTATGATGGTTTCATTGAACTCGTAAATATCAATACAAGAGAACCAAAAAAACAGTTTGTTGTTCAAATAAAGAAAGTGGCTAAAATGCGTAAAAATAAGGATAATTCATTTAGTTACGAGTTTGAGACAAAATTTTTGTATTATGTAAAAGCAAAAGTTGCAGAAAGTCCTGCTATAGTTTTTGTTATAGAGTTTGAAACGCAAATATGTTACTACAAGTATCTTTCAGATGAATATTTAGCAAGTTTGGATTTTGAAGGAAAAGAAAACGTTACACTTAGATTATCAGAGGCTGATCAAATAAGTGATATTGCAGTATTTTATAATACGCTTGATAGGATCGCCTCTGAGAGAAATTTGCGATTTATTGATAAATCTCCAGAGCAAATTGCTGAGATACAAACTGCAATGGAGTGGCTGAACAAAACAATGGAAGAACTTTCTTTCTTAAAAGATATGCTTCCGGGCTTTTGGAAATTTGGAATTGCCAATTCAAATAGTATTTCAATGAATTTATCCCTTATTGAAAAAGGACATAAAACAATAATTGCAGGTGGAGCATCAGGAGCGAATGCATTTGGTCTATATTTACAGACTAAGGGAGTTCTAGATACTGGCATTAGAGAATTTCGTAGTGATCCTTATTTTAATACAAAAATTGATTTTACGAATACAACAACACCGCAAATATATGTTAAAGAGGTTATTAGGGACTTGTTAGAGGCGTATTTTAATAAAGGAATTCTAAATGTTTCTTTTTTATCTGACAAAGTTCTTTCTGAGATACTCTTCTCATTCCTTGATAAAATAGCTGTTAACGCTAATGCAATAAACAGTATATGTCACAAAAACATAATAACAGCAGATTATAAGCAAGAAGAAACTGTTGCACATGCAAAGGAAATATTACTTTATGTTGTTGCTTTATTTATTGATATTATGGAAAGTAAAGATGATAATGTATTAAAACAAATATTTAACAATATGTTAAAACGTTCGTTATATTATGATTTTAAAGGTATAGATATAATAGATATTTTAGGTATGCATAGGCTTTTTATAGCTAAAGAAAAATACAATATAACAGAGATTACATTTGATACTTTTTTAAAAAAACTTATTTTTCTAACAAAAGATTATAGATTATATGCAATGGTTATTCTTGAACTTGAAAAAAGAAAAGTAACAACCATTAAAAGAATTTGGGATATTAGCACTAGTGGACATGATGGCAACAAACTTGAAAGAGCAATTGATTTGTGGTTGGCTGAATTGCCAATGGAATATGATAGTTATTATCATGGACAATTTAAAAAGAATGACAATTACAAATTTAGTACAAATATCAAATACAATATTATGTTGAAAGAAGAAAGCTTTGGTTGTTATATGAGTATGGTATATCATAGATATGAAAATAATAAATCAATACAGATAATTCGTGACAAAGATATTAAGTTTCAAATTGATTATTCAAAACAAGAAAGAATAATATCAAGATGTTTGGGCGCATTTCCAATTGAATTTCTTAACAGTAAAGTCCCATTATATAATGGTATCAAGATTTTTTTATGGCAAGGGATTGCTGAGTATTATAATATTGATATGAGATGTGATGGAGTTGTTATAGAAAATATGAAACATACTTTATTTAAAAATAAATGATTCAATGTATGATGGCTAAGAGAAATATTTCTTCAGATTATGTTTGAAAGTTTTTATTTAAACTCCTATGGGTGTTATAAATTGAATTTGCTATATGTATTTATTAGAATTCTAAATGATATAGTTACAGGAGATAAAATGAAAAAAAGTTTTTTAATTGTTATTGTATTATGTTTTTTGTTCACTATATCGTGTTCTAATGATTTGAATTCTAGAAGATATGAAGATTCTAATAAATTTAATGATGTATCTATTCCAGTTGAAGAAATAGAAAAAGCAACGAGCACAGGTTCTACTGATGCTGAATTAATTTTCACTATATTATCTCCATTTTCAATGCTTTTTGCAAATCCTGATTGTGCAGAAAGATATGAAACTATTAATCAATTAGCAGAAAAAGGGAATCTTGATGCAAAAGTAGTATTGTTTTTAGAAAAAAAACATATGCGTCAATTAATAGAATACCAATACGCACATCTAGATCTTTTTAATGCGAAATCTATGCAAGCATTAAGAATTTCTTCTTATGCAAATAAATGTATTGATTCCAAATATGATAATCTTGAAATATTACAGGAATTTTACAAAAAGGGGAATTTTAGATTGGATTTTGTAATAGTAAGGGAAAAATTTATACAATCTGATGCAAAAGAACTTGAGCAATTAGCAGTACATTATCCTTTTGCCAAACTTTTTTTAGCAAGATTATATTTACAAGGATCTAATATATTGAAAGAAAATCCGGAAAAAGGGATAACGCTTTTAAAAGAGGTGGCAAAAGAATGGAATCCTGGGTATATTGAACTTACAGAAAGTACTTTTTTTCTATATGATGATATGGAAATATTTAGCGGTGGTATTGAAGCTTACCCATATCGCTTATTAGCTTTAATATATATGAATGGATACTGTGGAATTGAACAAAATTATGAAGAAGCCTTAAAGTGGTATAAACTGGCACGTAATGCGTCATATAAGATTATTCATACTAATGAGTATGAAAAAGAAATTACAACGTTAAAAAATTTAATAAAAGAAAAATCTGGTAAAAATTTATGATTTAACACCACAATAGCATATTAACATTGCTATAAATGCAATTATTCAAAATAATAAAGATGAACCTTATAAAATTATAAATCTTTGAAAGATATAAAATAAATTTAAGTTTATACAATGCTTTTATTCAATTCCAACTGTGTTTCTTATCACCATAATACTCTATAGCAAATCCTTGTTTTATCAAAGCAGTACTCAATTCTAATTCTTTACCATCCGGAGTAATTATAAATACTTTCGCCTTTATAGAAATTCTTTTGAGAACTGTCTGGCTTTTAGTGCTAAAAGCCTCTCTTTTGCTGTTTTGCCTTTGATTTCAGGTGTATCAATACCAAACACCCTAACTGAAATATTCTTTCCAAAAACATCATATTTGCTGTCTAAAATACTAATCTTAAACGTATCGCCATCATATACGGATACTAGTTTAATATTTGTTATATCTTCCGCATAAGCACAAAAAGCATATGCAAATAAAAATAAAGCGATATATATTGTTTTCATAAAATTAAGTTATATGGATTCTACAATAAAAACAAGATAAAAACCATAATTTATAATGGGAACAGAATGAATATAACAATACGACTTCTAGGTATGCCTGAAGCATACCTAGTCTGTTAAATAGAAAAGCATTTATGATGTACATTAAACAGCTTAGTATGTAGCTTATTAACTTATAAATGTAGTTAATTACTGATGTATATATGGGATATATATCAGCCTATGTTGTTATATTAATTTAGTATGTTGTTGTAATATATAATATGTTATTACACCTATAATATTCAAAATTTTCAGCATAAAATCTACAAACATATTGAAAAATTAATTATATTTTAAATTTATTCTTTAATCTAAAAAGTGGTCCACTTTTATATGTTTTTTTAATGAAAGAAGATTAACAAAAACTCTACAATAACCCCATTTAAACCTGCGAAGCTCTCATCTCTTTTCAAAGTTATACAAAGTTAAAAATCCATAATTGTATGTATTTACTGTCTTAATATCCTAGTGGGGATATAACTCTGTATTTATACATATATTTGTTTTTGCCCAGGTGGGTATAAGTTATTAAATTAAAATAAAAATATTTTTAAGCTATTTATTCTTCGGAATAAATGGCTTTTTTTATTTTCATCAAATTTAAAATCAAAAATAAAGGAGGTATTAAAATGGAAAAACTAGAATTCCATGAAGTTGTAGAACAAATCTGTAAGGTAGCAAGAGTAAAGTACGGTAGTAAAACAATTAAAGATTTAAAAGGCAATTACAAAAATCTTTATACGCTTTTTAACTCTGAAGATTTAAGCCTAGTAAAAAATCAAAAGTTAAAGGAGGTTATTAGTATGGTTAAGCGGTTCGCTATCTTGTATGAACAAACGAAAATACAAGATATGGAGAAAATTAGTAGCTCAGGAGAGGTAGTTAATTTTTTAAGAACAAGTATAGGAAACAATAGAGATGAGGAGTTTATTGTAATATTTTTGAATTCTATGAATAAAATATTAGCAATAGAAAGTATGTCAAAAGGAATTGTAAATAGGTCTGCTGTATATCCAAGAAAGGTAGCAAGATTATGTCTTCAATATTATGCTGTTTCTGTAATATTAGCACATAATCATCCAGGCGGAAGTTTAAAGCCAAGTCAAAACGATATACTTGCAACAGAGGCAATACATAAAGCATTAAAGACTATAGAAGGTTATTTGTTAGACCATATTATAATAGCAGATAACGACTATTATTCATTCAAAGATAATGGTTTGATTTAAAAATATAAAAAAGGAGGTGTTTATTATGTTAATAATATTTCTAGTATTTCTGTTCGTTATGTCTGTTATTCAAATAGGAATGT
Source organism: Candidatus Proruminimicrobium quisquiliarum (assembly GCA_018433245.1). Classification (GTDB taxonomy): domain Bacteria; phylum Elusimicrobiota; class Endomicrobiia; order Endomicrobiales; family Endomicrobiaceae; genus Proruminimicrobium; species Proruminimicrobium quisquiliarum. The sequence continues at coordinate 255,408 of JAHDRN010000001.1, forward strand.
TTCTATCATTTCCTAAATGGATAAGGTTAATATTCTGTTTGAACCAGTTTATAGGTATGATAGTAAATTTTGGATTAAGTTCTATTATAGTTCTTTTTACCGGTGTGGCGGTTTATGCAGGAATATCTAATCTGTTTGCCAGTATTATATTTGGTATTTTCTTACACTTTTATACTAAAGTTATAGGAAAAATAACTTATAATTTGCAAATACCATTCATTAGAATTACAAACGAAAACAATAAATTGACAGTAGATACAAAAAGTCTTTCATTCCATGCAAGTATCAAAGCAGAAAATCTAAAATAATAAATCAAATAAATAATAAACAATAGGGGGAATATAAATGAAATTTATATTGAAAGTATTTTATTTTTGTCGTATAGATAGAATAATAGTTGCAGTAGTCAGTAAAGTGCTAGTTATTATAATATTTAACGGTCTAAATAAATATAAAAATAGATATAGAAAGAAAGATTCAGAATAAAAAAGCTGGATTAAATGTTAAAAAATTTAATATAATCAGCCGTATAAGTTGTATATACAAAAGATATTTTATGAGAAAAATATTTATTATAACTTTATGTTTAAGTTCTAGTTCTAGTTTGACTTTCTTTTGTTACAATTCTTAATCTAATCAGAAGTTTTTGTTATATTACAAAACTAAAAAAATAGAGCAAAATATCAAAAAATCAATTGAAGTATTTATAAAAGTAGCAGAGCAAGAATATGCTAATAATCATGGTCATATAACAGTTTGAATGGTAAGTAAATATATTTTATTTAATAACTGGGAGGTTCCGTATGGATATTTTATCAGAAGGTTGCAAGAAAACGTTTAATGATAAAAAGTTTATCTGTCCAAAATGTCTTTCATTTTTTGGTTCGGAGGCTGTTCCAATTACAATGCTAAAGAAAAAATCCTTTACTTTTGGTTCTGCAATTCGCTGGTCAATATTTCTAAGTGTTTTGATTTTGGTATTTAATTTATTCCGTGTATTTCTAGTTTATGGGAGAGTTATCCCTTCGACTACAACTGTAGGTTTCGGTCATCTTGCATTTAATGGTCAGTCGTATTATCATCTTAATAATCCTTTACCAGTTGTTTTTGCAATTTCTATTTATTTATTTATTATTTTGTCAATAATTCTTGGTTTTATTTCGTTGCTGATTCCTGACACAGAACAAAAATGTCCAATTTGTAAAAGAACTGGAAAATTTGTTTTAGCCAATTCAAAACTTGGTATGGAGTATGTTAACAAGAAAGTAATAAATGATTTATCAAACAAAGAAAGTAATTCTCAAATAGAAAATAAAACTAGAATTCAAAATACTTTGCATAATAATCAGAGTCAGGCAGATAGCAAAATAAAAGATGCTTATACAAATTGGAGACAAAACAGAAAATAATATATAAGGATTTAAAATGGTTAATCAAGATAAAATAACAGAATTAAAAATACTTGCAGAGAAAAATGATAAAAATGCTCAATTTGAACTAGCGCAGATTTATTTTTATGGCAGAGATAGCATTAAAGAAGATGAATCGGAGGCTTTTTATTGGTTTAGAAAAGCAGCGATTAACGGACATATAGAAGCTTTTGAATTTTTGCAATGCAAAGCAACAAACCACCCTATTATTCCTATAGCTTCTGTAGAGTTTGTATATTGTTTGTTTATGTTGTCTGATAATGAAGAACATAAAAATAAATTAATAAAAATAGCAAGTTCAGAGAGTGACTTATCTCCGATGGCTGAATTATATTTAGGACAATTTGAATTTAAAAAACAAAATTATAAAGAAGCATTTTCATATCTTAAACAAGCTATAAGCAAAGGTTATGCTGAGGCACTGGATTTTATAAAGGAACAAGCTGAAAAAAACAATCTATACTCACAAGAAACTCTTGGAGAAATATACCTTGATGGATTAGGAATAGAAACAGATAGAAGAGAAGCTTTTAAATGGTATGCACAAGCAGTTAAGAATGGAAGCGAAAAAGCTTTTGATATAATAAACAAGTATGCAAATCGTGAAGATGATATAGCTAAATATGAGTTAGCAAATATATATTATGTAGGCACACAGAAGATAAAACAAAATTATAAAGAAGCATTTTCTTTGTATCTGCAAATAGCAAGTCATAATTACCAAGATAGTGAAAATATTATTAATTCTGCAATATCAAATAACGACCAATATGCACAATATGTTTTAGGAAAATTCTATGAGGAAAATAATAAAATTTGTGAAGCATTTGACTTATTGATAAAATCTGCCAATCAAGGAAATACTGATGCAATAAAATATCTTAAAAATTTTGCAGAAAATGGTAGTCCTAGCAAACAATATGAAGTAGCAAAATTAATAGAAAACAACAATTTATTAAAACAAGAATATCTACAATATTTGGAGTTGTATAAAAAAAGTGCAGAAAATGGCAATATTTTGTCAATTCAACGCCTTGCAGAATATTATCATGATAATGATAAAAATTTGTCAATTGCATGGTATTTGAAACTTGGAAAAGAAAGTGTAGAACAAAAGATCAATATCTCGGCTAATACGGCAAGAATCTTAGGTGAAATATATCTCAACGATACAACGAAACCTTGGCATAAAGCAAAGGGATTAATTTATTATCTTCAATCTGCAAAATCTGGTGATAAACAGGCAAAAAATTTTATAAAAAATATTGATATAGAATCTTTAAATGATACTGAATTAAAGATTCTTGGTGAAAAATATTATTATGGTACAAACAATTTAAAAATATATTTATTTACAAAAAAACACATAATAAAACGCATAATAAAACTGATAGGATTGACGATGCTCTTTCTTGTTATCATAGTACCATTATCAATATATATATACATTCCAAAAGGTACTGATTTTGAAAAAGCCAAAATTTATTATAAAAGAGGCAATATAAACAAAGCAGAAATGTATTTTGTAAGATATTATGTATCAAAAGCTGAAAAGGGTAATGTATTAGACCAATATAAATTAGGAATGAATTTTTATACTGGTAAAGATTCCGCAGCAGATCCTGGTAGAGATTCTGCAGCAGACATATTTCCACGAGACTATCAAAAAGCAAGATATTGGTTTGAAAAAGCAGCAGAGCAAGGACATGCCCATGCTCAATTTCTCTTAGGTTATATGTATTATGAAGGACTAGGAGTAGAACGAGACTATCAAAAAACATTATATTGGCTTGGGAGAGCCGCAGAAGGAGGAGACCTGGAAGCACAACATACCTTAGGTAAGATGTATTTTGTTGGAGAAGGAGTAGAACGAGACTATCAAAAAGCATTATATTGGTTTGAAAAAGCAGCTCAGCAAGGGGATGCTATTGGTCAATATAATTTAGGTTATATGTATTATAACGGACTAGGAGTAGACAGAGATTATAAAAAGGCAATTGAATGGTTTGAAAAAGCGGCTCAGCAAGGCAATTCTGACTCTCAATATATATTGGGTGATATGTATTATAACGGACTAGGTGAACAAGACTATCAAAAAGCATTATATTGGTTTGAAAAATTCGAAGAAAAACAAGATAATGTTGATGTACAGTATAATTTAGGTTATATGTATTACATAGGACTAGGGACAAAACAAGACTTCACAAAAGCATTATATTGGTTTGAAAAAGCAGCAGAGCAAGGACATTCCCATGCTAAATTTCTCTTAGGTATGATGTACTCTTTTGGAAAAGGAGTACAACCAAACAACCAAAACGCATTATATTGGATTATGGAAGCCGCAGCTGGAGGAGACTGGAACGCACAAAATGAATTGGCTTCTATGTATTTGTCTGGACTAGGAGTAGAACGAGACTTAAGAGAAGGACTATATTGGTTTGAGAAAGCCCAACAAAATACGAACAGGAAATTTGCAAAGCATTTGATAGTAATTTAATTGTAGTTAATAGGCAGGCAAATCAATCACTTGCTCAATATGTTTAATTATGAGACTCAACTCTTTGTTAGATTTTTAATGACCATTTTATAGGACTTAAAGTATTTAACAAATGAAATAACCAGATTTAATTATATATATCATTGATTTTAAAGTATATACTTATTGTGACTTTAATAACTTACTGACAATGCTAATTTTATTGACAAAATCAATCTTATAAATTCTCTTAATTATGCTTTATTTATTTAGTTGTTGACAATACTGTATTTTGATAAAATATAAACATGGAACATAAAATATCTGTTAAAATGAAGTTTTCAGTCCCTCCAAGTTCATTAATGTTATGTATATATCCCCAAAAAATAAATGAAAATGGCGAACGCATAAAATTAGTTCAAAACAAATCCGTACAATCAAATAAAATAAAAATTTTACATCAAGTTACCTTAGAATTTTTAGTTTTTTTTAATCATAATTTATCACATCGAATGTATGCTAAAAAACCTTATAAATATTTTAATGGAGAATGTGCTAATTATAATGATGATTATGATATTAGAATTGGAACTTTTGCTGATAAAAATAACATTAAGGATCTAATTGATGATTTGCAGATGTTAGGGCTTCAGGATTGTTTTTATGTAGGTAACACTTTTTTAGAAGATGAAGGGATATTTATAGAATCCGATTTAAGCCAACTTTTTAATAATCCGTATTATCAAGTTTTTGATGATGCTAAAGATGATTCATTGAAACGAAATCCAAATTTTTACAATAAAGTTGAAGTGGTTGAAGAATGTATAAAATATGTATCTAATGATAAAATTATTAATAAATTTATAAATAAAAAGAAATTTACTAAAAAAAGAATTGAATATGACATGGTATTATCGGATAAAATTCTAAAGCTTACAAAACCAAAAGTCAGTATATGGATAGAAGATTTTTTAGATTTTCAATTTATAGAAATAGATTACGATAAGATTAATTGGGTACTAGAAAATTATTTAGAATTATTTGAAACTAATCAATTAATGCCTAAAAATGAAAATTTTTATTCATATGAAAAACTCAAAAAAAATAGTAATGAGATTTTAGGTGACTTATATGAATCTGTCAGTAAAGATATATTGATAAATAAAAAAATAATTGATGGATTGAATAATAATGGCAAACTACAATTAAACAAAATTAGATTTTTTGAATATTTATTATTGTTATATAAAAGAAATTGGATAATTATAAAAGATGTAGAAATGATTGATTCAAATATAACTTTGAAAATAACTTTTAAAATGCCACCTTTGCAAATTTCTGAAGAAAACTCATCCGTATTACAATGTAAAAATCTTTCTATTGTTGAAAAAACAGGAGATGTGTTCTATGAAGGGAAATATATATGTAAATTAAAAGTCAGTTCTAAACCTTTCATATTTTTACGTCAAGTACTAACTTATTATAAAACAGGTGTTAATGAAGGAGCTTCATTTGAAGATGTATATAGACATATGTTTTTTCCTACAATGCGCTTAAAACAATACAAGCAAATTGCAAAAAATAAAGTATCGCTAAAAAATGAATATAAAATAAGTAAACTTGAAGGAGATATAAAAAATTATTTTAAACCATTACGGAAACATTTTAATCAAAAAGAAAAAAAGTTTCCGTTAGGCATATCAAAGCAAAAAATCATAATAAAATAGTCGTTTTTTTTATATGTTTTTTTTAAAAAAAAGAGTAAATTTTTTTTACACTTTGCCGTTTTTTGTATATTAAAGGAATTATTGAAAATCTCAGTCGATAAAACGTAGTTAAGTTTTAAGGCTGTTTTTTTTGATCTATATAAAAACAATATTTATGAAAAAACTACCCTAAAATTGCATATGTAAATTACCCTAAAACAGCCAAAAAATACCCTTTTTTTACCGTCGATGTGAAAGTGAAATATTGGTCTAATACTACCAAAAAAGGAGGTAGTATTATGTCAGTATTAGGTGTAGACACAGTAAAATTTGGGTTAACAGATTTTGAAATACAAGCTGTTAACAGTTTTAATCGTCCAACAGTATGTGATTTTATGGAGAATCCTTGGAATTATATAAATGAGGATAATTCATACAGGGCTAAGGCTGTTTATAGTAGAGATGAGCAAAACCTTATTCATTTGTTTTTATTTTGCAATTGCTATATGTATCGCCCTGTTCTCTATGTTCAAGTTTACTCACTGCCAAAACTTATTTTTGGCAACAATGTAGAAGAACTTGATGAAACCCATTTTGAAACACTTGTTTCTTTTATAAGAGAAGCACTCTTGGCTTGTGGAGTGGAGTGTTCAGAAGAGGCTATAAAGGAATCTGAAGTCAGAGAAATTCATTACTCAAGAAATTTTCATTTAGCCGAAAATATTACATGCAAAGGAGTTATGGATATTATCGCAAAATCGAACGTTAGATGTTCACACGTACGTAGAATAGAAGACGGTGTAAAATTTGAATCTAAATGTATAGAGATTTCATGGTATGATAAAAATAAGGAAATTCAAGAACGTCATACAAACAATGTAGATACAGTTCAAGGCAATCTCTTAAGATATGAAGTAAAATTACGAAAACCTCGACGTATTAAAAGAAACTTTATAAATCAAATTTTCAGGGTGCCTGAAAATAGAAAATTTAAAAATGCAGTTAATGGTGCTTTTAGTTCATATATATTGCTTAGTTTCTTAAGACAGCTAAAAACCAATATGCCCCAATGTATTCCTATAGAACTTCCATTGACCAATCCAGAGTCATCAATTCAAAAAATTAAACAGGATAATGAAGAATATAGGGTACAAAGAAGACAAATGCAAGACACATTATTAGAGCTATATTCTGCTTCTAGAAATTATAAATGCAAAGACAAGATATATAAGACGTTAATTTTTAATTATTTTTTAGACGATGAAAAATCTATTAATTTTTTAAAAGAAAGAAATTTATATGAAAAAGCATTTAGAAATATTTTTTTAATTACTCCGAGATATGAAAATATACTTGATACTTTAATAGCAAAGATTGAAGCTAGAGATGAAAATGCTAATGAAGAATAAACGAAAATATATTACAAACAATCTTTTTATAGATTTTGATGGAGAAGAAGTTTGTACAAGAGCAGGAATTAGTTCTCTAATTCCTTCAGTAAGAGGTTCAAGAATAGCAGTATCTACACTTTATCATTGGCATGTTGAAGGTATGCCTTACAAGAGATTTCAAAGTGGAGTGTATATCTATTCTGTTGAAAAAGTAAAAGAATGGTTATCTCATAGGGATAAACCAAGATGTATCAAAATATTAAAACAATAAAAGGAGAAAATTATGAAAAAGAAAGATGCGTATCTAGAAAAAAGAGGAAATGTTTATTGGTGCGATTTCACTTATAAAGGGACACGCCATAGGGAAGGACTGCATAGTAATAAAACAATTGCATTAGAACGACTTAAATTATGGAAACATGAATTAAAAAATTCTAAATATACTCCTACAGACTGGAATGGGTTTAAAGAAAAATATCTTGAATATTGTAAAACAAACAAAAAAGAAAAGACTTTTTTAAGAGATGAATTATCTATCAGATATTTTGATGAATTTACCAAAATAAAAGATTTACATGAAATCACACCTGAGATGTTAAATCTTTTTAAACATTATTTAATAAAACAAGGGAAAAAAGCCAATAATCTCAATAGGATAATCAGTTCTATTAAGGCTATGCTAAGGAAAGCTGAAGATGATGATATTATAGAATCTCATAAATGGAGTAAAGTTAAGAAACTACCTGTAGCCAAAGGTAAAATCGATTTTTATACATCAGAAGAATTAAAAATTTTACTGGAAAATATAAATGATACATGGAAACTAATTGTTTTATTAGGAGCCAGAGCAGGACTTAGAAGAGGGGAAATCTTTAATTTGCAGTGGAGCGATATAGATTTTAATAGGAATTTAATTTCAATTGTTCAAAAAAACGATTGGAGTCCTAAAACATATCAATCTAGATATGTGCCAATTTCTGAAGATTTATTAATTTTATTAAAAAAATATGCGGATAATAAAAAAGAAGAGTATATCATTAAAAATAAGTCAGGTCACAAATTTGATCTTGATGTTGCTACCGCATACTTTATTAAGATTATTAAAAAATTAAATCTGAGAGGTTCATTACATACTTTGAGACATACTTTTGCCAGTCATTTAGCTCAAGCTGGAGAAAGTTTATATACAATATCAAAATTATTAGGACATACATCAATTCAAACTACAGAAATATATGCTCACCTCTGTCAAAATACATATCAAACAGCCATTAACAAACTGCCAGAAATTAAATAATAAACAAATAAAAATAGGAGATTTTACCACAAAATCTCCCACATATCGACGATAAAAAACGCGCCCAAGAGGAGTTGAACCTCTAACCTTTTGATTCGTAGTCAAACGCTCTATCCAATTGAGCTATGGGCGCAAAATAAAACATAAGTATTTTATCATATTTTTGCTGTAATAATGAATTTGTTTATAAAAAATAAAATCCCGCCGGAAAAACCGGCGGGATAAAATAAGAAAAATTTTTGATTAATTTGTTTTATTTATAAAAAGAGTCTGTGTCGGATGCGCAAATTTAATATTGTGTTTTTCAAATTCTTCTTTAATTTTAAAATTAATATCCTGTTGTATATCCATATATCTGTTGTAGTCGCTGGTTAAAACATTATATACAACTTCATAAATAAGAGCCGAATCTCCGTAAGCAAAAAAGTGAGCTCTGTCAAAGACAGCATCATTTTCGGTGTCAAGAATGTTTTTTATAATTTCCGGAATTTGTTTCATTTTTTCCAAAGAAGTTCCGTAAGTGACGGACAATTTAAAAACAACACGGCGACGCGCCATTCTTTTATAATTTCTTACACGGGCATTTGTAAGAGCTGTGTTGGAAAAAATAAGTTCTTCTCCTCCTAAGCTGCGCAAACGAGTTGTTTTAATGCCTATGCGTTCAACCGTGCCCATCATATCATCTACCACAATAAAATCGCCTTTTTCAAATGGACGGTCAAACATAATTACAAAAAAACTGAATAAATCGCCGAGAATAGCCTGTGAAGCAAGAGCGACGGCAACACCGCCTATGCCGAGTCCTGCGACAAGCGTTGATATTTTAATGCCCAGATTATCAAGCAAAACTACAACCGCTATCCCGATAAGAGAAGTTTTTATTGCGGCCGAAATCCATTTAAGCGTTCTTTGGCGGGTTTCAGTTGTATTATTCTTTTTAAAATAAGTGTCAAGAAAATAATCAAAAAATGACATAAGAAATTTCAAACTCATAAATATAAAGAATAATATTCCGCCTATGTGTATTATTTGAGTTACAGTTTCATTGGCTTTAAGATTGTCTATGCTTAAAATAAAAGCACCTACAATAACAAGCGGAATTATAGTTTTTCTTACATGCATTACTATAAAATCATCAATTTTTGTTTTTGTTGCAGATGCCCATTTTTCAAGACGCTTGACTAGTATTATTTTTACAATCCAAATAACGGCAAATAAAAATAAAAAAGCACATAGTGAAAAAAGATATTCTCCCACGGTATTTTGAAAAATGTTTTGTGAAATTAGATTTTTAAGCATTTTTAATTCTCCGTAATTTTAAATTATTAATTTGAATTTATTATATTAAAGGATTTATTGTTAATCAAGAACCTTATTGAATTTATTTTATTTTTCAAGTTCTTTATGATACTCTGAAAAATTCTCTTTGTAATTATTAAAATTAAAATTTTCGCAAAGAAGCAGGTTTTCGTTTAAAGGAGTTATTTTTTCAAACAAATTGTTTTTTTTCACTGACGATAAAATATTTGTATTGTAATTTACAATAACCGCGTTAAGCCCGTTTAAGTTTTTCAGCCGCTGATTCCAGTAGCGGTGGTACAAACCTATATTATTATCCAAAGCCAGAAATATTACGTTTACTTTGCCGTCGCAATTTTTCGTGTAATAATTAAATTTATGAGCGTCTATTTTATTTGTGCAGACTATAAAAGAAATATTTTTATCAATATCGTTTATAGCAGTAACGGTCTTTTTAATGTAAGGCATGTTCTTTTTTATATATCTGTTTGCGTCAAAATCCATTCCGTAAAGAAAATATACCGGATTTATAAACGACAGAAATATGCCAGATATTATAAATATCGCAAGAATCAATTTTAATATTCTGGTTTTTAAACACAGAAAAGATATGTATGCGCATAAAATAATTACGGCTGTTTTTGCGCAGTATTCAACTTGGAAAGAATAAAGAGACATTCCCAAACAGACTGACAATATTACCGCCGAAAAAATAATTATAACCAAAAATCCTGATTGTTTTGTTTTTACATATGTTCTGACGAGACTGTAATATATGAATATTGTAAACGAAATTCCAAAAAGACCGTAAATCCAGATATACGGGACATATTTAAAAATTATATCTACAACCTCGTTTCTGTACAGATATGAAAGAATCGGATTGTAGTAAATTATTTGAGAACCTATAAACTGCAATAATACGTCTAAACTGTTATAAACGGCATCAACATGAAATCTTATATTGAAATTATAATTATGATGATAAACAAGCGTCGCAAAATCATTTTGGAAGTTCCAGATAATTACCGGAATAAACATTAATAAAGAAATGATAAAAGAAAAGTATAATTCTTTTGTTTTAAATAAATAACGGTCTTTTTTTGAAATAAGCAAAAATAATATGACCGAAGGAAAAATTAAAAAAGTCTGGTATTTGCTTAACAGCCCCAACCCGACCGTTATTCCGAATATATATAAATATTTAATCTTATTTTCAGATATGATTATATAAAATATATATACTGACAAAATGTAAAACATTATGTATAAAATGTCGGACACCGTTTCCAAAGTGTAAAGCATAGGCAGAGAATACATTAAGAGAACAGCCGCAAGGGCCGTGTATGAATTAAATATTTTTTTTGCAAAACAATAAACAATGTATGCCGTAAAAAATAGCACAATAGTTGAAAGAATTCTCGGACTGACGTCGTTGTACCCGAAAAATATCATAAAAATCCGGTTCATTAACGCCAGAAGAGGGGGATGTTCAACATAAGAAAGATTAAGATTGCAGGCCTGCGCGCATTGCCCGAGTTCGTCCATAGTAAGATCTATTCTTGAACAAACCAAAAGTTTTACGGCTGATAAAAATAAGGTTATTAAAATAAACAGTCTGTCGTGTATTTGCTTAAAACTAATTTTAAAAAAAGAAAAGAAACCGTTATTGTTAGAAGGAAAAATTTTCATATGCTTAAACAGATTATATTAAAAGCATTAATTAATAATCAAGAAATAAAAATTTAACATAGCAGATAAATTCAGGTAAAAATGGAAGAGATAATATATGTGGTTTGAGAAATAATGTAAATGATATTTTATAATTTAATGTTATAATAAATTTTTAGAAAATGAATGGAAAGATTAGCAAAAATAGTTTGAAATGATCAATCTTTTGCAAGAATCTTTATTTTTTCAAAATATTAAATTATTATAATGGTGTTGACTTATAGGTATTTTTTTAATATTTTATATATAGAACCTATCAATTTTGATAGATATTGATATATTTTGATTTATGTTTGTTTTTTCAATAGTTTATATATGAAACCTATCAATTTTAATAGATATTGATAGATGTTAATAGGAGAATCATATGAAAGTACCTGAAAAGTCACCCAAATTAAAAGATATATTAACCAAATCCGGACTGGAAGAATTTCAAAAATCATATACTAATCCAAACTTTGACATAAAAAAAATTATAAATGATTATGATTATTGGACTGAATTTAAACAGAAAAAATATGGAGTAAAACCTGAAACTGCCTGGGCAAGAAGAGAAGTGGAATCCTTATCAAATAGGAAAGAACTTCCTTTTTCAGATAAAGACGGAAAAAAATTTTCTTTTTGGTTAACGCCAAAAACACAACCTATTCTGCATTTTATAGACAGAGATGCATTATCTTTTCCTATTTTGGATATGCGTAATGAAGCGGAAAAAACAAAATATTTAATTTCTTCTTTAGTGGAAGAAGCGATAGCTTCAAGCCAAATAGAAGGCGCCGCTACAACACGCCGCGTTGCAAAAGAAATGTTGGCAGTAAACAGGGTGCCAAAAAATAAATCGGAATGGATGATATACAATAATTATAAAGCGATAAATCATATTAAAGAAAAAGATTGTAAAAATCCATTAAGCGAAGATATGTTATTAAATTTACACAAAATACTTACCGAAAATACTTTTGAAGAAAAAGAGAAAGATTGTATAGGGAGATTTCGGCTTCCGGTTCAAGATGACGATATCGGCGTTTACGATATTGACGAGACTTTGTTGTATAAGCCTTATCCTGCCGAACAAATTCCGGCAGAAATAAAAAAGCTTATTGATTTTGCAAATACAAATCATGACGGCGTGCAAAGTGAATTTATACATCCGGTTGTAAAAGCAATTATTCTTCATTTTTGGATACCGTATATTCATCCTTTTACGGATGGGAACGGCAGAACCGCAAGGGCTTTGTTTTATTGGTTTATGTTAAAAAACGGTTATTGGATTTTTGAATATATTTCTATTTCCAAATTAGTATTAAAAATGTCAGGACAATATAAAAAATCTTTTTTATATTCGGAATGTTCGGATAATGATATGACTTATTTTGTCTTATTTAATCTTGAAATTATTGAAAAATCTATAAAAGACCTCATACTTCTTATAAATAAAAAAGAAGCTTTACAACGCAAAAATCGGTTTATTTTAGACAAATATCCCGGCCTTAATCATCGTCAGAGGGATATTTTAATCAATGCGTTAAAAAATCCGAATAAAGAATATGAAATATCTTTACATAAAGGGTTACATCAAATAAGTTATGGGACGGCAAGATCTGACTTTATGGATTTAGCAAAACTCGGACTTATGGAAGTACACTTGATAGGTAAAAAAAATATTTTTATCCCCGCTAAAGACATACTTTTAAAATTACAATCTTAATTTCTTATATTTTAATATTTAATTTTATTTTACAAAATATAAACCAAAATCAGACGATAGGATTGGTTATTTAATATGGACTGGAAAAATGTAATAATGTAGATGCTGTACCAAATATAGTTTTAAAAAATTATAAGTATTGGGATAAAAAATATCCTATGCAATTAAATCTTTAAGCATTTCAAGACTCCATTAATTATTAAAATTTTGTAACAATTAATTATATGAAAAGGTCTAATTAATAATCAAGCAAATATATAGAGTTCTTTGAAAAATAAAAAAGTGGGGAAAAAGAAAACTGCCCGACCTGGGCTCGAACCAGGAGACTTCTGCTCCAGAGGCAGACGTGTTACCAATTACACCATCGGGCAAACAAACAAATGATAAATATTTCTTTGAAACGTTGTTAGATTTTACAAAAACTTATTTTTTAAATCAATATCAAATTTTATTATTTGGGAAAATTGACAATAAAGAAATAAAATGTTAAACTCAATAACGTTTTATGTGGGCAGTTAGCTCAGCTGGGAGAGCATCTCCCTTACAAGGAGGAGGTCGCAGGTTCAATCCCTGCACTGCCCATTCAGAAATCTCTCCGAAAAAAAGATTAATAAAAATTAGGGGGCTGCACATGCTTAAAAAAACTTGGATTATATTTTTGCTGATGACTCTGATTACTTCCGGCACAACCTCATTACATGCAGTTTCTAAAAAAGAAAAAAAACCAGTTCATACTCAAATTAATATATTCACTCCCGGTACCGATGATTTTATTGATTATGCAAAATACGGCGTATTTGAAAATCTCGGGACAGACAAATATAAGTACACAATTAAAGACCACGTAGGTTTAAAAGAAGCATCCGGCGAAGGTGTTTTTCCCAACGTAGCGGATATTTACAAAAGTCCTGATTTTAAAAAACTTAAACGTGAAAAAAAATTGGAAGGCGATAAATGGGCGTTTGTAAATACTCTTGATTCACAGGCTAATTATTATAAATGGGCTACGGCTCAGGAAGAACCCGGCGTTAAACAATATTATACGGCTTTGGCTTTGGAACAGTCAGGAGACTATAAACGCGCCGTAAAAGCCTATCATGCGATAACGGTATTTTTTCCTAAATCAACCGGAGTCACGTTTTGGAAAACTCCGTGGTATGTGGCGCCCGTAGCCATAGAAAAAATCAAATATTTGACAAGAGAACATAAAGAATTAGGAGTCAAACTAGTTGACGCCGATATTGACATTATAGGCAAGTATGACGATGAAAAATCAAACGATGTTTTTATAATAAATCCCGGCAAAATCGTTCCCGCAACATCGGAAGACTGGATTTTGAAAAAAGCGGATTTGGAGTCAATAGGAGTAAAGAAAGTAACCGGAAAAGAAAAAGTTAAACTTGTAGAATACAACAATAACCATTTTCAGCTTATGGTTGATGACAAGCCTTATATAATGAGAGCTATCGCCTATTCTCCGACTCCCGTCGGACTCAGCCCTGATAACGGAAGCGTTAATGTTTCAAAAGACTGGTCTTGGATGGATTACAATAAAAATAAAAAAATAGACGGTCCTTATGAAGCGTGGGTTGATGAAAACAAAAATAATAAAAAGGACAGAAAAGAAAAAGTCATAGGCGATTTTCAGCTTATGAAAGACATGGGAATAAATACCATAAGAATTTATAATTTTCCTGAATTAAATAAAGAACTTTTAAAAGACGGTTATGAAAAATATGATTTTATGTACATGATAGGAAATTTCTTGGGAATGTACGGATTTCATTCCGGAGCCGAATGGTTTGAAGGAACCGATTATACAAATCCGAAACACCGTGAAAATATGTTAAACAGCGTAAGAGAAATGGTTGAAGAATACAAAAATGAACCTTATGTTTTAATGTGGGTTCTCGGAAATGAGAATAATTACGGTACGGTCGGAGTTCCGGGAGTAAGCGCAGGAACATCGTGCAATGTAAGAAAAGATCCGGCAGCATATTACAAATTTATCAACGAATGCGCTAAATTAATTAAAGAACTTGATCCTCAGCAAAGACCGGTTGCTATATGCAACGGCGATTTGCTTTTTATGGATATCTGCGCTCAAAATGCTCCTGATTTGGATATATACGGCGCAAACGCGTACAGAGGAAAAGAAGGATTCGGAACTCTTTGGAGAGACGTCTTAAAATTATACGGAAAACCTGTTATTATAACCGAATACGGATGTCCGGCATACAGCAAATATATTACGTTTGAAAACAACGAAACAGAACAGGCTGAATACCATAGGGGAAGCTGGCTGAGCATGGAAGAAAATTTTGCCGGATACGGTTCCGGAAACGCTTTGGGCGGAGTAATATTTGAATGGACTGACGAATGGTGGAAAGCGGGACCGCCTCCTGAATTTGACCAGCATAAACAGGATATTATAGGCCAGTGGATGGGACCTTTCATAGACGGATGGTCATATGAAGAATGGTTCGGATTATGTTCCATAGGCGACGGTAAGCACGGTCCGTTTAAGAGGCAGTTAAGAAAATCTTATTTTACATATAAAGAACTATGGGAAAAATACAGAAAATAATACTTGCGAAATTAATTATCTCGTTTTTTCTTGTAGTTTTTGTTTTTTCTTTCGTTTATCCGCAGGAACAAACCGAAAAAAAACTTGGCAGCGGCACCGTTCAGCTTATACAAGATGAAGACGGCATGTGGAGAATAACCGTTAACGGACAGTTATATTTTATCAAAGGCATTGAATATTCAGCTGATACCGTAGGCAAAAGACCGGACGTCAACGACTGGATGTGGTCGGATTTAAACGACAACGGGAAAATAGACGGACCTTACGATTCATGGATTGATTTTAACAGAAACGATTATCAGGATCTTGATGAAAATTCAATCGGTGATTTTGCTTTGCTTAAGGCTATGGGCTGCAATACCATCAGAATATACCATTCGGACAATATCAATAAAGAACTTCTCAGAGATTTATACAACAAATACGGAATCAGGGTAATAATGGGCAATTATCTCGGGGCTTATACCAAAGGAAGCGGAGCCAACTGGGATAAAGGCACTGATTACACCGATGAAGACCAGCTTAAAAATATGCGTGAAAGCGTAAGAAAAATGGTTGAAGAAAATAAAAACGAGCCTTATATTTTAATGTGGATGCTGGGCAATGAAAACGACGTCGCCGGCGCGCACGATAATTCAACAAAAACAAATACGAACGCCAATTTATATCCCGTTGAATTTGCAAAATTTCTTGAACAGACATGCCGGATGATAAAAGAAATGGATCCTAATCATCCCGTGGGTGTTTGTAACGCTACGACGAGATTTGTAAAATATTATGCAAAATATGCGCCCAGCATAGACGTTTTGGGCTTTAACCAGTATTCCGGACCTTACGGATTCGGAATTTTGTGGAGAAAAATAAAACAGGAATTTGACAGACCGGTTTTAATTACGGAATACGGCTGCGACGCTTACAATCAAAATAAACAGACTACCGACGAACAGTTTCAAGTCCAATATCACAGAAAAGCATGGAAAGACATAGAACAAAACGGTTATTGGGGCAAAGGCGTAGGAAATGCAATAGGCGGGTTTGTTTACTGCTGGCTTGACAAATGGTGGCTTATAGGTTCAAACAAAGACCACGATACGACGCTTGGAGCGTGGAAAGGGCCAAAAAACGATAATTTTTTTCATGACGAATGGCTTGGCGTTGCCGATCAGGGAAAAGGAATGCACAGTCCGTTTAAAAGATACCTGAGAAATATATATTTTTTATATCAGGAAGAACTTTGGGATTGGGATCCTGCGCTTTATTAAAAAAATATTGTTTTCATAACAAGAATATGTTATAATCCGCGTATAAGTTCTTGTTATTTCAAGGAGTGGGTAATGTCAGAAAACGAGCAATCTAAGCAAGTGGCAGGATCTGACGGACTTGATTTCGGTTTATTTATAAACAGACAGTATGTTACCGTAAAGCGTATAGGAGTCGGCGGTTTCGGTACGGTATGGCAGGCTTACGATTTCAGTTTAAGAAATTTCATAGCGATAAAAGAACTTTTACCCGAATATGCAGAGCCTAAATTTGTGGAGATGTTCTACAAAGAAGCTCTTATCGCAAAAAACATAATCCACGACAATATAGTCAGAGTTCAGCATTTTTGGAAAGGGTCAAACGGCACTTTTTACGTAGTTCTTGATTATGTAAGAGGCGTTGATCTTGAAACTTTAATAAGAAAATGCAATCAGGATAAAGTCGTCATTCCGTGGCAGTTGTCAACTTTAATATGCATTAACGTTTTAAAAGCGATAGATTACGCAAACAGAATAGCGAGAGATTCCATTACCGGAAATCCTTACGGAATAGTTTATAGAGATATATCGCCGGGAAACGTTCTGTTGTCTTTTGACGGCAATGTTAAGCTCAGCGATTTCGGTATCGCAAAAACGGCGGATGAAATAAAAGATTCCATACCGCAAAAAGTCATTACCGGCAAATATCCTTATATGTCGCCCGAACAGATTAAGGGTCAATCAGACATAGACCACAGAACCGATATTTTTTCTGTTGCCGTTTTGTTTTATGAAATGCTGACGGGACATCAGCTTTATCAGGGAACTAACGAAGAAATAAAAGCGCAGGTTCTCGGCAAAAAATTTGATACCGAAGGACTAAACGCTCCCGGCGTTCCGCACGAAATGTTTGAAGTTATATCCAAAGCTTTGGAAAAAGACAGAAACGTCCGTTATGAAAAAGCCATAGAAATGTACAGAGATATAAGACGCATTTTAAAAGGCGTTGATACGGATGATTTATCTATTGAACTTTCGGAATTTGTCGTTAAGATAATGAAAGAAAATGTTATCAAATCCGAAAAATTAATAGAAAACGTCAAATCGCTTACGGTAACTGAGCTTGAACGCAATTCAAAAATACCTAAAATTCAGTGTGTTGATTTTATAGTCGGTCAGGCAAATACCCAGACTCCCGGAGTAAGTCCGGAACAATCCCAGTATTTTCAGCAGCAGCCGAGCCAGCCCGGTATGCCGCCGATACAGCAGCCTCAAATTAAAGTTGAAGAAAGAAGACAGCCTTCGTTAAGAGTTGAAGCAAAAGGCAAAACGGTTTTTGAGGAAGTAGGCGACTGGTTATTTAAGAAATTTGACGAAATGAAAAAAACGATATTAAAAATCGTTATAGCGGTATTTTTGGCTGTTCTTGTACTTGCGGTTGCTGACGTCTTTACGCAGATTACTCCGTTCGGAAAGAAAGTTTATGACAGAATGAATCCTCCCGACGTAGTTATTTCAACGGTTCCGTCCGGCGCCGTGGTAAGCATGAAAACAAAAGACGGCGAAGTTATATTAAACAATATTTCTTCGGCCGCTGAAATTCCGGTAAGAAAGGTTAAACCCGGCTCATATATTGTTACGGCTTTAAAGGACGGATTCAGACCGGTCCAAAGAGTGGTTCAGATAGAAGGTCTTAAAAAAGCGAAAGGCGGCAGAGAAAAAATAGAAATAATGTTTGATTTTGTGCTAAACGTTGAATCTGTTCCGTCGGGAGCAGGCGTTTATGTGGACGGCAATAAGTTCGGCACAACGCCGTGCAAAGCCCAGCTTTTGGCGGCGCCTCACACAATAAGGCTTGCAATGGAAGGATTTGAAGATTTAGGCTCAAATGCGAAAGAAAGAAAAGAAGGACAGTGCAACGTTGATTTTACAATGGCGTCAGTTGATGAGATTTTTGCTGAAGTTGACAAAAGATTTTGGGAATGCGAACTTAAAAATGTTGACGGCGAAAATATTTTCAGCGTTAAAGGTAATTTGTTTAAGAAAATGAATATAACGTCGGAACCGAAAGGAATGATGATACATGTCCAGGGCGAGTCGCAGCCCAGAGGAAATACTCCTTTAAATACGTCGTTTAAACTTGGCAATTATAATATAAGATTTTTAGATCCGTCAGCCAGATACGGCGAATACGTCAAAGAAGTCAAAGTTGACGCTCAGTCCGATCCGAATGTTTTCGTTAAAATGAATAAGTTTGTTACATTTAAAGTGAGATCAAAAGATAATCCCGGCGATACGTTTATAACAAAGGTAAAAATTTCAAATCAAAAAATGACGGTTACAAAGGATATTTCAACATCAAAACCTATACGCATTGCATTGCCGGTAGAGACTTTTGACGTTGTTTTTTACGGAGACGCCGAATATAAAAGCTGTAAAATTTCTAATGTGAATGTTGATAATGTCAGCACGGTTACAGGTGAATTGGAATACGCAAAGGTAGATTTTACGATATCGGTTAAATCTGCCGCTGATTCACAGCCGCAGGAAGCATATATATGGCAGGGTAAAAAATTATTGGGCAAAACCGAAACCGGAGGTATATTTAATGGAAGTCTTTTGCCCGGCAAATATGAATTAAAAATTATTTCAAAAGGTTTTGAAGATCAGGTAATAAATATGGAGTTGACTGCCAAAGGCAAAAATTCAATGGATGTGTTTGTGCTTGAACCTCAGCCTGAAGTCGCTTCATCTACAGGCACCGCAACAACAACAGCCGAATCGGCTTCAAACAGCGTTTTAGTTGATAATTTTAAAAAAACACGGAAAGAAGAGCAGCCAAAACCAAAACGCGAAACTAAAAAAGAAGATACGTCCAGGAAACCCGCAAAGCAGGAATCGAGTCAGGAACAGCAGAATTCTTCAGTTGAAGAGCAGCAGGTTGTGGTTTGTATGTATTGCGGATATGTTAATACTGTGCCTAAAGGAAAGAGATTAAGATTTTGTGTAAATTGCGCAAAGCCACTGAAGTAAATTTATGGAGAATACAATGAAAAAATTATTGTTTTTTTTGTCTTTGTTATTGGTTTGCGGAGTACAAATTTATGCCGATGTTCCTAAAAAGTTAAACATTCAGGGAAAATTAACTTCTGATTCGGGACAAGTTTTGGCGGAAAAAGCTTTTTCCGCCGCTTTACATCTCAGACCGGCCGGTTCTTCCGTATCTGATAATTTGATTGATACAAAAACAGGCAAAACTGACAGTAACGGATTGTATAATGCCAATTTTGACGTAACGAATTTTAATTATTCCGAAGGAGCCGATTTCAAAGTTGTCATTACGGTTGAATCTCAGGTAATATCAACGGCTTGGTCTTCAATTGCTTCTAACCCGTATACTTTTTATGCGTCAACAGCCTCATATGCAAAAATTCTGGATCCCAACCAAACCGATAAATTGGTAGACGGGAACTTTAATCCTTCAGTTATATATAAAATAAACGTAACCACGGCGGTTGCGGTTTCCACGGCTTCATATACGCCCGGAAACGCTTACGTATGGGGAATAGGCACTAACGGAGTTCAGCAATGGACTAATGATATACAGGTTTCAACAGCGGCATATGCTTTAAATGCTGGAACGGCGACATACGCAGTAGAAATGTCAGAAGTTCCGGTTTTGCCTGTAGGAGAGGCTCAAGTTTGGACGGTAACAAACAACGGCGGAACTATTTCTCAATCATGGGATACAGTTGTAAACGGTTTAAGAGCCGGAGACGGATTAAAACTTACCGGAAAAACTATAAGCGTTTCAGCAGGTTCTGCGATTGGATTTGATGGTTCAAGCAATCTTATTGTTTCAGATACCGGAATTACACCGGCAAAACTGCAGCAAGGCGGAGGCGTTCTATATAATATTTTGGTTTCAACGGCAAATAATTTAAATGAAAATTTTAAATTAGCTGATACTAATTTTACGACAAATCACGTATATACGGCAACGACATCATATGCGACGACAGCAGGTACGGCCGTCACGGCAGCAACGGCAAATGCTTTAAGCGGTTCTTTTAAACTTGTTGATAGCAATTTTACGACAAATCACGTATATACGGCAACGACATCATATGCGACGACAGCAGGTACGTCCGTCACGGCAGCAACGGCAAATGCTTTAAGCGGTTCTTTTAAACTTGTTGATAGCAATTTTACGACAAATCACGTATATACGACAACGGCAGCATATGCAACAGGAGCCGGTATGGCCGTCACGGCAGCAACGGCAGATGCTTTAAGCGGTTCTTTTAAACTTGTTGATAGCAATTTTACGACAAATCACGTATATACGACAACGGCAGCATATGCGACAGGAGCCGGTACGGCAAGTACAGTAGTTAACGGAGCCATAACTGCAGATAAAATAGGACCGGGTGCTGTGACGTTAGCAAAAATAGCGGCTGATGCGGTAGACGCAACAAAAATTGCAAATAATGCAGTGACAGAATCAAAAATAGCAGCAAATTCAATAGATACTGATCATTTTAAATATACAGGCGGAACATATTCAACAAAATATAATATCAAGGTTTCATCCGCCGAATATGCAGATGTAGCCTATTATGCGGAAACAGGTGGTGCTGACCTTGCAGAAATATATGCTTCAACTGAATTGTTGACCCCAGGTGATGTTGTATCGATTGATACAACAAAAGACAATGCAATAGTAAAAACAAAGACGGCTGAAGATACTTTAGTGGCGGGCGTTATTTCAACAAAGCCCGGTTTATTGATGAATAAAACCGAGAAAGGATATGAATTGGCGCTTGTCGGAAAAGTTCCTACAAAAGTTTGTAATGAAGGCGGCAGCATAAAAAGAGGAGATATGTTGGTTTCGGCTTCAATGGCAGGTTATGCAAAGAAAGCAGGTGATAATCCTAAAACAGGGACCGTTATAGGAAAAGCGCTTGAGAATTTTGATTCCGTGACAGGAACAATTTTGGTATTGGTGAATTTACAATGAAAAAAATAAAATTCATTTTAATAACTGTACTTCTGTTTATTGTCGCAGTTTTCGGGCTCTCGGAAGCTGCAAAGAATTTTTCGGCCATTGCCGCAGGGCAGTCGTCCGGAGATACGTCTTCGGCTAAAGCTTATGCTTTTACGGGTCAGTCTGCGCTTATATTTTCAGAAGCAAGAACTAAAGACTTGGTTTTACGGGCGGGAATGCCTTCTGTCATAACAAAAGCGCCGAATGTAAATATAACGTTTACGAATTTAACAGGATCTGAAACATTTCCTACTCAGACAGTAACAGTTCAGGTTAGAGTAGAAAGCACAAACGGATACAATATCAACAAGGTCAGATATGCTGTTGCTGAAGGACAGAATGCAGATTTCGGCGATCAGATTGATTATACAGTTACGCCGAGTACTGCCGTTATGTTTACTCAGGAAATTAATTTCAGCAAAGGGCAGTCAGTAAATAAGGTTTACGTTTATGCACAGGATGATTCTACAAATGTTTTCGGCAACGACACACAAATTATTGTAAATACGGCAGGAAGTTTGGGAGAGGTTTCATTTATATCGCCTGATTCAGTTTCCGGATTTTCAACGTTAAATCCGTTGATAAAAACAACAATGTTTTCTCTCGGCGTTTCAAGCGCCACGGTAAGATTATACAACGGGCCTGCCGCAAGCGGCGTTCCGATATATGACGTTCAGGTAACTAACGAAATAGTCAACGCTGCCGGTCAAATAGAATACTATAATTCGGAATTGATGCCTGATAATGAAAATCTTACTCCTAATTCGCAATATACGCTTGCAGTTTATTTTGATAATACTTATCCGTCGCCTGTTACGATAACATTTACGGCTCTTTCGGGCGGAGTTGCAAATATTTTAACTTATCCGTCTCCGTTTAATCCTAACAATAATGAAAAAATTAAAATAAGATATTTACTTGCAAGCAATGGACAACAAGTTACAATTAATTTGTACAATAAAGCCGGTAAAATTGTAAGAAAATTGGTAACCTCAGTCAGCAGAAATGCCGGCACTAATGAGGAAGAGTGGGATGGAAGAAATTATGCGGGAGAAATTCTCGCAACTGGTCCATATATCTGTGAAATTATAACAAGAGGTGCAGACGGAGAAGCTAGAAGATATACTGCACTTGCTATAGTGGGTAAATAACTATGATAAAAATAAAAAAATTATTTATTGCAGTACAGATTGCATTAATTGTTTTTTGTTCTTCTAATCTTTTCGCAGGTGTTGATTTGGCTCCGTTTCTAAAAAAAGGAATAGGTGCGAAGGCAATTGCTATGGGCGGTGCATTTACATCTGTAGCCGATGACCCGAGTGCCATTTATTGGAATCCGGCAGGATTAACAAAAATACAAATGTACTCAATTTCTACTATGGGGGCTATGGGATCATCAGATAAATACCCGGGCTTAAAGGATATTATCCCGACACACCAGTTTTTTGCGGCAACGCTTCCGCTTGCAAATGTTACCGATATTTTCGGAAAAGCCGTATTCGGTATCGGTTATATTTCTTCAACAATGGGTGGTATCCAACATAACAGAGATGTTCCTAATCATTTGGATAGTCATACAGATAATGCAATCTACTTATCAGCAGGATATCCAGTTTTTACAGGCTATAACAGTTTAAGTGTTGGAGCTTCTCTTAAATATATTACTTATGATTTTTCAGATATAACTAGTGCTGGAAGCGGTATGGATTTAGATGCCGGTGTTATTTATTCAATGGGGATGTTGAATTTTGGCGCAATGATAACAAAAGGTGTTGAAATAGGTAATGATAAAGCGCCGATGACGACAAAATTTGGGGTATCTAATAAATTTAAAGTCGGTAAAAAGTTTCATATATTAGGTGCAATGGATCTTATTCAAAGACAGCAGGAACCTTTGACTACGAATATAGGCGCCGAATTTGGAATAAGAGAACCTTTAACGTTTGATAATTTCGGAATTAATGCCGTAAATTTAAGATTTGGTGTGGAAGGTTATGCTATAGAAAACAGATACGATATTTCTTCGGCGTTAAATGAGACAGCCGGATATAATTGTGGATTGGGAATAGACATATATGTGGCAAAAACATATTTGCAGTTTGACATTGCATTATTAAGCGGGAATATGTTTGAACAAAGCACAAAATTTTCGGTTAATTTTTATTTCTAGAGGTTAAAAAATGAATAAAAAACACATTAGTATTGTCTTATCCTTGACTGTTATGTTGCTTAACTGTACGCCTTTGTTTTCTGCGGATAAAAAAGATGTTGCCGATCCGGTTCTTAAAGAAGTAATAAATGAACTTTCTCCGAAAATGCCCCGTTTTATAGATAAATACGGACCGAGTATTTTTGTTTCCGACGAACAGGTTACAAGAGCCGCTTTATTGCTGGCTCTTTACGAATATGACAAAAGAAATTCGGCAGCAAGTCTGGCAGCAAATTTCGCTTCAAAAAAAGACTTTGATCTGTTAAGCACAAGATTATCAGTGATTGAAAAATCAGGCACCTCAGGCAAATCGTCAGCTGCGGCAGGCTCAAGCGTTGATATGATAAAACTTATGAATGATTTAGATCCTAATATGCCTATGCTGTTAGATAATAATCTTGCCAATTCAAAAGTATTTAAAGATTTGCAGAAAAAAGTTGATATGATGGGGATGACGGCTTCTTCGGCTTCAGGACAGCAGTCGGTTCCAAACGTCGCAATGGTAAATATGAAAACGGATATAAGCAATTTAAACAAGAGAATAGAAGCTTTTGAAATGAGTTCCAAAAATTCAGGCTCTAATATAAAACCATCAAAAGAACTGGATGATTTAAAACTTTCTTTTGCGCAAATTCAAAAAAGTTATGTAAATATCGCAAAAAGGATTGATGAATTGGAAAACAGACCCGTAATGACAGCTTCTTCAAAAGACGGGAAAATAAGCGATGCGCAGATAGAAGCGTTAAACGCTAAGATAAACTCAATAAAAAATACGGTTTCAGATATTCCTACGAATAATTACGTGAAATCGGAAATAAATAAAACGTCGGCAGACGTAAAAAGGCTTGAACAGAAAATAAACGAGCTTGAAAGTTCTGGTGTTTCGTCAGGCGCAGGCGAATCAAAATCGTCAACCGGTACTTTTGCTAAAATAAGTTTGGGATTAACAATGGTGGCGGCATTATTTATAGCAAGATAGTTTTTTTAATAATCATAACGGGAGTTTTTATATGCCGAGGATATTGGTAAAGAAAAGAGAAGAAATAATTTCTGAATATGTGGCAAGAAAAACAAAAGTAAGAGTTTTAATAGGAAGTAAAAAAGGCAACGATATAGTAATAGCCGATAAAAACGTATCCGAACAGCACTGCGTAGTTTCTTTGGAAGCTTCCGGACAATACTCCGTCAAAGATTTGAATACTATTGCCGGTACGCAGCTTAATTCCAGACTTATATCTGAATCGCCTCTTAAATTCGGAGATGAAATTCTGCTCGGCGACTATAAAATCGTTTTTTTAGATGATATGGCCGCAAATAAATACGACGTTGTGGTTCAGCAGTATTATCTTATAGGCATTTACGGCAAATTTTACGGCAAAAAATATTTTATAAAACAGCAGGGCGATACTTTCATCGGCAGAGAGAATCTCTCTCCCAGAGGAATTGAAAACGACATAGTCCTTTCAGGAGACATGACTGTTTCAAAAGGCCACGCAAAAATTACGGCGCACGGCGACAAACATACAATAACCGATATAGGAAGCACAGGAGGCGTTGCGGTAAACGGCGCTAAAGTCGGACAGCTTAATACAATACAATTGTCTTTAAACGATGAAATATCAATAGGCAGAACTATTTTCAGATTTGTTGATTATTTCAGCGAGAATTACGCGCTGCCGTCAAAGCAAAAAGTAGTTATAATGAAGGTTTTTAATTATTTTCAGATTGCCGTTACGGCAATAGCTTTAATTTTAGGCTGTCTTTCAATCTGGAACGGTTACAGCGGAATTTCAATATTAAACGATAATCAGGGCAAAGTTAATTTGTCTATAAGCCAGGAATGGAATAAAACGATGCCGTTAAGCTCGCCGGAATCTTATGACGTAACGGCGACGCCAGTAATAGCAAGTCTTAACGGTTCGCAAAATAATGTTGCTATGCTGACAAGCTCGGGATTGCTGAATGCGTGGGATTTTAAAACCGGAGATCCGTTATGGAAACCGTTTGAAATTTATAATTCGGGCGTTGCTTCGTTGGTTTCAGCAGATATAAATAATGACGGATATGACGATATAATATCGGTATCCGAAACGTCAATGGTTTATATTGTTGACGGACAAACCGGAAATATTATAAGAAAAGAAATACTCGGCGGCGATATTTCAAAATTAACGCCTGTTGTATGCGATTTGGATTCCGACGGTAAAAAAGATATTGTTGTTGCTTCGGAAGACGGAACGCTGCATTTTATGTATTCTCCCGGATTTGATACCACATATGCAAAACAAACGGAATTTATAGACGGGCCGATATACGGCAGCCCTATAATAATGTCAAGAAAGAATTTTTCGCCTTTTGTCGTAATAGCCAATTATGACAGCAAAGTTTATTTCCTTGACGGCAAAACAAGAACTAAAAAAATAGTTAATCTTTTGGAATTGTCCGGCAAGGCCCATCTTGTAGCCGGAGCTCCGGCTTTGGGCGATATAAACGGAGACGGCATTGACGAAGTTATAGTTCAGTCAAGCGTTCCCCAGTACATATCGGCGATAGACACAACAAAATTTTCCGTTATATGGACTTATTTTGTTGAACCGACTCCGCCTGGCAATATGAAAAATACAACCCCGATAGTGGCTGATTTCAGCGGAGACAAAATCGGAGACGTCGCTTTTGTTTCGGCCAACGGCACAATTCAGATATTAAAAGGGAATACATCATTTCCTACGGGCGAATTACTTTGGAATTTTACAATACCCGGAGCCGGAAAAATTATTTCTTCTCCGTCGGCTTATGATTTTGACAAAGACGGAATTCCTGATTTGGTCTTCGGAACGGAAGACGGGCGCATAATAATCGCAAAAAGCAATACGAAAAGGAAAGAAATAGAAATACTTGCCGATTTAAAAGCAAGCAATTCCGCAATAACCTCAACGCCGCTGATTGCGGATTTAAACGGCGATAAATATATTGAAATTTTATATACGAATGTTCAGGATGCCATTCAGGTTTTGAACACAAACTGCAAAACTTTAAAGAATTTAAAAATATGGCCGATGTTTTTATGCAACGCCGAACATAACGCAAAATTTTCTTTAAAACAGTATAAAGATAAATATGTTAAAATGTTCGGGTTTGGAGTCGTTTTGTTTATTCTTATATTGTTTTTAAAGGTCAGAGGAATTATTAAAAAAGCAAAGAAAAAAGTTAAGGTTATATATCTATGATTTTATTGAGCGGATACTGCACTGATAAGGGATTGTTGAGAACTGAAAATCAGGATTCTTACGGAATTTCAGAAGAAACGAATTTGTTTTTTGTATGCGACGGAATGGGCGGCGGAGTAGCGGGAGATTTTGCCAGCCGTTACGCCAGAGACATTATACTGACGGCCTATAAACGCCTTAACGACGCAGAAATTATTGACGTCGTTGACAATTATAAAGAATTTGAAATAGATATATCGCGGGCTGTTGCCGCCGTAAGACTGGCAAACAGAGGTCTTTATAACCTGCAGATAAAATATCCTCTTTTAGCCGGCATGGGAACTACTTTTACCGGCGTGGTCTTTGAAAAAGAAAAAAATTTGCTTCATATTTATAATGTCGGAGACAGCAGAATATACAGAATAAGAAACGGCAATATAAAACTTTTGACTGCAGACCATTCAAAAATCAAAGAACTTATAGATGACGGAAAAATGACGGAAGAAGAATCAAAAACCGCGGAAATCCAAAGCATGATTACAAGAGCTCTCGGTACGGCTCCGACAGTTAAAGTTGATTATAAATCCGAAATAGTAAAATCCGGAGATATTTATGTTCTTTGTTCGGACGGGCTTAACGGAGAATTGGAAGATTATACGATAAGAGATATAGTTCTAACTCATAAGCCGAATGCCGTTTCAATTTCAAACGAACTTGTTTTGGCGGCAAACAATTCCGGAGGCAGGGATAATACGACAGTCATAACGTTATACGCCCAGGATGAAATTAATTTAACTTCCGTCAAAGAAGTGTATCCGCATGAAGACATAGTAACCTTTGAATCCGAAATAAGCAGGGAAACCGAAAAAGAGGATGTTTTAATTCAAAAACTTGAAAAGCAAACCGGCGTTGATATTCCGAAACTGGCAAAGAAAAAAAATATTTTTACCAGTCCGTTTTTTTTAAGCATTTTCTTGATATTATTTGCGGTGGGAATTTTCTTTTTATATTCTCATTTTATTAATATAGAAGAGAAAAAGAGTATAGTTGAGCTTACAGGAAGTATTTCCGGCATAAATATTGAGATAAAGACTCTTGCCGATTCTAAAATTCAGGAAATACGCAAAATACACGACAGAATTTTCAGAATGCAGGTTATACAGGAATCTTTGAAAGATAAAAATTTCTTGATTCCTATGGCTAATGTTACTATAATGCTTGAAAAAGACGGACAAAATAAATTTATGGGGTTGTCAAGCGCGGCGCCGTTGGAGATTAAACTTCCGAACGCTCAGTATAAAATGACTCTGACTTATCCGGAATATAAAATTTTAGATAAAGATTTTAAATTAAAGGATTTTATATTTGTGAATTTTGAAAATTCAAGTTTTCTTTCAAATTTAACGGTTATTATGATTCCAAAAGATATAGGGGATATTTCATGAACAATAACGGACAGAGAAAGATATTGATAATAGATGACGATAAAGTTTTTCTTGATTCAATAGGAGAGATTTTCAGAATTCATAATTTTGACGTTTTTGAGGCGCAGACGGCCGAAACCGGATATGAGGCTCTCGTTGATATTGTTCCTGATGTTGTTCTTTTGGATATAAATCTTCCGGATAAAAACGGTTTTGATGTTTTAAAAACAATAAGAGCAAGCAAAAATTTTTCGGATATGATAGTTATTTTGATAACCGGCGATTCGGCCGTAGACATAGACAATGCTTTTGACAGTGGAGCCGATGACTGCGTATTTAAGCCGATAGACGTTGAAAAATTTATATTAAGGATAGAAAAATTATTAAAAAAATGAAAAAAATAACATTGCCGGTTTTTATATTATTGTTTGCAGTAACTGTTTTTGCTCATGCTGATTTTACAAGCGGAGATTTATCTGTATTAAACCCGGATCCTTCTTCGGAAGCGGCAGGGGCAAGCATTCTTGCCATGTCGCCTAATATTGCGGGATTTTTTAACAGTCCGGCGAATAATTTCAGGAATTTTTCAAAAGAATTTCAGGTTTCTTATATTCTTTTCGGACAAAACATACGCGGTGAAAACGCGGCATTTTTGCTGCCCGTAAAAAATATCGGCAATTTTTCATTTATGGTCTCGCATTTTGAATACGGCGATACTAATCCGAATCTGGATTTTAAAAGTTCGGTTATGTTTGCTTTGAATTATGTTTATCCTTTAGCGCAAAAATATCCGGTATACAGCGAAAAAGGAGCTGTTGGATTGACGCTAAAAGCATACCAGCTTAAAAATAAACTGCAGGATGAAAGCGATTTTATTTTATACAGCTGCGATTTAGGTCTTATTCATTCTCTTGCTTTTATTGATTCCGATTTGACCGGAGGGCTGGCTTTAAAAAATTTCGGCAACAATATTGAATTTAACGGCGTTACGCAAAAACAGGCTTACAATATTGATGCTGCGGCAAGATATTTTCTGTCAGACAAAGGAAAAGTTTCAATTATGGCGGATATGATAAAAAATTCAGAAGCCGATGAAATAGGATTTTCAGGCGGACTTGAAACTTTTCCCATATATCCTTTATCCGTAAGAATCGGATGGAGAGATTACAGGGATGATTTTAACAGAGGCGTTACGGCGGGATTTGCATTGAATTTCAGCCGTGTGAATATAGGATATGCGTTTACCGATTTATTGGACGATAACAGCGACAAGCATACATTTACTCTGGGTTTTTATTTCGGAGCTGTTTCAGACCCCGATAAAGCATACGGGCATTATCTTGAATATCATTTAAAAAAAGCCCGGCAGTCTTATGATGACAAGGATTATATTTCGGCAAGAAGACAGTTTGAGGATATACTTGCCATTTATCCGGACGAACCTACAGCAAGACGCTATATAAAACTTCTGTCGGAAGATTTGGAACAGGTTGACCAAAATACAGCAGGAAATATAAATAAATATCTTGCAAAAGCCGAAGTAGCTCTTATGAAAAATAATCTTATAAAAGCGCAACAGTATTATTCAAAAGCTTTACAGATTGATAACGATAATCAGGAAGCGGCGGAGGGTCTTAAAAAAGTTGAAGACCAGATAAGAGAACGCGATATTTTTAAAAACAGAAAAAAATATGAAAAAGAAATAACGCAGTCGTGGCTTCTTGCAATGAAATATTACGATAAAGGCGATTTTATTTACGCAAAAGAAGAATTAAACAAAATAATTGAAATTGACCCGGAAAACGCCGGAGCATTGCAGTATCTTGACAACATTCAGAAAAAAATTGACAGAGTCAACGTAATACAGTCTCACAATGTTTTTAAACAGGGTTTGGATGCTTATGAAAAAGGCGATTACGAGAGCGCATTGTCTTATTTTAACGCGGCTTACATAGCAAATCCGCAAAGAGAAGATATAAAGGAATACATCAATCAGTGCAATATCAAAATAAACGCCGCCGCGACGGTTAAAACTCAGCCGGATTCGTTAAATGCGGCGGAAAGTTCTTCGTTGTCAGGGTCAGCCAAATCAAATAAACAAGTTAAAGAAGAAATGAAAAAATTATATAATTCGGCATTGGAACAGTTCAGCCGTGAAAATTATCCGGAGGCTCTTAAAAAATTTGAAATTTTGAAAAATACGGCGGCGAAATATAAATTTTATGATTACCGCGAACAAACTAATTTATATATTGCAAAATCACGTAACGCGATAGCCGACGATTTGTACAAACAGGGCGAGGATCTTGAGTTGAGAGAAGAATTTGAACAGGCGTACGCTAAATATAAAGAGTCATTGACCTACGTCAAAAACCATAAAGACTCGCTCAAAGGCTTGCAAAAACTGAATTCAATAATAGCTCAGCAGTACTATGACCAGGGATTAAAAGCTTTTTCTGCCGGCAACCGTGAAAACGCCATAAAACTTTTGGAAGAATCTTTAAAATACGACGGAAACAAAATAGAAGCCAAAAGAGCTTTGGAAAGAATAAAATAAAACATGGTTGAATTAAGAAAAGATCCCATATCATCCGGCTGGGTTATTGTAAATAAAAACAGAGATTTAAACTGTTTTTCAAAAACGGAAATTCATCTGCACGATGACAAACGCTGTCCTTTCTGTTCAGGAAACGAAAAATTAACGCCTCCTCAGATACTCGCTTACGATAAATCAAAAAGGAAAACAAACGACAAAGACTGGAATATAAGGGTAATTCCGAATAATAAACCCATACTTGCCATAGAAGGTTCTTTGTTGAAAAAAGCCGAAGGCATTTTTGACAAGATGAACGGCATAGGAGCCCATGAAATAATTATAGAAACTCCTTCTCACAATAAATCGGCGCATTCATTTACGGTTGAAGAATATTCTCAGATAATTTTAACGGTTCAGGAAAGAATAAGAGATTTAAAAAACGATTTAAGATTTGAATACATTCTTGTTTTTAAAAATTACGGTATAAATGCCGGAGAAACTATTTCACATTCACACTTGCAGCTTGTGGCGATGCCGGTTATTCCTAAAACCGTAAAGGAAGAGATATTATCAGGATTCAAATATTTTGAATACAAGGAAAGATGTTTATTCTGCGATATAATATCTCAGGAAATTTCTTCCGGAACGAGAATAATAACAGAAAACGATTCTTTTATCGCTTTTGTCCCGTTTGCGTCAAGATATCCTTTTGAGGTTTGGATACTGCCAAAAGAGCATTCAAGCGATTTCAGAACTATAAACGATTACAGGTTAATAACTGAATTTTCTTCAATAAACACAAGCATTTTAAGACGTTTGCATAAAGTTTTGGATAATCCTTCGTATAATTTATTTTTACATTCTCTTCCGCTTAAAGAAAATTTTATGCAGCATTACCACTGGCATGTTGAAATAATTCCGCAGATTGTAAAAACAACCGGTTTTGAATTAGGCACAGGATTATATGTCAATCCCATTTTACCGGAAGAATCCGCAAAATTTTTAAGAGAAGCCGAATAATTATGAATATTTTAATGATTGCATCAGAATGCGTTCCGTATGTTAAAGTCGGCGGTCTTGCCGATGTGGTAGGAACGCTGCCTAAATATCTGAAAAAACAGGGACACGACGTCAGAATTATAATACCCAAATACAAAACAATAGACGGCGTAAAATATAATCTTGAAACTCTTCCTTACAGATTAAGAGTAAAAGTAGGCAAAGAAGAAGAAAGTTTCAGGCTTAAAACCTGCATGCTTGACGGCGATATACCGGTTTATTTCATAGAAAATATGAGATATTTTAACAGACTCGGTATATACGGCGACGAGGCCGGAATAGGATACGGAGACAACAGAGAAAGATATATTTTCTTTTCAAAGGCCGCGATAGAATCGGTAAAAGCTTTAATGTTCAGACCGGACATAGTTCATTGCCATGACTGGCATACCGGAATAATACCGGCATATTTAAAAACAACGCATGCCGACGACGGATTTTTTTGGAGAACTTCTTCAATATATACGATACACAATATAGCTTTTCAGGGCAGTTTTGATGCGGAAACTACGGTTCCTATGGCCGGATTTTTATGGGAAGATTATAAAAGCGACAAGCTGGAATTTTATAATACTTTCAATTTTATGAAAGCCGGGCTTGCCTATGCCGATATAATTTCAACCGTCAGTCCGACGTATGCAAACGAAATACAAACGCCGGCCGCCGGAAACGGAATGGAAGTCGTGCTGCAGACAAGAAAGGATGACGTTTACGGAATTTTAAACGGAATAGATTATTCTTACTGGAATCCTCAGACTGATAAAAATTTAGCGGCAAATTATTCAAAAAATGACTTCTCAGGAAAGATATTGTGCAAAAAAGATTTGCAAAGCAGATGCGGATTTAATTTATCCGAAAATACTTTTGTCGTGGGATGCGTTTCCCGTTTTGACAATCAGAAAGGTTTTGACCTTATAATGGACGTCATAAGAAAAACGCAGCATCTTGACATACAGTTTGCGGTTTTGGGATCAGGAGACAGGTATATAAGAGATGCAATGTTATATTTAAAAAGCATTTATCCTTCCAAAGTAAATGTTTTTAACGATTATAACGAGGCTTTGGCTCATCAGATATATGCCGGTTCGGACGCATTTTTAATGCCGTCGTTATTTGAGCCTTGCGGTTTAAGCCAGATTATAGCGCTTGCATACGGCGCGGTGCCTATAGTAAATAAAACCGGCGGCCTTGCGGATACAATAAAGGATTTTACATCATCTTCTTCGAGCGGAAACGGTTTTGTCTTTAATTTATATACAGGCGAAAATTTATTTGATAAAATTAATACGGCGTATAATATTTTCCGAAATAAAAATTTGTGGAGCAAGGTTGTTAAAAATGCGTTTGCAAGCAATTTTTCCTGGGATAACTCCGTAACGGAATATGAAAATATGTATAATACCGCATTAAACAGACGTATAGCGTACACCATATATAAATAATATGAAAATACAAAAAATTAAAATATCATTGGTTATAAAAATTCTTTTTATTTGTATCTTTACGGTTTTTGCAGCTTTGTTTATCAAATATTACAATGACATTAAATTAGATTTAAGTCAAACTTCGCGCGAATTAAATTTCATAATATTTTTAAACGATAAAGTTGAAAGCAAAGAGGTTTTAATATCAGGCCTTGAAAGCCTTAATTTTTTCAACGTATCCGAATACGTTGATAAAGAAAAGGCGTATCAAAAAGCCCTGGCGTTAAATCCGGAGCTGTTAAAAGATATTGAACTTGAAAGCAAATATTATCCGGCTTACGCGGTAGCGAACGAACTTAAAATAAAAGACAGAGGGCAGTTTAACGACATAATCGTAAAAGTTTCCGGACTTGAATACGTAAGCGAAATAGGGTACGACCAAAAAGCTTTTGATTTATTTATAAAAACCGTTGAAACTCTTTCAATGTATGAAAAAATTTTTATAAATCTCGTGTTTATTGTTTTGGTTTTGTTTATAATAAAGGCTACATTGTATGTTATTTACGGTAAAGTTTTGATAACTTTAACCGAGCTGCTTTACGGAACGCTTGCGGCGTTAACAGGTTACTCCTCAATTGCTATGGTCGCGTCAATTTCAAACCGGCAGTTTTTTGTGCTTGACTGGCATATGCTGTTTGTATTAATTCCTCTCGGATGCGTCTTATCATTTATGACAAAAGAATCAAATGTTTAAATTCGCAAATATTTTATTAATCATATTGTTTTTAAGCGCAGCCGCCGGCATAAATGCCGACGTTAAAGACGATATAAAAATAAAAAATGACGAATTGTCGCAGATTAAACAGGATCTAAACAAAAAAAAATCAGAAAAAGAAAAACTCCAAAAGCAGGAAAGAAAATTTAAAAAAGAATTAAACAGGATTACCAAAGCCATATCATCCACCGAAAAACAGCTGAAAAAGATAAACAATGAGATTGTCTTCGCTGAAAAAAAACTCGCCGCCGCCTCGGAGCAGTATATGTGCGCCGATCGTGAAAAAAATTCGGTCAATTCAAGAATACAAAGACAGTATTGCGAATACGCGAAAAGAAAACTTGTATCTTATTATGACAGTCCTCTTGAATTTAAAATGAGAGAATTATTAATCAGAGACGATTCTGATAAATACAGAGACGCAAAAAACAGAGAAAACGCGGCGCAGAAAGACGTTGAAAAATATAATAAGGCAAAAAAAGAACTTACAAATTTAAAAAATAAACAGCAGAATCTGGTTTCTAAAAACAAAAAGCTTCAGAAAGAAAAAAATGAGCTGCTTAAAACTACCGAAGGCAAAAGAATGGAAGCGGAAAGAGAAATACAGGCTCTCAAAGAATCCGCGCGCGCATTGTCAAAATTAATAGAAAAATTATCAGCCGTAAGCAAAAAAGTTGAAATTGCGGCTTCAAAGAAAAAACATACGTCAATTAGGTCTGCCTCAAATACCCGTAAAAATAATCTGCCGTGGCCGGCTGCGGGTTCTGTTATACTGAATTACGGCAAAAACAAACATCCCGAACTTGATACCAACATAATAAGCAATGGAATAAAAATTAAGACTCAAAATAATGCTATAATACAGTCTGTTGAAGGCGGGAAAGTAGCTTTTGTCGGAGAATTCAGAAGTTACGGCAAAATGATAATTATAGATCATAAAGGCGAGTTTTTCAGCGTTTACGCCCAATTATCCGAAATCCTTGTAAAAGAAGAGGATACGGTTACAAGAGGCAAGACTATAGCGAAAACAGGCGAGGGAGATTCGTCGGTTTTGTATTTTGAAATAAGACAGGGCAATATACCGGAAGATCCAAGATTATGGCTGAAAGAAAAATAATAAAATTTCTGCTTAAGGGGCGAGTAAATGTCAAAGTTTAAGAAGTTTTTGATTGCTGCGTTGTTTATAATATCAATATCGTCGTCAAATTTATATTCAAAATCAGACGAAACTTATGATTCTTTAAGAATGATGATAGATATTATGGAAATAATAGACGTCAATTATGTGGACGAAACAAAACCGAAAGATTTAGTTGTCGGGGCGATAAACGGAGTGGTAAGAACGCTTGACCCTTATTCCCAGTTTATGGATGAAAAGGCTTACAAAGAAGTAAAAACCGAAACTCAGGGGTCATACGGCGGAATAGGATTGAGAATAACTATGCAGGACAACGTTTTAACGGTTTTAACGCCTATGGCTGATACGCCCGCGTATTTTGCCGGAATACTTCCCGACGATAAAATAGTAAAAATAGACAGCACCGCTACGGAAGGTATGTCAAGCGACGAGGCCGTTAAATTGATGAGGGGAAACCCCGGTACAAAAGTGGTTTTAACTATTTTTCGCCCGGCCACCAAACAGGAATTGGTTTTTGAATTAAAAAGAAAAGACATAAAAATAGAAACCGTAAAAAAACAAATGATTGAAAATAATATAGGATATATAAGACTTTCCGAATTTAACGCGCAAAGCGCAGGCGATATTACCAAAATGTTAAAAGATCTTAGTAAAGACGGAATGACTTCTCTGATACTTGATTTAAGAAATAATCCGGGCGGACTTCTTGATTCCGCCATTGAAATATGCAGTTTGTTTATACCTGAAGAAAGTCTGGTTGTTTCAACAAAAGGAAGAGACAAAATTCAAGAACAGCATTACATTACAAAGAAAAAACCGCTCTATCCGAATATGCCGGTGATTATTTTAATAAATAGAGGCTCGGCTTCGGCTTCCGAAATTGTCGCCGGAACTTTACAGGATTACAAAAGAGCCCTGGTAATAGGCGGAAATTCTTTCGGCAAGGGAAGCGTTCAGACGATTATTCCTCTTTCCGACGGCAATGCTTTAAGACTGACAATAGCAAAATATTATCTTCCTTCCGGAAGAACAATAGCCCAAAGAACCGAAAAAAAAGATATAAAAAGAGGTTTGGATCCGGATATTAAAATAGAAGTTTCTCCCGAAACGGAGGGAAAATTATATATTCAGTCCGAAAAGATAAAATTAAAAGATTCGGATAAAAAAGAAGAAGAAACAAAAATAACAGACGAGGCTCTTGAAACGGCTGTTTTAGTCATAAAATCACAAAAAACCGAAGAATATATCAAACATCCGGATAAGTATTTGCAGGATAATCCTAAACCGGAAATGGAACCTGAAAATAATAAATCCGGCGATGTTTCTAAAGAGGAAAAAAAAATAACAGATGAGCAAAAAACAGAGAAAACAAAGTAGTATTATCGTAAAAATATACATACTGATACTTTTTATATGCGGTGTTATACTCGGGTTATCTTTTATAAACGCCGGTAAAGACAGCCGCGGTAATATTGACGCCAGGCTGGATAATGATCTTGTAACTATTCTTGTTTCAAACGGTATAAAACAGGAAAATGTGATTGCGCAATACGTCAGAGAAAAAAAATTCGGGGATTCTGTTTATAATCAGTATTATAAAAACATATTTTTGCCGGATAATAAAAAAATAAAAAGTTTTGAACTTCAGTTTAAAACTTTGGCGAGAAATTTTAAAATTGACATTTCAAAAAATGTTGAGCCGGATAAATCAAATAAATATGTTTTTTATGATAAAAAAAGAATATATTCCACTGTTATTTTTACAAAAATCAAAGGATAAAGTATGAACAGCAATCCCAATGAATTCTTTGAAAAAGCCAAAGATTTTTCAAAAAACAAAGAATATGAAAAAGCATTGGAATATCTTGACATTTGTTACAGATACGGATATGTCAGAGAAAAAGTTTTGATTGAAAAAATAAAAATATTCTTTGAATTGAAAAAATGGCAGGAAGCAGAAAGGTGTTGTTTGGAATATATTAAAAATCCCGATGATAAATATTTAGAATCAGAAGTCAGGCTTAGCTTATCAAAAATATATAAATTAACTGACAGGATGGATAAAGCCGTTGAAGTATTTGAT
Organism: Candidatus Proruminimicrobium quisquiliarum; assembly: GCA_018433245.1. Taxonomy (GTDB): domain Bacteria; phylum Elusimicrobiota; class Endomicrobiia; order Endomicrobiales; family Endomicrobiaceae; genus Proruminimicrobium; species Proruminimicrobium quisquiliarum. The sequence continues at coordinate 293,172 of JAHDRN010000001.1, forward strand.
TCAATTAATAAAAATTTTATAAAAGAAACAAATGCTTTTTATATAGAAAGACTTGATTTGAGTTACAGCAGATACAAAGATTACTTTCTTGTGCATCAGTTTTCGGGCAATAAAAATGAACTGTATAATGAATTCAATATAATAAAAAATATACCACCTTTTGATTCGCAAACTTTATTTTTTTTGGCAAGGGTGGCAAATTTCCTTCATGATTATGACTATACGAAAAAATTAATTGAAAAGTACGGCGTTTTGGCTGAAAATAATGTTTTTTATAAAAATGCCGTTCTTAATGAAAATGAAATTGCAACAGGTTCTGTTATACTTAAATCTTTTCCAAGAGGTTTGTGGCTTGCGGTAAGCAGCAAATGCAATGTTTCATGCATTATGTGCCGTTCAAACGAAACGAATTTTGAATTATCGGAAAACAATATGCAAAAAATATCAACATATTTCAAATATTTGGAGCATATTTCATGGTGGGGCGGAGAGCCTACTATTTCTCCGAAATTTTATAAATTATTGGAAAAAGCGTTAGAGTATAAAAATATTAAACACACTATTATCACGAACGGGCAGTACATGCCGGATGAGCTCGTTGATATTATAGTCAAAAATAATATAGAGATCGTTTTATCAATAGATGCGGCTGAAAAAGAAAAATATGAATCAATACGCAGAGGCGCAAGTTTTGATAAATTATTAAATACTATAGAAAAATTAGCTCCCGTAAGAGAAAAAGGGTTGGTAAGAATAAATTATGTTGTAATGAATATGAATAAGGGTGAGCTAAATAAAGTTTTTGATTTCGCAGGCAAATATAAAATATCAAAAATAAATTTTATTCCCGGATGCGGCAATAATACCGAAAAAAACGATTTTGAAATTTCAAACGTCGATATTAATGATATATCCGCCAAATTAGCAGATGCAAAAAATATGGATGTTTTTAACTCTTGCGGAATAATAAAAAATGACGGCAGGCAAATAAATTGCGTAAGAAATAACTTTTGCCATACGCCGTGGACATATATGACTTTTTCATATAAAGGAACAATCATTCCCGATAATTTATGCAAATTTTTTAATGATAAAGAATTTGTATTGAACGAAACAAATCTGTTGGAATACTGGAACAGCGCATACGTTCAGGATTTAAGAAAATCGGTATTGCAAAAACACGCATGTAATTACAATTGTCCTCAGGCTAATATAAATAAACTTTTATGAAAATACTTGCAATAGAAACCTCATGCGACGAAACGTCGGCATCTGTTGTTGAAAACGGCAGAAATATTTTATCAAACGTAATTTCTTCGCAAATTCCTATTCATGCCTTATATAACGGCGTTGTTCCGGAGCTTGCAAGCAGGGCTCATATAAAAAATATAAATATCGTAATAGAAGAATCTCTAAACAAAGCAGGCATAAGTTTTAAAAACTTTGATAAAAAAATAGACGCCGTCGCATGCACTTACGGTCCGGGGCTTGCAGGTTCGCTTCTTGTAGGCATAATGTCCGCAAAAACTCTGGCTTATATTTACGATAAACCGTTAATACCGGTAAATCATATTGAAGGGCATATGTATTCAGCCGGTATAGAAAATTCTTCTTTAAAACCGCCTTTTTTAAGCGTAATTATTTCAGGAGGGCATACCGAATTAATTATAGTGAAAGATTACGGCAAATATGTTTTTTTGGGCGGAACTAGAGACGACGCCGTCGGCGAAGCTTTTGATAAAGTCGCAAAAATACTCGGACTTGCTTATCCGGGAGGCCCGGTGATAGACAAACTTGCAGAATTCGGCGACGCCAAAAAAGTATATTTTACAAGACCTTTACTTAAAGGCAGCTGGGATTTTTCGTTTTCGGGAATAAAAACTGCGGTTTTAAACTATTCTAAAAAAGTTGACATAAAAAATAGAAAGACGGTAAACGATATATGCGCCGGTTTCCGCCGGGCGGTATGCGAAACCGTAGTTTACAAAGCATTTCAAGCCGTTGAAAAATATAATTTAAAAACGCTTGCATTGGGCGGCGGAGTCGCAAGTAATTCGTTAATGAGAAAAATGTTTAAAGAAATCGGAAAAAATAAGAAGATAAAAGTTTTTATTCCGTCTCCGGTTTATTGCACGGATAACGCTTCAATGATAGGTATTGCGGCTTATTATAAACATAAAAAATCGGCATACGGGAAAAATAATGCATCTTTAAATCCAAAACCGTCGCTTGATTTGCAAAATTGGTAACCGTACATGATAAAACTCCCCGAATTGAAAATAGGAAATATTAAATTAAAAAACTCTCTTATGCTTGCTCCTATGGCGGGCATTACGGATATGCCTTTAAGAGAACTGGCGGTTGAAGGAGGGGCGGGACTTGTTTTTACCGAAATGATATCCGCGACTGCTCTTTCATACGGAGACAGAAAAACATTAAAACTTTTACAGACTTCCGATAAAGAAAAAGATATGGTCGGAGCCCAGATTTTCGGCAACAGTCCTTCCGTTATGTCTGAAAGCGCAAAAAAAATACAGGATCTCGGTTATAATATAATAGACATAAATCTCGGATGTCCCGCAAAAAAAATAGCAAAAGCGGGGGCCGGCGCAAAACTTCTTGAATCTCCTAACAATATTGAAAGCATATTAAGCTCCGTAGTTAAAGCCGTTTCAGTTCCCGTAACGGCAAAAATAAGAATAGGTTTGTTTAAAGGCCAAAATATTGCTCCTGAAATAATAGAAATAGCCCAAAACAGCGGGATAAAAATGGTTTCGGTTCACGCAAGGCCGGCTGAAAACGGACACAGCGGTCCGCCTGATTTAAAAGCTTTTGAGGAAGCCGCTGCAAACGCCGAAATACCGGTTATCGCAAACGGCGGCATTATCGATATAAAAAGCGCGGAAAAGTTTTTAAAAATACCCAAATGCGGCGGTTTAATGATAGGAAGAGGGGCCATAGGCGATTATGATTTATTTAAAAGGATAGAATGGTTTTTTGATAAAAATGATGTTCTCCCACATCCGGATATAAATACTAAAATCAAATGGTTTAAAAAACATATTCTGGCATCAATAGATTTTTACGGAGAGGAAAAAGGAATTGTCGTGCTCAGAAAAATTGCTCCGTATTATATAAAGGACATTCCTAACGCATGCCAAATAAGAGACAGATTCAACAAAATCACAACTCTTAAGGATTTCAATATACTTATGGATAACATAATGCAGTTTTCCAACAGTACAAACTTTTAAATACGGAAACTTGGAAGTTTGGAAGTGAGCAGCTTAGCAACTACAACAACGAATCAAGACAGAAGATTAGAAGTTTAGAGGCTTGGACGCTTAGCAACGGCTTTGTTGTTGTTAAAGTTTTTACTCAGCTTCTTTGCTTTGCAAATCCGCCCAACATCCAAACATCCCAGCTTCTATTTGTTTGCAGTTATTGTTGTTTTTCCAAAAGAGGTTTAATTCTTTCATAAACTTTTTCGGCGACAATTTTATATCCGGCCGAATTAGGATGCAGATCATCGGCGAATAAAGTTCTGTCTGTCCATATTTCATTAAGTATTCCGCTTAATATAGGAGCGTTTTTATCATTTGATATCTCAACAAGGATTCTGCGAAGTTCCGGAAGCTGGTTGTCTTCCGTGCATAATATTACCGCCGTTGCTCCGGAAGCCTGAATTTTATCAACGATTGATTCAATATTTTTTTTGGTTACCGCTGTCGGAATTTTTCTGAAAAAATCATTTGCGCCGAATTCAATAAGAACCATAAAAGGCTTAAATTGGAATATTTCGTCTATTCTATCCAACCCCTGCTGAGACGTGTCACCGTGTACGCCGGCGTTTACGACCGTCAGATTTGTAAATTTTTGCAGAAAGTAAGGATAAGTTTCTCCGTTTGAAGCTCCGGTTCCGTGGGTCAAACTGTCGCCGAAACAGACTATGGTCTTTTCAAGTTTAGGCTGGATTGCGGCTTTTTGAGCGCATCCGGATACAATAAAAAAACAAACGGCTGCAGATAAAACAAAAAGTTTTTTAAACATAGCGTTAATCCTTATTTTAAATTTAATAATTTTATTATATTTCCGCCGAATAATTTTATCTTTTTATCTTCTTCAATATCAAGCGATTTCAAAAAAGCTATTTCGTTTTTTTGACTGCCTACCGGGAAATCCGTTCCGAATATAATTTTATCAATAGAGTGTTTTGACATAAACATATCCAATTGTTCTTTTTTCATGTAAGATATTGACGAAGACGTGTCAAAGTAAATATTTCTGCCGGTAAGTTTTTCAATAACTTCATCCCATATTTTAAATCCGCCCATATGCGCTCCGATAAACGTCATTTCAGGGAATTTATCCGTTATTTTTATTATTTTATCGGGAGAAACGTGTATTATGCCGGGCAGGCTCAGTTCTGTTCCGCAGTGGAAAAGCACCGGAATATTTAATTTTTGTATTTGCTCATATAGAGGAAATATCTTTTCGTCATCTATATAAAAGTCCTGAAATTCCGGCTGGAATTTTATTCCGTAGGCATTGTCTTTTATCCTTTTTAATTCTTCTTTCCAATTGTCATAAAAAGGGTGAATCGACGCAAAAGGAATAAATCTTTTTTTGTCCGTTTTAAAAAGCCAGTTGTTTATGGACTTTACCTGGTCGGGTCTTGAAGCTACCGATGCTATTACGCTTTTTGATATTTCATTTTCATCCATTATTTTAAGCAGGTTTTCCACGGTGGGAAAAACAGTAATCGGCATAGAAAACGATTTTTGCAGATATGCTCTTGCTTTTTCCGCTACTTTTTCGGGCCATACGTGAGTGTGAGAATCTATTATAATCATAATGCCTGCAATTATATAACTATTGTCAAAAAATGTAAATGTTGTTTGATAAACAAATCAATATTATTTATAATCGTTTTAATTGAAACGGGGGAATTTATGATAGTTCTGGGAATAGATCCGGGTTTATCAATGGCCGGGTGGGGCGTGGTTGAAAAAGGAAATACCGATAAAATAAAAATGCTGGAGTACGGATGCATAAAAACCGGTCCCGAGCAAAAACTTGCAGACAGATTGAAATATATTTACGATGAAATCCAGACGGTAATAAAAAAATATAATCCGGAAGTTGTCGCGATAGAAGAATTGTTTTTTCTTAAAAGAGCAACAAGCGTAGCCGCGGTAGGACAGGCAAGAGGCGCGCTTCTTGTGGCAGTATGCAATAATAATATCCCCGTCTTTGAATATAATCCGAGGCACGTAAAAGTAGCTTTAACGGGGTACGGTTCGGCAGATAAACACCAGATGCAGCATATGGTAAAGGCGGTTTTAGGCCTTAAGGATATTCCCAAACCTGATGATTCCGCGGATGCTCTTGCAATGGCTATATGCCATCTCAATACCAACCGGCTTTTTAAACCGTAAATTATTATTTTTGTTTGACAAAGAATTGTTATAAATATACAATCTATGACAAAATTTGTTAAAAATTCAGAAAAGATAAAATAACCTGCAATCAGGTAGACCAAAGGAGAAAAAAGTATGTTTTCTAAGTTGAGAAGTTTTATGTTTTCGTTAGTAATTACGGCTGCGGCTTCAGTATGCGCTTTTGCTTCAAGCGAAGCCAATCTTGTAATTCCGGATTTATCGTCTGTTTCTTTCTTGGGCGGTATTTCGGGACATTCGCTTTTGATGTTAGGTTTAATTATCTGTATTTTCGGATTGGCTTTCGGTTTTACTCAGTTTAATGCGATTAAAAATCTGCCGGTCCACAAATCCATGCTCAATGTTTCCGAGCTCATTTATGAAACATGCAAAACATACCTCATAACACAGGGCAAATTCATAATCATTCTTGAAATTCTTCTGGCAGCGATCATATTTATATATTTCTATTTTCTAAGCGATTTTACGCTTTTAAAAGTTTCCATAATAATATTGTGCAGCGTTATCGGTATTTTAGGAAGCTATGCGGTTGCATGGTTTGGTATGAGACTTAATACTTTCGCAAATTCCAGATCGGCGTTTGCAAGTTTAAAAGGCAAACCTTATCCGACTTTTGCAATACCGTTAAAATCAGGTATGTCAATCGGAATGCTTCTTATAAGCATAGAGCTTTTTATAATGCTTGTAATTCTTCTTTTTATACCGAGAGATTTCGCAGGACCTTGTTTTATCGGTTTTGCAATAGGTGAATCTTTGGGTGCTTCCGTATTGAGAATCGCAGGCGGTATTTTTACAAAAATAGCCGATATCGGCTCGGATTTGATGAAAATTGTTTTTAATATTAAGGAAGACGACGCAAGAAATCCCGGCGTTATAGCAGACTGTACCGGAGATAATGCAGGAGATTCAGTAGGTCCTACAGCCGACGGTTTTGAAACGTACGGGGTAACCGGTGTCGCTTTGATCACATTTATTATGCTTGCAGTTCCTGAGGCTGATAATCAGGTCAAGCTTCTTGTATGGATATTCGTAATGAGGCTTATAATGATTATTGCAAGCGCAGCCGCTTACTGGTTAAACGGTTCTATTGCTAAATCAAAATATGAAAAAGCTGATAAAATGAATTTTGAAGAACCTCTTACGTCTTTGGTTTGGATAACTTCAATAATATCGGTAGTTTTAACATTTATAACATCTAACCTCATAATAGGCGATTTGGCAAACGGTTTGTGGTGGAAGCTTTCGGTAATTATAACATGCGGTACTATGGCCGGCGCAATAATACCGGAAGTTGTTAAAATATTTACCTCTACAAAAAGCGCTTTTGTTAAAAACGTTGTTAATTCTTCCAAAAACGGCGGAGCATCTTTGAATATTCTTGCCGGTCTTACTTCAGGTAATTTCAGCGCATATTGGATGGGGCTTGTTATAATAATTCTGATGGCTGTAGCGTACGGGGTAAGTTCTCTGGGATTTACCGAATTTATGCTGCATCCTGCAGTTTTTGCATTCGGGCTTGTTGCTTTCGGATTTTTGGGAATGGGACCTGTAACTATAGCTGTTGACTCTTACGGTCCTGTTACCGATAACGCGCAGTCAGTTTACGAGCTTTCTCTTATTGAAAGCATACCCGGAGTAAAAGAAGAAATTAAAAAAGATTTCGGATTTGAACCTAATTTTGACAAATCAAAATTGACTCTTGAAGAAAACGACGGAGCAGGAAATACGTTCAAAGCCACTGCGAAACCTGTTTTGATAGGTACTGCGGTAGTCGGCGCGACAACGATGATATTCTCAATTATATTTACTCTTATGGAAGTTAAGGGCGAAGACATTGTTCTTCAAGGTCTTTCTCTTCTCCATGCGCCTTTCCTTCTTGGTCTTATAGCCGGAGGGGCGGTAATATACTGGTTTACCGGCGCTTCAACTCATGCTGTTACAAGCGGAGCGTATAAAGCAGTTGAATTTATTAAAGCGAATATTAAACTTGACGGTGCTTGCAATAAGGCTTCTACCGAAGACAGCAAAAAAGTCGTTGAAATATGTACAAAATATGCTCAAAAAGGAATGTTCAATTTGTTCTTGGTCATATTTTTTTCAACCATAGCCTTTGCTTTTATTGAACCTTATTTCTTCATAGGTTATTTGATATCTATAGCAATATTCGGTTTGTTTCAGGCAATATTTATGGCAAATGCCGGCGGCGCGTGGGATAATGCAAAGAAATTTGTTGAAGTGGATATGAGGGAAAAAGGAACAGAACTTCATAAAGCGACAGTAGTCGGCGATACCGTAGGCGATCCGTTTAAGGATACATCGTCAGTTGCATTAAATCCTATTATTAAATTTACGACTTTATTCGGGCTTTTGGCTCTTGAACTTGCATTGGTTATTCCTGCAGTTGTAAGCACGACTTTTGCCGTTGTATTTTTTGCAGTTTCAATAGTATTTGTAGTAAGGTCTTTTACAAGCATGCTTATAAAATAAAAAACAGTTATATTAAAAAACACAAGAGTGCGTTGAAAAACATCTCTTGTGTTTTTTATTTTCTATATAAAATTATGGCTAAAAAAATATTAAAATGCTATAATATTGACGAAAACGGCATAGAAGGAGTTTTTATGAAGGCGTTCAGAATTGATAATTTTATATTTCTTTTGCTGTTGGCATTATCGTTTTTTGCATGCAATAATGCGGATTTTAACAAAGGCGTGCGTTACCAACAGGAAGGCGAGTACGACAAAGCAATCAACAGTTACAACAAATCAATAAAAAACAATCAAAACGTAGCGTTGTCTCAAAAAAATCTCGGTGATATTTATCTTCTGAGAAATGACTGCCGGAAAGGATTTGAATGCTATGTTTCGTCTATAGAAGCAAATCCCGGGCTTGTGCTTGGCTATGTGTTAAAGTTTATTTCTGACAGCAATAATACTTTAAGACAGACTGCGATAGAGTATTTGCCGAAAGTTAAAAATGAGGAAGCAAGAAAAAATATGATTGCCAAACTTGCTTTGATGTTGAAATCGGATAAACTGCATGAAAAAATAGACGCTCTTGATTTGATTGCAAATTTGGGATGCGAAGGCGAATCTGTTTTTGAAGATATCGTATATTTATTGAAAGACGATAATCCTGTAGTAAAACAAAAAGCATTGTCAGTAATGCCGTTACTGCAGGACTGCGTAGTTAAATACGATGCGGTTAAACATATTGTAAGCGTTGTTCAGACCGATAGTAACGAACTTGTAAAACTGGCGGCAATAGACTGTCTGGGAAATCTTAATTTCAACGGAAGAACGGCTTTGCCCGTGCTTTTTGATATTGTTGAATCAGACAATAATTTCAGCCGGACGGCGTCAAAAGCAATAGACAATATAGGCAGAACAGACAGAGAACATGTCAAAGAATTAAAAAAATATTTATCAAGCAGCAGAAACAGCGTTAAAATAAAAATTTTAAACATATTATCCAATATGAAACAGGATGCCAACGATATGGTTCCTTATATAATTCCAATGTTAAAAGACGGTAATTCTGAAATACGTGAACTTGCAAGAACAACTTTAAGAAATATAGGAACGGCTTCCAAAGAATCCATCCCTGATTTGGTGCTTTTATTGAAAAATCAGGAATATGAAATCAGACTGATGTCATTAACCGAACTTACTGATTTGGGAAAAGACGCGGTTTCGGCTTTACCGTCCATAGAAGCATTATTAAAAGATTCAAATGAAAACGTCAGAAAATACGCCGAATATGCGATATCTCAAATTAATAAATAAACAAGCCGGAATATACGGAAAGCTGTCAAGCGGCGCTGACGGCTTTTTATATTTTATAATAAAATGTGCATAGCTAATATCTGTAAAATAAAAACAATTCTAAAAGATAATAAAGCCGATGCCGATTTCTGCGGTGTTGAAGATATTATTGACATAAGATTTATAGACGGCGTGTCAAAAGGCGATTATGTTCTCGTTCATGCCGGCTTTGCCATACAAAAAATAGAAAGAGAACAGGCTCTTGAAATGATTAAAACTGCGAAAGAGGCCGGATTTTAATATGGATAAAAAAATCTGCGTGTTTTGCGGCTCAGGCTGCGGAAATAAAAAAATATATTCCGAAATAACCGAAAAATTTGCCGGTGAAATAGTAAAAAATAACCTTACTCTCGTTTACGGCGGGGGAAATATAGGATTGATGGGCAAATTATCCGACGCGGTTTTAAAAAAAGGCGGACATGCAATAGGGGTTATCCCCGAATTTCTTTATAATTTAAATCTCGGCAATAAAAAAGCAAACGAATTAAAGATAGTAAAAAATATGCACGAAAGAAAAAAAACGATGTATGAATTGTCGGATTATTTCGTCGCTCTTCCGGGCGGTATAGGAACACTTGAAGAACTTCTTGAAATTTTTACTTGGCAGCAGCTTTCTCTGCATTCAAAACCGTGCGCCGTCGCAAATATTGAAGGATATTTTGACGGACTTTTGGATTTTCTTGATAAGTCGGTAAACAACGGATTTATGAAACATGAACATCTTGATAATCTTATAATTGAAGACAATTATGATAAAATAATTCCAAAACTCATGTCTTATAAAATAACTCATGTCTCTAAAATTTAAAATTAACGTAAAAATTCAAAAAACCGCAAAATTTATGGAAGTATGCGGAACTCATACTTTTGCCATATCAAAATTCGGCTTAAAAAATTTTTACGCCGGCAAAATTGATTTTTTGTCAGGCCCGGGATGTCCGGTATGCGTTACCGACGGAGAAGATATTGATTATATAGCCGGCCTTGCTAAAAACGAAGACAATATAATAGTTTCATTCGGGGATATGCTCAGAGTTCCGTCAGGCGACGAGAACGTTTCACTTGAAAAACTTAAAAAAAACAACGTTAAAACGGTATATTCCGCGGTTGATGTTTTAAATATAGCCGAAAAAAATCCGGAAAAAAACGTTATTTTTCTTGCGGCGGGTTTTGAAACAACCGCTCCTCTTGCGGCGGGGATTATTATTGACGCCTATAAAAGAAAAATCAAAAATTTCTATGTGTTTTCAGTTTTAAAAAAAATAATTCCTGCTTTAAACTCACTTTTGAAACAAAAAAAAATTAACGCCGACGGTTTTATACTTCCAGGGCATGTATGCACGGTAACAGGGTATAAATCTTTTGAATTTATATCCGAAAACTATAAAATACCTTGCGTTGTCGCCGGTTTTGAATTTGCCGGTTTAAAAAATGCGGTTGATGTTTTATACGGACTTTACCGCGAGAAAAAAACTGAACTTGTGAATTGTTACGGAGCAGTGACCGCCGAAGGAAATGTAAAAGCCTTAAAAACAATTTCTGAAGTTTTTGAAGAAGACGACGTCAAATGGAGAGGACTCGGCAATATTTCAAAAAGCGGTTTAAAAATAAAAATGAGATATGAAAAGTTTGACGCGCTGCGCAAATTTGTCCTTAAAAGTCCCTTAAAACCCTCTAAAAAAGCCGCAAAATGCATATGCGGCAAATTATTTACAGGCAGATATAAACCGTCTGACTGCCCGAGTTTTGCAAAAGAATGCACGCCTCTTACGCCGGTGGGACCGTGTATGGTTTCCGGAGAGGGAGTCTGCGCGAGTTATTATAAATACGGAGACAGAAATGAAAAATAACACAGTTCTTCTGGCGCACGGCACCGGCGGAGACAAATCAAACGAACTTATAAGGCTTATTAAGAAAAACTTTAACAATAAAATTTTAAACAGAATGGATGATGCCGGAGTAGCTGAATTTAGCGGCGTCAAAACGGCTTTTTCAACAGATTCTTTTGTGATAGATCCCATATTTTTTAACGGAGGCGATATCGGAAAACTGGCGGTATGCGGCACCGTAAACGATATCTGTATGATGGGGGCTAAACCACTGTTTATGTCTGTCGCGATGATAATAGAAGAAGGGTTTTCGCAAAAAGATCTTTTAAAAATATCCCAATCAATAGCAAAAACGGCAAAAGAAGCTAAAATAAGCATAATAACCGGCGACACTAAAGTGGTTGACAAAGGAAAAGCCGACAAAATTTTTATAAACACTTCCGCCGTAGGATTAATACCGGAAGGCGTTAATATTTCTTCGGTCAACGCATCCGAAGGCGACGATGTTATAATAAGCGGCAATATAGCTGAGCACGCCGCCGCGATTATGATGCAGAGAAACGATTTTAAATTTAAAACCAAAATCAAAAGCGACTGCGCGCATCTGGATTCTCTTGTTCAAACGATGCTTAAAGAATGTAAGGAAATACATGTTTTAAGAGATCCTACAAGAGGAGGTCTTGCTGCGGCGTTAAACGAGATATCAAAAAGTTCAAATAAAGGCATTATAATAAACAATGACGAGATTCCGGTTTCCAAACAGGTAAGAGCTTTCTGTAAAATACTCGGACTTGATCCTTTGTATATGGCAAACGAGGGGAAACTTGTTTCAATACAGCCTTCAAAATATACGGCTAAAATTCTTAACGCAATGAGAAAACATCCTTCAGGTAAAAACGCAAAAGTCATCGGCAAAATCGTAAATGATAAAAAAAACGTATGGATAAAATCAAAATCGGGAATTTTGAGAATTTTGGCAAATGCTGATGTCGAGCAGTATCCGCGAATCTGTTAATTTCAGTCTTTAAAATAATCAAAAACTTCTTTTAAAGTTATTCCGCAGTACGAGCGGGTTGCGTATTTTTCGTAAAGATTAATTTTTGATTCTTTAAGTTTATCAGAACGTATACCGTGGTTAATAGATAAAGACGCTTCAATATACGCCGACAATTTATCGCATAATTCAATTATTCCGCCGTCAACGGGCGAAAATGAATCATCGTTAAAATTTTCGTTTATTTCTGAGAGAGTTTTTATTTTACCGTTCTCAAGTATCTTGTTTGAAAATTCATTTTCTATAAAATACTGCATTTCAAAACGCCAGGCTTCAGGCAAAAGAGGAAGGATTCTGTTGTCAACTTCGTGTTTTTCGTATTCTTTTATTATGTCTTCAAGCCCGGAAACGGAATATTTTATCGGGCTTATGATATCTTTTGTAAGTATTTCCGGCAAATCATGGAACAGTGCCGAGAAAAAATTGTTATAACATCTTTTAGGAGAAGCTCCTATTTTAAGCGAGCAGATATAAGCGAATATTGCTACCACGAACATATGTCCCAAAACAGTCGTCTGAGGCTGTCTGACCATCTGAGCCCATCTCTGCTGAAATCTCAGCTGTCCGCATAAATCAAGAAATCCGTAATATTTTTTGTTCATTATCAGTTTTTTTACGCCTACGAAATTTTGATATTTTACGACGCAGCTTTCAACCGTTTCTTTTGTTTTTTCTATTCCGTAAAGCATTTGATTCCACGGATAAATTATGCCGAATTCCCATTTTGTCGCAAATTCATGCGAAGCCGCCAAAATTTCTTTTTCATATTTTGCGTAAGAGTCGTCAAAAAGATATTGTTCAAATCTGTCTCTCAAATCCGGATTTATTTCAAAAATATCATTGTTCAAACGGTTTAAAACCCATTTATTGAGCTCGTTTTTTTTCTTTGACATTATTTCATGGTAAACTTCAGGTTTTAAGTCGGTAAGCATCGTCCTGTGGAAAAATTCAAAAATTCCGCCTTCAATAAGTTTCATCCAGTCAACTTTGTTATTTTCTTCTTCATCAAATTTGGCGATGATATATGCGATAATCATTTTGTGGGATTGTTTGTCTATTTCAAAAAAATTGAAAGGCCTGATATGGTCGTTCCATCTCAGTATAGTTGCGGCAGAGAAGATTTGTTCTATTAAATTTTTTGTTATCATAAGGTATCCGGTTTATTTAGGAGGCGTATTCCCGTAATCTTTTAAAACTCTGACGTTTTTTTTCAAAAAATAAGCGTCTACAATTATAGTTATTACGCTCAGCATAATAGCAGCAAGAAAGGCGTACCAAAAAGTGGCAACTTTAAAACCGGATACAAGGTTTGACGCAAAATAAAAAAGAAAAGCGTTTATAAACAGCGTAAAAATGCCCAGAGAAAACAAATTAAAAGGTATTGATACGAACATCAGAACCGGTTTTATAAAAACATGTATTAATGTAAGAAGCAAAGCCGAAATAATAAGCGTTTTTGAACCGTCTATTGAAACGCCGTCAAGAAGTTTTACGATTATAAACAACGCAAGAATGTTTACGAATACAGAAATAATAAAGTTTTTCATTTGTTATCTCCTTTTTTCTTTACGTATACAAACAGCCTGCCGAAATTGACAGGGTCAATTTTGTACCTAGTATACATTTTTTTTGTTTCTTTGTCATTTAGAAACCGCAGTACTTTTTTCTTTAACCGGCCGGAACCTTTTCCGGGAATTATTTCTATTTCCGAAATGCCTTTTTCAAGCGCTTCTTTCAATATTTCTTTTAAAGAAATGTCTATTTCTTTGCTTTTATTAAATATTTCATGTAAATCAAGTTTTAATTTTGACATAGTTTAAATATCAATTATCTTTAAAATTACATCCCCTACATTTTTTGCTATAAGTTTATTGCCGAAATTCGTGCAATGACCGAAAGTACCGGCAAAGTTATCTATAAATAAAGCAAAATACGGCATTTTAGCAAGTCTTTTTTTGAAATTATATTCGTTTGAAACAAATATAATTTTATCTTCATATTTTGAATTTTTAAAGAAATCTTTAAAAGTTTCTATAGGCATTGTCGGGTAGCCCATGCATATATAAATTATATTTTTTTCTATTATTTTTTCCGCAAAAGATAAATAGCTTTCTTTTATCTCTTTTGTACTGAAAAAAGGCGCAGAAACAATATTTTTAAATTTATTTTCATAGTCATATCTTTTAACCGGCTGTTTAAGTTTTTTTGACAGATAAATATAAAAATTATCTAAAATTTTTGTCTGAACTTTGTTTTCCAAAAGCATATTATATAGATTTAATTTTTTTTCATCGGGAGCGAATTTAATATAAGATTCAATAATTCTGCATATATAATCGTCTATAAATGTGTCTGTTATGGCTTTATCTGATATTATTTTTGATATTAATTTTTCGGCATTGGGGTATTTCTTTTGTTGTATATAAATATCAGTAAGAAAAAAAGGGACATCTGCGTCAAATTTTCCCAAATAATTTTCAATATATTGATTCGCATATTTTTCCGTACTTTCATAATCTTTTAAAATTCTGTATACAGAAATGAGAGCCGTTAGAATTTCAGGATTATTTTTGTCTTTTTTTAGCATGGATTCCAGAATTACCGGAGGTTTTCCGGATTTTATGTATTCAAGCATAATATCGTTAATATTGTAATTCAAATTTTCAGCATATAAATCGGCCGTTATGTGTTTTTTTATAATTCTTAAGAGTTCCAAAGTTTTTAAACGGTATTTTTTATTGTATATTTTAACGTCTTGCCTTTGTGCGTCATTAATACCCATCATTGATATTACTATGTCGGGGTTATAGTCCGATATGTAATTATCAAGATTTTTTAGTGTATTATTTAAATTTGTGCCTGGAATTCCGCAGTCTATGACTTTGACTGATTTTTTGTCAAGATACAAGTCAAGATATCTTTGTAAATTTTTTGGATATTGCTCGTATGTAGTGGATTCGCCGATACAAAGTATTGTTATTTCATTTTTATTCTTTGCAAGTTTAATTGTTTTATTAATATTTAATTTATTTATCCGTAAAATGATAAAAGAAGTTGTTTGCAGTACAATTTCCAAACTTATCAATGCGATAAGTATACCGCAAAATATTAAAAGCGTTTTTTTCATTAAGAACTCCTTTTTTCTCCAATATTTCAATTGACGATTTTCAGTATATATTGCCCGACATTTTCGGCTATTAGCCTGTTTCCCGCATCGGTACAGTGCCCGAAAGCGCCGCCGAAATTGTCTCTGAATAATCCGTAGTACGGAGTTTTTTTAAGCTGTTCTTTAAAATTATTTTCGTTTGATACAAAAAGTATTTTGCTTTTTAAAGCCGTATCTTTAAAAAAATCTTCAAAATCTTTTATCGGCATAGCAGGATAACCCATACAGATGTAAACTGCTCCGGAATCAATCACTTTTTTTGCGAAAATCAAATAGGCGTTTTTGATTTTTTCAGTATTTAAATTTACGGTTTTTATCGTATTTTTAAACTTGTTGGAGTAATCATAGTATTTTATGCTTATATTTTTAGATATAAGATATTTGTATAGATTATCAAGAATTGCGGTTTGAGTTTTTGTTTTTATTATAAGATTGTAATAATCCTTTAATTTTTCAGGATTTGAAAGATATATATACGATTCCACCGCTTTTGACAAATAAATATTTTTATCTTCATCGCTTATGTCATTATCGTTTAGAACCGATAAAATCAGTTTTTGCGCATCATTGTCTTTTCCCATGCGTATATAAGCATCCGTCAGCATAAATAGCATATGCATATTGGGCGCGGCTGAATTAGCGCGATAGATACCTACGTATTTTTCAACGTTGACATAATCTTTTCGCATTCTGTAAAGAATTGAAATTGTCTCTATAGCTTTTAAATTTTTTGGATTTTTATCAATCAATTGCTCTAATTGAGTAAGTTCTTTGCGGTTGGCGGAATATTCATCCTGAAGTTTGGAATAATCAATATCTTTGTCATCTGCGTATAATTGATCTGCCGCGATTTGTTCAATATGTTTTTTTATAAGCATAAAAAGTTCTAAAATTTTTAATTTATGTTTTTTATATATTTCGGCGTTTTGAAACTCAGCGTCATTTATGCCCATCATTGAAATTACTATATCGGGTTTGTATGTTTCAAGCTGAGAGTCTATCCTTTCAACGATATTTTCAATATGCGTTGCGGAAATTCCGCAGTCTATAACCATGAAATCTTTTGTTATATGTTTATTAAGATAATCTACAAGCTGTTTTGGATATTGTGCGACGGTAGTAGATTCGCCTATGCAGAGTATTTTTATTAAGTCTTTGTTATCCGCCAGCTTTACTATTTTTTTGTTTGATAATTTATTTGCCTGCTCTATTACAAACGAACTGGTTTGCAGTAAAATTTCCAAACTTGCCAAAGCTATCAGTATACCCAAAAACATTAAGAAAATATTTTTCATTGTATTTTTATTCTCGCAACAGTAAGAACGGGCAAAAGTTTGATATTTTCGCCGTCTATTTTTATTTTTACGGCCTGATTTGCAACGCCGGGCGACAATGTTTCAACCGTTTTTTTTGAATTTGCCGGCTGTATATCGCCAAGTTTTAATTTATAAGGTTCAAAACGAAGGGGGGAAAGAAATTCAATTTTATCGCCTTTTGACAATTTATGTCTTAATTCCAAAACTATTTCGCTGCCGTTATTTTCTCTTACAAAACCGCAGTTTCTGTAATCGCTTTTGCTTGAAGTGTCGTTGTAATCCTGTGCTTTGTCATCCGGTATTCCGTCAAAAAAGCCGGCAGTATAGCCTCTGTTCTGAAGAGTGTAAAGTTCGGCCATATATATTTTAGGATTCCATTTTTTAGGATTGTCATAGTAATCATCTATCGCCTGTCTGTAAACGCGTGCCGTTTGCGCCACATAATATTCAGTTTTATTTCTTCCTTCTATTTTTAAAGAGTCAATGCCGGCCGAAAGTATTTCGTTGAGTTTGGGCATAAGGCATAAGTCTTTTGAATTCAAAAGATAGGTGCCTCTTTCATCTTCTTCTATAGGGTACATCTGGCCGGGACGCAATTCTTCTTCAACGTATGTTTTGTATTTCCACCTGCACGAGTGGGCGCAGGCACCCTGATTTGCGCTTCTTGACGCCATAAAAGAGGAAATAAGGCATCTTCCGGAATAGCTTATGCACATTGCTCCGTGTATAAACATTTCAAGTTTTATATCGGGGCATGCTTTTCTTATTTCTTTTATTTCGTTAAAACTTACTTCTCTGCCAAGCACGCAAAGAGAAGCACCCATTTTTTTCCAAAAATCAACTGTCAGCGCTGAACATACGTTTGCCTGCGTTGATATGTGTATGGGAATTTTAGGCAGTTTTGAATGTATAAAATCAAATACGCCGGGATCTGAAACTATCACGCCGTCCGGATTTAATTGTTTTACGGTTTTTATGAAATTTGCAAGCTTTTCAATATCTTTGTTGCGGGAAAAAATATTTAGTGTTAAGTATATTTTTTTACCGGCGTTTCTTGCGTAATCAATTCCTTCCTGAAGTTCTTCCATCGGGAAAGACGATTTTGCCCTTAACGATAAATCGGGAGTTCCCGAATAAACGGCATCGGCACCGTATAAGACGGCCGTTTTAAGTCTTGAAAGCGAACCTGCGGGAAGCAGCAATTCCGGTTTTTTATTCATACAGACAGATTATATAATAAATTACGGTTATTTGACTACAAATAAATGTTTTGATATAATCTCGTGCTATAAACTCATGTCTCCGTAGCTCAATTGGATAGAGCAACTGCCTTCTAAGCAGTAGGTTACGTGTTCAACTCACGTCGGAGACGTTTATTTTTTACAATCTACTTCATGATTAACGGTGGCTGTAGCTCAGTTGGTTAGAGCGTCGCTCTGTGGAAGCGAAGGTCGCGGGTTCAAATCTCGTCAGCCACCCCAGTAGTTTTCTTCTTTAACAAATTTATATATCGACCGCAATGTTTTGGCTGCAGTTTTGTAATTTTAAAGCTCATTTACCAATCGCTTGCGCTTTCTTTTATGTAAACTTCACTTTAAAATTACTTCACTTCGCTCAAAATTTTGCTGGTCTTAAAAAAATAAAATAAAAACGACTTTAAATTTAAACTGTACTTTGGTATTTTGGTTCATTATGTGCTATTTTTATTTGCAAATACAAATTAATATTAAAATTTTATAAAATCATAAAATGAATATAGGTATAATAGATGCAGATCTCTTGGATAAGGGTACAAATTACCCTAATTTAGCATTGATGAAAATTAGTGCTTATAAAAAAGAACAAGGTCATTTTGTAAACTTGCTACAGTCATATAATCAGTTTTTTAATTTTGATCATGTTTATATTTCTAAAGTATTTAGTTTTACCAAAATTCCAGAGTATATTTTGGATAAAAAAAATATTACTATTGGTGGTACTGGTTTTTTTATTGATGGTGGAAAGAATCTTGATTGGAGATATGAACATCATATGCCCGATTATAACTTATATTTAGAATATGTTAATAATAAATTGGTAGAAGGCAGTTCATTACGTAATTTTGATTACTACACCAAGTATTCTCTTGGTTTTACAACAAGAGGTTGTTTTAGAAAATGTAATTTTTGTGTAAATAAAAAATATGATCACCCAATGGCTCACTCTCCGGTATCGGAATTTTTGGATACAAATAGACCATATATAAGCTTGCTAGACGATAATTTTTTAGCTTTTAAAGATTGGGAAAGAATTTTAGATGATATAGAATCTACGGATAAACCATTTCAATTTAAGCAAGGATTAGATATAAGATTATTAACAAGTAAATCAGCTAAACGACTTTCAAAAACAAAGTATTTAGGAGATTTTATTTTTGCTTTTGATTATATTAAGGATAGGAATTTAATAGAAAAAAAATTAAATCTATGGCGTGAATATAATCATAGAACAACCAAGTTATATATTCTTTGTGCTTTTGAATCACAAGATGAAAAAGATTTAGTTAATATATTTGAAAGACTGAAAATTTTAATGTCATATGGATGTATTCCATATTTGATGAGATATCAAAAATATAAAGACAGCATATATAAGGATATATATATTCAGTTGGCACGATGGTGTAATCAACCTCAATTTTTTAAAAAAATGTCTTTTAGAGAGTTCTGCGAAGCAAATCAGTATTATCACAAAAATAAAAAAACATTGTGTAAAGCATATAAATCTATGCTTGATTTTGAAATAATGTTCCCTCTTATTGCTAAAAAATATTTTAATTTAAAATATGAAAAAATTAATAGATATTTTTAGGAGGTATTTATGATGAGTAGCAAAGTTGAATATAGAAAAATAGAAATTAGTTTGCTTAAAACAGACATAACAAATCCTAGAATAGCTAGATTCCTTGAAATATACAAGGAATCTCCTGAAGCTATAAATGATGCTGCTGTTTCTTTGGCGCTGGGTATTGGAAGTTTGGATTGTGCGACTTTAGAAGAATCAATAAAAGCCAATAATGGAATTATTCACCCAATTATAGTGAATAAGACAAAAAACAATGAGTTTATAGTTATTGAAGGCAACACTAGAGTACAAATATATAAAAATTATCAAAAAAGGCAAGTTGCAGGAGATTGGGATACAATACCAGCAGTTATATATTCTGATATTTCAGAGAATGAAATTGATTCTATAAGGCTGCAATCTCATTTAGTTGGACCTAGAGATTGGGACCCATATTCAAAAGCTAAATTTCTAAATTCCCTAAGCAACCAAGCAAGATTGCCAATGTCCCAATTAGTTTCATTTTGTGGAGGAAATGCCAACGAAGTAAAAAAAATGATAGATGCATATAATGATATGGAAACTTATTATAGACCAAATTTACCTAGTGATAATGATTTTGATGAGAAAAAATTTTCAGCCTTTAAAGAATTGCAAAATAGAAGTATATTAGAAAGTTTAATCAAGTATGGTTATACAAAAGTTGATTTTGGAAAGTGGGTTATAAATGATAACATAGATAAAATGCAGAATGTTCGTATGCTACCACTTATTTTAAAAAATAATAAGGCAAAAGAAGTTTTCTTAAAAGAGAATGCAACAGAAGCTGAAAAAATTTTACATGTAGAAGAATTTAAGGATAAAGATTTTAATAATTTATCATATGATTATCTTGCAGCATATTTAACAAATAAATTAGAAGATATTAAATATGAAGAGATTAGAAATTTAAGAAGTAATGCAAGCTATGAAGACAAAAAGACAACATTATTGACTTTAATGGATACATTGAAGTTTATCGTTGACGATATAAATAAGGAATAGATAATGTTAGAATCATTGAAACATAGTGATTTAGTCCAAAAGATTTATGTTGTATTTAAAGGAATAATTCCGGTACACTCATACTGCTTTGTATGTATCGATTCTATTGAAAGTGTACAAAAACCTCCGAAAATAAATTCTAGTTACATTCCAGACCTTTATTATTTTTCTAACAATCTCTTTTTGATAGGTGAAGCAAAAACCACAAGAGATTTAAGTAGAGAACATAGTATAGAACAATATAAATGTTTTTTAGATGCTTGCTTGCAACATAAAAATAACAGTAGTTTTATATTAGGAGTTGAGTGGAATGATTTTGTTACTGCAAAAAATATGTTAAGAAAATTAAAAAAACAGTATGGTTATGATGCAATAAATATAACAGTTGTAAATGATTTTGGACTTGTAAATACGATATGAATAAAATTCGACTAAAAAAAGAACCTTCTCTTATAGCAAAATTGAATTCATTCCCATATCAACAAGAAGCATTTAATGCTATAAAAGATTTAAAATACTCAGCTATTTTTCATGAACAAGGATTAGGAAAGACGAAAATAGCCATAGATCTTATATTGTATTGGCTTAAAAATAAAGATATAGATACTGTATTAGTGTTTACAAAAAAACAACTTGTTCAAAATTGGATTAATGAATTTAAAATTCATACAGATATAAAACCTTCAATTTTAACCAATAATAAAAGAGATAATTTTTTTGTTTTTAATGGAACATCTCGTGTCATTGTTGCTAATTTTGAAATTGTATTATCTGAAAAAGAGAGAATTTTTTTATTTTCTAAAGCAAGAAATCTTGCAATAATTATTGATGAATCTACAAAATTGAAAAATCCAGAATCAGCAATAGCTAAGAATTTCCATTCTCTATCGGATAGTTTTAAAATCAAGACAATAATGACAGGAACTCCAATAGCAAATAGACCTTATGATATTTGGTCTCAAATTTTCTTTTTAGATAGAGGAGATAGTTTAGGTGTTAATTTTTCAGCATTTAAAAGTAAGACTGATCTCGAAAATGAGCTTGGTAAAAGTAGTTGTAAAAGAAAATATTTTGAAGACAATGTATCTTTGATTTTTGATAAGATAAAAAAATTTTCAATAAGAGAAACAAAAAATAGTCATATTATTACTTTGCCGGATAAAAAGTATATCAATATTAATGCTAAATTTGAACAGACACAAAAAAAATTATATGACAAAGTTAAACAAAATATTGCTATTTTAATTCAGAAAAATGACAAAGTGTTTTTGGATAATTATAATTCTATTTTAAAAAAATTATTAAGATTAGTTCAGGTTGCATCAAATCCAATATTAATTGATGAAATGTATGGTTGTATGTCAGGTAAAGAACAAGAGTTAATAAAAATTGTTGATGTTATTATGGAAAAAAATGAAAAATGTATCATATGGACTAGTTTTATTGAAAATGTGGAATATTTTTTTAAAAAGTATTCAAAATATAATCCAGTAAAGATACATGGTGGAATGAAAATTTATGATAGAAATAAATCAGTTGATAAATTTAAGAATGATGAATATAGGATTTTGTTTGCAACTCCTCAATCGTCAAAAGAAGGTCTTACATTAACCATGGCTAATCATGTTATTTTTTATGATAGAAGTTTTAGTCTTGATGATTATTTGCAAGCACAAGATAGAATACATAGAATATCTCAGAAAAAAACATGTTATGTATATAACATAATTCTTCAAGATAGTATTGATATATGGATAGACCTATTATTAAAAGCAAAACAAAATGCAGCATCATTGGCACAAGGGGATATTTCAAAAAATGAATATCAACGTATATCAGATTATACTTTTGCTACTATTATAAAAAAAATATTATCTTTAGAACATTAGGGGGGGATTTAGATGCAAAATAAATTAGTCATAGGCAAAAAAGAATATTTAGTAGAAGAAAAAGATATAAATCATTCAGAGTTATGTTTTTATTCGGAAAATCCGCGTATCTATTCAGTGTTAGATGCTGAAAATGAAAATCCAACGCAAGAAATTATTGAAGAAACATTGTCACAAATGGACCATGTCAAACAATTAAAAATTTCTATTCTAGCAAATGGTGGCTTGATAGACCCAATAATAGTTAGAGATGGTGATTATGTAGTTCTTGAAGGGAATAGTAGACTAGCTGCCTATAGACTTTTATCAAAAAATGACCCTATAAAATGGGGGAGAATAAAATGTAAAGTTTTGCCAAAAAATATATCAGAAGCAGCAATATTTACTTTATTAGGACAGTATCATATTATAGGTAGAAAAGATTGGAGCCCTTATGAACAAGCTGGGTATTTATATAGAAAGAAAATGACAACAGGTGAGGACATAAAAATTATTTCGGAAGAATTAGGATTAGCTTCAAATACTGCTAAACAATATGTTGAAATATATTCCTTTATGAAAGAACATAATGAATTAAAACAAGAAAAATGGAGTTATTACGAAGAATATTTAAAAAATCAAGGGATTAAAAATTATCGCAAAACCTTTGACAGAATTGATGCGCAAATTGTTAAAAAAATAAAAAATGGAGAAATTCGTTTAGCACGGGATATTAGATCTCTAGGTTATATTGCCAAATCGGATTCTAAAGTTGCTAGAAGGTTAATGGGTGAAATAATTGATGGTAAAATTGATTTGTATTCAGCATATGAAAGATTTGAAGAGAGTGGCAAAACAGGACATTCTTTTTTAATTTTAAATAAATTTAGAAAAAGAATTAGAGAAGATGATTTTAAAAAAGACCTTGCAAACGAAAAACAAGATGTGGTTTTATTTGAATTAAAAAAAATAAGGTTAGAAGTTGAAAAAATTATAAAAACATTAGAAAATTAATAAAATAATAAAATTTATCTAGTCTATAAATTGATTGTAATTCCAAAGATTATAGTTTCCTATCTAATGATAAATAATCTATTTCAAAAACCTATATCTCTTTTTGGGTTTTTGGACTATAATTGTAGTAGCTTCTAAATTGGCGGTTCGTTATGAGAAAAAATCACAAGGGTTTTATCTAAAACATTTCTAATAGGATTTGGTAGCTTTTTTACTGAAAATATACTATTGTTTCAGTTTAAAAGAGGAAAATTAGTCCTTAAAACAAAAACTTCATTACAAGTTATAAGTTTTTATTTAAGATTTTTGCAGAGAGAGATTATAAAATCTTTATTTAGTAAATTTAATTCGTTTATATCAAACAAGAAATTTCTTACATCTTCTCGGATTAGCTTAAAATCTGTTTTTTGAATTTTATCTATAACAAAATCTATAAAGTTATTATCGGTAATTTTTAAATCTTTTTTTTCTGTTTGATATATGGCATTATTTAATAATTTTATATTTGGTTTTATTTTCTTTGATAAATACCAGACTAAATCATAAAAATCTCTGCCTTTTGTATATTTCCTAAAAAAACAAGCATGCAGTTTAGTAGCAAACATTGACGATAAGTCAAAAGACGTCACTTGGAACAAATATGTTTTATTTATTAACATAGTTTCTAAAGTCCAATCTTTAGGCGGATTAGTGTCTATTTCAAATTTTATAGATAACTTTTGATTATCAAAAATTGATAAGTTCAATTCTTTTAATATCTTTGGAAACTTTAAAAAAGCAGAATGAACGTTGTTTGTAGTTTTAGGCGTCGTTTCAACTAGTATATTGTTTTGTTTAAAAAAATTTACGATATTATCATTTATTTTATTAAAGTCATATTGTTTTTTATTTATTAAAGAAAAATCCAGATCTTCTGAAAATCTGTTAATATCAAATAATATTCTTAATGCAGTTCCGCCCAAAAAAGCTATGTTATTAAATGCTTTTTGGTCATATATGTTTTTTAAAACCATTATTTGTAAAAATTCTCTCAAATAGTTTGTTTTTTCTTGTACTGATGTTGAGTTCTTTAATTGTTGTTTAATAACTTCTATCATTTATATTCCCCTTTATAACTTTAATTAAATTATTAATTACAATTATTAATTTTTTATTATTAAAAAGTTTTGTAAACAGTAATAACTTTTTAATATTCAATATATGTAAATTTTGAAATCTATAAGATGTTTCAAAAATATCTTTATCATTTTTATCAAATTTTGATAAATTAAAATATATAAAATCTGTTATAGCTTTTTCCGGCTCTGCCAGAAAATATTTCATGCCGTTATTATCAGAAACTTGAATAAATCCTCTAAAAGCTGAAATTTTTATTGATTGATATGAAAATAAACCAAATTCATTTTGAAATTTAGCAGTTTTTTTAGTTGAAACGGACGTAATATTCATAACAGTTTCAGGAATAAGCGCATATAAACTTAAAGCATATTCTAAGCTGACATAAGACGGGGAATATAATTGATTGGCAATAAATACATTGCTGACATTTATTTTTCTATCATTTTTGTTTAATACATATAACCCTTTTTTTAACTGACTGATTAATCCTTTTTTAGTCCAATTATTTAATTGATTATATGCAGTTTGAAA
This sequence comes from Candidatus Proruminimicrobium quisquiliarum, assembly GCA_018433245.1. Taxonomy (GTDB): domain Bacteria; phylum Elusimicrobiota; class Endomicrobiia; order Endomicrobiales; family Endomicrobiaceae; genus Proruminimicrobium; species Proruminimicrobium quisquiliarum. The sequence continues at coordinate 318,219 of JAHDRN010000001.1, forward strand.
ATTACATCCTTTAACTGAATCATTACTGTTAATAACAGGATAATTTTGAAAATAATCTTTAAATTCTGTATATTTCATATTATTTCCTTAATTACCAATAAATTGGTAATTGCAGAAATATAATAATACATTTTTGTTATAATGTCAATACACAAAAAGATTCAGAGGTGCTTTTCCTAAACATGTCAAAATATATTACTTTTCAAAAATCTGTATATCTTTTAATGAAAATATAAATTGTTTTGCCGTTATCGGCAAGAAACAACAGTATATTTAATTAATATTATTGATTTTTTGCCGATAATATGTTATGCTATTGTTGCAAGGAGGGAATCAATGAAATACTTATCGGTTGCAGAAACAGCAAAAAAATGGAACATAGCAGAAAGAACGGTCCGAAATTACTGTGCCGAAAAAAAGATACCTGATGCTTTCCTTACAGGCAAAACATGGAACATTCCTGAAAATGCAAAAAGACCTGACCGGATAAATAAACATAAGGAAACTCTTAAAACACTGTTAGATTTTTTAAAAGCAGAAAAAAATAAAAAAGTATCAGGCGGTATTTATCATAAAATAGAAATTGAACTGACGTATAATTCTAATCATATTGAAGGCAGTACGCTGACACATGAGCAGACACGTTACATATATGAAACTAATACTATTGCCGTTAATACAAAAACTGCAAATGTAGATGATATAATAGAAACAGCCAATCATTTCAAATGCATTGATATGATTATTGACCATGCAAATTACAAATTAAGTGAATCTTTTATAAAAAAACTGCATGCAACACTTAAAAACGGAACAAGCGATTCCCGCAAAGACTGGTTTACTATAGGTGATTATAAAAAACTGCCAAACGAAGTAGGGGGCAATGAAACAACAGCTCCTGAGAAAGTTTCTAAAGCTGTTAAAGATTTATTGCAGATATATAACAAAAAAAATAAAAAGACATTTGCAGAATTACTGGAATTTCACTACAAATTTGAAATAATCCATCCGTTTCAGGACGGAAACGGCCGTATAGGCAGATTAATTCTTTTTAAAGAGTGTTTAAAAAATAATATAGTGCCATTTATAATTGATGAAAAATTAAAATTGTTTTATTACCGCGGATTGCAGAAATGGAAATCAGAACACGGATATCTCATAGATACCTGTCTGACCGCTCAGGATAAATTCAAAACATATTTGGATTATTTTCATATACCTTATAAGGATTAAATTTTTATTCAACAATGGCAGAGATATACGGCTATAAAATTTAATATTTGGGTGTATTTCGCTATGCAAACAATACAAACCTATATCTCTTTTTGGGTTTTTGGACTATAATAGTAGTAGCTCCATAGGGGTTAAACTGGCGGTGCTGCTATGAGGAAAAAATCAAAAGGGTTTTCAGAAATTTCTTTAATAAAATTCGTTACCGTAATAAACTTAATGTTTGCGGTAGGCGGTTTTTATTTTGCGTTGATATCGCGGTCTCAGTCCGTTCTTTTTGACTCAATATATTCTTTTACGTCCAGTTTTTTTATGCTGATGTCTTTATACGTCGTTCGGTTGATAAAAAAAGGGGAAGATGAGAATTATCATTTCGGTTACGGTTCTTTTGAGTCGCTGTTTATAGTTATACAAACAATGTTTATTCTTACAATGAACTTTGTGCTTGCTTATTTTGCCGTTAAAACATTGCTTTCCGGCGGAGCTCATATCGGCGTTGATGCCGCAACAATGTATACTGCAATCTCTGTTGTGGTTTGCGCTTTGGTATATGTTATTCTTAGAAGCGCCGCAAAAAGACATGTTTCTCCGGTTTTGTCGGCAGAAGCAAAAAGCTGGTTAAACGATACGATGCTCAGCATTGCCGTTCTGCTTGCTTTTTTTGGCATTATATTTTTGCCTGAAACACGGTTTGCTTTTGTCGTCCCGTATATTGATTCAGGAATGACGCTGTTGTTTATTCTTTTGCTTGTTCCTCAGTTTGTCAGGCAGTTATGGGATAATATTCTTGAACTTTTGAACTCGGCGCCGCCTGCAAATATACAGCAGGAGCTTGATGCCGTGATAAATCCGTTTATCGTAAAGCATAATTTGGCTGGTTTTAATGCATATTCAACTAAAAGAGGAAGAACTTTATACGTTGTAGTTCATGTATACTTAAATAAAAACAGGACTGTAAAAACAATAGACAGAGTACGAAAAAAAATGATCCGCGCCATACGCAAATATTGGCATTACAGTGAGATTGATATCATTTTTACGTATGATACGACGTGGATTCCGCTGTCGTCTATGAACAATTTGTCTCAAAATATATAGCGACCGCAATATTTTGGCTGCAGTTTTGTAATTTTAAAGCTCATTTACCAATCGCTCCGCTTCTTTTACGTAAACTTTACTTTAAAATTACTTCACTTCGCACAAAATCTTGCTAGTCTTAACGGCACGGCAATGACTATAAAACATAAATTTTAATGTTTTATTTAGTATAATGCAGACTGTTGAATCTTACAATCGGAGATAACCTATGATAAAGAAATACTTTCTTGTAATCTTAATTTTGTCGTGCTGCCAAATCAATTTATTTGCCGATAAAATGTCATACGAAAATTCAATGGAGTTTAAAGCCATATACAAAAGAGCCGTTGACGGAATTGCCGAATATCAAATTCAGTTAGCCGATATGTATTATAGAGGCAAAGTAATAGAACAGGATTATAAAAAGGCGTTTGAGTGGTATCAGAAAGCGGCAGACCAAGGGCTTGCCCAGGCTCAAATTTTTTTAGGCATCATGTATTACAAAGGAGCCGGCGTAGAACAGGATTATAAAAAAGCCTTTGAATGGTATAAAAAACTTGCAGATCAGGGAATGCCGTATGCCCAGTATCTTTTAGGCAATATGTATTATGAAGGAACATTTGTAAAAGCTGATGATAAAGAAGCTATCAAATGGTTTGAAAAAGCTGCCCAACAGGGCAATCCGCAGGCTCAGGTAAAAATAGGCCTTATGTATTATCTCGGAGACGGCAAGCCTCAAGATAAAAAGAAAGCACGCATTTTGATTACTAATGCCGCAGAACAAGGCAACAGCGATGCAAAAAGACTGATGCAGGAACTTGAATGGTGAAATATAGTTGTTCCGCTTTTATGATGTATAAATATGTTTCTTACCGCAGATAATTTATAATTTGATTAACTAAAATTAAAGAGATAAAATAACAGCAATAAGATCTAAAAAATATTACTACAAAGGGAGCTTCATTATGCAAAAATCTTATCTTCAGACAAAAATCAATTTATTTGTTTTAATGAGTATGCTGTTTTTTTCTTCAACGGGATTTTGTGCGGGGAATCAAGCAGAGCCGAAAGGATACCCGATTGATTCGGAAGTTTTTACTACGCTTGAGCGTACAATAGTTCCTGATCCCAAACCTTCTACAGAAATTAATCTTCATGAAATTTCAAAATATAAAAAATACGGATACGGCAAATGGACGTTTGGCGCTCCTCTCAAAGCTGTAACGAGAACAGATATTATGCCTGAAAAATATGACGGTTCGACAGTTACTAAAAAAGATAAACTTTTAACTTTTTTTACCATAAGCGATATTCATATTACCGATAAAGAAGCTCCCAATCAGCTGATATATGTCCAGCAGTTGTATCCCAAAAAAGCTATAGGAGCATCATTGTATTCGGGCAGCATGCTTTATACAACTCAGGTTTTAGACGCTGCCGTTCAGACTATTAATGCTCTTCATAAAATAAATCCTTTTGATTTCGGAATATCTCTCGGCGACGCTTCTAACAGCACTCAGTATAACGAGACGAGATGGTATATAGACGTTCTCGACGGTAAGGTCATTAATCCAAGCTCAGGCGCTAATTTAGGAGCCAAGAAAATTGATTATCAAAAACCTTTTAAAGCCGCAGGACTTGATAAAACAATTCCATGGTATCAGACGCTCGGCAATCACGATCATTTTTATATGGGTTCAATTCCGGTAGATTACGGTATCAGAAAAGATCTTAGGCAGTCTTATATAACCGATACAGTTTTTGCCACAGGAGATGTATTAAAAAATCCCGGCTTTATAAACAATAAAGATTTTTATGGTGGTTTAATAGACGGCTCTACCGCTTACGGCAACATAAAATTTGCCGGTCCTGTCGCAAATTTTAAAAAACCTCCAAAAGTTGTTGCAGATATGAACCGCCGTTCGCTTTTAAGAACGGAATGGATGAAAGAATTTTTTAACACAACATCAAATCCTGTCGGACACGGTTTCAATCTGGCGGATGCCGAGAAAGGTTTTGCATGTTACAGTTTTATTCCGAAATCAGATATTCCTATAAAAGTTATAGTTCTTGATAATACTCAGAATGAAAATGACGGTTCAGCCGATATTCACGGACACGGTTTTCTTGACCAGGCGCGCTGGGACTGGCTTAAAAAAGAACTTGCAGACGGTGATGCTGCCGGTCAGCTTATGATTATTGCCGCGCATATTCCGATAGACGTTGAAGTAACTGCGCCAAGATCAGAAATGGGCTGGTGGGTTGATCCTCAAAATGCAGTAACTCTGCCTAATTTGATTGCCGAACTTCAAAGCCATCCTAATTTGATAATGTGGATTTCCGGTCATCGCCATTTAAATACCGTTAAGGCATTCAAATCACCGGATCCCGTAAAAGCTCCCGAGAAAGGTTTTTGGGAAGTTGAAACATCATCTTTAAGAGATTTCCCTCAGCAGCTGCGTACTTTTGAAATATATCTTAACAGCGACAATACGCTTTCAATCGTTGCAACAAACGTAGATCCGGCTGTAAAAGAAGGAACGCCGGCTTATAAATCACGCGAATATTCCGTTGCAGCACAGCAGATTCTAGATGCCGATATATCTAATAATAACCCGACGAAAGACCCGACAATTATGCCTATGCCTAACGGGTCATATAATGCGCAATTGATTAAACAGTTAACGCCTGAAATGCAGGCAAAATTGAAAAAGCTTGTAACTAAGTAGTCTGTGTTGCAGGGGAAAGCTAGTCAATAAAATAGTACTAAAAAGTTTAAGGCTCAAATATTTGCAAAGGATTAAATGCTGCAAGCTGCGTTGTATTCGTACATGATAGTTTTTATAAGTTCTTTTACGGAAACTATTTTATCAACCAGATATGCGTTTGCTCCGGCAAATACAAAACCTTCTTTAAGATTGCCTCTTTTTGCATTCGCAAGTGCCATGGAAATGCAATAAGGGGCAGTTTTATAGTTGCAGTTTTTTAAACATTGCCACGGACAGTTAAACGGTTTTTTATATCCTGCGACTATTTTTTTTGTGAAATCATTTATTATAACTCTGCCGGGCAGTCCGACAGGACTTTGTATAATGCCGATATCTTCTTTTTTGCAGTTTACGTATGCCTGTTTAAATTCATCGCTGGCATCGCATTCTTTAGTCGCCACAAATCTTGTCGCCATTTTAACGGCATTTGCGCCTAATTTTATAAATTTACACATATCGGCGCCGGTAAATATTCCGCCGGCCGCTATTACCGGAATATCTTTTTTAAATTTATTTCTAAAAGGAATTACCGCCTGAATTACATCCGGGATTAAAATTTCTAATTTATTCTGCGGATCGTCTATTTTGTCGGGTTTAAAACCTAAATGTCCGCCTGCCAGAGGTCCTTCAACAACAACTCCGTCCGGAACATTAGAATGGTTTTTATCCCAAAGTTTAAAAATAAGATTTGCGGCTCTTGCGGAAGAGACTTTCAATAAAATTTTTGTTTTTATGTTGCCGAGTTTTTTTACCGGATTTTTTAACGGCAAACCGCCGCCTATGATTATTAAGTCCGCCCGTTCATTTACCGCAATATTTACAAGGTCGTCAAAATCTGAAACAGCGACCATTATATTTACGCCTATTATGCCTTTTGTCATTTCTTTTGCACGGCGTATTTCTTTTTTTAATGTTTCTTTGCTTGCCGTTTTATTATCCATGCTTGAATCGGTATTTAATGCGCATAATCCTACTGATGATATAACTCCTATTGCTCCTTCTTCGGCTACGGCGGCAGCTAAATTTGAGCCGGAAATACCTATGCCCATTCCTCCCTGAATAATAGGAAGTTCCGAATGAAGATCATCTATTTTTAATCCGTTATTTTTAATCATGATAAGTATCCCTTGGCAGTATGTGCCGGCAAAAAAATTTGTTTGATGTGTAATGAATTTGAGTATTGAATCAATTGGTGCAATGCTTTCGGTTTGAAGCATTTTGAATATTGTTATCACCAATAAAAATTAAATAATTTCTCTGCTTGAAAGGAATACTGCACAGGTGGGATACAAAGCATTAGGTTGCTTCATATCATATTTAATCAACGTGACAGATGCATCATTATAATTTTGCAATCAAAAGTGCTTAATTTTTTGGAATAAAATTATAATATTGACAAACAACTCTTATTATAATGTATCTTACCATTTGTTGAATAATTAAACAATAAGCGCCTATTATTATAATAATTTTTTTGCTTGACAAAGATATTCTAATATTATAATATATGCAAAAATAAATATAAGGAGACGGTATGAATACATTAAGCAAACTGGCGGCAAAAATTTGGCTGCTTACGGTTTTTTACGTCGTAATTATGCTTTTTGGTTTTAGTTTAAATTCTTATGCTGCAGACGTTAAAACATTGGTTTCAAAAGTAATAGAAAGAAATTATGATTTAAAGCAGGTTCAGGCTTTTTCGCAGCAGGCCGAGCAGCAAAATAAATTTGCCAAAAGGCAGTTTTATCCGAAAGCTTCGCTTGAAATGTCGCTTGTGCGTTCTGATGATCCCGTATTTTCGTTCGGCTCTTATTTGAGACAGGAACGTTTTACCGAGGCTAACTTTAAAGTTGACAGCCTCAACCATCCCAGCCCGACTGACGATTTTACGGCTTCGGTATCAGTAGGCGTTCCGATATATACGGCGGGGAAACTTTCTTACGGAGTAAAATCGGCTAAAACTCATATAGCTCAGGCAAACCAGCAGGAAATAATAGTTCAAAAACAGCTCATACTTCAGGTATTGGAACGGTATTTTTCGGCTGTCAGAGATAAAGCCGTAATATCTGCGGCTGTTGAAGCAGAAAAATCGGCTCAGGCTGAAATCAAAGACGCTTCAAACCTTGCTTCGCGCGGAATGGAGCCCGGCGCCGAATATTACGGAGCCGTTGCCGTTAAGCACGCTATATCGGCAAGGCGTATTGAAGCAGAAAGCGGTTATGACAACGCAGTTTCTGCTCTTGCAGTAATGGCGGGGGAAGATAAAAAATATTTTGCAGTAGACGGAGCAATGTCTGAAAAAGAATATTCAGTAGCATCTGTTGAAACGCTTATAAATAATGCCGTTAAAGAGCGCAACGATATAAATATAGCAAGATTGGAACATTCCTCGTTAAAAGATGCCCACGAAGTTGAAAAAAACAATATACTGCCGTCTGTGCAGGCTTTCGGAAAAATACAAACTGATTCGTATCAGATGACTTATATGCCGGACCACTATACCATAGGACTTCAGCTTACGATGAATTTTTTAGATCCCGCCCACGGACCCAAAGTTGATATGATAGAACGTCAATATAAACAGGCCGACGCAAAAATATCGTCTATGGGCGAACAGGCTGTAATAGAAGTTTCAAACGCATATAACAATTATAAAGCATCGGCAAGAGCATTAACCGAGATGAGAAACTCAAAAGACCAGTCTTTAAAATCGGTAAAAATGATGCGCATTTTATACAAACAGGGAAGAATTTCGGTGATTGATATGCTGCGCGCCGAAGACCAGCTTTTATCGGCTCAGTCGGCTTTTTATAAAACAGTTTACAATATGAATATGGCTTATGTTTCTCTTATGGACGTTTCGGGACAGTTATCGCTTGATACGGTAGATACTATAAACAATTTAACCGCGGAGGCTCATTAATGAATTTGATAAATGAAAAAACAGGGATCGCCGGCAGAATAGCCGGAGCTTTTATTAAAACAAGGCTTACGCCTCTTTTGGTTATTGCCGCTTTATTATTAGGGGTTATAGCGGTTGTAAATCTTCCCAGAGAGGAAGAACCGCAGATTTCAGTCCCTATGTTTGACATATTTGTTCCGTTTCCCGGAGCCAGCGCAAAAGAGGTGGAAGACAGGCTTATAACCCTTGGAGAACGCAAACTTTGGGAAATTTCAGACGTTGAATATGTTTATTCAACAGCCGAAGCAAACGGAGCTATGTTTATAGTTCGTTTTAAAGTCGGCACAAATATGGAAGAAGCGATGACGAGAGTTTTTACGAAAGTTTCTTCAAATAAAGATTTGATGCCTGCCGGAGCTATGGAGCCGATTGTAAAGGCAAGATCAATTGACGATGTTCCGATACTTGCTTTGACTTTTTGGAACGAAGACGGCGATATCCGTTCTCTGCGAAAAGCAGTAGCTTCAATTCAGCAGGATATAACTTCAATTTCAAATATATCCGAAACGCAGATTATAGGCGGACACCGCAGACAGTTTAACGTACACGTAATACCGGAACGCATGTCTGAATACAGGCTCGGCATTCTTCAGATAGCAGGAACAATAGCCTCAACAAATACGCGTCTTCCCGCAGGCCACTATACTAAAGGAAACAATATTATAAAAGTTGAAACCGATTCTTTTATAAAAAATGCCAAAGATTTGGCAAAAACAGTAGTCGGCGTTTCAAACGGAAGGCCTGTTTTGCTGGGCGACGTTGCAAAAGTAAGCGATTCTGTTGACGAAAGAGAACAGAATGTTTATATGATTGATTCCGCTTCAGGCTCTTTGTTGAAATCAAAACCGGTAAACGCGGTAACGCTGACGGTGGCAAAAAGAAAAGGCGCAAATGCGACGGTTGTTTCAAATGAAATTTTAAAACGTCTTCAGATTATGGTTCATAATCCGAATTATAATAAACTGCATTATAAAGTAACGAGAAATTACGGAGAAACGGCAAAGGAAAAATCAAACGAATTGCTTTACCACATGCTTTTAGCGACGGTTTCCGTAACGATACTTATAGGACTTCTTCTGGGAGTAAGGGAAGCGCTTGTCGTGTTAGTAGCAATACCGGTAACGCTTGCTCTGACGCTTCTGATTTATTATCTGTTCGGTTATACCCTTAACAGAATAACTTTGTTTGCTTTGATATTTTCTATCGGTATTCTCGTAGACGATGCGATAGTCGTAGTTGAAAATATACACCGCCATTTTATAAAAGATCCGTCAAAATCTGTTTGGAATTCTTCGGTTAAAGCAGTTGACGAAGTCGGAAATCCGACGATACTTGCAACTTTAACCGTTATAGCCGCAATTTTGCCTATGGCTTTTGTTGGCGGACTTATGGGGCCGTACATGATGCCGATACCTGTCGGAGCATCGTTTGCAATGATATTTTCGCTTGCAGTTGCTTTTATAGTAAGCCCGTGGATGTTTTCGCATATTCTTGATTTCTGGAAACCGAAAATAACAGACCATGCAAAAAAATCGTCGTCATGGGCAATATGCGCTTACAGAGGTTTTATGCAGTCGCTTATGACTAACAAAAAAGCGCGTATTTGGTATTTTTCTGTACTCGGAGCCGTTATCATTGGCGTTGTTGCTCTTATTCCTTTAAAAGCAGTCCGCATGAAAATGCTCCCGTTTGATAATAAAAGCGAATTTCAGGTAATTATAAATATGCCTGAAGGCTCTTCGCTTGAAAATACTAAAAATGCGACGCTTGAAATTGCGGATTATCTTAAAACTCTTTCAGAAGTAAAAAATATTCAGTGTTACGTCGGAACGTCAGGCCCTTATAATTTTAACGGGCTTGTCCGCCATTATTTTTTAAGAAACCGCAGCGATCAGGCGGATATTCAGGTTAATCTTATTCACGCATCGGAACGTTCAAGGCAGAGTCATGAAATAGCAAAAGCCGTCAGAAGCCCTATAGAAGTTATAGGCGCTAAATTCGGAGCAAGAATTCACGTTGCGGAAGTTCCGCCGGGACCGCCTGTTCTTTCAACGCTTGTAATTGAAATTTACGATCAGGACAGCGTCAAACTTGAATATCTTTCTTCGGAAATAATAAAAATGCTTAAAGAAACGGAAGATGTCGTAGATATTGATTCTTATGTTCCGCGCGTTCAGCCTTTGGAAATACTTCACGTTGACCGTCAGAAAGCTGCTTTGAACGGAATAAGTTCTTTTGATATTGCCGCAACAATAAGCGCTGCCGTAAACGGAGCAGATATTGCTCTTGCCCACGTTGAGGGTGAACCGGAACCGGTCAATATAAATCTTCGTCTTGCTCCTGACAGACGTAATCAGGCGTCGGTTTCTTCAATAAATATGACCGCTCAAAACGGTCAGCTTCTGAGGCTTGGCGCGATGACCCGTGTGGAATCTTCAAAACTTGATCTGCCTATATACCATAAAAATATGCAGAAAACCGCGTATGTTATAGCCGAAGTTGCCGGAAAATCAGAAAGTCCCGTCTATGTTATTATGGGGCTTCGTTCAAAAATAGATAAACTTGCCGAAAAAACAGGAATACCTATTCAGCAGTATTTTACGCGCCAGCCGGATGTGCCGGGACAAACGGCGATAAAATGGGACGGAGAATGGCAGGTTACGTATGAAGTTTTCAGGGATATGGGAATTGCTTTTGCAATTGTTATGATTTTAATTTATTTAATACTTGTGGCATGGTTTGAATCATTTTTGATACCGCTTATAATAATGATTCCTATTCCTCTTACTCTTGTCGGAATACTTCCTGCGCATGCAATAAGCCGTTCTTTCTTTACGGCAACGTCAATGATAGGTTTTATAGCCGGAGCCGGAATAGTAGTGCGTAATTCAATCATTCTTGTTGACTTTATACAATTGCGTATGAAAGAGGGAATGTCTTTGAAAGAAGCCGCTATTGAGGCGGGGGCGGTTCGTTTCAAACCGATGTTTTTAACGGCGATGGCTGTTGTTGTAGGAGCAGGCGTGATATTGTTTGACCCTATATTTCAGGGGCTTGCTCTTTCTCTTATAACGGGAGAAGTAGCGGCTACGCTTCTTTCGCTTACGACAGTTCCTGTTTTGTATTATGTTTTGAAAAGACGCGAACACGAAAAAAATAAGATATAATAAAAAGGAGAAGAAAATGAATCAGGAAGAAGCTTTAAGAATGACGGCCGGCATTGCAGTTTTGACGGGTCTTGCTCTCGGATATTTTGTAAGCGGCTGGTGGTATTTGTTTGTTGCTTTTGTAGGACTAAATCTTTTACAGTCGGCATTTACTCATTGGTGTCCCGCCATGTATATTTTTGATAAATTGGGAATACACGGCTGCTGCTGTAATAAAAATAAGGGGGAATAACCCATGACTTTTGATGCGGAAAAAGACAGTGAACTTTTAAAAGCGCTCGGTAATCCTATACGTCTGAAAATAGTTGCCGGTCTTATGGAACACGATGGCTGCAACGTTTCCAAAATGGTTGATAAACTGGGAATATCCCAATCTAACGTGTCGCAGCATCTTTCTATTTTGAGAAGGGGCGGCGTTTTGAAGGCGACCAGGAAAGGGACGATGACGTGTTTTAGTATTGTGGATAAACGAGTTATTGACATTATTAAAGCTCTTAAGAAATAAATTATAGCGGGATTATAACGAATTTAATATTTGGGCTACACTTTCGTATTTTGCTCCTTTATGTACCGTTTACACTTGCGTACACAGCAGTCGCAAAATACTTCAGTTCGCCACAAATCTTAAATTCTAACGACACGGCAACAGCTTAAGGCCACTAAAACTTACGAAAACTTAAAGTCTTAACGGCAACGGCTTAAAGACAACAGCTTAATGGAACGACAAAAACGACAGTAAACGAAACGGCGACGGTAAACGACACAGCAATGGCAACGGCGAGGGAAAATAAGATGAAAAAGCATGAACATTCAGGCAATCTCCGTAAAACTCTTGAAAATCCTAAAGAAGTGCTTAGTAAAGCGGGATTTGAAAAAGGAGATTTTACTCTTCTTGATATAGGAACAGGTTCAGGATATCTTTCATTGACGGCTGCTGAAATTATGGGAAATACGTCAACAGTTTATGCAATTGACAGTCATGAAGAGACAATTGAAATTTTAGACAGTTATTTATCTGAGAAAGAAATTAAAAATATTTTTGCCATAAAAGCCGATGCTGTAAACGAAATTCCAATTAAAAGAGATTCTGTTGATATATGTCTTATGTCTAATGTTGTACACGGATTTGCTGCAAATAAAGAAACAGAAAAAGTTTTGCAGAATTTAAATGCAGTTCTTAAAGACGACGGCAAACTTATAGTTATTGATTTTAATAAAAAAGATACATCTTTCGGTCCGCCTTCGGAAATAAGAATTGATCCCGACCAGCTTGAAGATATTTTGGAACCTTACGGATATTCACTTGTAAGTAATTTTGATATCGGGGTGAATCAGTATTGCGCTGTTTTTCGTAAAAGAAGTTTACAGTGTAAATGGTGCTAACTTTCTTATAACAACAACTACAAAACAAAAGTTATTTATTCTGTATAGCGCCCATCGGGCAGAATTTGATGCACTTTTCGCATTTAATACATTTATCTTGGTCTATTTGAGGAAGTTCATAGTTATTCTGGGATATTGCTTTTACCGGGCAAACTTTTATTGCCGGACATCTGTGGTTTTGAGGACATAAATTCTTATCTACGATTATCATAGTTTTGTCTCCTCTCAGTTTTAAATAATTTGTCTAGGTTCCGACAGCAAAATTTTATATAATTTTTAAATGAATTACTATTTGATTATCATATGTTTGGCTCTTTTTGTAATATTGTCTTACGTGTATACAATTATTGCCGCACGTCATAAAATACCTTCTGTTTTACTTTTAATTCTTACCGGCATAATTACAAAGGCGTCTCTTGAGTTTTTGGGGATTTCATTCACTCCTTCACAGATGTATCTTAATCTTTTCGGCACTATAGGTCTTATTCTTATAGTTCTTGAAGGAAGCGTTGATTTGTCTTTGGACAGAGAAAGTTTACCTATTATAGTGCGCTCTTTTTTAGTTGCGACAGTACTTTTGCTGTTTTCAAGTTTTTCAATTACTTTTCTAATTTCATATTTTCTTAAAGTAAGTTTTATAAATGCGTTTCTGTATTCTATTCCATTATCCATTATAAGCAGCGCGATAGTTATTCCCGGAGTGGAAGGACTTGATAAAAACAAGAAAGACTTTATGGTTTGCGAGTCTATTTTTTCAGATATTATCGGGATTATACTTTTTAACATCGCCGTTATGAGCGCAGGCAATAGTTCGGGTTTGGCGGGACATATTGTATTGAGCAGTATTTTTACCGTAATAATTTCATTCTTAATATCATTTTTGCTTGTATATGCGTTGGTTAAAATAAAATCAGGCGTTAAATTGTTTCCGATAATAGCTGTTTTAATTCTCGTTTATTCTGTCGGAAAAATTATGCATCTTTCAACTCTGATTATCATATTTGTTTTCGGTTTAACTCTTAGAAATATATTCAATTTTATGAAAGATGAATGGCAACAGAAAATCAACATTTCGTACGAAGATTACGGTCAAGTATTCAGCGAGTTCAAACTTTTAGTACGAGAATCTTCGTTTGTCATAAGAACTTTTTTCTTTATTATTTTCGGATATACGCTTATGATTGAAAATCTTTTGAATACAACGGTGTTGTTTATAGGAACGGCGATTCTATTTATCACTTATGCTTTGCGGTATTTTAACTTAAGATTTATTTCCCGCCAAAATTTAATGCCGGAACTGCTTATTGCTCCGCGCGGGCTTATTACTATTCTTCTTTATTACAGCATACCCGAATCAAATAAAATAGGTTATTACGGAGAGGGAATAATAGTTTTTGCGGTTATAACTACAGGCCTTTTAATGATGTTCGGGCTTATTGTAAATAAAGACAAAAAAATTGAAATTATTGAAACAACGTATTAAACAATGCAGTATTTTTTTCGGAATGGTTGTCGTAAAATCAAAAAAAGTATATAATCTTGCGATAGAAAAAATCCTTCAATTAAGAAGTTTTGTCTATAAGGAAAAAATCCTAAAAAATATTATGAAAAAACGAAATTCAGCCTCTTTTATTTTTATTATGCTTGGCATGCTGACGGCTTTCGGTCCTTTTGTTACGGATATGTATTTGCCGAGTCTTCCGTCTATGACCGGTTATTTTAAAACAAGCGTTTCAATGGTTCAGCTGGGGCTTACGTTTTCAATGTTCGGAATGGCTTTCGGTCAATTGCTTTTCGGTCCTTTAAGTGATAAATACGGCAGACGAAAACCGTTGTTAATTGCAATGATTCTTTTTCTAATTTCAACTTTTGCATGTGTTTTTGCTCCGAATATAGAAATTTTTGTTGTTTTAAGGCTTATTCAGGGTATCGGCGCGGCCGGAGGAATAGTAATAGCCCGTTCCGTTGCGGCAGATAAATTTAAAGGCAGAAATCTTACGAAAGCTTTTGCGGTAGTAGGCGCGATAAACGGAATGGCTCCGGTTGTTGCTCCGATTACCGGCGGTTTGCTTGTGGAAATTACAGGATGGAAAGGAATATTTGCAATATTGTTTGTTTGGGGAATAATACTTACGTCAGTTACGTCAAAATTTAAAGAATCACTGTCACAAACCAGGAGATCAAAAGAAAAACTTTCAAAAACGATTAAAATGTTTAAGAATGTTTTAAAAAATAAAGAATTTGTTTTTTATACTCTGCAGATATTTTTTACGATGGCTATTTTGTTTTCTTATATATCGGCTTCGCCTTTTATTATACAGGAACATTATAAATTCAGTCCTGTCGCGTTCAGTTTGTTTTTTGCCGCAAATGCTGCGGCCATCGGAACAGGAGCAGCTATATCATCAAGATTTAAAAATTATGAAAAGAGTTTAAAAACAGGCAGTACTGGAATGATAATATGCAGTATTTTGCTTTTATGTATTCTGGCAATTAACGGCTCAATAGTTTTTTTTGAAGGATTATTATTTATTTTATGTTTCATGATGGGGCTTACATTTCCGGTTACTATTTCATTTGCACTTAACAGCGCAAAAAAACAATCGGGAACCGCTTCTGCAATAATCGGAGCGTCAGGATTTCTGGCAGGAAGCATTGTTTCGCCTATAGTAGGGCTTGGAAATATTTTGATTTCTACCGGTATTGCATTTACTGTAAGTTCAATTTCAGCGGCGGTGTTTGCGTTTTTAGTTTTAAAGTACAGAAACTTAAAAATATAAAGATATTATTGATTGTTTATATGATTGTATAATAAAGTCGCTATCTTTTCTTGTGCTTTTGCGCTAGGGTGTTGTCCATCAAAGGCTTTATAATTATTAAAATATTCAGGTAGCAATAAAAAATCTGATTCGCATTTTTTGATATTTCCAGGGAAAATAACGACTGTTAACTTTGAATGATATTTTTCTTTAATAATTTTTTTCATTTCCTTTATGGTATATAACAAATAATGTTTGTAAAAGTTTTTATTTTTGTTATTAATTAAAATTTCAAATGAATTTCTAAATATATAACTTTTCGCAAAAAATAATCTTACTTTTATAAAAGGGGAAAATGGAATATTCCAATTTCCGTTTTTATATATCCAAATATCATTAGCGTATGTGGCAAATAATCTGAAGTTTCTTTCTACATGGTCATCAATAAGAATGTAAAAAAAATGTTTAACTATAGTATCAGGAATAGTTTTTTCTATTATATTTGAATTTAAAATATTTAAAGCGGTATTAGACCCTCTGGAACAAACTCCACAATTTAATATGTTTTTTTGAAAATTCATTAATTTAGAAAAATAATATGGTAGAGTTTCATTGTGATTTAGCGCATCACCGTAAGTATAAGAGCATCCCAGAAAAACATAACTTTCTTTTGAGTTTTTATTTCCTTTGGTATATCTGAATCCATTTTTATAAAATTTGTCATTAAAATCAAAATTAATATTTGTATGTGGTATAAACAGCGTTGTTTTTTCTTCATCTGAAGTAAGAAGATTTGTAGTGCTATCGTTGACTATATTTTTACTGTATTCCAAAGTATCTAATGCACATTTTCCATTTTTATTTATGCAATATAAAAAATATTCGGATACAAAAAGTGCAAAAAATATTGAAAATAACATAGTAGTTATTATTCTTAATATTTTATGTCGTATAAGTACTGTACAAACTAGAAATACGACACTGCAAAATAAAAAAATATATACGAATTCGCAGTTAAAAATAAAGTGAGGGATGAATTTAAAAAAATTTGTCATAAAGTTTAGATTTAGATTATGATAACAAATATTTATGCAAAATGTTAAATACATAATTCAATACTATATTTTAATTGATAATTTCGGGATTGACATTTGAATTCAAAAGATGCAAAATACTTCCCAATGGATGTTAGAAGTACAAAATTATGAACTAAGGAGAAGTGAAAATGAAAAAGAACCTAGTTTTAGCTTTGTTGGCAGTGGCGGTTTGTTCATTGGCTGTTTATGCGGAAGATGTAAATGTCGCAACGGAAGCACAAAATGCGGCAACAACTATTGAAAAAAAAGTTGATAATGCCAGTGTTACTGCAGAAAGCGTAAGAAGCAAAGGCAAGGAAAAATCAAAGGCAGAAATAAACAAGGCAAAAGCTGAAGCAAAGAAAGCTGAAGCTAAAGCAAAAGCTGAAGCAAAGGCTGAAGCAAAGAAAGCTGAAGCTAAAGCAAAGGCTGAAGCAAAGAAAACCGAAGCTAAAGCAAAAGCTGAAGCAAATAAAGCAAAAGCTGAAGCTAAAAAAGCACAGGGCAAAATGAAAGAAAAGGCTGATAAAATAGAAAAAAATGTTGCTGTTTCGACAGAGACTGTAGCTGTTGCGCCTACAACTGTTGCAGAGACAATAGCTCCGGCTGTGTCATCAACAACGGCAGTAGATGTAGTTCTTTCTTCAACATCTGCAATAGTAACAAAATAATAAAGACTTAAATAAAAAACTCTGTCTTATGCAGAATTAATTAAGACAGAGTTTTTTTTATTTAAAATTATTTTACCGGAACTCTTCTGATCGGATGATGGGAACATCTGAATCCTCCGCCCATCTGTGACAGAGCATCAAAAGGAACTTTTATAACCGTAACCCCTCTTTTTTTTAGTTCATTTTCAAGATAAGTATATCTTTCATCAATAATTACTTTGTTTTTTTCAAGAATAAAGATGTTTGCCGCCAGATTATTTGCATCTTCAACAGGAACTTCAATGAAGTCCCATTTTTTCAGAGAATCGG
This sequence comes from Candidatus Proruminimicrobium quisquiliarum, assembly GCA_018433245.1. GTDB lineage: Bacteria > Elusimicrobiota > Endomicrobiia > Endomicrobiales > Endomicrobiaceae > Proruminimicrobium > Proruminimicrobium quisquiliarum. The sequence continues at coordinate 335,621 of JAHDRN010000001.1, forward strand.
GAAGTTCGCCTGTAAAAGCTTCTTTTACTATTATGCCGAGCCCCGGCCTTATAAGCGACATTACACAGTCAAGATGCTGAAAATTTTTTATATTTATCTGATGGACTTTGTAAGACGGGCCAAGATATCGCTGCAGCCAATTTATACCTTCAACGCTTGTAGCGTTTCCTGAAAAACCGACATAGATTTCTTTCCCGTTTAACAAAACATCTCCGCCTTCAATATAAATTTCTTCGTTTTTAAAACTTGGCGAGACTGAAGGCGTTGCTACATACTGAATGTTTTTGTCGCTTTCAAGAAAAGGTTTAAATATTTTTCTTACTATGAATTTTTCTCTTGCTCTCATCGGAATTTTTAAAGATGTTTCAATAACGTTATTGCCTATTACCAAAACAGGATCTCTGGGATAAAGGAAATTAAATCCTTTTTCAAGATTTTGCATATAATCAAGTTCTTCTTTTGAAAGCATATCGGGATCAAGTCTGTGTACGGTAACTCCGTTTTCTTTAAGCACTTTCTCAAGATTATTGGACTGAAATACGAGTTTATCGTAAAAATCTTTATCGGCTATCTCTATCGGAGTTCCTCCGTAGTCTTCCATCCATTTTTTATTGTCTTTGGAATAATTGAAACCAAACTCCACAGTAGGATAATAACCGGGAACGGTCAACATTTTTGGAGAACCTAAAATAACTTCTTCTAATTTATCCCATTCGTATGCGACATAGACATTGCTTTTTTTATTTGCCTGTGCGCAAACTGCAATAGTTGTTGAAACTGCAATTAATCCCAAAACAAAAAATGTAATAACGGTACTTTTCATTTTTATCCTCCTGATTGAATTATTTCTGATTTGATAGTTAAAAAATAAAATTTAAAAACTTCTTATATTATAGTATATCGTATAAAATTTGCAATGTTAAAATTAATTCAAGACTCTTTTTTATAAAAAAATAAAATGATAGAATCTTAGCTAGGTAATTAACATTAATTTTTAGGAGTTACAGTGTTTGTTTTAAAAATATTTAAAAAAATCATCAATTTGCTGCAATCGGATATTTCTCCCGACCAAATAGCATGGGGATTTGCATTGGGAGCTATTTTAGGACTTGTTCCCGGAATATTTATGAAAACTCTGTTATTTATCGTTATTATGATATTCAGAGTAAATTTGGGTTCTGCTTTTCTGGCGGCTGCATTATTTGCAATTATCGGGTTGGCTATAGATCCTCTGCTTGATAAAATCGGGTATGTCGTTTTGGTAAATTTTGATTTCTTAAATTCCTTTTATACATGGTTATATAATCTTCCCGTAGTTCCTTTTACAAAATTCAACAACACCGTAGTGATGGGAAGTTTGATAACAGGGATTGTTTTAATGGTACCGAATGGAATTATTGCAAAAAAAATGCTGGTATATTACAGAAAAAATTATAAGGAAAAGGTCGCAAATTTAAAAATAATAAAATTTATTGATGCCATACTGGGCATAACGACTGTTATAAATAAAACAAAATGAAATTTATAAGATTGAATTTTATCATTCCTACGGCAATTGTAATAGCGCTTATAACGGTTTTTAACGTGCTGTTTTTTGACGTTCTTTTGAAAAAAGCTTTTATTGCGACGGGTGAAATGATTTTCGGCGCCAAAGTTGAAGTTGTAAGCCTTAAAACCAGTTTTACGCATTTATCGCTTGAAATGACTGGGTTAAAATGCGCAGACAGGAATGGTTATTTTAAAAATTTAATAGATATAGACCAAATAAAATTTCAGGCAAAGTTCTCTCCGCTGCTTAGAAAAAAAATAGTAATAGACGAAATGTCTGTCACCGGATTAAAATGGGGAACTGAAAGAAAAACTTCCGGTAAACTTCCGCCTAAAAAAGAAAAGAAATTTGAAAAAAAGAAAAAGAAAGACGGAATGTTTTCCAAATTTTTTGAAGGCGCAAAAAATAAGGCGACATCCGAGTTCAATAACCTGCCGGCTGTTGACGCATTTGCAAAAATAGAAGCCCAAACTAAAAATTTTGACGTAAACAGCCTGATAAATACGGCAGATTTGCAGTCATTAAACGAAATAAATAAACTTTCAGCCGAAACTGAAGCAAAATACAATAACTATAAAACAAAAATATCGGAATATAAAATAGAAGACAAAATAGAAGAAACAAAGACTCTTATTAATGATATTTCAAAAACCAAATCATTCGCGTTAAGCGATATTTCAGCATCGGCCGGAAAAATAGAAAAACTTAAAGAAAACAAAAAAGAGCTTGAAAACATATTAAAAGATTTGAATAATGCAAAAAAAGATTTGACGGAAAGCGTTAACTTTACAAAACAGATTCAGACAATGATAAATAAGGACATAGACAGTCTCTCTTCAAAAGTTGCTTTGCCGGGACTTGATACGAGAAATATTTCAAGAATATTATTCGGACAGCAGTGGATCAACAGAACGGATAAAATAATTTATTATATGACTCTTGTCAAAAAATATATGCCTGAGAAAAAAGCCGAAAAAGAAGTAAAGGAAAGACAGAAAGGCAGAGATATTATTTTTAAACAGAAACTGTACCCGGATCTATTAATTTCAAAAATAAATATAACAGGTACGACCGCAAAAAATTCAAAAACTCAGGGAATAGATTTCTCGGGTTTTATAAAAAATATTAGTTCTTCGCCGGATATGATAGGCAGTCCTGTTACGCTTGAAATAAAAGGCAATAACGGAAGTCAGTCTCTTCTTGTTGAAGGAATTTTTGATTACAGAGGAAATGCTTCCGATAACATTCTTAAAATTACGCTGAAAGGATTATCAGGCTCAGCTTTGAATATCCCTGACAACGATTATTTGCCTTTAATAAATACGGGCAATATGAATATGTACGGAACATTCAGTTTAAAAGATAATAAATTTTTATGTTCGGCTGATATAAAACTTGATAATATCAAAGAAAAAGTTATTCCGGACGATACAACGATGAAATATATTGTGAAAATTACTAACTCAATAAAATCTTTTTCAGTTTCGGCAAAAGCCGGAGTTAACGATAAAAATGAATCCGAATTTAATATTTCGTCGGATATAGATAAAAAGATTTCCGAAGCCGTTTCAAACCTTTTTGCTTCGCAAATAGCGGAAGTTAAAGAAAAAGCAAGATCTGAAATTAATAAAATGATACAGGAAAAACAAAAGCAGCTTGAAGAAAAACTCGGAGCCGATAAAGATTCTCTTTTAAAGGCCATTAATCTAAAAACAAAAACAATATCCGATATAACGGAATCAGTAAATAAATCTGTTTCAAAACCGTTCGGGAAACTGTTTTAAGTCCGCAGTATATCCTCGTAAAACCGGAATAAAACTGTAAACAAATAAATTAAAATGAAAATAATAAAACCGATAATATCATTAGCTTTTATAATAGGGCTTAATTATGCATGCCAGTTGTTTGTCAAAGCCGCGCACGTCAATTTTCCGGCGCCTCTTATAGCAATGATATTATTAAGCATTCTTATGTATTTTAAAATAATTCCGCTTGAATTCATTGAAAACGGGGCGAATATTTTGCTTGAAAATATAGGTCTGTTTTTTGTTTCACTTATTGTAGGAGCTTTTGTGTATCTGCCTGTTATAAAAAAAGAGCTTTTTACGGTTTTTGCGATATTTATATTATCGTCGGTTTTTTTGATAATTCTTACCGGTCTTACTACGCAGTATTTTTTGACAAAAAGAGTTTGTAAGGATAAAATGGAGCAAGATAATGACTGAATTGCTCATAAAAATATTAATCATAGCCGTAACGCTTGTTATTTATAAAATAAGCCTTAATTTTAAAAAAGTAAAATATATGAACACGATACCGGCCAATATTATATGCGCCTTAATGATTTATCTTTTAATATCGGTTTTTAACATTGATTTTGAAACTTATAATGAGGGCGGTAAATTTTTTACATTTTTGCTCGGCCCCGCTGTTGTAACGTTATCAGTTCCTCTTATAAAAAATATAAAAGTTCTTGAAAAAAACTACAGAGTGATACTGTGGTCAGTATGCATAGCTACTTGTTTTGCTATACTTTCGGTTATAGCCGCAGGCTTTATTTTTAAGGCAAACGAGGAAATTATACTTTCAATGGCGGCAAAATGCGTTACTACGGCGGTTGCGATTGAAATAACAAATATAATAGGCGGTAAAGTTGAAATAATCGTTTTGATGACGGCTCTTTCCGGTATTTTCGGCGCGATTTTCGGGCATTGGATATTAAAACTTTCGGGAATAAAAAATAATCTGGCAATAGGAGTGACTCTCGGTTTTGTAAGCCATGTTCTTGGAACGGCAAGATGTTACGAGGTCAACAAGCTTCAGGCCGGAGTCAGCAGCGTTACGCTTGTCTTGTCGGGAGTTACGACTGCTCTTTTTGCTCCGCCTATAATAAGATTGATATTTTAAAGGATTAAAAAATGCATGAAATTATTTCTATCAAAAATGTTTCCGTATCAAGAGGCGGAAACCCGGTTTTAAAAAATATAAATTGGACGACTTATGCCGGCGAAAATTGGTTCCTCATGGGACAGAACGGCTCCGGCAAGACGACTCTTATAGAAATACTGGTTGGATATTTATGGCCGCAGGAAGGTTCTGTATCAATACTTGGAGAGGAATTCGGACATATCAGTCTGCGCGAGCTAAGAGCGAAAGTCGGATATGTTTCTTCATGGATTATGAAAAGGATGCAGCCTTACGTTCTTGTTGAAGACGTTGTGGCGTCAGGAATTGACGGGTCAGTTGGTTTTTTTGAAGACAAATCCGGCAGCATTGTAAATAACGTAAAAGAAAAACTTGATTTTTTTAAATCTTCCGAACTTTTCGGGCGGAAATTCGGAACTCTTTCTTCAGGACAGCAGTTAAAATGCATATTGGCAAGGGCGATGATAAACAATCCGAAACTGCTTATTCTTGACGAACCCTTTTCTCTTTTGGACGTAGGCACAAGAATTGATATGTATGAACATATAACCGAACTCTGCGCCGAAAATCAGGCTCCGCAAATTATAGTGGTTACGCATCATAAAGAGGATATAATTCCGGTATTTACCCACGGAATTTTAATTAAAGACGGACAAACCGCCGCTTATGGCAAAAAAGAAGATATATTAAATCAGGATATTTTTTCAAAAGTATTCGGAATAAGCGGACAGAATTATAAAAAATATTTTTTATAAAAGCGAACAAAAAAATTACGAAATTTTTTATTCTTTCTTTAAGGGTTCTGTTTTTTTTGCTGGATTGTATTATTCTTACAATTGGTTTGCCGGAAATTTTCATACCGTGACATCAGGCAAGGCATACAGATCCAAACAGCTTAATAAAAAACAATTTGACTGTTATATAAAAAAATACGGAATCAAAAGCATATTGAATCTCAGAGGGGATGAGCCCGGTGCAAAATGGTATGAAGATGAGATTAAAATAAGCTCATATTACGGGATTAAACATTATGATTGTGAACTGCCTGCAATGTTTGAACCCGAAGAAAAAGATATTTTACGGATAATCAATATTTTAAAGATGGCTCCAAAACCTATTCTTATACACTGTTTGGCAGTGGCTGACAGATCGGGATTAATCTCAGCAATATGGAAAATTGTGATTGACAAAGAACCTAAGAATAAGGCCTCAAAACAGCTTTCATTTTGGTACGGGTATATGCCTTTCGGTAAAGCAACAGCCATGGACAGATGGTTCTGATCGCATGATATCAATCACAATGACGGTAAAAAATTATTATAATAGTTTTCTTGATATTACTGTCCATATTATTTATAATAGATAAAAAGTTGTTTTTTATTTTTCTGTTGTTCAATTTGGAGTGCTTCCGTTTAGGCGGTCAAAGATCGTTTTTTTCGGCTGTTTCTGCTGATATTAATTAATATAAAATAAGGCGAATTTTGGGTATGATAAAAAATTTATTTATTCCGGTGATAAAAATCTTTTGCTTTATATAAAAACAAACTTGCGCTAAACAGCGTCAAGGGGGAGGTTTTTTGGTTTTTGACAATAAATATAAAATGACAAAAAAAGTAAAAAACGCTAATTGGAAAGATTGGACCTGGCATATCAGACATTCAATAAAAACACTGAAACAGTTTGAAGAAATAACCGAAATTAAATTTACTCCTGAAGAAAAAGCAGTTCTTGAAGAAACAATAAAAAAATTCCCGCTCAGCATTACTCCGTATTATCTTTCTCTGATAGATTTGCAAAATTATAAAACGGATCCCGTATATCTGCAGTCTTTTCCTTCTACAAAAGAACTTAACGTATTGCCGCACGAAATGACGGATCCTTTATCGGAGGATAAAGATTCTCCCGCGCCTTATCTTACACACAGATACCCGGACAGGGTTTTGCTGCACGTAAGCAATCTGTGTTCAATGTACTGCCGGCACTGTACCAGAAAAAGAAAGGTGGGGGATAAAGATTCAATCCCGTCTTTTGAAGAACTTGAAGAGGCTTTTAAATATATAGAAAAAAACGGAAAGATAAGAGATGTGCTTTTATCCGGCGGCGATCCGTTGATGCTTTCCGACGAATATATTGATAAAATACTTGCAAAAATATCACAAATTCCTCATATTGAAATAATAAGAATCGGTACGAGAACTCCGGTAGTATTACCTTACAGAATAACGCCTAAACTGATAAAAGTTCTCAAAAAATACAGACCTCTTTATATAAACACCCACTTTAATCATCCGAGAGAACTTACGAACTCGTCAAAAAAAGCGCTTACAATGCTTGCAGATGCAGGTATAGTACTCGGAAACCAGTCCGTATTGCTTGCCGGAGTAAACGATTGTCCCAGAATAATAAAAACTTTATGCCAAAAACTTGTAAAAAACAGAGTAAGGCCTTATTATCTGTATCAATGTGATTTATCCGAGGGCTTGACTCATTTTAGAACTCCCGTAAATAAGGGAATTGAAATAATTGAAAGTATGATAGGTCATACTACGGGTTTTGCAAGACCGATTTATGTAATAGATGCGCCAGGCGGCGGAGGAAAAATTCCGGTTGAACCCAATTACATAATTTCATGGGGAGCAAACAAAGTCATACTGAGAAATTATGAGGGAGTCATTACCACATATAAGGAACCGGATTTTTACGAGGCTACTTTTTGCAATAGAGACTGTGTTAACTGTAAACTTCAGCTTAATCTTGAAGAAGCCAATAAATTTTCTACAATAGGTATAGAAAAATTGTTGTCCGATACGGATAAAACCATATCTCTTGTGCCGAGCGTAAATCAGAGAATGAAAAGAAGAAAGAGAAATAAAACAAATGAAAACGGATAAAATAGAAAAAATCAACGGCGTATATATGCAGCACGGCAAAAATAGTAATCGCGTTTATATTATGAAAGCGTCTTCCGATGCCGATTCTATGATAAAAACTGCCGATGAATTGGCTGTTAAAAAAGGATATTCAAAAATATTTGCAAAAATTCCGAATTCTTTATCGGGGAAATTTTTTAACGCCGGATATGTTAAAGAAGCGTATGTGCCGGGGTATTATAACGGAGCCGAAGACGCAGACTTTGTTTGTAAATATTTTTCGGAAGAACGCTCAAAAGCCGCAAATATTGAAGAAATAAAAGCCGTTATCGGACTTGCCGAAAAGAAAAAAAATGATGTTTGCTCAAAAGAAAATATTGAATATAAAATAATAATCTGTAATAAAGAAAATTCAATAGAAATGTCCCATATTTATAAAATTGTTTTCAAAACGTATCCTTTTCCTATATATGACAGCCGTTACATTGAAAAAACAATGGATGAAAATATAGTATATTTCGGCGCAGTTTATAACGGAAAACTTGCCGCCTTATCTTCTTCTGAAATTGATATCCAATCGCAAAGCGTTGAAATGACGGACTTTGCGACATTACCCCAACATTTGGGAAACGGTATTGCTTTAGCGCTTTTAAAAAAAATGGAACAGGAAATGATGAACAGAAGAATAATTACGGCATACACTATAGCACGAGCTGAATCACCCGGCATGAATATAACTTTTGCCAAAAATAAATATAAATACTGCGGAACATTAGTAAACAACACCAACATTTCCGGTCAAATTGAAAGTATGAACGTATGGGTTAAAAAACTTAGCAGCCGGTAAATTTTTCTGTTGAGAATATATTGAAAATAATTTATAATTCATTTGCATTTTTATCAAAATTATTAAAAAAGGGGGATAAATATGAAAAAATTTTTTTTGTGTATTTTGTTTTGCGCCGTATTTTTTACGTTTAAAACACAGGCGCTTGCGCATTGTCAGGTTCCTTGCGGAATTTACGGCGACGAACTTCGTTTCTCAATGATGGAAGAAGATATCTCAACGATTGAAAAGGCAGTTAATGAAATTAATAAACTCTCTCAATCTCCGGGCAATTATAACCAGCTGGTAAGATGGATTAATACAAAAGAAGATCACGCAAACAATATAATGAAAACAACGGGCGATTATTTTATTGCCCAAAGAATTGCTATTCAACAGGACGGCGATAATAAAGATAAAAATTATTGTGCAAAAATATCTCTGCTACATAAAATTATGGTGTATGCAATGCAGACAAAGCAGTCTGTTAATTTGAGTGCCGTTGAGAAATTGAAAAATTCAGTCGCTGAATTTAAAAAAATATATTTTGAAAAAAAATAATTTTTAATAATTTCAGAGGTTTAAATAAAACATATTGTTTATATCTTGAAAAAAAAGATTTTTTTTTGTAGAATCTCTAAATCGTGATATTTTATTACATGGTAGTAGCATTACACTTCATAGTTTGTATAGCTCTTGTGGCTATAGTTCTCCTTCAGGCAGGAAAGGGGGGAGGAATGGCTGGTATTTTCGGCGGAGGCGGATCTGATCAGATTTTCAGCGCACCTTCTGGTATGGCATTTATAAAAAAAGTTACGGTTGTTTGTGCGGTTTTGTTTATGTTGACTTCACTTACCTTAACATTATTGTCATCAAGAATCAGCATGGCATCTGTTATAAATCAGATTCAGAATATTCCTGTAGCGTCTTCTCAACAGCCTAAGTAAGAGGATTGCTGGGGTGGCGGAACTGGCATACGCGCACGCTTGAGGTGCGTGTCCTTAACCGGATACGGGTTCAACTCCCGTCCCCAGCATATGTCAAAGTTTTGCGGGCGTAGCTCAGTGGTAGAGCGTCTCGTTGCCAACGAGAATGTCGTGGGTTCAAGTCCCATCGCCCGCTTTTGATAATTAATATCCGACGGTAAAAGCTTCATAATCGGCTTTAGCGTCGTTTTTTTATTCAACAATTTGCAAATTAACGCAGGTTTTTGTAAATTAAATAAGAAATACCATTATTAAAAGGGGCTGTAGCTCAGCTGGGAGAGCGCTTCGTTCGCAACGAAGAGGCCGTCGGTTCAATCCCGATCAGCTCCATTTTTTCTTTGGCTTTTGAATTTTTACTTCCTTATGCACCGGCTCATTTAGATTTCGTCTAAACTTTGCCGTCGCAAGCGTCGTAAAAATTCCAAAATCCTTTGAAAAAATTTAAAAATTTCTCAAAATAAAAAAACGGAAGGACAAAATATGTCCTCCCGTTTTTTGTTTGGCGTTAAATATTTATTGTTAAAACTTTATATCTACTCCGCTGTATCCCGTTATGCCGGGCATCGGATAATCATAACTGATTTGGTATTTTTCATTTGTTATATTATCGCATTTTGCCCATATTGATATGTTTTTTGTTATTTTGTAATCAACTCTTAAATTTACCGTGCAGTAATCTTTTAAATAATTTCTGTATTCGTCAAGAGTCGTTGCGACATACGATATATCCGCGTTTACTTTAACATGTTCCAGCGGCAATACCGTAAGAACATAGTTTATTTTATGCATAGGTTTGTAAGTTAAATCCTTTTTTGTTTTTTTGTCTTCTGCCCTTAAGTAGGTGTAATTTAATTTGTGTTTTATTATTTTATATATATCGTATCCGATTTCAACTTCATATCCGTACTGTTTTGTTTCTCCGATATTCTGAGCCTGATACTGATAATATACGGGATCGACAAGTATGTTTTGTATAAGGTTATTAGTGTCAATATAAAAACACGTAAATGCGGCGTTAAAGTCTTTTAGAGAGTATTCAACGCCTATGTCGCTTGAAGTTCCCTGTTCGGGTTTTAAATCATGGTTTGGAATATACCATGTATTGTCTCCGTAAATTTGTCCGAACGTAGGGGCATTCCATACTTTGCTTATGTTTGCCGATAGTTTTATGCGGTCGCTTGCTTTAAATACGGCAGATAAAGCCGGCGTCGCGACATCTGAATAATCCGTATTCATATCGGCTCTTATTACTGGTATTAAAGTAAGTTTGTCTATGTTTAATAACGTTTGCATATAAAAAGCCGAATTTTCTCTGTTGCGGTTTACCTGTTCAACGCTGTACATATTATCAAGCTGTTTGTAGGTCGTTTTTTCCCATTCCATACCGGTAAAGAAAATTTCTTTATAAACGAATAAAGATTTTAATCCTACGGTGTCAGTGTAATAAGTATTGTCATAAAAATTAGCAATATCATAAGCTTTTCTTTTGTTCTGAGAGTTATATCCTGATATTTTTATGTCAAAATCCCGATAATGCGTGTTGTAATCAAGTTTTGAATAGTTGTTGTTTTCAAATTGTTTTGCAGTGTCTGAAGCCCATGACAAAGGACCGGGATTGCCGAGATCCGAGTCTAAAATCTGTCCTGAAAAAGCAATTTCGGAGTTTTCAGTCGGTTTGACCGCAAAATTCCCGAAAATATTTTTTGAGTTAAAAAAAGAATTTTTTCTGTACCCGTCGCTTGACAAAAGAGAAGGAGCGAGAAGCAGAGATATGTTTTCATCCGCATAGGCGCCTGTAATTCCGGCGTTTATCGTATTAAAAGTCCCGTATGAAAAATACGGATTTAGCTTCGGAGTAAAAACATCGGCTTTTTTTGTTATTACGTTTATTACGCCGCCGAAAGCGCCCGTGCCGTACATTGCGCTGCCTGAACCTCTTATTATTTCAACTTTTTCAATCATGCTTGCCGGTATTGAAGCAAAATCGGCTCCGCCGCCGGTTCCTATTTCATTTATTCTTCTTCCGTCAACAAGAACAAGAGTCTGTCCGGCAGAGGCTCCTCTTATTGAAATTGAGGCAGCCTGGCCCAAAGGACCGTAACTTTTAAAAGATATACCCGGTTCGTCTTTCAAAACGTCTCCGAGAGTTTTTGCATTTTTTTCTTCAATATTTTTACGGGTTATTACGGTTAAATTCGTGCCGAGGTCTTTTAACGGTTCGGCAAATTTTGTAAGAGAAAGAAATACTTCTCCGTTTTCGTTTTGCGCGTCATATTCCTGAGACGCAAAAATCTGTGAGCATAAAGCCATTGTCATAACAAATAAAATAAATTTCTTCATAATTTAATCCTTTTTTAATGATTTTTTGCTGAAATTGAAACGTATAAACGGAATGATATTAAGTGTTGAAAATCATAAACGTACCTCCGAGGGTTTCTAAATTTAACGATCGGTCTCCTGACTCAGAGCTTTGCGATTTTAGATAAATCCTTCCCGCTTTTGCAGTGGAAGTATCTGCTTGAAATCTGCTCATTACAGTAGCTGGACTGTATCCGATTTTCACGGATTTCCCGTTAATCGTTATTTATTATCACTAAAAACAGGAATTACGACAGGTTTGTTTGAGACCGGATTGGTCTTGACAACGACAGTCGTATTGTACACTGTTTCTATATCTTTATAGTTCAAAACTTCAGTTGGCGTACCGCTTTTGAAAATAGTTCCTTTATCCATTAAAATCAAATTGGAACAAAATTCTCCTGCGGCATTTAAATCATGTATGGTTGTTATTATTGTTTTCTTGTGTTCTATATTTAAAATTCTAAGCAGTCTGAATATTGAAGACTGGCTTCCGATATCAAGATGTGAAGTAGGTTCATCAAAAGCTATGATATCTGTTTCCTGAGCAAGAGTCTGTGCTATTAAAACTTTTTGTCTTTCTCCGCCGGAAAGTTCAAGAATGCTTCTTTCTGCAAATTCTTTTGTTTCCGTAAAATCCATAATCTCTTCGATTTTTTTGTAATCTTCTTTTAAAGCATATTTGAAAAAATTCATATGGGGGAATCTGCCGAACATTATAAAATCTTTTACGATAAACGGAAAATCTATCGGCATATTCTGTGGCAGAAAAGAAAGTTTTTTTGCCAATAAATTTCTTTTCATTTTATAAATATCCGTTCCGTTGATAAAAATGTTTCCTGAATAAGGTTTTAAAAGTCCTGACAGGGATTTAAGCAGAGTTGTTTTTCCGGCTCCGTTTTTTCCGATAATACCTATAAAAGAACATTCACTGATATCTGTTGAAATGTTATCAACTACGGCAATCTTATTATATCCGCATGATAAATTTTTAATTTTTATCATAATGCAAACTTCCTTCCCGGTTTTAGCAGAAGTATTATAAAAAATAATCCGCCGACTATGCTTGTTAGTACGCCTACAGGCATTTCAACGGGTGCGAGCAGAGTTTTGCTTAAAGTGTCGCACACAGGCAAAAATATCGCTCCCGCAAAAGCTGAAAGAGGTATGAGTACTCTATGGTCATTTCCTACAATTTTTCGCATTATATGAGGCATCATAAGCCCTACAAAACCTATTACTCCGCAGCAGCTTACCGCGGAAGCCGTAATTAATGAGCTTAAAAGAAATATATATTTAACCGTTCTTGCAGTATTTATACCCAAAGACGAGGCTTTTTGTTCGCCGAGAGTAATGACGTTTATAAGGTTTCCAAATAAGCACAGTATCAATATTCCTATAATGATGACTATGCTTACAGGCATAAGAAGTCTTTCGTCAAAAGAGGATAAATTGCCCATTAACCACATAAAAGCCGAAAATAATTTGTCTGAAGAAAGTATTGCAAAAATCAACATCACCATTGCAGAAAAAATATAGCTTGCAACAACTCCCGAAAGGATCATGCTGTTTGAATCAAATCCTTTTTTTATGTTTAAAGCATATACAAGAAATATCGCAATAATTGCGCCTATAAAAGCACACATAGGAATATAAATCCATCCTATGGCAGAAAGACCGAGAGCAAAAGCTATTGAAGCTCCAAAGGCGCTTCCTCCGGAAATTCCGAGAGTAAAAGGATCTGCAAGCGGATTTCTTAATATTCCCTGAAATATACATCCGCTTGAAGCAAGGCCTGCTCCTGCAACTACGGCCAATATAAATCTGGGCAGTCTTATTTTATTTATTATAATTAAGGTGTTTTCATCCGCATTTGAAAATAATGCTTTGAGCATTTGCACGAAAGAAATATCGCCTGCTCCGGAAAGCATTGAAAAAACAAAAGCCAGTATAAACAGAATAATCATTATCACAAGTTTCAACGGTAAATTATTTTTCATTTTCAAAATCCGGATATAATGTTTTTAAAATTATTTTTACTCCTTTTAAAAAAGTTAACGGGGTGGGGGTAAAAATATCATTTACGTCAAGCATGTAAATTCTGTTGTTTTTGACGGCATTTATTGTGTTTATCTGTTTCCATCTTTTTATTTCTTCATGAGTTATATCGCCCATATTGACAAGAAGTATTATATCGGGATTTTTTAAAATTACCGATTCAATGTTTATGTTCGGATATCTCATATCAATATCTTCAAATATATTTGTAGTACCGAGAAATTTATTGTAATTGTTTACAAAACTTTTTTTACCTGCCGTAAAAAGAGGCTGTGCTCCTACTTCCCAGAATATTTTTTCAGATTTTTTATTTTTTGTTTTTAAAAATATCCCGTCAATTTCATCTCTTACCGTTTTCAGTATTTTATCGGCGGTTTCTTTTTTATCAAGATAATTACCGAGATTTTGGAAATTTTTACAGATTTCATCAAAATTGCTCACTGTATCCATAACATAAACCTTACATCCGAGTCTTTGGATTTTTTCTATTACCGATTTGTTGTTTCCTTCTTTTGTGGATATTATAAGATCGGGGTTTAAAGAAATTATTTTTTCAATATTAGGTTCAAGAAGAGTCCCGACATTTTCTTTTTGAATATTTCCCTTCGGACAGTAGACGGTTACTGCAATTACTTTTTCTTCAAGACCAAGTTCATAAAGGCTTCTTGTTACGGAAGGAGCAAGAGATATTATTCTTTTATATTCGGCAAAAAGGTTAGCGGAAATAAATACAATAATCAGCGTAATAAATATTTTTTTCATTAAAACTCTATTCCTTTTTGAGCCTGAATTCCTTTGTTGAAAGGATGTTTTATTTCTAGAACTTCGCTTACAAGATCCGCCGTTTCAATAAGTTCTTTTGAAGCGCCTCTGCCGGTTATCATTACGGTTGATTTTTTTGATAATTTTTTTGCTAAATCAATCAATGTTGAATTTTCAATAAAACCGTCTCTCACGGCTATGTTGAATTCCTCAAGTACTACTAAATCATAAATATTATTTTTAATAATTTCTTCAATTTTATTTACGGCATCAAAACAATCCTGTTTTGCATCCTGTTTAGAAATATCTTTAAAGCAGAAAGGATGTTTTTTCGCAAAGGAAAAGAAATCCACGCCTACCAGCTTTGTAAGTATATTTTGTTCGCCGTAAAAGCTTTCGCCTTTAAAAAGCTGTATTAAACAAACTTTTTGATTATGTCCCAATGCTCTGATGATTTGTCCGATTGAAGATGTGGTTTTGCCTTTTCCGTTTCCGGTAATTACTATTATCATAGTCTTCTCCCGTGTTAAGAAGAATTTTTTAAATAAATAAAAAAACCATCCTTCAAAAGAAAGATGGTTTATAAATGTTAAAATATAAAACTCTCTCCCTAGAAAGAAACAGCAAAAAGATAAATAAATAGACCGGGCTTACATATAAAATATGCTTACCGTTGCTGGGCAGCGTCCGAATTACGGAACTTCCTTTTATTTATCTGTAAAACTTAAAAGAACATTGGGCCTGGTAGGACTTGAACCTACGACCATTCGATTATGAGTCGAGTGCTCTAACCAACTGAGCTACAGGCCCTTTAAAAAACAGTGGAAAAATTATACTTAAAACTTAATTTTAAGTCAAATATTTAATAAAAAACAATAAATTAAAAACTTCTTTCACGACGGGGAAAGAATCTTTTATTTTTATGTTTCGAAAAATTTCTTTTTTCAAAATGCTGCGTCAGCGTCAATTTTTGTTTCATTCTGGCGTTTCTGTCTTTTTCAATAAAAATCGGATTGCCGTCCGAATCTTTTTCACAGTAATACATCATTGTTGAATAAGTTGACGGAGCAGGAGTAAAAACCTGAACCTGTTCGGGCGTAAATTTTAAATGCTTTTTTATGAAAGACGCAAGGTTTTGAGTGTCTTTAAGAGAACAGCCCGGATGATCAACCATAAAATAGCACGTCATATACTGGTCGGTGTCTTCATTTGCGGCATTAAATATTTTTATAAATTCAATAAAAGTTTCCTGTTTGGGTTTATTCATTGCGGCAAGGACTTTTTCTTCCGTATGTTCCGGCGCTATTTTCAACTGTCCTGATATATTATTTGCAGATATATGTTTTAAATATTTTTCTCCGTTGTTTTTATCTTTTACTATCATATCGTGTCTGAGACCGGATGAGACAAAAACTTTTTTTACTTTTTCATTTTCTTTTATTTTGTTTAATAAATTTATCTGCAAATCATGTGAGAAAACAAGATTTTCGCATATTTCCGGATATAGACATTTTTTGTTTTTGCAGCTGCCGGCAATTATGTGGATTTTGCACGACAATCCGTACATATTTCCCGTAGGTCCGCCGACATCCGATATATATCCTTTAAAATCAGTCATTTTCGTTAAATTTTCTATTTCGTTTAATATTGATTTCTCGCTTCTTGAAACTACGCTTTTGCCCTGATGAACTGCAATGGCGCAGAAATTACATTCACCACAACATCCTCTGTGTGAAATTACTGAAAATTTTATTGTATCCTGGGATTTTACAGCGCCTGATTTTAGATAATAAGGATGCACCTGTCTTGTAAATTCCATATCGCATATTTCATCCAGTTCTTCTCGAGTCAGAACATCTTGCGTTTGATTGTGAATTAAATAACGGGTATCATGCCGCTGATACATGTTTTTATCCTGATTTTCATAAAAAAGTTTAAACATTTTTGCAAATTCATCTTTTGAAGCGACACAGTCTTCGTATGACGGAAGTTCAAGATAATTATCCGGTTTTTCTTTTGAAATATAACAAAGTCCTTTTATGCTTTTGTAATCAAGAGTATTTTTTAATTTGCCGGCCAGTTCCAATGTTGTTTTTTCGCCCATTCCGTAGATCAGAATGTCGGCTTTGGCGTCAAATAAGAGGGATCTTCTGAGTTTGTTATCTTTTAAGTCAAAATGTGTTATTCTTCTGAGACTTGCCTCTACTCCGCCGAGAACGACCGGTTTTGTATTTTTAAAGTATCTTCTTATTAAATTTGTATAAACCATGCAGGCTCTGTCGGGACGTTTGTTATTTATTCCGCCCGGAGTTAAATCGTCTTCATTTCTGAATTTTCCGGTAGCGGTGTAATTTGCCACAAGAGAATCCATGGCGCCTGCGGTGACCGCCCAGAAGAGTTCCGGTTCTCCGAGCCTTGATATTTCATCAGAATTTATATCGGGTTGCGCTATAATCGCGACTTTATAACCGTATTTTGACAGATAATTGCCTATTACCGCCGCTCCGTTGAAAGGGGAATCAACATAGGTGTCGCCGGATAAGATTATTATGTCAGGTTTTGTCCATTTAAGTTTAATAATTTCTTCTTTTGTTGTAGGAATCATTCTTTTTCTATTTTACCAAAAAAATACTGTTAGGGCTAATTTTAAAATTATATTGACATAAATACAGATGTATGATATAATACAAAAGGATTAGATTTTCTTAATACGGAGTGTTATATGAAAGAATTAACTGAAAAACAAAGAAAAGTTCTTAATTTTATCAACGAATTTTACGCAGATAACGCAATGATGCCTACTGTCAGGGAAATAGCCGGTCATTTTAAATTATCAATAGGCTCAATACAGCAGCATTTAAACAGTCTTCAGACAAAAGGCTATCTTACAAAAAGAGACTCAATATCAAGAGGGATTGATTTTCCCAACAGACAGAATTTTACTCCGGTTGCCGTACTAGGCAGTGTTCATGCAGGTACGTTTTTGGAGCAAATTGAAGACGCCAGCGACTATGTTTATATAAATACAAACGTTACGAGAAACAGAAAATGTTTCGCTTTAAAAGTCAAAGGCGACAGCATGGAGCCTTCCGGCATATTTGAGGGCGATACGATAGTCGTTTCAAAAGAAGACAAACCTTATAACGGCGACGTCGTCGTCGCTCTTGTAGATGGAGAATCGGCAGTGAAATTATTTTATAAGGAAAACGGCAGAATATTTTTAAAATCTTCAAATACCAAATATCCGGTAATTACATCGGATAATATTGAAATAGTCGGCAAACTAATATATCTTGTAAGAGAATATAAAGGATGAATATAACCGGATTATTTTATTTATTGTTTTTTGCAGATATTTTAATTGCCGTAATCGTCGGTGTTTTTACGGATTTTGTATTTGGTTTAATAACGGGATTTGTGTTATTGTTTATAAACGGAATAACTTTTTATTTTGTGCAAAAAATTCAAAAAATAGGAAATCATGCCGATGAAACCAGAAAATAAGTATAAAAAGTACAAATATCTTTTTTTAATCTCAACATTTGCCGGCATAGCCGGTCTTTATATAGCATATAAATTTGATTCGGCTGCCGCAAAAAACATATCTTATATTTTATTCGGAGCATGGTTTATTCTTGCCTTGTACGTAAGATATCTCATAATCAGAGATAAAAAAAATATTAAAAAATAACATATTTAAAGAACAGCAAAATATGTTAAAATGACATAACTGAAAATTTGTGTAACATTTTAACTGTTTTTGCGGTCAAAGTATCTTAATGCTTTCTTGAGGGTAATATATGAATTTAGCTGGTTTGTCAATTAAAAGACCTACATTTGTATTTTCAATATTGGTGTCAATGATTATTGTCGGACTTATTTTCTTTGAAAGAATACCGGTAAGATTATTTCCGGATGTAGAAATGCCGTTTGTTGTTGTGGATATAAGATACAACGGAGCTGGCCCTGAAGAAATTGAGAGAAGAGTTTCAAGAAGAGTTGAAAATGCAGTTAGCCCTATTTCCGGAATAAAACATATTTCATCAGTAAGTCAGGAAGGACAGTCAAGCACAACTGTTGAATTTGCATTGTCAAAAGACCCTGAAACAGCGCTTCAGGAAGTAAAAGATAAAGTCGCCGAAATAAGAAGATGGTTTCCGGATGATATAGAGGAACCTGTTATTTACAGAATGGATCCCGATTCCGCACCTATAATGACGGTAAGCTTAAACGCTAATCTGTCTCCGAAAGATATATACGATTTAGGAGATGAAATATTCAGAAAAGAATTGTTTAGAGTAGACGGCGTTTCAAGAATACTTATGATAGGCGGCACAAGAAGAGAACTGCAGGTAAGGGCCGATCTTGACAAACTTAAACATTACGATCTTACGCTTACCGATATTACAAACGCGATCAAATCAAACAGTTCAAACATTCCGATAGGCAAATTTTCAAACCGGAATGAGGACATATCATACAGAAGTATCGGAGAATTCAAAAGCGTTGATAAAATAAAAGATGTTAATCTTAATTTTTTAGGAAATGATGTAGCCATTCCTATAAGTTATGTGGCCGAAGTTAAAGATACGGTTCAGGACAGAAGAACAAAGGGGAGAATAACCGTAAGAAACGGCGATATGATCCAAAGTAAAAATTCGCTTCTGTTAAGAATATATAAACAGTCAAAATCAAATGACGTAAAAATATCCGACGGAATACAAAAAAAAATACGAGAACTTAACGCGGAATATTCAAATACTGCCGGAAATCCCGTTCTTGAAATAGTAACAGATAACGCAAGAGCAATAAGAGAAAATATTAAAGACGTTAAGAATACGATTTATGAAGGAATATTTCTTGCGATAATAGTCGTTTATTTCTTTTTGGCCAGCTGGCGTTCCACATTTATCACCGCTTTGGCTCTTCCAAACAGCCTGATAGGCTCTTTTATTTTTATGTATATTTTCGGATTCAGCGTAAATATTATTTCTCTTTTGTCGCTGTCTCTTGCGGTCGGGCTTTTGATAGATGACGCTATTGTAGTGAGAGAAAATATTTTCAGGCATGTTGAGGAAGGAGAAGAACCTATAATCGCCGCGCGCAAAGGCACTGACGAAGTTGCGCTTGCCGTAATAGCTACTACCAGTTCCGTTATAGCCGTATTCCTGCCGGTTGGTTTTTTAAGCGGAGTAGTCGGACAATTTTTTAAAGAATTCGGGCTTGTCGTTGTTTTTGCCATGATGATATCTCTTATGGACGCTCTTACTATCGCTCCTATGCTTTCGGCATATATGATACCAGGCAGAGGAAAGGAAAACAAAAAAAATAAATTTATTTTTTTTGTTTCAAATGTAATAAGAAAATTAACCGTTGACTGGTTTGAAAAAGTGTATTCCTTTGTATCAAAAATTTATATTTTGAGCATACAATCAATAATAACTCATAAACTAAAAACTATATTTACCGTTGTTTTGATATGTTTTTTATCTTTTGTGTTGTTAAAACATATTCCGGTAGCTTTCATATCAAACGCCGAAATGGGCGAATTTAATATTGCCGTTGAAGCGGTTCCAAAAACATCAATAGACAGAATGGACAAATATACTTCGGATATTGAAAATATCGTTATGCAAAACAATAACGTTTCTTTTGTAGTAAGCGCAATAGGTTCAAGCGTTGAACCCAATACGTCAAATGTTTTTGTAAAACTTATTCCTTCCGGAGAAAGAAAAAAGAAAACAAGCGATATAAAAAAAGAAATAAGAACGGCTTTAAAGAAAAAATTCGGTTCGGAATTAAAGTTTTCTCTTAATGACAATATGGGGCTTAACAGCCAGCGTCCTTTTTTGCTTCATTTATACGGAGACGATATAAACATGCTTACCGAAAGAGCAGACGTTCTTATTGAAAAATTCAAAAATATCAAAGGACTTGTTGACCTTAGAACAAATTATGTATCCGGGAAACCCGAGATACAGATAAGTCTTGATTCTGAAAAAATGAAAATATTCGGAGTAAATTCCGTTGATGCGGGCAACGAACTCAGGGCTATGGTTGAAGGAACCACCCCCGCCGTTTACAGACAGGATACTCTTGAATACGACATAAGAGTCCGTCTAAACGAGAAACAAAGAGACATAAGAAACGCTTATGACAGACTTTACGTTAAAAACAGAAACGGCAAACTTATAAAACTAAAAAATATAGCGACTTTTAGCGAAGCAGAAGGACCTAATAAAATTTTCAGAAGAGACAGATCAAGATATATTTCAATTGAAGGAAATCTTGAACCTGAAGTGACAATTACGCAGGTTCAAAAGGACACAAAAGAGATAGTAGAAGAAAATATGCGTCAGGAAAAAGAAAAGTGGAATAAAATTAAATATTTTTATGCGGGCAACGCGGAAGATATGAAGGAATTGTTCAGCAATATGATAATGGCCGGAATTTTATCTCTCATATTTATTTATATGGTGCTTGCAAGTTTATATGAATCCGTTATAACTCCTTTTACGATTATGGTGGCGCTGCCGCTGTCAGTCATAGGAGGATTAGTTGCATTATTTATTACAAAAGAAACTATAAATATGTTTACGATGATAGGTTTTATAATGCTTTTAGGCATCGTTGCTAAAAATTCAATACTTCTTGTAGACTATATACAGCAGCTTATGCGCAGAGGAAGAAATATAAAGGAAGCCATAGTTGAGGCCGGCAAAGTCAGATTAAGACCGATTTTAATGACTTCGTTTGCACTGTCAGCCGGTATGCTTCCAACGGCTTTGGGCCTTACCGAATCCGGCTCTTTCAGAAAAGGCATGGGAATAGTCGTTATAGGCGGAATCATAAGTTCAACTATTCTGACGCTATTAATAATTCCCGCTATTTTTGAATATATGATGACTTTCAGAATGTGGTTAAGAAAAATTTTGGGAAGACCGCCGCTGAGAACGATAGATAAAGAAACGCAATTAAAATAAAAAAGTAATATAATAAAAACCGCATTCAAAAAATAATTAATTTAATTTTGCGGTTTGCAAAATGTCTGTGCGGAGGAAACAATGTTCGGATTGGGATTTCAGGAAATTTTATTGTTGTTTTTGTTGGCGCTGTTATTGTTCGGAGCAAAAAAACTGCCGCAGATAGGAAAATCTTTGGGAAATGCCATTAAAGAATTTAAAGACGCGTTTGACGGAAAAGCCAAAGATGATAAAACCGACGAAAAAACGGATTTAAACGAAAAAAACGATGACAGCAACAAATAAACAAACTATAATATCACATCTTGAAGATTTAAGATGGGTTTTTATAAGAGCAGTCGTTTATTTAATGGCTGCCTGTATAATATCTTTCTTTTTTGCGGAACAAATTATAGAAATTATAAAACTTCCGTCAAAAGACGTGATTTCTAATTTTTTCATATTAAAACCTACGGATTCGGTTGTTATTTATATGAAAACAATATTGTACGGCGGTTTTGTAATAGCTTTTCTGCCAATAATATACGAGTTTGTAAATTTTATAAAACCGGCGCTGCAGAAAGAACAGATTAGTTTTGTTTTGAAATGGACGGCATTTTCGGTTATTTTATTTTTAGCCGGAACTTTGTTCGCGTATTTTCTTATTTTACCTGTTGCCGTTAAATTTTTAACGGATTTGGCTCAAACTCTTACCGCTTCAAGCATGCAGGTATCGTTTAATGCTTATATTTCATTTGTTCTTATGCTTTTATTGTGCGGAGGAATAATTTTTCAAATTCCTCTTTTATGCGCCGCTCTGACGATTTTAAACATAATTTCTCCGTTTGTTTTAAGAAAATTCAGAAAAGAAATGTTTTTCGGGTTATGCGTTTTTGCTGCCGTAATTACTCCTACTACCGATGTTTTCAGCATGACTTTATTCGTCGCGCCGATGATTGTTTTGTATGAATTGGGAATAATAATATCCGATGTAATATATAAACGTAAAAAATCAGAAACAGAGATGCTTTATGACGGAGGCAAATATGATTAAAAAAATTACAAAATTATTGTCACAAAATTATACAAGAAAAAGTTTCTTAAAAATTTTTGCGGCGGCTTTATCGGCAGTTTTATTTTCAACGCTGAAAACTAAAAAAATATTTGCGGCCGGAACTAAAAAAATAAATCCGAGACCCGGCAGAAAAATATCAACGAATTATGACCTTGTCTCCGTTCAGGGAGACAATATTCCGCTGATGGCGAAAAAACTTATTGACGAGCTTGGCGGCATCCAAAAGTTTGTAAAAAAAGGAGACATCGTAGTAGTTAAACCTAATATGGGATGGAACAGGACACCCGAATATGCGGCAAATACAAATCCGGAATTGGTGGCTGCCGTTGTGAAAATATGTCTGGACGCCGGAGCAAAAAGGGTAAACGTATTTGACAATACATGCAATGAAGAAAAAATGTGTTACAAAAATTCCGGGGTAGAACAAGCGGCTAAAAAAGCCGGAGCCAATGTTTATTTTATGGATTCTTTCAGATATTTATCCGGAAATTTTCCGGAAGGATCGTCAATGGACGATTATCCGGTTTACGCAGATGCGGTAAACTGCGATTGTTTTATAAATATGCCGATAGCAAAAACTCACGGACTTGCCAAATTAACATTTTCAATAAAAAACCTTATGGGAGTATGCGGAGGCAACCGTTCAACAATGCATTGGAATATAGATAAAAAACTTGCCGAAGTGCTGGCTTTTATAAAACCGGATTTGAATATTATTGACGGATACAGGATATTGACCGCAAACGGTCCTAGAGGCGGAAATTTGTCGGACGTAAAAAAAATGTCAACATTTATAGCCTCAACGGATGCCGTTCTTGCCGACGCTTATGCAACAAAACATTTATTTGATATGAATCCCAAAGATATTTCACATATAAATTTTGCCGCCGAAAAAGGACTTGGAAACATAAATATTAATTCGGCAAAAATTAAAAAGATTAAAATATAAACCAGAAGCTGAGAAGCTTGGTAAAAAGATGAAAATAAAGACGATAAAAAGAATAACACAAAGTTTTATATTTGTTTTAATATGTCTGGCGTTTTGGTATTTGAGATATCCTCTGTCCGATTGGTTTAATCCGGTATATTTTTTTCAACTTTCGCCTCTTGCGGCGGCAGCCTCGTTTTTTTTGAAGCCGGTTATTTTGATATCGGCCGGCTTGATAATTTTCACATTTATATTCGGCAGAGTTTTTTGCGGCTGGATATGCCCATACGGAACGATTATGGACGCAATTTCTTTTTTCTTGAAATTTTTCAGAAAATATAAAGAAAATTATCCAAAACCTTTAAAATCAAAATATTTTTTGCTTGCAGTTTTAATAATCCTTTCCTTTTTCGGATTTCAATTGATTTATTTGTTTGAACCGGTAACTGTTTTTGCCAGAGCTTTTTATTTTACGCTTTATTCTTTAAAAAATAATCTTCTTACGGATTTATTTTATAAGCTCATGTCCGCAGATCCCGGCGCGGTCGTTGAAGGTATTTACAGCGTATTTAAAAGTTCAATAATAGAAAACAGGCATGTTGTTTTTAATAACAGCCTGATAACCTTTATATTTTTTGCGCTTCCGCTGTTTTTCGTTTTTTTTAAAAGAAGATTTTGGTGCAGATATATATGTCCGTTGGGGACATGTCTTGCGGCGGTTGCAAAATTTTCTTTATTGAAAAGAAACAGCGGTATTTGTTCGTCAGGATGTTCCGGATGCGTTTCTCAATGCAGGATGAATGCGATAAAAAAAGATAATTCTTATGTGCCTCAGGAATGCATAGTATGCGGCGAATGCATAGATATTCCGTGCGGTAAAAAATCAAAATTTACTTTTTCATTCCCGTTTAAAATACAAAGTGAAAAAAATGCATACGGCGCGGGCGTTACAAGAAAAGATTTTATTTTATGGTCTGCCGCAGCCGTTACTTTATTTTTTTCAAAGAAGATTTTTGCAAAAGAGCAAAGAAACGTAATAAGGCCGCCGGGTTCTTTAGAAGAGGATTTATTTAAACAAAAGTGCATACGCTGCGGAAATTGCATAAAAGTGTGCGTTACAAACGGGCTTCAGCCGGTTTTATTTGAAACCGGACTGGACGGCGTTTGGACTCCGAAACTTGACGCAAATACCGGATACTGCGAATATGAATGCGTGTTGTGCGGAGAAGTTTGTCCTACGCAGGCAATAGAAAAATTGTCGGAATCTCTTAAAAAAGAAACAAAAATAGGCATAGCCAAAATTCAAAAAGACATATGCGTTCCCTGGAGAGACGGATTAGAATGCCTTGTTTGCGAAGAACACTGCCCGGTTGCTTCAAAAGCGATAAAACTTCAAAAAATCACGGTAAACGGAAATGAAATTCAAGCTCCTTACATAGAAGAAGAACTCTGCGTCGGTTGTTCTATATGCGAAAATAAGTGTCCGGCATCAAACAATAATAAAAAAGGAATTCTTATTGAACCTATTTGACATTGATATATTAACTGTTTATAATAAAACAATATGCGGCAATAGTTATTGGAGATTATTGTCTTTTTTTTGTTAAAATATTTTAAAATAAGGAAAAAATTATGATAATACTTACGGGCGGTGCAGGTTTTATAGGAAGTTGTTTTCTTTGGAAACTAAATACTGAGAAAATTGACGATGTTTTAGTGGTTGATCATCTCGACGAAAGTGAAAAATGGAAAAATCTTGTAGGTAAAAAGTATAAAGATTATATGCAGAAACAGGCTTTCCTTGATGCCGTAAAAGAAGGAAAAATCGAAAAACCCGAAGCGATTATTCATCTTGGAGCATGCAGTTCTACCACGCTTACTGACGCCAATTATTACATTTACAACAATTTTGAATATTCAAAAACTCTTGCTCTTTGGGCAATGAAATTAAAAGTTCCGTTTATCTATGCTTCGTCAGCCGCAACATACGGGGAGGGAGAAAACGGATATGATGATATGACGGATTTAGACAAACTTGCCCCTTTGAATATGTACGGATATTCAAAACATATGTTTGATTTGTGGTTGTTGAGAAATAACCATTTAAACAACGTGACAGGAATAAAGTTTTTTAACGTTTTCGGGCCCAACGAATATCATAAAGGTTCAATGAAAAGCGTTATATGCAAAAGTTACGATGATGTTTCCCAAAAAGGTTTAATGAAATTGTTTAAATCGTATAAACAGGAATATTCGCACGGAGCCCAACAGAGAGATTTTATATACATCAAAGATGCTGTTGAGGTAATGTGGTTTTTGTTAAATAATCCTAAAAAAACAGGCATTTATAACTTAGGCACAGGCAAAGCAAGAAGCTGGAATGATATTGCAAACGCAATGTTTAATGCTGTCGGCAAAAAATCTAATATTGAATATATAGAAATGCCGGATATTTTAAAAGAAAAATATCAGTATTTTACACAGGCGGAAATGAAAAAAATAGAAAATGCCGGATGCAAACATAAGTTTATGGCTTTGGAAGATTCGGTAAAAGATTATTGTTCATATTTAAAAAATAAATCATATTTATAGTTTAAAATATTTTCTATACTCAAACCGGGAGAAAAGAATGCAGAGTAAATTATTATCGATGATACCTAAATTACAAAATCAGGCTATATTGGTCGTCGGAGATACGATGGTTGACAAGTTTATATGGGGCAAAGTTTCCAGAATTTCTCCCGAAGCTCCGGTTCCGGTCGTTGAAGTTTCAAACGATACCGAGACTCTGGGCGGAGCCGGAAACGTTGCAAGTAATATTACATCATTGGGGGCAACGGCATATTTGATTACTGTTATAGGTGATGATGTAAACGGTGTCAATATGAGAAATATGCTTGAAGCAAAAAAAATAAATCACGAATTTGTAGTTGTTGATAAAAACAGACCGACAACCATTAAAACAAGAATTATAGCATCTCACCAGCAGGTTGTCAGAGTTGACAGAGAAGTTAAAGGAACTTTTTCTCATTCAACGGAAGATGCGATTATAAAAAATATAGAAACGGTAATTCCAAAAGTAGGCGGAATAATAATTTCCGATTACGCAAAAGGCATAGTCGTTCCGAAAGTTTTAAAGAAAATAATTGCTATCGCAAAAAAAAGAAATATACCGGTAACTGTTGATCCGAAAGTTGAAAATTTCAGACAGTATAAATACATAACATGCATGACTCCCAATACTAAAGAAGCTGCCGAAGGCATGAATGCAAAAAATATAAATACGGATGAAGATATAGCTTTGCTTGGCAAAAGAATACTTAAACTTTTAAAATCGGAATCTGTGCTTATCACAAGAGGCGAGAAGGGCATGACACTTATAGAAAAAGACAACAAAATAACGCATATACCGACAAGAGCAAAAGAAGTTTACGATGTTACAGGCGCCGGAGATACTGTAATTGCCACAATGACGCTGGCTCTGTCGGCTAAGTTTAATTTTGTTTCTGCCGCCGAAATTGCCAATTTTGCGGCCGGACTTGTAGTCGCAAAAGTCGGAACGGCTACAATAACGGCTCAGGAATTGAGAGACAATATAAAGGATTTTTACAGAAAAAAATGAAAACGGCTGTTATAATTCCGGCAAGATACGCTTCAACAAGATTTCCTGGCAAACCTTTAGTTTTGATTAAAGGCAAGCCTTTAATTCTGCATGTAGCAGGAAAAGTTTCAAAATGCAAAGGCGTTGACGGCGTATTTGTCGCTACAGACGACAAAAAAATATTTGACACCGTAAAACAGGCCGGTTTTAACGTTTATATGACTCCGGTAAATTTAAAAAGCGGAACGGACAGAGTCGCTTTTGTCGCAGGTAAATATTTAAAAAAATTTGATGTTTTTATAAACGTTCAGGGCGACGAGCCTTTAATAGATAAGAAACTCGTTGAAAAGATGGTTGACCGGTTTAAAAAAGACAGAACCGTTGAATATTTAACGGTGGCTTATAAGATGAAACCTTCAGATGATATAAATAATTCTAATACGGTAAAAGTTGTTTTTGACCGCGATATGAACGCAATTTATTTTTCAAGATATCCCATACCGTATTTGAGGGATAAAAATGCCAAAACGGATTATTATAAACACATAGGCGTTTACGGATACAGACGCAAATTTGTTTTAAATTTTGCAAAAACAAAACAGACTCCTTTGGAAAATTCCGAATCATTGGAACAGTTGAGAGCTTTGGAAAACGGTAAAAAAATAAAAATAATACTGTCATCAAAAGACTTAAAAGACGTTAACGTGCCGGATGATATAAGACAAGTTGAAAGTTTATTGAAATAAAAATTATAAAGCTTGACAGAAAAATAGTATAATAGAGGAAGAATGAATATTAAAGTTAAAATTTCAGATAAAGTGGCTCTGGCAAATGATTTGCCGTTATCGGTTATTGCCGGACCGTGTGTTATTGAAAACAGAAAAGAAACGATTGAACTTGCCTCAAAATTAAAAAAAATATGCGCCGGCAGAAATATTAATTTTATTTTTAAAGCTTCTTATGATAAAGCAAACAGATCCTCAATAGATTCATTCAGAGGTCTCGGTATTGAAGAGGGTCTTGAAATACTTTCGGAAATAAAGAAAAAATTAAATATTCCTGTTTTAACGGACGTTCACTGCGTTTCGGAAGTCAATATTGCCGCTAAAGTGGTTGACGTTATTCAAATTCCGGCGTTTTTATGCAGGCAGACCGACTTGGTCGTAGCCTGCGCCAAAACGGGGCTGCCGGTAAATATCAAAAAAGGACAGTTTCTGGCTCCGGAAGATATGCTGCAGGTTCTTAAAAAAGCAAAAGTATCCGGAAATAATAAACTTACTCTTACTGAAAGAGGAGCAAGTTTCGGATATCATAATCTTGTTGTTGATTTCAGAGCTATAGAAATTATGAAACAATTCGGTTATCCGGTTGTTTTTGACGCGACTCACAGCGTTCAAAAACCAGGAGGACTCGGAGATAAAAGTGGCGGAGACAGGCAGTTTGTGTTGCCTCTGGCAAAAGCGGCAGTGGCAGTCGGCGTAGCCGCTATTTTTGTTGAAGTTCATAAAAATCCCCAAAAAGCTCTTTCGGACGGAGCCAACAGCATAGATTTAAGAATGTTTAAAAATATGCTTGATACGGTGTGCAAATTGGACAAGGCCGTAAAGTAAAATAAGGGATGCGGAGTTTAAAGTGCCAAAAGAAAAATATGAACAAGAAGACGAAAAATACAGTTGGAAGCCTGATTTTAAATGGCTGTTTAAGACATTTGTTTTTGTATATGTTTTTGTGATAATTTTATTTTTTTTACTGAATTTCTTGTTGAACCCGTATATGAGGCAAAGACCGGCTGAAATAACTCCGTGGCTGGATAACAATAAAACGGAAAACGTTTCGGAGCGTAAATGAAAAAATATTCTTCCAAAATTTTATCGGCCGCAAAAAACATAAAACTGATTGCAACCGACATAGACGGCGTTTTAACGGCCGGAGAAGTTATACTTCTTGAAAATAACGAAGAAATAAAAATTTGGAACGTTAAAGACAGGGCAGCAATAGCATATATTAAAAAGCATTTGCCTGATGTAAAATTCGCATGGATTACGGGAAGACAGTCAAAACAGGTAAGATTAAGAGCCCGAGAATTAAAAATTGACAGGCTGATTCAGTCTTGCGATGATAAAAAACAGGCTCTTGCCGGTATCGCCGCAGATTTTAAAATTAATTTATCGCAGGTTGCCTATATCGGAGACGATATTATAGATATAGGTGTTTTGAAATCGGCGGGATTATCCGTATGTCCGGCGGATGCGTCAGACGACGTTAAACAAAACGTAATGTATATATCTGCTTACGAAGGCGGAAAAGGCGTTTTAAGAGAAGTATGCGAAATAATATTAAAATCAAAAGGCGAATGGGATAAAGTTTTAAAATATTATTTATGAAAAAAAATATTTGTTTCTTAATTTTTCTTTTAGTCTCAACATGTTTTACTTCATCCTGCAAAGAAGAAGAATCAATAATAGAAGAAACTCCTCCTACAACCGAACAGACAATTGAAAAGTTTATAGTAACGGAAACTCAGGACGGCAAAATAAAGACAATTCTTGAAGCCGAGTCCGCCATAATCGACGATGATGAAAAAAAAGCTTATCTGACTCTTCCAAGAATTAAGTTTTATGAAGACGGCAAATATACTTCAATACTTGTTGCGGAATCCGGAGAAATCAATCTTGAAACAAATGACGTTAAAGCTTTGGGAAAATGCACTGTTGATACGGTAAAAAACGAATATCTTCAGACAAGAGACATATCTTACGACGCTGCAAAAAAACTAATATATTCAAACAGCGATATTAAAATAACAAGAGACAAAGAGGTTATTTACGGCAGCGGATTCAGATCGGACATAAATTTAAACAATATTACGGTAAAAAAACAGAGGGTTATAATTGATAAATAAATTTTATATGCTGATTCCGTTATGTTTTATTTTTAGTTTTGCATATGCCGGAGAAAGCAAAGAACAAACCATAATTACAGGCGATGAAATGCATATGAATAAAAAAGAAGCTATAACGGTTGTAAAAGGCAGCGGAAAAGTTGTAAGAGGGAATAAAATTATAGAAGCCGATACGATAACATATTCGGAAAAACAAAATCAGATTGACGCTGACGGTAATGTCCGTTTTTTTGATACGGAGAAAGACGGAAGCAAAATAAAAGCGGTTTCATCAAGCGCTACGTATAATACCGAAAAATCAGACGGCAGACTGTGGGGCGGCAATCCGTCTATTGAATACAATATAAAAAATTCTACGGATGTCGTTTATCTGTATGCGGATACTTTTTATCTCGATAAAGATTTTGAATCTGCAAGAGCTTTGTCAAACGTTAAAATTATTTCGTCTTCCGGCACGCTTACGGGAGATAACGCAAGGGTAAGCAAGAACGACAATACGTTATTTATGCATAAAGATATCGTCAGACCTAAAATAACGGCCTATCAAGACGATAAATACGCCGAATTTGAATCCGACGAACTTTATCTTTATTATGATACAAAAACAGTCAAAATGGATAAGAATGTTAAAGGGAAATTTATAATGAATACTACAGAGGTAAAATAATGATATTATCCGCGCATGCGCTTCATAAAAAATATAAGCATAGAATGGTTGTAAACTCCGTCAGCATAAAAGTTTCTCAGGGCGAAATAGTCGGACTTTTGGGGCCTAACGGAGCCGGTAAAACCACGACGTTTTATATGACAGTCGGCTTGATAGAGCCTTACGACGGCAATGTTTATCTTGACGACAAAGATATAACTTACGAACCGATGTATAAAAGAGCAAGAGCGGGAGTAGGGTATTTGCCTCAGGAATCTTCAATATTCAGAGGATTGACTGTTGAAGAAAATCTTATGGCTATAGCAGAAATGCTTCCGATATCAAACAAAGAACGTCAAAAAAAAGTAGATTCTCTTCTTTCCGATTTCGGATTAAACAAGTTAAGAAAACAAATCAGCACGACTTTATCCGGCGGAGAGAGAAGAAGATGCGAAATTGCAAGAGCATTGGTAAACGATCCTAAATTTTTATTATTGGATGAGCCGTTTGTCGGCATTGATCCCATAACCGTAGCCGATATACAGCAGATTATTTCAAAATTAAGAGATAAAGGTCTCGGGATTTTGATAACCGATCATAATGTCAGGGAAACTTTGGAAATAATAGACAGAGCCTATATTATTTATGACGGGAAAATACTGCTTGAAGGAAGCGCTCAGGATTTGATTAACAGTCCGGAGGCTAGAAAAGTATATCTCGGCGAAAATTTTAAAATGTAGTTTCAAAAAACTCTTGCCGTCAGGTCTTATAAAATGCAAAAACAAACAATAATTATTTCAGGTCCGACAGCTTCAGGCAAAACTGCCGTTGCCGTTGAACTTTGCAAAAAAATAAACGGCGAAATAATATCCGCCGATTCGCGCCAGATTTACAAATATCTTGATAGGGGAACAAATAAAGAAGGCGTTCTATCGGATAACGGAATAAGATATATTTCTTCCGTGCCGCAGCATCTTACGGATATTATAGAACCTAACTGTAAATACAGCACAAAAAAATTTGAAACAGACAGCGAACAAATTGAAAAAGAATTGTTGTTGAAAGGCAAAGTCCCTGTTGTTACGGGAGGCACGGGTTTGTATATAAAGTCTTTTTTGTACGGGCTTGACGAACTGCCTGACGCAGATGAAAAAATACGCGCTGAGATACAAAAAGAAATTGAAGAAAAAGGGCTTGAGTCTGTTTATCAAAAACTTTTAAAGGCAGACCCCGTATCAGCTGAAAAAAATAAAGGCAATACGCAAAGAATCATAAGAGCTTTTGAAATATATAAACTTACCGGTAAAACAATGACAGAATTTTTAAATAAAAAAACAAAAAAGAACAGGGATTTTAGGCATTTTGTCATATTTAAAGACAGAGAAATTCTGTATAAAGACATAAATAACAGATGCAAACTTATGGTCAATTCGGGCATGATAGAAGAAACTGAAAAGGTTTTGAAAATGGGTTTTAAAAAGGATTCGCCTGCTCTTACCGGAGTGGGGTATAAAAATATTATTTCTTATCTTGAGAATAAAATTACAAAAAAGGAACTTATTGATATTTTTTCGGCAGAAACAAGGCAGTATGCCAAAAGGCAGATAACATGGTTTAAATCACAGCCTGACATTATTGTTCTTGACGGTTCTCAAAAAGGGCTTGTTGACGACGTATTAAAGCATGTTTCTTGACTTACTGACGTAAAATATATAGAATAAAGGTAATATTATGGCTAAAATAACAGTTAACAACGACAGATGCAAAGGATGCGGGTTATGTATAAACGCCTGTCCTAAAAAATGCATTTCCTTTTCACAAAACCTTAATAAAATAGGCTATCATTATGCCGTTCTTGAAAATGAAAAGAATTGTATTGGATGCGGATTTTGTTATCAGGTGTGTCCGGATGTGTGCATAGAGGTTTATAAATAATGTCAAAACATTTAATTAAAGGAAATATAGCGTTATGTGAGGGAGCGATAACTGCAGGTTTAAGCGCCTATTTCGGTTATCCTATAACTCCGCAGAATGAAGTTCCTGCTTATATGTCAAATAAAATGGTTAAGATGGGAAGAGTTTTTATTCAGGCGGAATCGGAGCTTTCGGCAGCCAATATGGTTATGGGCGCCTATGCCACCGGAAAAAGGGCGATGACCTCATCTTCGTCACCCGGAATATCTTTAAAACAGGAAGCAATTTCATATCTTGCCGGAATGGAAGTTCCGGGCGTTATAGTAAACGTTCAAAGAGGCGGTCCGGGTCTTGGCAATATTTCCGGTTCTCAGTCTGATTATTTTCAGGCTACAAAAGGCGGCGGACACGGTGATTATCATACCATAGTTTTTGCTCCTAACAGCGCTCAGGAAATGTATGAAATGGCTTACGATTCATTTGATATTGCAGAAAAATACAGAACTCCGGTGATGATTCTTTCAGACGGAATTATAGGCCAGATGATGGAACCTGTTGAATTTAACAGACAAGAGAAAAAAGAATTTGAAAAAAAAAGCTGGGCTTTGGACGGATGCGCCGGAAGAGAACCGCGGTCGCTGCAGTCTCTTCTTATGAAAGACGGGGCGCTTGAACAGCATAATATTGATTTACAGAAAAAATACGAAGAAATAAAGAAAAATGAAGTAAAGTACGACATATATGAAGCTGAAGACGCTGAAATAATAATAGTCGCTTACGGAATATCTTCAAGAATTGCAAAAAATGCTTTAAAACTTGCAAGACAGCAGGGAATAAAAGCAGGAATGATCAGACCTAAAACATTATGGCCTTTTCCTTATGAAATTATCAATAAACATGCGGGGCAAGGCGTAAAATTTCTAACTGTTGAACTTTCTATGGGTCAGATGGTTGAAGACGTAAAACTTGCCGTAAACGGAAAATCTCCCGTTGAATTTATCGGAAGAGCCGGCGGCGGAGTAATTACGGTACAGGCTGTTTTAAATAAAATTACGGAATTAAAAAAATAAAATGGAAAAAATATTATCAAGACCAAAAGCGCTAAAAGATAATCCTTTGTCTTACTGTCCGGGATGCGGACACGGAATAATACACAGGCTTATAGCAGAATCAATTGACGAACTCGGTATAAGAGAAAAGACGATTGCCGTAGCTCCGGTCGGATGCGCGGTGTTTGCCTATGATTATTTTAATTTTGATACTACCGAAGCGCCGCACGGAAGACCTCCGGCTGTTGCGACGGGAATTAAAAGAACAAATCCCGATAAAATTGTTTTTACCTATCAGGGAGACGGCGATTTGGCTGCGATAGGTACTGCCGAGACTATCCACTGTGCAAACAGAGGCGAGAATATAACCGTAATTTTTGTTAATAACGCCAATTACGGAATGACCGGCGGACAAATGGCGCCTACGACGTTAATCGGGCAGGTTACGGAAACTACTCCTTTCGGAAGAGATCCTTTAAGAGAAGGATATCCGATAAAAGTTTCTGAACTTTTGGCAAATCTTCAGGGAACAAAATATATAGAAAGGGTGACTGTTTTTAACGCTCCTCATATAATTAAAGCTAAAAAAGCCATCAAAAAAGCTTTTCAAAACCAGGTTGAAGGCAAAGGATATTCTTTTATTGAAGTTATATCGCACTGTCCCGTTGACTGGGGTAAAACTCCTCTGGAATCAGTAAAATGGGTTGAAGACGTATTTTTGAAAACGTTTCCTTTGGGCGTAATAAAGGATGAAACTAAATAATGAAAACATATAATGAAATAATTATTGCGGGATTCGGCGGGCAGGGTGTTTTGCTTGCCGGTAATATTTTGGCGCAAAGCGCAATGGAAGAAGGACTCAATACGACGTGGTTTCCTTCTTACGGCGCAGAAATGAGAGGCGGAACTGCAAATTCAACGGTTATTATTTCAGATGATGAAATAGGTTCGCCGATAGCATTTAACCCGTCGGGACTTATTGCTCTTAACGCTTTATCTCTTGATAAGTTTTTGCCTAGAATGTCTGAAAATGCGGTTATAATAGCCAATTCGTCAATTATAAATGAAGATGATTATAAAAATAAAAACATAATATTTATCCCGATTTCAGAAATAGCAGACAAAGAAATAGGAAATATTAGAGCTGCCAATATGGTTGCTGTCGGAGCATTGATAAAAGCATTAAATGTTCCCGCTTTGGACAATGTTCTTAACGCCGTTAAGAACGCATTTGCAAAAAAAGAAGGACTTTCTGAATTGAATATAAAAGCCGTAAAAGCCGGCTATGATTATAAAATCTAAAAAAGGAGAGGAAATGAAGATAAGGCATGCCAAAGTCTCAGATGTTAAGGCAATACATAAGCTTGTTGAATATTATGCAAACAACAAGGAAATGCTTCACAGATCTCTCAATTCAATATATGAAAATATACAGGAATATATGGTAGCAGAAGAAAAAGGCCAGATAATAGGCTGCGGAGCTTTGCATGTTTCGTGGGATAATCTTGCCGAAATTAAAGCTTTAGCCGTTTCAAAAAATTACATGGGAACGGGAATAGGAAGGAAAATAGTTTCAGAACTTGAAAAAAATGCTCTCAAACTTGACGTATTTACTACTTTTGCGTTAAGTTTTAAACCCGGTTTCTTTCAGAAACTAGGATATGAAATAATATCAAAGGAAGTGCTGCCTCAGAAAATATGGAGCGAATGCATCAATTGTCATTTATTTCCTGATTGCGGTGAAATTCCGTTGATAAAAGATTTAAAACATACCAAAAAGAAAAACAAAGCTTAAACATAGTTTGTTTATACCTTAAATAGTTTACTTTACAATAATCTTGAAATTTTTGTTCTATAAAAACTTTTATTTCGTTAAAAAATACAATATCTTTTATGATATAAATGATATTTTATATATCACAAACAGTATAATAATTAAAATAAATTTATGATATTATATCTTAAATAGTATAGTGTTTTGAGGGGGAACTGTGTTAAAACCGAAAGTTTCAATTATAGGATGCGGAAACGTAGGTATGAGGTATGCCTATGCTTTAATGATAAAAGGTAATGCAAGAGAAATAACTCTTGTTGATTATGATATAAAAAAGGCAGAAGGTGAGGCTATGGACTTATCACACGGAGCTCCATATACTAACCCTGTTAATGTTGTTGCCGGCACATATAAAGATATAAGCGGTTCTGATTTAGTTGTAATCACAGCCGGCAAGAAACAAAAACCCGGTCAGACAAGGGTAGACCTTCTTAAAGATAATATAGATTTGTTTAAAAGCATAATTCCTGAAATTATAAAATATGCTCCTGATGCAATTTTAGTAATAGCTTCAAATCCCGTTGATATTCTTACTTATGCCGCCTATAAAATATCGGGTAAAAAATCTTCAAAAGTTATAGGTTCGGGAACCCTTTTGGATTCTGCCAGATTCAGATATGAAATAGCCAGACACTGCAATATTGATTCAAGAAGCATACATGCTTATATTTTGGGAGAACACGGCGACAGTGAATTTCCGGTATGGAGCAAAGCTACACTCGGCGGAGTAAATATAGACAGTTACTGCATGCTATGCAACAACAAATCAGATTGTGACCATAAAGCTAAACTTGACGAAATATTTATCAACGTAAAAAACTCGGCTTATAAGATAATAGAAAAAAAAGGCGAAACTTCTTACGGAATAGGCCTTGCTCTTGTAAGAATCACACAGGCAATTCTTCAGAA
This sequence comes from Candidatus Proruminimicrobium quisquiliarum, assembly GCA_018433245.1. Classification (GTDB taxonomy): domain Bacteria; phylum Elusimicrobiota; class Endomicrobiia; order Endomicrobiales; family Endomicrobiaceae; genus Proruminimicrobium; species Proruminimicrobium quisquiliarum. Next base: position 371,775 of record JAHDRN010000001.1, read on the forward strand.
TGAGAATGCGGTTCTTCCCGTATCTGTTTTAATTGAAGATTTTTGCGGAGTAGAAGATGTTTATTTGAGTCTTCCGTCAGTTATTAATGCGGAAGGAATAAGACAGGTACAGAAAATTGAATTTAACGAAATAGAAAAAAAATCATTTGTTGAATCTGCAACCGTTCTAAAACAATTATTGAAAGAAGTTGGTTTCTAGCCATGGAGAATATATTAAAACCAAAAGTTTCTATTATAGGCTGCGGCAGTGTTGGTATGAGGTATGCTTATGCCTTAATGATGAAAGGAATAGCCAGAGAGATCACTCTTGTTGACGTTGATATGAAAAAAGCGGAAGGCGAGGCCATGGATTTATCCCACGGACTGCCGTATACTGATCCTGTTAATATTGCTGCAGGAGAATATAAAGATATAGCCGGTTCCGATTTAGTTGTTGTAACAGCCGGTAAAAAGCGGAAGTCCGGGCAAACAAGGGTAGATTTATTAAAAGATAATATAGATTTGTTTAAGACAATAATTCCTGAAATTATGAAATATGCGCCGGATACGATTTTGCTGATAGTATCCAATCCTGTAGATCTTTTAACTTACATTGCTTATAAAATATCCGGCAAAAAATCTTCTAAAATTATAGGTTCAGGAACTCTTTTAGACACTGCAAGACTTAAAAATGAAATATCAAAAAACTGCAATATAGATTCAAGAAGTATACATGCTTATATATTAGGGGAACACGGCGACAGCGGATTTCCTGTTTGGAGCAAAGCTGCGGTCGGCGGTATAAATATAGAGACATATTGTCTTCTATGTGATAATAAATGTCAATATAAAAAGAAATTGGAAGAAATATTTAACAATGTCAAAACTTCAGGTTCTGCAATTATTCAAAGAAAAGGTGAAACTTCATACGGAATAGGCCTTGCTCTTTTAAAAATTACACAGGCCATTCTTAAGAACGAAAACGCTGTTCTTCCGGTATCAGTATTAATTGAAAATATTTACGGGATAAATGATGTGTATTTAAGTTTACCGGCTGTAATTAATTCAGACGGAGTAAGACAGGTACAAAACATTGAATTTAATGACACGGAAAAGCAGGCATTTTTAAAATCGGCAAATGTTCTAAAACAGTTATTGAAAGAAGTGGGATTTTAAATACGGAGTTTAATCATGAAAACTTATAGAAAAGAACTTACGTTCAACACGTCAAAACGAATAGAATTTATAAACATAACAGAACAGGTTCAAGACGCAATAGACGAAAGCGGCGTTAAAGAAGGAATTTGTCTTGTTAATGCCATGCATATAACGGCAAGCGTTTTTATAAACGATCACGAATACGGTCTTCACAGTGATTTTGAAAAATGGCTTGAAAAACTTGCTCCGCACCAGCCCATAAATTATTACCGTCACAATGATACCGGCGAGGACAATGCGGATTCGCATCTTAAAAGACAAATAATGGGAAGAGAAGTTACAGTTGCAGTTACAAACGGCCGGCTGGATTTTGGTCCGTGGGAACAGATATTTTACGGAGAATTTGACGGGATGAGAAGAAAAAGAGTTTTAATAAAAATAATCGGCGGTTAAAATGATTATAAATTGCCGCTTCCTATCGTTACTTCTCCTGATTCAAGAGTTTCAACCTTTCCGTTTGAAGTTTTTACGATAAGGTTTCCTTTTTCATTGATATCCGTTACAAATCCTTCTTTTTTTAATCCGTTGATAACATATGATATATTCTTATTTAAAATAACGGAATGTCTTTTATATTCCTGCATCAAATTTTTATTTTTTAAATCGCTGTATAAAACGGTAAGATTATTTACTATTTCCGCAATCAGGACGTTTCTGTTTAAATTATCGCAATAAAGAGAAGTCGCAGTTTTTTTCATTTCTTTCGGAAAATCTTCGGTTTTTATGTTTACGCCTATTCCGACAATAATGCTTTCGGCCGTCTGACTTTCAAAATCTATCGTAGCTTCCGTAAGAATTCCGCATATTTTTTTCCCGTTTAAAAATACGTCGTTTACCCATTTAATATCGGTATCAATGCCGGTCAGTTTTTTAACTGCTCTTACTACCGATACCGCGGCAGCTATAGTTATAAGCTGCGTATCTGCCGCATTTTTATTCGGTTTAAAAACAACGGTCATATAAACGCCTGTTTTGGCGGGGGAAAAAAATTTTCTGTCAAATCGTCCTCTTCCGGCAGTTTGTTCGTCGGCAGTTATGATCGTTCCGTGTTTTGCCGTTCCTTCTGCGACCATCTTTTTTGCCTGATTGTTTGTTGAATCAATCGTTTTATAAACGTATATATCAAAGCGTTTATTTTCAGACGACAGATAAAGGCGTATTCCTTCTGTTGAAAGAATATCGGAATTTGCGGCAAGAATATAACCGTTATTTGTTGACGCTTTTATAGGATAGCCTTCTTTTTTTAAGGCATTTACAGCCTTCCATACAGCCGTCCTGGAAACGGAAAGTTTATCGGCAAGCTCCTGCCCGGAAACGGTTTTTTGTTTATTTTTTTCAAATATTGATATTATCTTGTTTTTTAAAGTCATTTTATTTAAAGTATCATATTAAAATACAAATTGTCAACTTTTAAATATATCAGGTTAACAATTTGTTTTTTTAATTATAAATGATATATAAAAAATTTTGCAAAAAAAATAACAAAAAGATAAAATTGACTGATGTATATATATTTAAAGGAATTTATATAAAATGGATAAAAAATACGATGTAATTATAATAGGAGCCGGAAATGCGGGCTGCGAGGCTGCTCTTGCATGCGCGAGAATAGGCGTAAAAACGCTTCTTATGACGCAAAATATGGACAGCGTTGCGAACATGCCTTGCAATCCTGCCATAGGCGGAATAGCAAAAGGCCAGATGGTAAGAGAAATTGACGCTTTGGGCGGAGAAATGGGCTGGATTACCGATCAGGCAGGCATAATGTTTAAAGTTTTAAATAAATCAAGAGGACCGGCGGTATGGTCTCCGAGAGCGCAGTGCGATAAAAAACTTTATTCGGCGTATATGCTCAATTCAATTATCAATCAGAAAAATCTTCACATAGTTCAGATGCAAGCGGAAAGAATTATAGTAAAAAATAATAAAGTCTGCTCTGTTGTCACAAAGCTCGGAGACGTCGTTGAAACATCCGAAGTAATAGTAACTACCGGAACTTTTTTAAACGGAAAGATATTTGTCGGGAAAACTTTTTTTGACGGAGGCAGATTTAACGAAACATCTTCCGTGAGCCTTTCGGATTCCCTAAAAAACGACTGCGGACTTGAAATAGACAGATTTACGACTTGTACGCCGCCAAGAATAAACGGATGTTCCGTTGATTATTCTAAAATGGAGATACAGCCGGGCGATAATCCTCCGATACCCTTTTCTCATTTTACAGATACCGTAAATTGGCAAAAGACAAAAAAGCAGGTGCCGTGCCACATGGTGTATACAAATGAAAAAACTCATAAAATAATAGCAGCCAATATTCAGGATTCTTCTCTTTACAACGGGCTTGCCGATGCGCACGGACCGAGATACTGCCCTTCAATTGAAGATAAAATAGTCAGATATCCTCACAGAGAAAGACATCAGTTATTTCTTGAACCGGAAAATCTTGCCACAAAAGAAATTTATATTAACGGTCTTTTTACAGGCCTTGGCGAAGAAGTCCAGAAACAAATGCTTTGTTCAATAGAGGGTATGGAAAATGTAGTCGTTACGCGTTACGGATACGCAATAGAATATGATTATGTTCCTCCGACGCAGCTAAAGCCTACTCTTGAAACAAAAAAAATAGAAAATCTTTTCCTTGCCGGTCAAATTAACGGGACAACCGGATATGAAGAAGCCGCGGCTCAGGGCATTATAGCCGGAATAAACGCCGCTATGAAATTTATCGGACAGGAACAGGTGGTTTTGACAAGACAGGATGCTTACATTGGTATTTTAATTGACGATTTGGTGACCAAAGGCGTTGATGAACCTTACAGAATGTTTACTTCAAGAGCAGAATACAGATTAAGCATAAGAAGCGATAACGCAGATCTTCGTCTTATGGATATAGGAAGAAGAGTAGGGCTTATATCTGATGCAATGTATAAAAGATTTGAGCTTTACAGACAGACGCTTGTTGATATTTATGATAAAGTAAGTCAGGAAATGCCATCTGATGAAGAATTATTTCCATGGTCTCAGGCAAAAGTTCAGGATGAAATGTCTATAACGCTTAAATATGACGGTTATATACAAAGACAAAAAAGCAACGCGCTTAAAATATCCAAGTATGAGAATAAAAGAATTCCTATTGATCTGGATTTCAATGCAATTTCTTCGCTTTCAAGAGAAACAAAAGAAAAATTTGCAAAAATAAAACCGGAAACTCTCGGACAGGCGCACAGAATTCCGGGAGTAACTCCTACGGATATAGTATTTTTATATATAGCCATTGAAAAAATGGCGAGGAGCAAAAAATATGAAAGTCAGAGAATCTGATATTTATGTTTTTTCAGGTACGGGCAATACTCTTACAATAGCCAAGAAAATATCTGAAGTTTTTAATGCGGTCGGCATTAAAGCCGGAGTTCACAGAATTGAAGCTGTTGAACCTGCTGAAATAAATCTTAATTCAACTGTCGGAATAGGCACGACCGTAGCCTGCTGGAATACGTATCCTATGGTAAAAAAATGGATAAAATCTTTGCCTAAAGCCGATGGAACGGAAGTTTTTTTATTTGACACTATGGGAGACAGTTCTCTGCGCATGCTGGCTTCAATAGGAAAAGAACTTGAAAAAAAAGGTTATAAAATAATTGGGTCAAAAGATTTCGTAATGCCCAATAATTTTTTGCTTGTTGAGTCTGAGGAAAAAAAGCAGAAAAAATTAAATAAGACAATTCCTCTTGTTGAGGAATTTGCAAGTTCAATTATTTCAGAAAAAGCGGATATTGTAAAAGGCGGACTGATCTATTCATTATTTTTTGCGTTTACGTCATTTCTCGTAAATACATGGCGGTGGAAATTATCGCAGAAAATATTCGGATTTAAAGTTGATAAAAAACTTTGTATAAAATGCGGATTGTGCGCTCAGATATGCCCTAAAAATAATATTTCAATAAAAGAATTTCCTGTTTTTAACGGAATGTGCGAAATATGTTTAAGATGCGTTTCTTTTTGTCCGGCAAAAGCGATATCAAGCAGACTTCTTTATAAAAACAGAACACACAGAGGCGTAATGACCGAGGAGATAAAATGGAGAAATTCTATTTAGATTTATTGGGTTACTGCGCAGCGACGCTTACTACCGTCGCTTTTGTTCCTCAGGTTTTAAAAACTATTAAAACAAAGTCTGCCAAAGACGTTTCAATCGGAATGTTTATTTCGTTTACGATCGGAGTTTTCCTATGGATAATTTACGGACTGGTTACAAATACTAAACCTATCTGGATTTCAAATTCCATAATTTTTTGTTTGGCATTAACGCAAATAGCATTAAAGTTAAAATACGATAAAGAGTAATATTAAAATTTGCGCCCATAGCTCAACGGATAGAGCACTGGTTTCCGGAGCCAATGATTCCGGTTCAAATCCGGATGGGCGCGTATTCGGATTTTTTAATGAATTCAAACATAAGTAAACTTTATAAATTAATGGAAAAGTGTTCCGTTTGCCCGAGAAAATGCGGAGTAAACAGATTAAAAGGCGAAAAGGGATTTTGTAAGTCCGGCAATGAGATAAGAGTAGCAAGCATTAATTTACATACAGGAGAAGAGCCTCCGATATCCGGAACGAATGGATCCGGAACGGTTTTTTTTTCCAACTGTACGATGTCGTGCGTATTCTGCCAGAATTATCCGATAAGCCAGCTTGGCAACGGTTATCTTTTTACAACGCAGCAGCTTGCCGATAAGATGCTGGAACTTCAGAAAGAAGGCGCACACAACATAAATTTTGTGACTCCGAGCCATATGTATCCTCTTATGGCTGAAAGCGTGTTTATAGCAAAGCAGAAAGGCTTGAAAATTCCGATATTGGCAAACTGTAGCGGCTATGAGAGCGTTGAAGTTTTGGAACTTATGGATGATTTTATAGATATTTATATGCCTGATATGAAATATTCCGATGATATATACGCAAAGAAATATTCAAATGTTACTGATTATGCAAAAATAAATAAAGCGGCAATAAAAGAAATGTTCAGACAGAAAGGCAATCTTTTTATTAATAAAAATGAAATTGCCGAGAAAGGACTTTTAATAAGACATCTTGTTCTGCCTAACGGAATATCAGGGTCAAAAGAAATATTTGATTTTATATCCGCGGAAATATCGGCGGACGCATTTGTAAGCGTAATGGCTCAGTATCATACTGCGCATAAATCGGATGCAATTAAAGAACTTTCAAGAAAAATAACGGAAGAAGAATATGAATATGCCGTTGATTGTTTTTATAAGTCCGGACTTCATAACGGCTGGGTGCAGGAACTATAATTTTATATAATAAAAGAAAGGATTTAAAATATGAATAAGAGTAAACTTATAATATTGCTTGCGTCAATGACAACGCTGCTTTTAGGCCCGGGCGCCGGTCATTTGATTTTAAAACAATGGAAAAAGGCGTTATTTTTTATTTCACTTGCGGTTGCTTTATTTGCAATTCTTGCAATTAATTTTATATCCGATGTCGGACGTGATACGATAACGGCTGTTATAAATTTTCAAGGAACTCAAAGTTTGGAAAAATTCAAAGAGATATATTATAAATTCCAGGAATTAAATCCGAAAACAATATTATTTTTTGACATATTTTTTTCTGCGTTGTGGGCGTATTCAATAGTTGATATTTTTATTTCGGCCGGAAATAAAGACGCCGGCACAAAAGAAAAAGAAGAAGATAATGGAAATTAATATTATAACGATCTGTATTTTATTATTGTTCGTCTGTCCGGGTATAAATGCAGGCCAGCATAAAGGGGTTGAGCGCATGAAACTTTCAAACGGAGTTACGGCTGTTCTAAAAAAAGATACTTCAGTGCCTGTTGTATCTGTTAACGTATGGGTTAAAACGGGTTCTATAAACGAAAATCAGAATCAGGCCGGTCTTTCTCATTTTATAGAGCATCTTATGTTTAAAGGCAGCAAAAACTATACGGGCGATTTGATGACAAGAAGCGTTGAAAAAATGGGCGGGCTTATAAACGCCGCAACGTCAAAAGAATATACTTGTTATTACATAGACATACAAAAAGACGGATGCATTGAGGCGATCAAAATGCTCGCCGATACTGTTTCAAACCCTCTGTTTCCTTCTGAAGAAATAGAACAGGAAAGAAAAGTGGTCGTTGAAGAAATACAGAGACATAAAGACAGTCCGCAATCTATGCTTTTTGAATATTTTATGGAAACGCTCTATAAAAACAGCGATTATAAAAATAGCATAATAGGTTCGTCGAACGTTATAAAAAATATACCGAGAGAAGAAATTATTTCATATTATAAAAAACATTACGTTCCGCAGAATATGTTTGTATCCGTAGTCGGCGATTTTGACAAAGAAGAAGTCATAAAAACGATAGAAAACGCTTTCGGCAAATTTGAAAGCGGAGTTATTCCGGAAGAGCCTGTGATAATTGAGAATTCGGACGCGGTTTCCGATTTTACCGCAAAAGACAAAACTGTACATACTTATCTTCTTGCCGGATTTAAAGGCCCCGATATGTCATCAGACGATATTTATGTCGCAGACGTTGCTTTAAACATACTCGGATCCGGAAAATCGTCAAGACTGTACAAAATTTTAAAAGAAGAAAAAAATCTTGTTTTTGCGATAAGTTCTTCTTTTATGACTTTAAGAGGAACAGGCAGCGCTTTAATATCGGCGGTGTTTGAACCTTCAAAATACGATGAAACGGTCAAAGCGATGGAAACCGAACTTGATAAATTAACGGAATACGGACCTTCGGAATCGGAACTTAATAAAATTAAAACAAACATAAAATCATCATGGATTTTCGGCCTTCAGACATTCAGCGAACAGGCCGGACAGCTCGGATACTGGCATTCTCAGGGGCATCCGGACAAATTTGAAAATTATTTAAACAGTATAGACAAAGTCACCGTTGAAGACGTTAAAAATTTCATGAAAAAATATTATTCAAAAGAAAAACTTGCAAAGGTATCAATATGCCCAAAATAATTGCGGGTATTTTATTTTCGGTTTTATTTTACGCATGCGCGTTCGGAGGAACTGTGGAAACATTTAATTTAAAAAACGGAATTAAAGTAATATACAAAAAAAGCGATACGGCTGATATTGTAGCTTTAAAAATTTATTCTCCCGTATCGGTGCTTAAAGAAGACGTTTCAAAAGCCGGAGTCACTTCCCTGCTTTATAATGTTATGAATAAGTCTACCAAGAAAAGAGACGCTAACAAACTTTCCGAAGATATTGAGAATCTCGGTTCTTCAATATCTACGGAAGTTGAATACGATTATTCCGGTTTTTCTCTGGCTTCTATGGGCGAAAATTTTGACAAAACTCTTGAAATTCTGGCAGATATAATAATAAATCCTGCCTTTGACGAAAAAGAAATTGAGAAAGAAAAAATACTCAACGCCGAAGTAATAAAAAGCAGGCAGGACAGCATTTCAAAATCCGCCGGCGATAAGTTTATTTATGATTTTTACGGAAACTCTCATCCTTATTCATATCCCGTATACGGAAGAGAAGAAACTCTAAACTCAATTACCGGAGATGATCTTATAAAAACATACGGCGAAATTTATACAAACAAAGATATTATAATAACGGTTGTCGGCAATGTTTCAAAAAAAGAACTTAAAAAATCCCTTGAAAAATATTTTTCAGGTCTTAAATTAACCGGCGTTTATGCAAAACCCGATACCGGCGCGGCATTGAAAAGAACCGGACAAGACGCAGTTATTGATTCAAAATTTAATCAGGCTTTTTTGATTTACGCTTATGACGCTCCCGACGTTCACAGCGGGGATTTTGCAGCTTTGAAACTGATAAGTTCTATTCTCGGCGGAAGAATGACGGGAAGGCTTTTTATAGAACTCAGAGAGAAACTGGGGCTTGCTTATGAGGTTAATTCTGTTTATCCGACAAGAACCGATAAAAGTTATTTTGAAATTTATATAGGTTTGGATAAACAGAACATAGAAACCGCAAAAAAAGGAATAGAAAAAATAATTTCCGATTTATGCATTATGCCCGTCAGCGATGAAGAGCTTAAAGACACTAAAAACTTTATAAAAGGAATTTATCTGCTTGACCACCAGCCTGTTGAAAGGCAGGCTTATTATCTCGGCGTGAGGGAAATTCTCGGTTTAGGATATAAATATGACGATAAGTATATATCTCTTTTGGATAAAGTTACTTCAAAAGATATTATTGATGTTGCAAACAGATATTTTAGAAATATTCCGTATAAACTTATATTGGTGCCGAGCGATGAGGGGATGACAAAATGAATATATATTTGTTAATTATAATTATTTTTTTGATATTGTCTTATTTGATTGGGTTTATATCCGATTATTTAAATGTTAAAAATATGTCTGAGGTTCTTCCGAAGGAGTTTGAAGGATATTATGACGCTGAAAAGTATAAAAAATCGCAAAATTACTTAAAAGATAAAACAAATTTTTCATTTATAAGTTCATTATTTGTTTTAGTTACGGGGATAGTTTTTATACTGGCAGGCGGTTTTAATTTTGTTGATAAATTTGCAAGGTCATTCGGATACGGCGAAATCGTTTCAGGCATGATATTTATATCTGTTTTGATGTTATTGCTGAATATTATAAAAATACCTTTTTCTGCGTATAATACATTTGTTATAGAAGAAAAATACGGATTTAATAAAACAACAATAAAAACTTTTATATCCGATATTATTAAAAACAATTTATTATTAATTTTAATAGGTCTTCCTATATTTGCGGTTATAGTTTGGTTTTTTATGGAATTTAACAGTATGGCCTGGGTATATGCCGTTTTAACGGTAATATTTTTTGAACTTCTTTTTACTTTTATCGCACCGGTGTTAATAATGCCGTTGTTTAATAAATATATTCCTTTGGAAGACGGAGAATTAAAAACAGAACTTGAAAATTATGCAATACGTGAAAATTTTAAAATGAAAGGTTTGTTTAAAATGGACGGTTCAAAAAGATCAACAAAAAGCAATGCCTTTTTTACAGGTTTTGGAAAATTCAGAAGAATAGTTTTATTTGATACTCTCATAGAAAAACATACAACACAGGAGCTTGTTTCCGTTTTAGCCCATGAAATGGGGCACTATAAAAAAGGACATATTAATAAATTCATGATAATGTCATTTTTGAATACCATATTAATATTTTTTGTTCTGTCATTTTTTATAGGCAATGTTGGTTTATTTGAAGCATTTTCAATGGAATATGTTTCTGTTTACGGGTCATTAGTTTTTTTTGGATTTTTATACACACCTATATCAATGGTTTTATCTGTAATTCAAAATGTTATATCAAGAAAATACGAATACGAATCCGACAGATATGCTGTAGAAACATATAAAAATCCGGAAGCGATGACCGAAGCGCTTAAAAAACTTTCGGTTGATAATCTATCTAATCTTACGCCTCATAAATTGAAAGTTTTTATGGAATATTCGCATCCGCCTGTACTGGAAAGAATAAAAGCTATTAAAAATATTAAAATATAATTAAACGGGAGATAAAATGGATAAATTATTAAAAGATTTGCTGAATGCACCCGGCATATCGGGTTATGAAGAAACTGTTGCCGAAATTATCAAAAAAGAACTTGAAAAAAGCTGCGACAGCGTTAAAACAGACAATTTCGGAAATGTCATATCAAAAAAAGGAACCGGCAAAAAAAAGATTATGATTGCGGCTCATATGGATGAAATAGGCCTTGCCGTTAAATACGTAAACGATCAGGGATATATTTATTTTATAAAAGTCGGCGGAATTTCAGACGGTGTTCTTCCGGGGCAAAGAGTAATTATAAAGTCTCAAAAGGGTGATGTTTACGGTATAATAGGAACAAAACCTCCTCATCTTCAGACGCCGGATGAAAGAAATAAAGTGGTTTCTTATGACAATATGTTTATAGATATCGGATGTTCCAAGAGAGAAGAAGTCCTTGAAAAAATTGATATCGGAGATCAGATAATATTTGAACCGAACGCCGGAGTTCTTAACGGCGATATTTGTTACGGAAAAGCCGTAGACAACAGAGCCGGCTGCTATGCGATGATAAAAATTATGGAGAAACTTTCAGTAAACGCCGAAGTTTACGGAGTTGCCACAGCTCAGGAAGAGGTTGGGTTAAAAGGAGCCAAAACGTCTTCTTTTGCCGTAAATCCGGATTTTGCATTGATAGTAGACACAACAACGGCGGGAGATGTTCCCGGAATAGAAGGAAAAGTTTCTTCTTTAAAACTTGGCGAAGGCATTGCAATTACTCTTATTGAAGCAAGCGGAAGAGGAACAATAGTAAATAACAAAATAAGAAAAATGATGCTAGAGGCAGCCAGAGAAAACAATATAAAACACCAGCTTGACGTAATAGACGGCGGAATGACAGACGGCGCGACGATTTATATAAACAGAGAGGGGATTCTTACAGGTATTTTAAGTCTGCCGACAAGGTATCTGCATGCTTCAAGTTCGGTTTTTAATATGAAAGATTTGGATGCGGCTGTTGAGTTGGGGATTAAAACGATAGAAAAATTTGTGAAGTTATAACGATTTCAACTTTTCGGCTACAAACATTTAGAATGTGGGAGTTGTCCCACGGCGATATCAAGTTACTTTTTATCACGAGTCTAAAAAGTAACCAAAAAGACCCGCCGCAGGTCGCACATTCGCTTGTGTTTTTTACCGCACAACTCACAACTTGAAAAATCCTTACGGCATAATGAAACGGATTTTTCTTCGGACAAGTGAGTTTAAAAACTTATCTACTTTAAGTTTTTACAGTAAAAAACACCACACTCATAAACGTGCTTACGCGGCAAAACAACAAGATCAAGATATTGATAGCGAATATAAAAAATGATATGAATTGTATAACAGTTACAATAAAATTGGGCAGAAATTTTACAATTCAGTTCTGGCAATTGCGATTACTAATACTTTTTTTGCTCCTGATTTTTTAAGAAGCTCGGCGCAGACGTTTGCCGTTGCGCATGTTGTTGCAACGTCGTCTATCAGAAGAATATTTTTGCCTTTTAAAAAAGATTCATGTTTTTTATTTATTGAAAAAGAATTTTGAAGATTTTCATTTCTGTCTTTTCTGTTTAGTCCGAATTGCGGTTTGGTGTAAGAACTTCGCATAAGAATATTTTCATATAAAGGTTTTTTAATAATTTTTGATATTTCGGCGGCAAGAAGAGCCGTTTGATTGTATCCTCTTGTGAATTTTTTTATGAAATGAAGAGGAACGGGAATTACCATATCAGTTTCCTTGTCCCAGTTTTCTTTTATTATTAAATCGGCGACGGGTTTTGACAAATCCTTTGCCAGAAACAGTCTGTTTGAATATTTAAAACTATGTATCAGTTTTTTTATTTTTCCGGTATATACGTAAGGAGTTTTTAAAAAATTAAAATATATTTTTGAATGTCTGCAGTCATAACAATGCTCGCCGCCGTCTTTTAGAGGCATTGAGCATACAACGCATTTCAAACCGTCATTTTTAGCAAGAGATTTTAAGCATGGTTCGCATATATTGTTAACCGTATTTACGGGCATATTCCGCCCGCAGCAGGCGCAAGTTCTCGGAAAAATAAAATACATTAAGAGGTTAAAAATATTTATCATATCTTATATCCGTCAGAATTGAATCGTCAGTCTGCTTCCGAATTCAATTAACGTATAATTTTCGTCAGGCACATAAGTGTATACGTATCTTGATATGCCTGCAATCAAAGCGCATCTGAAATTACCTGAAATTTCATAATCGGCATTTACTTTGAACCCGTAGTTTTGCAGATTATTGCTCTGTATGTTAACTCCCGAACTCTGCGTTTTATAAAATACGTTTGAATCAAAAATAAGCCTGTTTCTTAGGGGTATTGTGCCGAATAACGGCAGTTTTATTCCGGCCGGAAACATCATATCGGAATTAACCTGTCCGACTATTGAATTCGTAAATACCTGGTTTGAAAGTTTGCCGGTTGAATTTCTTGCCCATTCCTGAGAGTTTTCATATTTTAAGCTCATTCTCCACTGTTTTACGTTTATTCCGCTTTGCAACAGCCATGAAAAAATCTGCCCTTCGCTTATAGGCACATTTTTTGCGATATCGGTTTCGTTTGAATTTGTGTTTGATGCTCCGAAAAGCAGATCAAGTTTTTTTAATAATTTAAACCTGTAATCTCCCCCGAAAGTAGTGCTTTCCGCAAAAGAAATGAATTTTTCAATTACTGTTTTTTTATTGTGTCTGAGATTTAACTGAGAGTCGCTCATCCAGCTTATGTCAAAGAGATTTTCAAATTTACTCATGCCTATAAGAAGATCCGGCCATATTCTCGTATATGAATCTTTATAGGTACCCGTTATGTATGATTCTTCCTGTCCTTCGGTAAAAGTAAAATTTAAAGACATCGTTTTTATGGGCATAAGTTTTTTAGAGATGTTGAATGTTTCAAAAGGGCTGTATCTTCCGATTATTCTTCTGTCGTCTCTTTGCACTACAGATTTGACGATATAAGAAGATGTTGAGGAAATTATATCTTTAAGCATATTGTTTCGTATCCATAACTTATCCATGCCTATTGAAGAAAAGTCTTTTTCCATGTTTGAATATGCGTCGGAATCCTGCATTCTGTAAGATGTCGTGAAAGATAAAGATTTTAAGAAGGATGCGTTTACTATGTCTATAACCTGAAGATTCCAAGTAAGTTCGGTTGTGCCCAGTCTTTCAATATATTTTGTCTGTCCGGGATAAATTATATTTGTTGTTTGAGTGCTGTAAGTCAGGTCATAAGTTTCTTTTGTGTTTATATGATAAATAACGCTGGGCTGGAACCATTTTGCAACCTGAAAATTTAAACTGGCTCCAACGTCCTGGTTTAAAGATTTGTCATAATATATTTCATGTTCAAAGTATTCTTTATTTTTTTCGTTTACTTTGCTCAAAATATAAGTCGGTGAAAAAGTAACGCTGTCAAAAAATTTAAAAGGCGTTTTTAAACCCCATGTTTCTGTTTTTTCAAGCGTCAGGAAATCTTTGATGTCCAAATATTTTTTTGCAGTATCAAGATCCAAAAATGAATTTGAATCTGTAATCGGGGTATCCGGATATTTTTTAAAAGCGGAATTTACCAGTCTGTAATCGCCGGTTAAATTTGTAGGAAGAAGGTCAAATTCTATGGGATTTGTATACGTTAAATTGGCATAAACGCTTTCGGCGTCCTCAAGACGTTCTATTTCCTGTGTGTCTTTTAAGGCTCTTGCATATTGAAGAGTAACGCGCGGTATGTCTTTTCCTGCATACAGAACCGTTTCGGCCTTGCTGTTGTAAGATATAACAGTTCCTTCGTCCAATATTGATACTTTATCGGATTCGTTTTGAATGGCAAGAGGCGTTATTGTTTTCAATTTTGATATTGAAGCATTCAGCGGAAGAACGTCAATCCCGTTTACCGACAAACCTTTAAATCCGAGAGATGCCGTATCTTCAAGATAATCTCTGTTATAAGTTCCCGGAGCAAACGTCTGAAAATTTTTATCTATGCTTTTTCTGCTTAAAGCCAGACTTACGGGCCCGACAAAGTCGGTTCCGTTCCATCTCAGGTTAGTATTAACTTTCCATGCGTTTCCGTCTTTGCTTTTTGCTCCGGTGACATGAATTTCGTTTATCCATACGTCGCCGGCATCAGCCTGATTTGTTTTTACGCCGGTCTGCAGATAAGCTATTTTTTCAAGAGAAGGATTTCCTACGATAGTTACTGTGCCGCTGTCAGTGCTTATCCATTTTGACGCTACCGAGTTATGCTCCTGACTTATTGAGATAAGAGTCCATTTTCCTTTCAGATTATCGGTCATAGGTATGGAATATTGCAGATAGTTATTTTCATCGGCTCCTGCTCTCATTATTATTTCACTTGCCGTAGAAGCCGTTGTAGAGGCCACATATATAAAAAATCTGAAATTATCATAAATTGAAATATCTATACCGTTTCCGTAATATGTTGTTTTTGCATAGAATTCGTCATCCGTAGAATTTGAATCATATACTAATCTTAAAGATTGTTCGTCAACAACTGCGTTGCCGCTTAGTTCGTACAAATCTCTGTAATCCTGATTGCTTAATAATGATATGTAATTCGGGTCGTCGCGGCCGATGGAAGATGTTTCAAAGTCGCTTAAAGAATTGCTTTTGCTTGCAGTCCATTTATTGCCTATGATTGAGACTTTTCCTATTGTGATTGTTCCTTCTGTTCCGCTTGTATTGTTTAAAGTCAGTCTGGCGACTTTTATGCTTCTCCACTTATCCTGATCCGCTTCGGTTTCAATATTTAACGGTATTTGCACTTTTTTCCAACCCGTCCAGTTTACGTTTACCGCGAAACTGCTGACGTTAAGCTCATATCTGTCCAGAATATTGTTGCCGTTTAAATCTTCCGTATCTATTTTGCCGTTGTGGGGACCTATTTTTGAAACGCCCAGATATGTGTCGTAATTGTAAAAATCTCTTCCGATATCTTCCCAAGAAGTCAGTAGTCCGTCGCCGTCTTTATCTTCTGTATGAGGGTAAGTTTTTATGGAACCGTCTTCAAGAACCTGTCCGTACATCCCGTCGGAGTCTTCACTGATAGAAGTCGCGTAATCAAGTTGCAGAGTAGTATTTTTACCGTCGCCTTTTATCCACATTTCAATATAAAGTTTGCTTGAAAAATCGTTTCCTGCGGCATTTACAACCTGTACTATTGATGCTGTCGGGCGACTGAGAAGATTATAATTTATTTCCATAACCTGCTGCTTTTCTCCGGAAATGATTTCCAAATTCGGATCTATTTCTCTTTTTTCAACATCGTATGTCTTCCACGAAAGAGAATTTGTATTGTAACGGCTGCCGTCGGGAGTTGAAGAATAAAACCATGTGTCATATATCATTGACAGGCTGCTTTCCTGTTTTGCGCCTTCCATTGATTCAATAATGGCTTTTCCGGTCGTGTTAGACTGGAATTTGCTTAGAGCGTATTCGGCTCCGGCCGATAATGAAAGAGAATCTGAAAGCTGAATATTGTTTATTTTTGTATCAACTTCACCGACTAGCGAACTTGACGGCGTATTATATAAATCCGGCAGGACAGTATCTTTTGCGGAAAATTCATATATAAAACTGCCTCCGACAGACAGTCTGCTGTCAAAATCATACTGGCTTCTGAAACCGACAAGAGTAGACCCGCTTGAACTTGACCCGAAGGGTGAATAATCGTAGGAAACGTCAATTACGGAATTTTCATTTATCAGGCTTTCTTTTAGAATAGTAAGAATTCCCAGATCATAATCTATGAAATAATCTTCGTTTATTTTTAAAGTGACGCCGTCCAAAATAACTTTTTCAGACATTGGCACTATGCCGGATCTGAGAGTAAATATCTTTACTTTGTATCTGTATTCGGCAATAAAATTATATAAATGCGTGCCGGATGTGTACAAACTGTCATGAAGAGGAAGAGTATTGTCCGGATTTTTAGGCTCTATGGGAGAAAGATTGAAAATCCCGTTTTCAAAATCTACTATGATGTTGGTTGTTCCGTTGGGAATATTCGGATACTGCGGTACAGGCTTGCTTCCGGGATTTATTATTGAAGGAATATTATTATTTAAATCTTTTATCTGAAGAATAAAATTGCCTCTTCCGTCGTCTCTTGTTATCTGATAGTTGCCCAGACTGTAATAAGTCAAAAGTTCCGTAGTCATCATATTGGCGCTTCTGGTATTGTTTGTATCTTTTATAAGCTGCGGATTTCCGCCTGTCGTATCGGACAACCATGTTCCGTCTGAAAATTGGTAATCAACGGCTACTATATACTGCGCGGATAGCGTGTTTTTAAACATCAAAACGCCGGTATTGTAATCAAGAGTATAATCCTGTCCGGCCGTTAATTTAATAAAATTACCTCTGTATTCAAATGAAGATGCCGGATTTCTCATTGATTTAAGTATGGTATTTGTTGATATTACGATATAATCCGACGCCTGCACTCTTGTTTTATCAAGATAAACTTTTAAAGTGCCTTGTCTTATAGCTTTAGGGTTATTCGGATCCTGTACGACCGAATAGTATTTGTAACGGATGTATGAGGTATCGGCTATAGTAAGTTTTTCAAGTTTTGTGTTGCCTTTAAATTGTTTGCTTTCAGAGTATCCTTTTGTTTTTGAGAAAAAAGCTTTGGTTGAGAGTCCTTTATATTTTGTATCAAGTTTAACGCCGAACAATTCTTTTGAATATCCGGTAAATTCCGTGCTTGGCAATGCTACGGTTATATCTCCGAACGCCGCTTCCTGCACAAATTCATTGGGATATCCTTTGTAAACTATTGAAATATCTTTTTTATCCATATATGTGTCGTCATAGTCAATATTAAGAGTCAGGCGGTCGCTGACGGTTCCTTTAATTTTCATCTGTAATTCCTGATCCATTGAAAATGACGATAAATTTGATCTTTTGCCGGCTTCGGGTTTGTCGTATATTGTGGAAGTATAAGTAATGCCTATGACTTTTCTTCCGGTTAAAAGCAGTTTTGACTCCAACGGTAAAGTCGTATAATATTCCGAAGAAAGTATTGAAGGTTTATCTTTAACGGTTGTTGTGCTTGCCGATATTTTTTCAATAGCTTTGCTTCCTGAAACAGCGGCGGCAGTTGTTGTCGGCACATTAACGTTATATACGGCTGTTTGGGTTGATTTTTCAATGATTGCTCCGGACTGGTAATAAGTTCCGACCGTATCCATATCGGCGTCATTTACAGATATCGGTATTGATTTTTTATCCGGGTTTGCGGTATCGGGATTTTCAATAATATCGGCGTCATTCATATTTGTTACCGATACGGTTTCGGTTGAAATACTGACGGTGTCCGGTGATATTGCAATATCATCCGCGCGCAGCAGATAGAACGGATATAAAAACAATAACGATAATAACAAATATAATTTTTTCATCGGCAAATATTTTTAATCTTTTATGTGTGAGGCGTATTTTATATTTTTTTCGTCAACATACCATTGGCGAAAATTCCAGCCTATCCCCGCGGGCGCAAGTTCAACGCCTTTAAATCTTTTGTGAACGGCAACCATATTATCCGGATAATATAAAAATATACAGGGAGGATCTTCACGCATAATATCCTGAATTTTATGATACATTTTTATTCTTTCGTTTTTATTAAAAGTTTCTCTGGCTTTGATTAACAATTTATCAACTTCATCGTTTTTATAAGACATAAAATTATATTGCCCTTTTTGAGTTTGTTCAGAATGCCAAAGCGAATATTGGTCAGGGTCTACGGCTGTGCTCCAGCCGAGTATCAGCGCGTCAAAATTTTTTTCGTTTACGTATTGATTTATAAACGTACTCCATTCCAAAATGCGTATGTTGATTTTTAAACCTATTTGTTTAAGCTGTTCCTGAATTATCTGGGCGGATAGTTCTCTGGCTTTGTTTCCCTGATGCGTTATAACCGTTATTTCAAAAGGTGTGTTATTGTAATATAAGTATCCGTCTTTACCGGAAGAAAAACCTATTTCTTTCAAAAGAGCCAGCGCTTTGCCGGGATTATATTCGTAAGGCTCTATTTTTTTATATGCCCAGGAATTCGGCGGGAATATTCCGGTCGCTTCTTTTGCCATTCCCGAAAATATTCCTTCAATAATATCTTTTTTGTTTAAGGCGTAATTAATTGCCTGCCTGAACTTTATATTTTTAAAAGGTTCTTTTTGAAGATCAAATCCCAAAAACGTAAAACTAAACGACGGATATCTATACTTGTCATAATGCTTAAAAAATACGTTATAGGCGTTCCACTGGTCCGTCGTAAGCGATATTTGGTCAATGCTTTCATTTCTTAATTCCAGAAACTGTACGGCTTGGTCCGGAATTATTCTGAACAGGCATGCCGCTATTTTGGGTTTCCCTTCAAAATAATCTGGATTTGCCTTTAATTCTATTTTTTGGTCTGTTTTCCATTGTTTAAAAATATAAGGTCCGGTTCCGACGGGCTGTCTGTTATATTTTGACGTATTGATATCCTCGTTTTTAAACAAATGTTCCGGAATTATTCCTATACCCCAGCTTTCAAGTATCGGGGCAAAAGGTTTATCGTAAGAGACGGAAAAAGAGTAATCGTCAATAATATTGAATTTTTTGACCAAAAGATAATCCGATGAAAAAGGCGTTCTTGTTTGGGGATCAATTAATTTTTTATAAGTAAATTCAACGTCTTTTGACGTAAAAGGAACTCCGTCGTGCCATTTTATGTTTTTTTTGATTTTAAATAAAACCGTAAGTCCGTTGTCCGTTATTTTAAAACTTTCCGCCAAATCGCACACAAGATTTAAATCTTTATCATATTTTAAAAGACCGTTAAATAGAAAAGCGTTGATTTCGGCGGAAGAAGTATCGGTTGCAAGCAGAGGATTCAAATATGAAGCGTCTCCGTTTAAACTTGAGACAAACATATCGCCGTTATTTTGATTAAGAGAAATTTTTGAACCCGAACAAGAAACAATAAAAAACAAAATAAATATGAATATTGCGTTCTTATTCAAGTTAAAATTCACTTTCTGTTCCCGTCATAATCATAGCCTTGAGACTGGATAAATTTTTTATTTTTTTGAGTCATTTGATTAGGATAAATATTTGCGACTTTCTGCGCCGTCTGAATGAGAGAGCCGGCGTTGCCGTCTATATGATTTTTTGCGATACTCAGCATTTCTGCGGCTTCGTCAACTTTATTGCAGGCTTTTGTAAAATTAATTAAAAAATTATTGAATTCAACAACAAGTTTATTCGCGTTTTCTTTAATGCTTTCAATTTCATCAGACTGTATTTTAAGATCCCATAATTTTACTATCATATTGATTGTGTTTATAAGTGAGCTTGCAGAGACTAAAGCGACTTTTTTCTTCCAAGCGGTTACTGTTAAATCCGGTTCTTCCTGGCATGCGGCTGTCAGCGCGCTTTCGGGATTTACAAACATCAGAGTAAAATCAGGTTCTACAAGTTCGCTTGTTTCTTGTAATTTTTCGGGATATCTTTTACCGCTTAGATCGTCTATGATTTCTTTAATTTGTTTAATATGTTTTTTCAGATATTCCTGTTTTTCTTTATAGTCGGATTTATTTATATAATTTTGATAATCGATGAATATTGTTTTCGCGTCAATTACTATAGTGTTGCCGGAAGGAAGTTTTATCATTATATCAGTTCGTTTATTGTCTTTCTGCTGCGTTTGTATAAAAAGATTTTTGCCGACAATAAGCCCTGAATTTTTCAGTATTTCAATTAGAGTTTCTTCACCCCAGAATCCGCGAACTACCGATTCGCCTTTTATAGCGTTGGCAAGCTGCGCCGCTCCGGCGCTTACGTCATTTGTTTTTGCCACGAGATTTTCAAGTTTTTCTTTTAAAATGCCTTCTCTGACGGTATCCTGTTTTACGAATTCCGACACCTGTTTTTGAAAATCCTCAATATTTGAACGCACGGGTTTTAAAATATTTGTCAACGATTCTTCATTTGCGGATTTTATTTTCTCTCGGGTTTCTTCAAAGATTTTATTGGTTAAATTTTCAAAATTAATTTTATTTTGTTCATGGATTTTTTCAAGATCTGTTTTATATTTTTCAAGATGTTCTTTTTCAACCGTAATCTGTTTGTTGACAAGTTCAAACTCTTTATTTTGAGATGAAAGTTCTTCAATTTTTGCGTTAAGAGCTTTTATTGATTCTTCTTTCTTGGTCAGTTCATTTTTTATAAATGAAATATCGTTTCTCTTAGAAGCAATAAGAAACCCGACGGTTACTCCAAGCAGTGCAAAAATTGCCGTAAGTATAAATTCCATAATTAATCCAGATCTTTCCAGTATCTTTTGCCGCGTTTCAGCAGATCGGCGCTTGCTCCGTCGTTTGAAAGATGAGGTTTGTATTCTTTTCCCATTTCTCCCATAACTTTCTTATAATTTTTGTTTGAATAAATGGACTCATTGTAATCTTTTATAAGCGGAAGGTTATTAAACCATACTTTAAAAGAGTTCCATTCTGCTTTTACAGCGGCTATTGTAGCGGCAACTCGTTCATTTTTCATAAAATTATCGTACATATCTCTTGCTTTTTTAAAACTGTTGTCTTGGGCGTAAAGCAATGAAGAAAAAAAACATAAAGTTACAACAAGCAATAAAATTTTTTTCATACAGTATGTCTCCTTAAATTTTCAGCTTTTCTACTTCATTTTTAAAGCCGGCATCTATATTAAAGCCTTTTTTAACCGATTTTTCCATATCTGCTTTGGCATTTGCGTAATTGCCGAGCATCAAATGCGTGGCCGAACGTTTAAAATAATATTCTCCGTTCTCGTCGGTAAGCAGTATCGCCATTGTATAATGTGTCAGCGCGCGTTGATATTTATGTTTTAGCGCATAAATATTGCCCAAAAAGAAATAACCCTGGTGATTGTTCGGATGATCCGCTATTGTTGCGATAAAAACCTGTTCGGCGTTTTTTAAATCATTTTTTTTAAAATATTCCGAACCTAGATAATTTAGTATGTTCATTGAGTTTTCTATACCGAGATTTTCAATGCCTTTAAAGGCTGTATTTTCAAAATTTTCAAAATCTTTTAATTTTTCATAGCAAACCATCTTAAACAGATAATATTGTTCATTATAAGGATTAAGAACAATTGCTTTTTGCAAATATTCTATAACAGTATGTATATCCGCGTTGTCTCTTGAAAAATAAAAAGATGCGAGAGTGCTGTTGATTAAATCGGCGTTATAGTAATCCGTGTATGAATTTTTAATTTTTTCAAGAAAATTAATTGCTTTTTCAGTCTTGCCTTCTTCATTCAAAATAAGCGATAAATTAATCATCGCGCTTATATAATCAGGAGAATCTTTCGGAATTTTTAAATATCCTTCTTTCGCAATGCTAAATTGTTTTTTAATTTGCGCGATATGCGCTAAATTGAAAGCGGTATAAGGCGAATACGGACAGATTGAAAAAGCTTTTTTAAAGTCATTCTCTGCTTTATCCATATTATGAGCAAGTTTAAATTCCATTCCTCTTACAAGATAAGCATGGTGAGAATAATCAGGATATTTTTTTATGGTGTCTGTCATTAATTTTGTCGTGTCAGTCCATAACATAGTGCGGTTATATGATAAATAAATCATAACTGATACAAGCGAAATAAACAACGCATAATAAATCCATTTTTTTATTTTTACGTTTGAATATATATATGATGCAAATTCGGCAAACAGATAAAATAATCCTATATAAGGGAGATATACGTATCTGTCCGCTATGGGAGACATTCCGGTAGGCATTACTCCGCTTGAAGGAAGGAGAGTTAAAATAAAAAACATAAATCCGAAAAATATTTTTTTGTTAAATTTCAGAGATAAAAAAACAAAGAAAACTATGATATACAGCAATGCGGGCGAATACATTATAAAAAACGGCGGATCTGAATAAAAATCATAGAAAAAAGGATATAGGCAAGATAATTGAAAAGGGAAAATGAAATTATAAATATACCATAAAATATTAAAATGGGCGTTTAAAATATAAAGTGTTTCAGAATAAAGAGTATATGAGCTTTTTTGTTCAGGGCTGTAATATCCTAATAGGGTGATAACGGCCAATATTATTGAAATCAAAATGAAAGGTATATAATTTTTGATTCTTTTTAATGTTAAATTATTTTGGTAATAATCAATTAACGCTAAAACGATTGGAAGAGTGACAGCCATAGGCTTTGACATACACGAAAGAATAAAAAACAATAAAGAAAGCAAAAATATTTTTGTTTTATAAGCCGTTTCAGACAATTTTAAATAAAATAAAACCGACAAAAGATAAAACAGTGAATAAAGAAGGTCTTTTCTGGAAGAAACCCATGCCACGGCTTCCGCATGCGCGGGATGAACGGCAAACAATACGGAAACGATATATGAAACGACAAAAGATTTTGTCAGTTTTTTAAATATAAAAAATACAAGAAAAGTATTTAACAGATGAAGAATAATGTTTGTGAAATGGTAAATAAACGGATCAAATTTAAAGAAATGGTATTCTATAGCGTAAGAAATGGTTACAAGCGGATGATAAAGCCTGTAATGATAATTTGAAAAAACGGCAATAATATTATCCGCTGACAGACTCCGTACGTACCGGTTGTATGTCAGCATTGCGTTATCGTCAAGATTAATAAATCCCGCCGATAAGGCCGGATAAAAAGACAACACTGTAATATATGCCAGAATTATTAATATAAAAATTCGGTATTTTTTTATCATAATTTTGAAAATTCTTAAAAATATAGCTCTTGTATATTCTACTATTTTAAATACTTTACTGCAAAAACGCTGAATAAATATGATGACAGAAACTGTATATTTATGTATAATTATGAATAAAAAGATGGGTTAAGAGGCATAAAAAATGACATTTAAAGAAAAATTAAAAACAAAAGAATTTATAGTAACTGCGGAATTATTTCCTCCAAAAGGAGTTAATATTGATGCTTTTCTTAAAAAAGCTGACATATTGGCGCAAGTTGTTGACGCAATAAATGTTACCGACAATCAGAGAGCATCAATGAGAGTCGGGTCTTTGGCAATGTGCAGATTATTAAGAGACAGAGGCATTGAGACAATAATGCAGATGACATGCAGAGACAGAAACAGGATTGCTTTGCAGTCGGATTTGCTCAGCGCGAACGTTCTTGGGTTAAATAATATTTTAATACTGAGCGGCGACCACCCCAATGTCGGAGAATACGCCGGAACTAAAACAGTTTATGATTTGGATACAATCCAGCTGATTAAAACGGCAAGACTTCTTGAAACAGGCGTTGATTTTGCCGGTAAAAAATTAAACGGAAGTCCTAAATTTTGTTTAGGAGCCGTTGCAAATCCCACGGCTGCTCCGATTGATCTTCAAATACTTATGCTTGAAAAAAAAGTTGAATCCGGTATAGAATTTGTTCAGACTCAGACTGTTTTTGACGTCATACAGTACAGAGAGTTTTTTGAAAAAACAAAAAATTTAAAAGTTCGCATTCTGCCGGGAGTAAGCGTTATCAAATCCGTCGCTTTTATGGATTTTTTAAAAAAACTGCCCGGAGTAAATATTCCGCAGGCGATTCAGGAAAGAATTATTTCGGCAGAAGACCCGTTTCAGGAAGGATTAAATATTTGCGCCGAAACGATTAAGGAACTTAAAGCTTTTACTTCAGGCGTTCATATAATGGCAATAGGCATAGAAGAATATATTCCGGAAATATTAAAAAGATCCGAACTTATATGAAAAAAATTGTTTTGATTTTTGCGGTTACCCTTTTATTTTGCTGCAATGCCTTTGCCGGCAGAGAGGGTACTACAATATTTCAGATTTTAAATATTCCGGTTTCGGCATATGACGCTTCGTTGTCAAATATAAATATCATAAGAACGCAAAATCCGCCTTTAATGCCGGTTGATTCCTATTTATTTAATTTTACCCAGGGTTTTCATTTTGCCGAAACTAAATATAACGCGGCTTTGGCAAATTTACCTGTCGGGAAAAATTCCGTAATCGGCGTTTCGCTTGTATATTTTAATTACGGCAGTATGCCGAAAACATACAGCGACGGTTTGGGCGGGTATATTGAAGACGGCAGTTTTGGAGCGACCGATAAAGTTCTTTCTTTGTCATACGGATTAAAAATGTCAAAAAAACTGGCAGGCGGCGTTTGCGTAAAATATATTAAACAGGACATAGACGATGTTTCTTATTCCGGTTTTGCTTTTGACGTTTCTTTTTTATATTACCTGAAAAAGAATTTTGCATTAGGTGCGGGCGCTGCTAATTTAGGTTCTGAAATAAGCGGCTACAGCCTTCCGTCTGATTTTTATTTAGGAGTATTCGGCAACGTTACAAAAAAGACCAAACTTATTGCCCAGCTTGAGAATTATTACAATGATGATTTGTATGATTTAAAGCTTGCCGCAGAAACGGGTTTTGAAAAATTAACGTTAAGAGCCGGATATGATTTTTCGTTGAAAAAACAAGATTTTTTTAATGCAAATAACGGAGTAATAAATAATTTCAGTTTTGGTTTGGGATTAAATTTCGGTTTTTTACTTTTTGATTACGCATGGCTGCCTGAAGGCGATCTCGGCAATGTTCATCTGTTTACGGTAGGAATAAAGATTTAACGGAATTTATATGAAAAAATATTTTGTGGTTTTTATCTTATTTTTTTTGAGCGACTTTGCGTTTGCCGTTCCGGCATATAAAAATACGATTGAGTTGACTCAACCTGACGGCTCAAAAATACAGGCCCGCATACGCGGCGACGAATTTTACCATTGGTTTGAGGATACGGAAGGTTATACTATATTAAAAAATCCTTCGTTAAAAAACTGGGTTTACGCACAAAAAAACTCTGACGGCAGGCTTATTCCGTCATCTCATGAAGCCGGCAAAATTTCGCCTTCTTCTCTTCAGATAAAAAAATCAATTAAAGATGACGAAGCTTTTGCAAAAGGCAGACAAAGAGCGGCTGATATGTATAAGACTTATTCCTCCGGAAGTTTGTCAAAAACATCTTCTTTGGGAATTCAGAAAGCGCCCGTGACGGGCTCAAAAGGCAATCTTGTGATATTGGTTAATTTCAGCGATAAGTCGTTTACTATCGCGCAAAGCAGTTTTGAAGATTTATTTAACGGAACAAGTTATACGGCCGACGGCGCCAAAGGTTCGGTTAAAGCCTATTTCAATGAAGTTTCGTACGGTAATTTTACTTTTGATTCGGTTGTTACGGCTACGGTTACGGTTTCAAGAGGATATAGTTATTACGGGCAAAATGATATGCGAGGCAACGATATGCATCCTGAGGAAATGGTATATGAAGCCGTAGTTCAATTAAATAATTCGGGTTTTGATTTCAGTCAGGTTGATCTTGATAATGACGGTTGGGTAGATTCGCTTGTCGTAATTCATGCAGGGTGCGGCGAAGAAGCAGGTGCTTCTTCTTATACTATTTGGTCTCACAGGTGGAATTTAACAAGTACTTTTACTACACATGACGGTAAAAAAATATATGATTACACAACTGTTCCTGAAAAAAGAGGCAATAACGAATATTATAATGATATAACAAGAATAGGAGTGATATGCCACGAATTAACTCATATTTTAAATATGCCTGATTTATACGATACTAAATATTTAAGTTCGGGACTCGGAGATTTTTGCCTTATGGCGTCAGGCTCATGGAACGGCGTTTCGGGTGAAAGACCGGCCCATCCGTGCGCATGGATAAAATATAAACTCGGATGGATAACTCCGCAGACGGCGTCAGACGGCGCAAATACTATAGGATTGTCCGCAACTTCAAGTTCGGCTTTTTATAAATTAACCGGAAATGATTTTGATTCAAAAGAATATTTCCTTATTGAAAACAGACAGTCTGTAGGTTTTGACATAGGTCTTCCGGGAACGCAAAGGGGGCTTTTAATTTATCACGTTGACGAAAGAAAATGGAACAGCGGAGATAATGACGATCCTTCTCATTATCTGGTTGATGTTGAAGAAGCCGACGGGACGGCCGACTGGACTCAGGATGATTTGGCATCGGCGCCATATCAGACAGGAGCAGATTCCGATTATTTCCGCGGAAATACGCTGACTGTTTTTAATGACGACTGTACTTCCTCGCCTAATTCAAAAAGTTATACTTCTCAATTGTCAGGCATAAAATTTTCGCAGATTTCGGCAAGTTCTTCCTTAATGACTTTTGTTTTCGGACAAGATATTGTTTTGATTGACGACTTATCAAAAGTTATTTGTTTTCCAAATCCTGTAAGGGATAACGGAGATGTTATAATTACCAATTTACCGGTATCTTCAGACAAATTAGATGTTATTATTTATACAATGTCGGGACAGGGCATTGAAAGTTTTTCTTTGGCTGATACAAGTTTTGACGGAGAAGGCAGAAGATATTTGCGATGGAACTGCAAAAATCATTCCGGACAGAATGTTGCACCGGGCATATATTTTGTTTTGATAAAAACAAATACGGACCAAACAACAAAAAAAATTGCCGTTATCAGATAAATTTGACTTAGAAATCTTAAAAGTAATATAATACAAGCTTAAAATATTTTATAATTTATATATAGAATTGGGGGAACAATGGCTGGCATAGTTTTGAAGAATGTGTATAAAAGTTACGGCGATGTTAAAATTGTTAAAGATTTTAACTTAGAAGTACCTGACAAAGAATTTTGTATTCTGGTAGGCCCTTCCGGATGCGGAAAAACGACTACTCTGAGAATGGTTGCCGGACTTGAAGATATTACAGCCGGAGATATTTACATAGACGGTATCAGAGTAAACGATATTCCTCCGAAAAACAGAGACATTGCAATGGTATTTCAAAATTATGCTCTATATCCTCATATGACTGTTTATGAAAACATGGGTTTTGCGCTTAAACTTAAAGGATATGACAGAACAGAAATAGAAAAAAGGGTAAAAGAAGCTGCAGATATTCTGGGAATAGGACATTTGCTGGACAGAAAACCGAAACAATTAAGCGGCGGTCAGAGACAAAGAGTCGCAGTAGGAAGAGCTATTGTAAGAAAACCCAAAGTTTTTTTATTTGATGAACCTCTTTCAAATCTTGACGCAAAACTCAGAGTACAGATGAGAGCCGAATTAAAAAAACTTCATGAAAGACTTCAAAGCACAATGATATACGTTACTCATGATCAGACCGAAGCTATGACAATGGGCGATAAAATATGTGTTATGAAAGACGGCATAATACAGCAGATTGCAGGACCTCTTGAACTGTATAACCAGCCGTCAAATAAATTTGTGGCGGGATTTATAGGAAGTCCGCCCATGAATTTTTTTAATGTAGACGTTACGGCAAGCGGCAGCGATATACTTCTTAAAGAAGGAACATTTGACATTACGGTTCCTGTTTTTATTAAAGACAAGATTGCGCCTTATGTAAACAAGAAACTTGTTATGGGCGTAAGACCTGAAGACATATACGATAAATTGTTTGTAAATCTTAATCATAAAGAAATTAATTCTTTCAGCGCTACGGTTGAAATTGTTGAACCGTTGGGCAGCGAAATATATCTGCATTTTACTACGGGTAAAAATATAATGGTCGCGAAAGTTGATTCAAACAATAAAGCTAAAACAAATCAGATAATAGAATTTGTTTTTGATTTAAAAAAGATACATTTGTTTGATCTTGAATCCGGAAAAACTATAGTTTAATTAACTGCTATGAATAAAGTTTTATCAGCATTATTCGGGTGTTTAATAATGAGTTCGTTTGTTTACGCGGACAGTAACTCCGTTATTCAAAACATTCTTTCAAGAAAAAGCGTCAGACAATATTCGGGGCAGGAAGTTGAAAAAGATAAAATTGACGCTATAGTAAGATCCGGAATGGCCGCTCCCAGCGCCATGAATCTGCAGCCTTGGGAAATAGTTGTAGTAACAGATAAAAAATTATTAAATGAAATAGCAAAGAAACATCCTTATGCCGCATTTACAAAAAATGCGGCATTTGCTGTTGTCGTATGCGGCGATTCTAAAAAAAGTCCTGATTTTTGGATTCAGGACTGCTGTGCCGTTTCCCAAAACGTTCTTCTTGCGGCTGAATCTCTAGGATTAGGCGCAGTATGGTGCGCAGTTTATCCTGACAACGAAAGAGTTTTGGCTGTAAGCAAAATTTTAAAATTGCCTGACAATGTTATTCCTTTAAATATTATACCGGTAGGCTATCCAAAAGGTGAAAATTTACCTAAACAAAAATACAATCCGTCCAAAATTCATTTAAATTCGTGGGCTTTAAAAAAATAGCCGCTGTTTTAAATCTAAAATAATTGCGGCATTTAAATTATAAGGAGTTTATGTGGCTGATACCAAAACAAATTTATCCGAATATTTAAAAAAATCTGCCGATTACGTTAATTCAAATCTGAAAAATTTTTTACCTAAAGACAACTCGGTTATATCAAAAGCTATGAGATATTCCGTTATGGCCGGCGGAAAACGTTTAAGACCGGTTTTTGTTATTTTGGGCGCAGAAATTTTCGGATTAAAAAAAGAAAAAATCATAGCGGCGGCATGCGCTGTTGAATATATCCACACTTATTCTCTTATACATGATGATTTGCCGGCAATGGATAATGACGATTTAAGAAGAGGAAAACCGACCAGTCATAAAAAATTCGGAGAAGCGGCAGCAATACTTGCCGGAGACGCATTGTTAACAGAATCGTTTAATTTGCTTGCCGGCGTTGATGTACCCGGCGACAGGATCGTTAAAACAGTAAAATTATTTTCGGAATATTCCGGATACAAAGGAATGATTGCCGGTCAGGCCGAAGATACAATTGAAACTGGCAAATGGAATACAAAAAATATATCATTATGTAAGAATAAATTGGAATTTATACACATAAATAAGACATCAGCTCTTATTAAGGCAAGCTTGTTGGCGGGAGCCGTTTTGGCAGGCGCGAAAAACGCGGATTTAAAATTACTTGAAAAATATGCACACAACATAGGGCTTGCTTTTCAGATAGCCGATGACATACTGGACGTATATGCCGATAAAAAACTTCTCGGCAAAAACGGAAGCGATAAAAATAACGGCAAACTTACTTATTTGTCTTTATACGGAAAAGAAAAATCCGAAAAGAAAGCAAAAGCTCTTATAAATGAAGCAAAAAAAGCCGTTGCAAAATTTACGACAAGAAAAGAAATTCTTGAAAAACTGGCAGATTATATGATTGACAGGAAGTATTAGAGGATAAAATGACGATTTTAGAAAAAATTGAAAAACCAAGTGATTTAAAAATAATAAAAAAAGAACTTTTGCCTCAGCTTGCACAGGAAGTAAGAGACGAAATAATAAGAGTCGTTTCAAATAACGGCGGACATCTTGCTTCAAGTCTTGGAGTCGTAGAACTTACAATAGCTCTGCATTACTCCTTCGATCTCCCTAAAGATAAGCTGATATGGGATGTGGGACATCAGGCTTACGCACATAAACTTCTTACCGGAAGAAGAGACCGTTTTGATACTTTAAGACAGCTTGGCGGTATCAGCGGATTTCCAAAAATATCAGAATCCGAATATGACGCTTTCGGAGCAGGACATTCTTCGGTTGCAATTTCAGCAGGGCTCGGTTATGCCACGGCAAGAGATTTAAATAATGAAAATTATAAAGTTGTGTCAATAATAGGCGACGGTTCAATGACGGGAGGCCTTACTTCAGAAGGCTTGCAGAATGCAGGTCATTTAGATAAGGATATTCTTGTTGTTCTTAACGACAATCAGATGTTTATTTCCGAAAGAGTAGGCGCTTTGGCCGGATATCTTGCCAAACTTTTGACTGCCGGTACTTTTAAAAAACTGGAAGAGAGAGTTAAAAAATTCACTTCAAGAATAAAATTCTGGGGTTTCAGCGTAATGAAGATAGTAAACAGAGTAAAAGTTATGCTTTTTCCAGGGATGTTGTTTGAAGAAATGGGCTTTGCATATTTCGGCCCTATAGACGGGCATAATATAAATTCGCTTATAGACGTTATAGGAAAAATTAAAAATTTAAACGGTCCTGTTTTGCTTCATGTAGTTACCAAAAAAGGAAAAGGTTATAAACCGGCTGAAGATGATCCTACAAAATTTCACGGAATAGGTCCTTTTAATATAATAACCGGAGAAACGACAGGCGGCAAAAAAATAAGCTATACTGAAGTGTTTTCTGATGCTATTGTAAAACTTGCAAAAGAAGACGATAAAATAGTCGCGATAACCGCGGCTATGCCCGAAGGTACAGGACTTTCAAAATTTGCAAAAGAATATCCAGACAGATTTTTTGACGTAGGCATAGCCGAATCGCATGCCGTGACTTTTGCAGCCGGACTTGCCGCAGGCGGGTTAAAACCGGTATGTGCGGTCTATTCCACTTTTATGCAAAGAGGTCTTGATAACATAATTCACGATGTGGCATTGCAGAATCTTCCCGTCGTAATAATTCTTGACAGGGCAGGGCTTGTAGGAGAGGACGGCGGAACTCATCACGGAGTATTTGATTTATCCTATCTTAAAGCAATACCAAATCTTACAATAATGTCGCCGGCGAACGAAAATGAACTTCAGGATATGTTAAAAACCGCTTTTTCTTTAAAAAGCCCAAGCGTTATAAGATATCCCAGAGGAGGAAGCGGATTGCCCGGATTCAACTATCAGAAAAATTTTGAAATTATTCCGGCAGGAAAAGCAAAACTTGAAAAAACCGGAAGCGATGTCTGTTTTGTGGCTATCGGCAATCCCGTAAGCGAATGCATAAAAGCGGCGGATAATCTTGCTTCAAAAAATATAAAAGCGGCTGTAGTCAATATGAGATTTTTAAAACCTTTTGACGAAGCGATTCTTAAAAATATAATAAAAACAACAGATATTATAATTACTGTCGAAGAAAATGCTTTAGCCGGCGGTATGGGAGAATCAGTTAAAGCCGTTTTGTCAGGCACAGACGCAAAAATATACGGCATAGGTCTGCCGGACTGTTTTGCAGAGCACGGAGCACAAAATTTGCTCAGAGAAAAATACTGCCTTACTGCAAATACACTTGAAGAATTTGTCTTGAAATTGTTAAAAAAAGAACAAAATCTTATATGAAGAAAAGACTTGATATTTTGATGTTTGAGAAGGGACTTGCCGAGACAAGATCAAAAGCACAAAGCCTTATAATGGCAGGAAGCGTGTATATAGACGGACAACAGATAACAAAAGCCGGCACTCCATTTTCCGAAGATACGATAATTGAAGTAGAAAAACAAAATCCTTATGTTTCAAGAGGCGGATTAAAACTTGAATCCGTTATAGACCTTTTTAAAACCAATTTTAAAGATAAAATATGTGCAGACATAGGAGCGTCAACCGGCGGTTTTACGGATTGTATGCTTCAGCACGGCGCAAAAAAAGTTTATGCCATTGATGTTGGAACGGCGCAGCTTCATTATAAACTCAGAAATGACAGCCGCGTGGTAAATATTGAAAACGTAAATTTCAGATATTTCGACAAATCTTTAATTAAAGATGAAATTGACATTGCAACTATTGACGTATCTTTTATATCTCTTGATAAAATTATTCCTAAAGCAATTGAAATAATAAAACCGGACGGAATTATTATAGCCATGATCAAACCGCAGTTTGAATTAAATCCCGCAGAAGTCAAAAAGGGAGTTGTCAGGGATGAAAATCTCAGGCTTAAAGCTATAAATAAAATCAAAGATTTTGCCGCTCAAACAGGTTTATATCCGCAAAAAGAAGCAGATTCTGCAGTCAAAGGACCAAAGGGAAATATAGAACATTTCATATTGTTTGGCAGGCAGTTATGAAAATCAGCTGTATATATATTCTCAGTTGTCTGGATCCTAATGTTAATACCGAGGAATCAAGCGCGAATTCCGGTAAAAAAATCAGGGCTTCGGTTCTTCCTCTGGGTATTTCCTATATAGCATCCGTATTAAAGCAGTCAGGCCACGACGTTAATATATTCCCTTTTTTTGAAACATCGGATTTAAATAAATTTGCAGATGAAGTTAAAAACAGCGATTTTTTTTGTTTATCCGTTACATCTTATGACTGTTGGAATCTGGCAAAAAAACTAATATCAAAATTAAAATATCATTTCCCGGAAAAAAAAATAATAGCCGGAGGAATTTTTGTCACATTGTCTCCGGAAGAAATCATTGAAAATAAAAATATTGACGCCGTATGCATAGGCGACGGTGAAAAAGCGCTGCTTGAATATGCCGAGGCTGTAAAACAAAACATTTTTAACAAAAAAATAGACAATCTTTTTATAAGACAACCGGACGGAACCGTATTAAAATGCGATAAAATAAGTTTTATTGAAAATATAGACTCTCTGCCTTTTATAGACAGGCATATGTGGGACAGATGGATTTTTGACACGGTTCAGCATAAAGTTCTTGCAGAAAGAGGATGCCCCTACAGATGCGTTTTTTGCGCAAATAACAGGCTTGGACAGATTTGCTCGGGCAATTATCTCAGATACAGAAATATCAATTCCATAATATCCGAGTTTGAATATATACTTAAAGAATACCCGCAGACAGAATCTTTTATGCTTTATGCCGAAAATATCGCTTCCGATAACGAGCGTTTTTTTAAATTATGCGTTGCTCTTAAAGAATTTAATTTAAAAACAGGTAAAAATATAAATTATACGATAATACTGAATGTTACCAAGAATTTTGTAAAAAACAATAAAATTTTTGATGCAATGAAAGAAGCTAATATAAAATGGGTTATGTTTGGTTTTGAAACTGCTTCAAAAGAGATAAGAAATAAACTTAACAGACCTTTCTACGATAACAGGGATATTCTAAAATTTTGCAGGCAGATGCAGAAAAGAAATATTCATACCACTGTTTACGCAATGTACTGTTATCCTTACGAAACAGCCGAAACATACAATCATACCGTAAAATGGCTGAAATTTTTTAAGCCCGACGCCATAGGCTGGTTTTGGATGGAGCCGCAGAAAGGCACGGAACTATATAACCGTTTTTTTGTAAGAAAAGAAGAAAAATACAATAGAAATTTACTTTTAAAATTTACTGATAAATGGCGTTTTATAACTTTTAAATTCAGAGTATATATATATTATAAAACTCTTATTGAAACGTTGTTTTTATCTTTGGAACAGTTTGGAATAGGGAAACAAATTTTTTCTTTCTGGAGAAAAACAAATATATCAAAAAGAAAAAAACTTGAAGAATATAGAAATGAAGCAAAAAAACAGTTTGATCTGAAAAATTTCCAAAAAGCCGTAAAATATTTAAATAAAATAGAATCTTTGGGCGATTCATGGATTTTTGCCGACAGAGCATTTGCAAATTTTAAGCTCGGCAAAAAACAAGAAGCCATAAAAGACATAAATACCGCTTTAAAACTTGAAAAAGATAATAAAAATTATCATAATCTAAGGGATGAAATCATAAAATATAAATAAATTAAAAAGGATATAGAAATGTCAGACTACATTGTTAATGAAATTGAAAAGAGATGGCAAAGGCTTTGGAAAGAAAATAAAGTTTTTCATGCCGTAAAAGATTCGGCTAAAGAAAAATATTATCTTTTGGTAATGTTCCCGTATCCTTCGGGCAAACTCCATATGGGACACGTCAGAAATTACAGCATAGGAGACGTTTTTGCAAGATTTAACAGAATGCAAGGCAAGAACGTAATACATCCTATAGGCTGGGATTCATTCGGCCTTCCCGCAGAAAATGCCGCAATAAAACATAACATACATCCTAAAAAATGGACTAAAGAAAATATAGCGCATATGGGCGAACAGCTCAAAATGCTCGGCATCTCTTACGACTGGGACAGAGAAATAGCAACATGCGATCCGGAATATTACAAATGGAACCAGTGGTTCTTTATCCGGATGTATAAAAAGGGGCTTGTATTCAGAAAATCAGCCAACGTAAACTGGTGTCCTTCATGTAAAACAGTTCTTGCAAACGAACAGGTTAACCAGGGCAAATGCTGGAGATGCGACAGTACTGTGGAGCAGAAAGAGCTTATACAGTGGTTTATAAAAATAACTGATTATGCAGATGAACTGCTTGACGGTCATGAAGAACTTGCCGGTTGGCCCGAACAGGTTTTGTCAATGCAAAAAAATTGGATTGGTAAATCTTATGGTGCAGAGATGGACTTTAAGATTGACTTTGATAAAAAAATAAAAGAAAGTGATGATGGGATTATAGTCATCAAATCCCCATATGGTTCTACAAAAGCAACACTGGAAATCTTGCCACCTAAAACACTTAAAATATTTACGACAAGACCTGACACCGTGTTCGGCGTAACTTTTATGGTCGTATCACCAGAACATCAAATATTAAAAGAATTTAAAGAGAAAATAAAAAATTGGCGGGAAGTTGAAGAATACATAACAAAAAGCGCAAGCAAATCCAATATTGAAAGAGCTTCAAACAAAGAAAAAACCGGCGTAAAACTTGAAGGCGTATACGCAGTTAATCCGGCCACAGGCAAAAATATTCCGATATTTACCGCAGATTACGTTTTGACGGGATATGGAACAGGCGCCATTATGGCAGTTCCGGCTCATGACCAGAGAGACTGGGATTTTGCAAAAAAATATGGAATTGAAATAACTGAAGTGATTAAAGGCGAAAATTCAGATATTGAGAAATCTGCTTTTGAAGAAGAAGGCGTTATAGTTAATTCGGGACAGTTTAACGGAATAAAATCAACCGATGCAATAGATAAAATATCTTTGTGGGTTGAAGAAAAAGGATACGGAAAAAGAACTACAAACTTTAAACTCAGAGAATGGCTTATTTCAAGGCAGAGATACTGGGGGACTCCGATTCCGATGATACATTGTCCTAAATGCGGTATAGTTCCGGTTGATGAAAAAGATTTGCCGGTAACTCTTCCCGAAAACATTAAATTTACCGATGACGGAAAATCTCCGCTTCAGGGATGCGAAGAATTTGTTAATACGAAATGCCCTAAGTGCGCAGGGCCCGCCAAAAGAGAAACCGATACCATGGACACATTTGTGGATTCATCGTGGTACTACGCAAGATATACTGATCCCAAAAACGATAAAAAACCTTTTGAATCGGATATCACAAATTACTGGCTGCCGGTAGACCAGTATGTCGGCGGAATAGAACATGCATGCATGCATCTTATATATTCAAGATTCTGGCATAAAATAATGAGAGATCTCGGGCTTGTAAATACAAATGAACCGTTTAAAAATCTTTTGACACAGGGCATGGTTACTCTCGGCGGAAGCGCAATGTCAAAATCAAAAGGAAATATCGTAAGCCCGGATGAAATAATAGAAAAATACGGAGCAGATACGGCAAGACTTTTCATACTGTTTGCGGCGCCTCCGGAAAAACAGCTTGACTGGTCAGACGACGGATTGGAAGGCTGCTGGAGATTTATAAACAGAGTATGGAGACTTCAGGAACTTGTAAAAACAAAATCGGAAATTCCTGCAACTCAAGAAGCTAAAGAAGCTTTGTCAAGAAGCATGCACTTATGCATTAAAAAAGTAACTGAAGACATCGGTAAAGAACATCAGTTCAATACGGCCATATCGTCCGTTATGGAGCTTGTAAACGCAATGTATGTTTACAAACACCACGGAAATGACGAAGGATTATCATTAAAAGTTTATGAAACGATAGTTCTTCTTCTTGCACCTTTTACTCCGCATCTTTGCGAAGAAATATGGAGTCTTCTGGGCAAAAAAGAATTTGTTTCGGCCGCAAAATGGCCCCAATACGAAGAAAAATATATAAAACAGGATACAGTTGAAGTTCCGGTTCAGGTTAACGGCAAACTGAGAGGGAAAATTTTTGTAAACGTTTCTTCAAACGAACAGGAAATAAAAGATTGCGTAATAAACGATGAAAAAATAAAACCTGTTCTTGAAGGCAGACAGATAGTAAAATTCATTTATGTACAGAATAAAATAATAAATATAGTGGTTAAATAAAACCGGAGGAAAAAATGAAAAAATTATTTGCTTTATTGATAATATTTTTTGGTTTTGCGGCGGCAGGATGCGACAGCCCGTATCAGCCTACTCCGCAGTTATTGCCTGCGTATATAAAGAAAATTTATGTAAGACCGGTTGTAAACAATACTAATCAATACGGTCTTGAGGATAAGCTGACCAAAGCTCTTATAGACGAATTTATGAGCGACGGCAGACTGTCGCTTATGTCTAATGAAAGTGAAGCGGACGGCGTTTTGGTTTGTGAAATCAAAAGATATGTTTTACAGCCTTTGACGTACGACGCCAACATGGTAACGGAACAATATAAATTATGGATATTGGTTAACGCTTATTTCATAGACAAACATGAAAACGTAACTCTCTGGGTTGAACCGAATATGGAAGGTATACAGATCTACGCCGATGCGGTTAAAGTAGGCTTTGGCGGTATGACCGAAGAACAGGCGAGAGAAAATATTTATATTAAATTATCAAGAGATATTGTCAGAAGAACTGTCAGCGGGTTTGGGACGGCGTCGGGGATATCGGAACGTAAGGTCCAAGAATAAATAATTTATAACGCCGTTGCTCTTTGGGTTATAATAAATAAAATTTCAAAACTTATGTGCCGTGCGCTCCGCTTCACTTAACGCACACTGCGTCTTGAAATTTTTTTATTCTAATTCCAAACAATCAACGGCTAAAAACGACGGCATAAGGAATAAGATGGCATTCATAACATATCAGGCGTTTCAAAAGCATTTACAGGGGAAAACTCTTGCTCCGATATATTTATTTGCCGGAGACGAACAGTATTTTATTGACAGCTGCTTGAAAGGCATTGAAGAAAAACTTGCCGTTGATCCTCTTAACAGAGAAACTTTTCAGGCTCCTGATCTTGAAGGTAAAACGGTTTCGGAAGCGGTTCAGACTCTTCCTTTTTTAGGCGATAAAAGACTTATAATTTTGAAACTTGCCCATAAGTTAAATAATCCGGATTATGAATTTGTAGAAAAACTTATAGAAAATCCGGTTGATACGACATGTTTTGTAATTTTGGTTCCTGAAAAAATAAAAGACGTAAAGAAACGAAAAGATTTGCTTGATTTATGTTCGTCTTCAAAATCTTGCGTTTCGGTAGACTGTAAAAAAATTTATGACTCCGATGCTATAAAATTTGTTAAAGCAGAATTTGCAAGAAGAAAAAAACTTATACCCGATGAGCTTGCCGAACGGATTGTATCCGAAACAGGAGCTGATTTATTGAGTTTATATAATGAAATAGAAAAAGTATGCATATATACGGGGAAAGACAATAACAAAATTACAGAGGAAATATTTGCAAAAGTCAGCGGCTGGACAAAGGAAATAAATGATTTTGCGCTTACCGGCGAAATAGAAGCAAAAAATTTGAAATCAGCATTATTTATATTTAATAAGATGATAACATCCGGCGAAGACCATATAAAAATTTTATTCCAAATATCATCAACTGTTCGCAAACTATTGACCGTAAAAAGTTTGATTGAAGAGAAAAAATATGATCCCAGAGACGCGGCCGCTTTTGCAAGGATATATAACGCTTATTTTGCTTCAATTTTTTTAAGAAATATCTCAAAGCATAAACTTTCTCATCTGAAGAAATGTATATCAAAAATTCTGGAAACGGATATTGCCCTCAAAACAAAATCCCAGTCTGACAAAACTCTGCTCTTGGAAAATCTTATTATTTTTATATGCGGATAGTTTAACTTTTAATAAACTCTTTGCTTCTTAAAAGTTTGTGGTATGTTATGGCAAATCTGTGAGCCTCGTCTCGTATTGCCTGCAATACTCTTAAAGCCTGCGAATTTGCGGGAAGTTTTACGGAAGCGGATTTGCCCATAATGAAAATTTCTTCTTCCTGTTTTGCAAGCGAAATCAACGGAATATAAATTCCTATTTCATTTAAAGCCTGTTCGGCGTAAGCCAGCTGGCCTTTGCCTCCGTCTATAATAATTAAATCGGGAAACTTTTCGTTTTTGCGTATTATGGACGAATATCTTCTGAAAACGACTTCTTTTATCATTGCAAAATCATTTATCTGGTTTACCGTTTGTATTTTAAATCTTTTATAACCGCTTTTATTCGGCTTTCCGTTTACAAACTGAACCATTGAACCTACGGGATTTGTTCCGGACGTATTTGAGATATCAAAACATTCCATAACGTTTGGCAGCTGTTTTAATCTTAGTTTTTCTTTTAATTCCAAAAGAGCGTCTGTCTTTAAAATATACTGGTTAAGTTCTTCAAGTTCAATTCTGCTTACAGAAACTCTTTCAGCCATAGAACGTATTGCAAAAAGCCTGTCTCTGAGCTCTTTAGCTTTTTCGTACTGTTGTTTGGCGCTTGCATGTTTCATCTGTTTTTCCCAGACAGATTCAAGGCTTCTGAATTTACCTTTTAAAAAGAGTTCAAGCGCTTTGAGATTATTTTTGTAATCAGCCGACGTTATGTGCCCCATGCAAGGGCCGTAACATAGATGCGTGTGATAATAAAGGCATGATTTTACTTTTGCAGAATCCGGCTGTTCTTTTTGTGAAAAAGAAAGTTTACACGGCCTTATTTTAAAAATTTTATTGAGCCAAAAAATCAGTTTTTTTATGTATGTTACCTGAGGATAAGGTCCGAAATAAAGAGCGCCGTCATTAAGCATTTTTCTTGACATTATAAGGCGCGGAAAATCTTCATTTACTGTAAGTTTTATGAAAGGATAAGATTTATCATCCTTCCACATTGCGTTAAAATGAGGCTGTATTTTTTTTATGAGGTCTCTTTCAAGTATAAGAGCTTCTCTTTCCGAAGAGCATAAAATATAGTTTATAGTTTTCATCGCCGTAATTATAGACGATGATTTGCTGTTTGTATCGGAATGAAAATAAGAAGTTATTCTGTTTTTTAAATCTTTTGCTTTACCTACGTATATTATGTTTGCGGCCGTATCTCTCATCAGATACACGCCGGGAAGATGCGGGATGTTTTTTGTGTAATCTTCAGCTGTTTTTTGCATAATATTTTCTTAAAAAAGCCGACAGCAACTGTTCTATTTCAGGCGATTTTATAAGTTTTGACACTCCTACAAATATTAGAAGGCCTGTAATAATCGCAATTGTAAGCGATAAAAACAACGGTATTTTGATTTGTATTATAAAATAGCAGGCAACGCCCATAACCGCCGAAGCTATAAGATTTTTAAAAGTGGAATTGAGAATTTTATAAATTCCTATGCGTCCTATTTGAATTCTTAATTTATATAAAAGCATTATTGAATTTATATAAGCGCATATTGAAGTTGCAAGAGCAAGCCCTCCTACTCCCAGAGGCTGCATAAGAATAACGCATAAAAGCACGTGTATCAGCATTACCACAAAAGCAATTTTTACCGGTGTTTTCGTATTCTGAAAAGAAAAGAATGTATTTGCCAAAATTTTTGCTATAGCATAAGCCGGAAGCCCCAACGAATAGTAAAGTAGCGCACTGTTTGTCACTAACGAGGCGGCATGGTCAAATCTGCCGCGTTCAAACAGTACTTTTATTATAGGAAGCCCCAAAACAATTAAAGCTATAGTTGCAGGAACTAATAAAACTATTGAAAATCTGATTGAAACATTAAGAGTTTCTTTCATATCTTCTATATTCTTTTGAGCAACCGATTTTGACATCATAGGCAAAGACACTGTTGCAAGAGCAAGTCCGAAAACGGCAAGAGGAAGCTGCATAAGTCGGTTTGAATAATATAACGCAGTAATAGATCCGTTGCCTAAAAATGATGCGCATACCGTGTCCACAAAAGTATTAATCTGGTCTACCGATATGCCGATAACAGAAGGTATCATAAGAAAGAAAATCTTTTTTAAACCGGGATGATTAAAATTAAAATCCAATTTTAAATGCCAGCCAAGCCGTTTCAAATAAGGATACTGATAAATAAAATGAAGAAGAGCTCCGAATATTACGCTTATCGCAAGACCTTTTATTTTATCGCCGGGAAGCAAAAAAGGGGCAATCGCAACAACATATATTATTTCAGCAACGCTCAAGCCTGCCGGCGCAATTGCAGGTATAAAAAATGAATTAAGAGTATTAAGAAGTGCAAGAAGTATTGAAGCAAGACATATAAAAACAAGAAACGGAAACATTAAACGGGTAAGTTCTATTGTAAGCTGAAGCTTTTCGGGATCTGAAGTAAAACCCCATGCTATGATTTTTACAAGAAGGGGGGCAAAAAACATTCCTAATACGGTAAATACGGTTGTAATTAAAAAAATTGAAGTAAAAACTACATTTATAAGTTTCTGCGTTTCATCTTTTGTCTTTGTATGGAGATATTCCGAAAATACAGGTATAAAAGCTACCGAAAATGAACCTTCTCCGAGCATTCTTCTTATTAAATTAGGAATTCGAAAAGCAGCATAAAATGCATCGGCTACAAGCCCGGCCCCGAATAAATAAGCCACAAGCATGTCTCTTACGTATCCGAAAATCCTGGATATTGTAGTTCCTACGCTTACGCTTCCTATATGTTTAACTATATTTTTATTTTCACTCATAATACTTTGATTATACTAAAATAATATTTGCTTAACCATTAATGCAAAAAAAAAGAAGATACCGTTTGATTAAAACAATATCTTCTTTTTATGATTGCGTTTATATTGAAGCTACAAGCTTGGAAAGTCTCGCTTTCTGGTTTGCTGCGGCATTTTTATGTATTACGTTTTTTTTCTTTGCTTTATCCCATTCGGAAAAAGCAAGATTTAACGTTTTTTGAGCCGTTTCTTTATCTTTTGCTTTTACTGCGGCTTCAACTTTTTTAGCAAGCGATTTTATTTTGCTGTTTGTAGCCGTGTTTCTGGCGTTTCTTTTTGCTGCCTTTCTTACTTCTTTAAGAGCTGAAGTATGTCTTCCTGTTTTTAACTTTGCCATTATATCCCCCGTTATTATTTAAAATTAAACTGAGATTTGGATTTTACATTATTTTATGCACGGAGTCAATATCTTATTTTAAATTTTTTATTTGTTTTTTTCCGAATAAAAAATTATAATGATAACAAGTAAATATTCTATTTGGGGGTATTATGGGTGCGAAATCTTTTGTGCTTGATACGAACGTTTTGTTGCATGATCCTGATTCAATTTTTTCTTTTGCAGACAACAAAGTCATTATCCCTTTATCAGTAATTGAAGAACTTGACCACTTTAAAAAACTTACAGATGAAAACGGAAGAAGCGCCCGTTTAATTTCCAGAACTCTTGACGGGTTAAGAGCAAAAGGAAAACTGTCAAAAGGCGTTCCGATTAAAAACGGCGGAACTCTTATGATTGAAATGATGCACAGAGTTGAATTTCCGGAAGAGTTCATCATATCCAAATATGACCACCAGATACTTTCAATAGCCCTTTATCTTAAAAAACAGGGTGAAAACGTAATATTTATAACAAAAGATATAAACTTAAGAATCAAAGCCGAGATTCTGGATATAAAAACGCAGGATTATGAAAAATCTAAAGTAAAAATAGATGAAATATATTCAGGATGGAGAGAAATAAAACTGCCGGCAGACAAAATAGACCAGTTTTATAAAAACTCAAAACTTTCTACAAAACTTGATTTTTTTCCTAACGAGTGTGTTGCAATGAAAGATGAAAACGGTTCGTCAAAAAGCGCTCTGGCAAAATATTCGGCAACGGACAAGGCGCTGCTTCCGTTATTTCATATGACTGCACAGCCGTGGGGCCTGAAACCTTTAAATATTGAACAGCGTTTTGCGTTTGAACTTTTGCTTTGCAATGAGATAAGTCTTGTAACTCTTATAGGTCTTCCCGGAGCCGGCAAAACATTGCTTGCTCTTGCCGCAGGCCTTCAAAAAACAGTTGAAGAAAGACAGTTCCGAAGACTCTATATTGCAAGACCTATAATACCTATGGGCAAAGATATCGGTTATCTGCCCGGTTCAAAAGAAGAAAAACTTGCTTCATGGATGGGTGCAATTAACGACAATCTTGAATTTCTGATGGATAAAGGACATGAGGATTCAAAAGTTGACGAAAAAATAGATTATCTGTTCAGTTCAGGACAGATAGAAATAGATTCATTGACATATATAAGAGGCAGGTCGCTTCCGAGACAATACATAATAATAGATGACGCGCAGAATTTAACGCCTCATGAAGTAAAAACAATTATATCAAGAGCCGGCGCCGGAACAAAAATAGTTTTAACCGGAGATCCGTACCAGATAGATAATCCGTATCTTGACGCCTCATCAAACGGATTAACTTATTTGGTCGAAAGATTCAAAGGACAGTCAATATACGGACATTTAATGTTTTCAAAGAGCGAAAGAAGCGTTCTTGCGGGCTTGTCATCGGAGCTTTTATAAATGGCAGGTAAAGATTTCTATGTAGATTTGCATAT
Organism: Candidatus Proruminimicrobium quisquiliarum; assembly: GCA_018433245.1. Lineage (GTDB taxonomy): Bacteria > Elusimicrobiota > Endomicrobiia > Endomicrobiales > Endomicrobiaceae > Proruminimicrobium > Proruminimicrobium quisquiliarum. The sequence goes on from JAHDRN010000001.1 coordinate 415,141, forward strand.
ACATACTTATTACTCAGACGGTGCGTTTTCTCCTGAAGAAGTTGTTTCATATGCGCAAAAGTCCGGATTGACGGCTATAGCCATAACAGATCACGATACCGTTGACGGCATTGAAGAGGCCGTTGAGTCAGGAAAAAAACATAATATTGAAGTCATTTCAGGAATAGAACTTTCAGCCGAATACGGTGAAACAAACAAAACCGAAATGCATATTCTAGGATATTATGTAGATTGGAAATCAACAAAATTTAAAGATACTCTTGATATTTTTAAAAATGCAAGAACCGAAAGAGCCAAAGAAATTTTTTCAAAACTTGAGAAAATAGGTATAAAACTAAATCCCGAAGGATTAATAGCATCTGTCGGTAAAAAAGTTATAGGCAGACTTCACTTTGCAAAAGAATTAATTGCAAACGGAATTGTCGCTTCCGTTCAGGAAGCCTTTCAAAAATATCTTGCCGCTGATCAGGTAGCATATGTTCCTAAATATTCGATTACTCCAAAGCAGGCCATAGATTTAATAATTGATGCCGGAGGCATTCCGGTTCTTGCGCATCCTTATTACGGACATTATAACAATATGGACGTAATAAAAAAACTTGCTGACGACGGATTGCAGGGCATAGAAGTCTGGCACAATAAACATCCTGAACATGTTGTAAGAAAACTTCTTGCCATAACAGATGAACTTAATTTAATCGCAACAGGCGGTTCAGACTGCCACGGCATTTACGGGAACCAGGAAACTCCTCTTATAGGAAAAATTAAAGTTCCTTACAGCGTGATTGAAACTTTGGAAAAAAAGAAACAAAAAATATAAATTCTTGCCTCATCTCAAAAATATATAATTATGCGTCCAATAAATAAATCCGTATTTATAAAATCGTTAGACTGCCGCAGACTCGCGTGGCATCTTTACAGAAATTTAGTCGAAAGAGACAGATTGTCGGGTGACGACTTTTTGATTTATGAATCTAAAAAAATACATTCCATGGCTCAGGAACTTTTTGCAGGCGGCATTCAGGTCAAGGCCGCCACTCTTCAGGAAGCGCTTGATAAAACGAAAGAATTCACATCAAATCCTGAGATAAAAGCCGTTTTTGAACCCGTATTTGAATATAACGGTTTTACGGCGCGAGCTGATATTTTATCAAGACACGGCGACGAATGGCATATCACGGAAGTTAAAGCCGGAAACAAAGGCAAACGCAAATACATAATTGATATGGCTTACACCGCCCTTATTTTATCAAAAAATATAAAAAACATTTCAAAATCAAAACTTATGCTTATGTCAAAAGATTTCAGACTGGGAATGCCTGTTGAAAGACTTTTTTCAGAGACTGATTTTACGACAGAAGTTTTTACAAAAATGCATGAATATGACGCTATTTGTCCGGATATAAAAGCAATGCTTGAAAACGAAATCCCTCCGGATATGCAGTTAAAAATGTGCTGTAAAAACTGTCCTATGTTTAAACAATGTACGGGAAAAGATATTGATTTCCATATATTTGATCTTCCCAGACTTTCTCATACTTCTTTTGACCAGTTATGTTCTATGAATATAAACACTATAAAAGACGTTCCTGATTGCGTTGAACTGACAGAAACGCAAAAAAATGTAAAAGACTGTATAATAAATGATAAAATTTTTATAAGTCCCAATTTAAAAACAGAACTTGAAAAAATAAATTTTCCTGTCTATTATCTTGATTTTGAATCGGTAATGACTATATACCCTCTTTATCAAAACATCTGCCCTCATACTCAAATTGTAACACAGTATTCTCTTCATAAAGCTTCAAATTTATCGGATGAACCGGAACATTTCGAATTTATCGCCGATCATACAAAAGATGACAGACTGTCTCTTGCAGAAAATCTTATAAAAGATATCGGAGAAGAGGGAAGCATAATAACTTACTCTTCTTTTGAGCATCAGATTCTACAGCATTTGGCCGGACTTTATCCTCATTTACATGAAAAAATAAGTAAAATCAGTTCACGAATAGTTGATTTGGAAGCAATATTGAAATCCAATTATTACGATAAACAGTTTCACGGAAAAACTTCAATAAAAAAAGTTTTACCCATAATGATACCGGAAATGAATTACAACAGCCTTGAAATAGCAGAAGGAGGTTCGGCATTGTCGGCTTTTGCATATATGGGCGTCGGTTTATATAATGAAGAACAAATCGCCGAAACAAAAAAAAATCTGCTTGAATACTGCAAACAGGATACTTTAGCGCTTGTAAAAATGCACAGATTTCTTGCGCAAGCCGCAAGTATACAGTTTTAAAACATCTCTTTTTTACCGACTCATTTTCCATTTGAAAAAAATGTTCCTAAAAGGTATAATGTACTACTTATGAAAGCAGATATAAGAGTCAATTTTTTAGGAGCAAAATTAAATTCTCCGGTGCTTACGGCTTCCGGCACTTTCGGATACGGAGATGAAGTATGCGATTTGGTTGAAATGTCGCAGCTTGGCGCCGTAATTACAAAAACAGTTACTCTTGAACCAAGGCAGGGAAATCCGCAGCCGAGAATAGCTGAAGTCGCATCCGGAATGTTAAATACAATAGGTCTTCAAAATATAGGTGTAAGAAAATTTGCCGAAACAAAACTACAGTCTCTGTTTAAATTAAAAGTGCCTGTAATAGTAAGCGTGGCCGGTTCGTGCGCCGACGACTATTTAAATACTGTTAAAATTTTAAATTCATACAATAAAATATTTGCCATAGAATTAAATCTTTCATGCCCGAATCTTAAAAAAACAATTATCTGCCAGGATAAAGAACTGTTTGAAACAATAATAAAAAATGTTAAAAAAATATCAAAATTTCCGGTTATAGCAAAATTATCTCCTCAGGTTCAGGATATAGCCGAACTTTCTTTTAACGCCCAGCAAAACGGAGCAGACGCCGTGACTCTCACGAATACTTTTCCGGCGATGGCTATAAATATAAACACGTTTAAACCGAAACTTTCAACCGTAAGAGGCGGAATGTCCGGCCCTTGCGTAAAACCGATGGCTTTACGGTGCGTTTTTGAAGCCGCTCAAAAAATTAAAATTCCAATAATAGGCTGCGGCGGAATAACAAACGCTTACGATACTGTTGAATTTATGCTTGCCGGAGCCTCATGCGTAAGCATAGGAACGGCTGCCTTAGTTGAACCAAAAGTTTTAAACGATACCGTAAACGGCTTGAAAAATTATTTGAACTCAAAAAAAATAAAAAATATTACCGACTTAATAGGGAAGGTGCAACTGTGAATAAAACAATTCTGGCATTAGACGTCTACGACTTGAAAAAAGCCGAAAAATTAGTAAAAGATTTAAGCGAGTACATCGATATTTTTAAAGTAGGCCCTATATTGTTTTTACAGTCGGGAAAAGAAATAATAAAAATAATAAAAGAATGCGGCAAAGAAGTTTTTCTTGATTTAAAATTCCACGATATACCGGCAACAGTACAAAGAGCAGTTGAATCAGCAAAAGATTTGGGCGTTTACAGCCTTACCGTTCATTCATGCGGGGGACGCGAAATGCTTGAGCTTGCCGCATCGGTAAAAGACAGACCTAAAATATGGGCCGTTACTGTTTTAACAAGCCAGCTTACGACTCCTAAAGAAGTTTTACAAAGAGCTGAACTTTCAAAAGCATGCGGAGTTGACGGAGTAATATCTTCTCCTCTTGAAATAGAGATTATAAAGAAAACATGCGGAAGCTCATTTGAAGTCATTACTCCCGGCATAAGACCTTTAAAAGCAGACGATGACCAGAAAAGAGTAGCTACTCCCGAATTTGCAATAAAAACAGGCGCAAATTACATTGTGGTTGGAAGACCGATTATTGAGGCAAAAGATCCAAAAGAAGTAGCTAAAAACATATATGAAAGCATAAAGGGGTTATAACGTGGACCAAAACGAGATGAAAGAACTTTTTAAAAAATACAATGCGCTTTTGACAGGTCATTTTCTTCTGTCTAGCGGTCTGCATTCAGACACTTATTTTCAGTCGGCTTTAATACTACAGCATCCTTTGGTTGCCGGAAAACTTGCCGAAAATCTTAAAAATGAAATATCTCAAAAAATAAAAGATATTGACTTGATAGTATCGCCTGCAATGGGCGGAATAGTAATCGGTCAGGAAATGGGACGAGCATTCGCAAAAAGAGCAATATTCTGCGAAAGAGTTGACGGCAAACTTGTTTTAAGAAGAGGTTTTTCAATAAATAAAGGGGAAAAAGTTCTTGTTGTAGAAGACGTAATTACAACGGGCCTTTCCACAAGAGAAGTTATAGAAACGATAACGCCTCTTGGAGCAGATGTAGTCGCAGTTTGTTCTCTTGTAGACAGAAGCGCGGGAAAAGTTGATTTCGGGTGCCCAAGATTTTCTCTTTTAAGTCTTGAAGTAAAAAGCTATAAGTCTGAAGAATGTCCTCTTTGCAAAAACGGTTCGGCGCCGGTAAAACCGGGAAGCAGAAAATAAGGAGATTATATAAAATGACTGTCACTTACAAAAAATCAGGAGTAAATATCGATGCGGGAAACGAGCTTGTAAAAAGAATAAAAAAAAGACTTCCTAAAATAGGCGGATTCGGAGGGCTTTTCCCTATAGACGGCACTAAATATAATCTTGTAAGTTCAACCGACGGAGTCGGAACAAAACTTAAAATAGCTTTTCTTGTAAACAAACACGATACTGTAGGCCAGGATTTAGTCGCGATGAACGTAAACGATATTATATGCTGCGGTGCAAAACCTTTATTTTTTCTTGATTATTTTGCATGCGGAAAACTTAACGTTAAGCTTACCGAAAACGTAATAAAAGGCATCGCAGACGGCTGTAAAATAGCAGGATGTCAGCTCATAGGCGGAGAAACGGCGGAAATGCCGGGTTTTTATCAGGGTGAAGATTATGATTTGGCCGGTTTTTCAGTCGGAATAGTTGAAAAAGGAAAAGAAATAACGGGCAAAAATATAAAAGACGGAGATATTCTGATAGGGCTTGCTTCAAGCGGACCTCATTCAAACGGATATTCTCTGATAAGAAAAGTTTTTACCGAAAAAGAACTTAAAAAATATTCAAAAGAACTTTTGGCTCCTACAAAAATTTACGTTAAAGAAGTGCTTGCCGCAATAAACAAATTTGAAAAATCAATCACCGGAATAGCGCATATTACCGGCGGCAGTTTTTACGATAAAATAGGAAGAATCCTGCCTGAAAACGCAAAAGTCATAATAGAAAAAAATTCATGGAATGTCCCTGAAATCTTTAAACTTGTTCAGAAAAAAGGAAACGTTCCAGAAAAAGATATTTACAGAACTCTTAATATGGGCATAGGAATGGTTTTGATAGTAAGACCGAAAGCGGCAGCCAAAATAAAATCGTTTATGAAAGGCTCAAAAATAATAGGACGCATCGTGAAAGGAACAAAAGGCGTTGAAATAATATAATGAAAAGACTTGCTGTTCTTGTTTCAGGCGGCGGATCAAATCTGCAGTCAATAATAGACTCCTCAAAAAATGGCGTATTGAAGAATATCGCCGAGGTCTGCGTCGTTATATCAAACAAACCCGAAGTATTCGGTCTTGAAAGGGCAAGAAAAGAAAATATAAAAGCTGTCGGTCTTGATTATAAAAATCTTGGAGAAAAAGAATATAACAGACAGCTTGCCGAAATAATTAAAGCCGAGAAAGCTGATTTAATATGTATGGCAGGATATTTAAAAAAACTGCCCCAAACTATTGTGGCTGATTATAAAAAAAGAATCTTAAATATTCATCCTGCTTTGCTGCCAAAATTCGGAGGCAAAGGGATGTACGGACATTTCGTGCATGAAGCCGTCGTAAAATCAAAAGAAACAAAATCAGGAGCGACTGTGCATTTTGCCGATGAAAATTACGATACGGGGAATATTATAATTCAGAAAGAAGTTCAAATAAACGAAACAGATTCGCCCCAAGACGTTGCAAAAAAAGTTTTAAAAATAGAGCATGAAATATATCCTTTAGCGATAAAAAAAGTTATAGAGGGGAAACTCATATGATACCGCGTTACACAAAGCCGGAGATGGCAAAAATCTGGTCTGATGAAAACAGATTCAAAAGAATGCTTGAAGTTGAAATTTATGCCGCCGAAGCAATGGCAAAAGCAGGAACAGTTCCGGCATCGGCCGTAGAAAAAGTAAAACAAAACGCAAAAATAAATATTGACAGAATAAACGAAATAGAGCTTACCGTAAAACATGATGTAATAGCTTTTTTAACATCCGTTGTTGAAACGGTCGGACCTGAAGCGAGATTTTTGCATCTTGGAATGACGTCATCGGACGTTCTGGATACAGCCCTCGGAGCGCAGATGAGAGAAGCGTGTCTTCTGCTTATAAAAGAAACTGAAAAGCTCTGTGAAATAACGGAAAAACTTGCAAACCAATATAAATATACTCCGACTATGGGAAGATCTCACGGAGTTCACGCAGAACCCACAACATTCGGTTTAAAAGTCGCAGGCTGGTACAGCGAACTCAAAAGATCAAAAGAAAGGCTTGAATATGCCCTTGAAACAGTCAGCTACGGTAAAATATCAGGGGCAGTTGGAACGTTTGCTCATCTTGATCCGAAAGTTGAAGAATATGTCTGTTCCAAAATGGGATTAAAGCCGGAACCTGTATCAACGCAAATCGTGCCGAGAGACAGACATTCCGTATATTTATCGGCTATAGCTCACACGGCAAGCGCTTTGGAAAGAATTGCCGTTGAAATAAGACATCTTCAAAGAACAGAAGTAGCCGAAGCAGAAGAACCTTTTACAAAGGGACAGAAAGGATCGTCTGCCATGCCTCACAAGAGAAATCCTATTATATCCGAAAACATATGCGGACTGGCAAGACTTTTAAGAGGATATGCAATGACTGCAATGGAAAACATTGCCTTGTGGCATGAAAGAGATATCAGTCATTCATCTACTGAAAGAATTATGATGCCTGATGCCTCAATATTACTGCATTATATGATTTTAAGAATGCAGGGAATGCTTGCCAATCTTAACGTATACCCTGAAAACATGCTTACAAACTTAAATAAAACGAAAGACGTTATTTTTTCCGGAACTCTTCTTTTATCTCTTGTAGATAAGGGACTTACCAGAGAAAATGCTTACGCCTTAATGCAGAAGCTGGCGTTTGAAGCAAGAGAAAAGAAAGTCAGCCTTGAATCCGTAGCTCTTGCAAACGAAGAAATGAAAAAATATATGTCCGAATCGGAAATCAAAAGAGACTGCGATTTGAATTCTCATTTTAAAAGCGTAGATTTTATATTTGACAGAGTTTTTAAAAAATAATATTAAACATGAATTCTAAAAAAATAACATATTTCTTATTGTCAGTTTTGCTAATTGTTCTTATTTCTATTTTTTTGTTTGAGTTAATATTACAAATTTTGCCTTTAATCTCAAAAAATATTTCTAAAAATGACAAAACTGAATATGTATATATATTAGGAGAATCATCTGCAAAAGGAATTCCTTATCATTGCAAAATATCATTCCCAAAAATTTTAGAATACACTATAAACTACGAAATTGATGGCAAACAGGTAAAATTAATAGACCTTGCAAATGTTGGGAATAGACTCAGTCATCAATACTTTTCATATTTTTTATATAGATATACTCATCCTTTTCGTAAAGGCATCGTTCTATTATATGCCGGAACTAATGATACTTCTGGCAATTATCTAAATAAAAATTATTGTTTTATTTATAATTCTAATTTAATAAAAATATTTACTGCATATACAGCAAAAGCATATGATTTTCAATATATGTATGAAAATATAATACGACTTACAAAAAAATTTGGAGACGATATATATATATCTACTATAGCCGGGAATTATGCAGGTTTTATGCCAGAAAATTCGGCATATTTAAAAAAACATAAAGATTTTTATAAAATTACTGATTTGGTTGATAAATTATTTATTGAAGGGGATTATAAAAAAGCCTTATCTGTTTGTTTTAATAATATAAGAAAATATAAAGAGACAACTCATGTTTTTTACAGAATAGGAAAAATATATGAAAAACTGAAAAAAAATAAAGAAGCTAATAATTTTTATTTTAAAGCTGTTGATAATGATAAAGAAACTAGACCTAGACCTAAAAGATATCAAAATGAAATTATAATTTTCTTAGCAAATAAGTATAATATCTCATATTTAGATATGTTTGGTAAATTATATAATTCAGATGAAGTTATAGGCTATAATTTTTTCATAGATAAAATACATCCTACTATACGTTTAAATGTAATGTTGGCAAATGGATTTATTGATTTATTATCAAAAAAATATAAACTAAAAAAAACAAATACTCTTAATAGTGATGATGATGTAAAAAAAATATTTAACTTTACCAATGAAGATTTATTTGCTACTTATATTCAAGCTTTAGGTGAAGTTTTTATTTACACATATAAAAATAATATGCTAAATAAGTATTCTTTACCTCAAATAAAAGAATATATTTTAATTGTAAAAAATTTAAATTTAGAAAAAACATATGAAGAAGAACAAAAAAAAACAATTGAATTTTTTGAGACATTATTGGAATATATAACAAATGCTTCTAATGAGAGTTTGAAAAGTGAAATTTCAAAGTTGTATGATTATGGCGCCCAAAAAAAATATTTGTACTATCTGGATTTAAATTTTAAAGAAATGTTAAAAGAAAATAAAATTATAAATTAAATTTTAATATATTTTTAAATAATAATTAAAGAGGAAAACATGAAAAAACAATTTAATTACAAACTCACCGATGACGGTATTTTCGTTATAAACAATTACAATCTTGCGCCTACTTTTTCAAGTTTTTTCCCGGGTATAGCAGGCCTGAAAGGAATTCCCATGTGGGCATTTTATGTCAACAGAGGACAGGGAATTTGTTCTTTTGGAATAAAAAATAAAAATTATTCAATAATGGAATTTTATCCGGCCAACGTCTCTTATTCAGTCGTAAACACTTTTGGATTCAGAACATTTTTAAAAATAAAAAAATCAAATAAAACTGTATGTTACGAACCTTTTTTAAACAATTCCGCAGATACCGAAAATATTAAGCAAACAATGAAAATTCTTCCTTATGAACTGATTTTGGAAGAAATAAACAAAACTATAGGAATAAAAACAACGGTAAAATATTTTACGCTGCCAAACCAGCCTGTTGCCGGTCTTATGAGAAGCGTAACAGTGGAAAATATTACAAATTCTGATATATCGGTAGAAATAGCGGACGGCATGCCGAAAATTCTTCCTTATTACATGAACACATACGCCCAGAAATTTATGTCAACTACTATTCAGGCCTGGGCGACGGTTGATAATTTTGAAAAAACGGGAGTTCCTTTTTTCAGACTTAAAGTTGAAGTTGAAGACAGACCTGAAGTTGTTGAAATAACAAAAGGAAATTTTTATTTTGCATTTACAAATGAAACTCAAACTAAAAAAGCGGATATAATAATTGATCCTGAAATGCTGTTCGGTTCAGATACAAGTTTTGCATACCCTGAAAAACTTTTTAACGAAAATTTTGTTTATCCGAAATCCCAGTTTGCAAATAATAAATATCCGTCAGCTTTCAGCTATGTAAAAAGAAATATAAAAGCAAATAAGGAAATTACGGTTTATTCGATAGCTGGTCACATAGACAGCATTGAATCGTTAAATAAATTTATTAAAAAACTCAACATTTCTTATTTCAATTCAAAACGCGAAGAAAATAAAAATTTAATTGAGTCTATAACAAACAATATAGCGACAAAGTCAGCTATTCCGGCATTTGATATGTACTGCAGGCAAAATTATCTTGACAACGTAATGCGCGGAGGACTTCCCGTAGAATTTAAATATAAAGATAAATCTTCGCTCTATTACGTATATTCAAGAAAACACGGAGATTTGGAAAGAGACTATAATGACTTTCAGCTTGCTCCAAGCTATTATTCTCAGGGCAACGGCAATTTCAGAGACGTAAACCAAAACAGAAGAAGAGATATATTTTTTAATCCTAATCTTAAAGACAGCGCCGTCAAAATATTTTACAATCTTCTGCAGATTGACGCCTGCAATCCTCTGGTCGTAAAGGGCGCTTATTATATTATGGATACTGACAGCGGAGTTTTTAAAGAACTATCCGCCGATTTAGTTTCAAAAGAAGATGAAAAAAAACTTAAGGATTTCTTTTCAAAAGGATTTGAACCCGGCGAACTTGCGATGTTTATTGAATCTTCGTCAATAAAGCTGAATATAAAACTTGAAGATTTCGTGTCAAAAGCTGTCGCATTATCTCAAACGGTAAACGATGCAAGCCACGGAGAAGGTTTTTGGGTTGACCACTGGACATATAATTTAGACCTTATAGAAAATTATTTATCGGTTTATCCGGAAAAAATAAACGATTTGCTGTTTAATGACAAAACTTACACATATTTTGACTGCGACCACTATGTATTGCCGAGATCAAGAAAGCATGTTTTGACTCAGGAAGGTCTTGTAAGACAGTACGGTTCCGTTGTCAAATCGGAAGAAAAATCAGTTCTTATTAAATCAAGAAAAACAAATCCGAACGCGCTTAGAATAAAAAACGGCAAAGGCGATATTTATATCTCAAATCTTGCGTCAAAATTCATCACTCTTATGACAGTAAAAATGTCATCTTTGGATCCTGACGGAATAGGAATAGAAATGGAATCCGATAAACCGGGCTGGTATGATTCATTAAACGGACTTCCCGGCCTTTTCGGGTCATCTACGCCGGAAGTTTTTGAACTTAAAAGATTTATGCTGTTTTTCCTTGAAGCGTTAAATAATAATAAAACCGAATTAATTTCAGTTCCTGTTGAACTGGCTTTATTCTTTAAAAATTTGAGAAAACTTCTTGATAAAAAAATCTCGTCTTTTGAATTTTGGGATAAATCAAGTTCATTAAGAGAAGAATACAGAAAATCAGTCATTATGGGAATAGACGGAAAAGAAGAGCAGCTAAAAGCTTCGGAAGTTATTGATTTTATAAAAAAAGCAGTTAACAAAATAAATTCCGGTCTTAAAAAAGCGATTGATCCGAAATCAGGATTATATTTTACATATTTCAGATATGAAGCTTTAAAATATAAAAAAACAGATTCAAAAAGCATTAAAGGACTGCCATGCGTTAAAGTTTCCGAATTTAAAAGAAGCCCTCTTCCGTTATTTTTGGAATCGGAAGTGCACTACTTCAAAACCGAATCGGATAAAGCAAATGTAAAAAAACATTTTGCGGCTCTCAAGAACACGGGACTTTACGATAAAGCGCTTAAGATGTACAAAGTATGCGCATCTTTAAAAACAGAATCAAATGAGATAGGCAGAACACGTGTATTTTCACCGGGCTGGCTTGAAAATGAGGCAGTTTTTATGCATATGGAATACAAATATCTCTTGGAATTGCTTAAATCGGGGCTTTATGAAGAATTTTTCGGTTCTTTAAAAACTTGTTTCCCTTGTTTTGCAAATCCTGAAATTTACGGCAGAAGCGTTCTTGAAAACTCGTCATTCATTTCATCATCGGCATTTCCTGATAAAAGAAACTGGGGGCGCGGTTTTGTGGCAAGATTAAGCGGCTCCACGGCTGAATTTATAGATATGTGGCTTACAATGACTCTCGGCTCTAAACCGTTTTATACCGATAAAAACGGCACGCTTGTGTTTGAATTAAAGCCTCTTATAAACAGTGAGTATTTTGATAAAAAAGGCGTATATTGCGCAAAACTGTTTGCTGCAACTGATATAGTTTATATAAATAAATCACGCAAAAGCACTTATCTGCCTTCGGTAAATATCAAAGAAATTGAAATAACATGGATTAACGGTTCAAAAGAAACCGTATCGGATTCAAAAATTACCGGAGAAAAAGCGGCAAGAATCAGAAACAGACAGGCATCTGTAATTAAAATCACGCTTGCTTAAATAACTTAAAAAGCGCGAATATTTATATTCGCGCTTTTTTATTGGCATAAAAAATGGAACAATTTTTAAGAACGGAATTATTGCTCGGAAAAGAAAATTTAAATAAATTATTTAACGCCAAAATAACCGTGATCGGTCTTGGCGCCGTAGGCAGTTTTGCGACTGAAATGCTTGCAAGACTCGGAATCGGACATCTTACTCTTGTTGATTTTGACAAAGTGCAAATTTCAAATATTAACAGACAGCTTTATGCTATGCATTCAACCGTAGGCAGAACAAAAGTTTCTCTTGCAAAAGAAAGAGTTTCGGACATAAATCCGTTATGTAAAGTCAAAACTATTGAATTATTTGCCAACACGGATACATTTGAAGAAATATTTAAAGAAAAAACGGATATAGTCATAGATGCGATAGATTCTTATAATCCAAAATTAAGACTTATAGAATACTGTTATAAAAATAAAATAAAAATAGTTTCATCTATGGGCGCAGCCCTTAAAACTGATCCATTCTCAATAAAATATACGGATTTGTTTGATACTCATCACTGTAAACTGGCCGAAAGGCTGAGGGGGGATTTAAGAAAACTTGGAATAGACAAAGGAATTCCGTGCGTATTTTCTGAACAATCTCCTCAGATAAAACCTATACCTCTTTCCGAGCAGGAAAATAAAAACTACGGAAAAAACGGCGGTCCTAAAATTTTAGGAAGCTATCCTGTAATAACGGGTATGTTCGGGATTCTTATGTCCGACAAAGCAGTTGAACTCATCTTAAAAGATTCTTATATTTGAACTTACATCATTACAACTTTATTACGTCCTTCTTTTTTAGCCTGATATAAGGCATTATCTGCTATTGAAATCAGATTGTCTTCATTCAGACTTTCAATATATTTTGTTATACCTATGCTTATTGTTGTAGTGAAAGTTTCATTATTATCTGTAAATTTTTGTTTTTCTACATTTTTCCTTATATTTTCTGCTATTTCTAAAACTTGTTTTTTTGCAATCATAGGCAAAAGTATTATAAATTCTTCTCCGCCGTACCTGCCTATTATATCGCCGGGTCTTACCGAATCAGACAATATTTTTGCTATTGCCGACAAAACCTTGTCGCCAGCCAAATGTCCGTACGTATCGTTCACTTTCTTAAAAAAATCTATATCAAGCATCATGATATAAAAATCGGTTTTATATCTTTTTGCTACCTGAATTTCGGTATGAAGCCTTTCCATAAAATATCGTCTTAAATACAAACCGGTTAATCCGTCTACTCTTGATCTGTCGTTAAGCTGACTGAATAATAAAACTCTTTTTGCGCTTAAGGTTAAATGCGGTAAAAATATCTTACCTTCATCTATATAAATTTGTATGAAATTGTCTTCAATAATTAAAAATATAGAACATACAAAATCATTATTTAATCTTATAGTCCACGCTACTACTGTTTGATTGGCGACAGGATATAAAAAATCAACGCGCTGAGAACCCGTAAGTTTTTCAATCTGGTTTATATTATTATTTATTGCATTTTTGAAATTTTCGGTTAATTCGGGTTTTGAACAAGAATTCAGATTCAATACGGCGTTTTGTTTCACTGCAATCGCAACTGCAGATATCCCGGGTTTCGATGACAATGCCTCGGTCAACATTTTAGTTGTGTCTTCAACCGTAATTTTTGTAGTTAAATCTTTGGATATAACATATAATTGCATTATGTTTTCCAATTTTTTTTCAAGAATTTTTCGTCTTAAAAGAGTAAGTTCATGAGTTTTTTGGAGTTGCTCTTTATTTTTTCTCAGCAATTCATTGTTTTTTTGAATTTCAATATCGCCGGTTTCACCCGGGTTTAAAAAATAATTTATACATAAAATTAAAATAAAACTCATTGAAAACATAAGCAGCGTAAGGTAAGAATATCCAAACGTCAAAATTGACGTTATATTTATTATGAGCCAGAAAACAAGCAGACACCATTTACAGTCTCTCGCAAAAAATACCGCAATTGGAGCCAAAAAAAGCAATAAAACATATTTTGTCTGATCAAGCGATACATTGAAATAAGCTATAAAAAAACATATTGAGATAAAGATATTTTTTATAATATATTTTAATTTCATATTGTCTCGTAAATACAGGTTTTGTTTCTGCCTGTTTTTTTTGCCTTATACAATGCGCTGTCGGCTTTGTTTATAATATCCTCCACGCCGGTCTCATTTTTTAGGTCAACCAAACCTACGCTTATTGTTTTTTTAATCTGTATGGGATTAAAACTTTCAACAGGTAAAAAGAATTTTTCTCTTTCAATAAATTTTCTTAATTCTTCCAATTTCTGAAAAGCCTCTTTCATTTGAATATGCGACAAAAGAACCACAAACTCTTCGCCTCCGTATCTTGCCAAAATATCTATTTCTCTGAATCTTTTTCTTAAAATATCCGCAATTTGTCTGAGCAAAACGTCTCCCGCTTTATGTCCGTGTATATCATTAACTTCTTTAAAATGATCAATATCAATCATTGCGATAATCAATGACAATTTATTTACTCTTGCGCGTTCAATTTCTTCCTTTAAACGTTCAAAAAAATATGTTTTTGTGAAAAGTCCCGTTAAACTGTCAGTAATTGCAAGAGCCGCCACTTTTTCTATAAGCATTGTATTGTTTAAAATTGTACCCAAAATATTTGTAAGAATAGATAAAAGTCTTAAGTCCGAATCAGTAAATTTTTCATTTTCTTTAATTGAGACGCCTTTTATGACTCCCCAAAAACGTCCGTCAACTTCTATAGGAATAACTACTATTGAACTGAATTTTTTATAATTATTCGGTGCAAATCTTTTATCGTTTTCGGTATCGGTTATAAGAAGCGGCCTGCTTGTAGTTTTAACGTATTTCGCAAATATATCTCTGCGTGAATATCTTTTTATTTTCCATTTTCCTTTGCCTATAAATCGTATTGTCAGTTCTGAAGCAAGTTTCAATAATTCTTTTTCGCTTAAAGTTTGTTCAAACGAAGCTATTATTGTTTCAAATGTTTGAAATATTTCCATTCTTTGCGTAAAATCGGCTGATTTTTTTTCATCTTCATCTATCGCGGATTGTAAAAGCGCTATATCCCTGTTTAATACTTCGTTATCTACACGCGACTGTTTTTTTGAAGTAATATATCTGTTTCTGTGGTATTCAACGGTAAAAAAAACAAGTATAATCCAGATAATCTCACATAGAAGCAAAATCTGCATATATATAGTATCTGCAAAAAAGATACTGAACATTGCCGCCGAAACCGCGAAGGAAAGCAAAACACCGCCGAAAATATAACCGGATATAAAATAAATTATAAAAAATAAAATCAATACGGACGGGAACATTATAACCGGCGATTTAAAAAGATAAATAAGCCACGCTATAAAACAAATACCGACTAAAAGAGGAACCAATATTGTTTTAAATATGTCTTCAAGATTTTGTTTTTGTTCTATTATTGTCATCATTTTTTTGTAATCTCAATTTTATATCTGCTAAGAATTTCGTTTTCTATCCGTCCTCTTAAATTAGAATCTTTAACGGAAAAAAACGATATATATGTTTCGGATTTAGCGTCTTTTGTACCGGGCCATAAAATTTTCATTTTATTTTTATCTTTTACTATGAAACATTCTATTTCTATAAGATCGTTAAACGTAACAAAAGTGGAGGCATAAATACCGGATTCCCCGTTAACAGTCGGTCTTATTCTTGAAATTTTATATTTTACGGTATCGGGAGGAGTTCCGTTAATCGTATTGTATTTTATTGAATTTAAAACATAAGCTTTAAATTTTATATCAACAAAAGAAAAATACGGATATTTGATATTGTTTTTTACGTAATATGGAATTGATACTTTCATATTTTTTAATTTTAAGCCTTCTAACTGCAATGTCTGGTTAAGCTCAATTTGTATATTGTCAGGATTTGTTCTGTCAATAAAAGAAACCGTAAGCTCTTCGCAGAAAACAGATTTAAAACACAAAAAAATAAATAAAAATACAAAAAAAAATTTAAACAGCTTCATAATATCGGTGATTTTACCACATATATTAAATACAATGCAAACAACAAAAAAATACCCTTCTAAAATAAGTAAAAGAGTATTGAAAATATGGTTTATCCATTATTTCCATTACCATTACCGTTTCCAGTACCCTGTCCCTGACTTTTATCGTCATTCGGATTATCGGTTTTATCATTATTCCCGTTGCCGCCGTTATCTTTTCCGCTATTGCTTGCTATTCTCATAGCTTTAGCGATATCTGTCGCTTCCTGCCCTTTTAAAATTCCGGTGGATGAACCCAAAGAATAACGGCCCAAAGACATGGTAAGTGTCTGTCCTTTATATGTTCCGTTTAAAACAACAAGCACAAATTCATTACCTTGGTCATCTACGCTTAACATTGCTTGAAATGTCTGAAAATATTTTGATATATTCAAATCAACGCCAAGCTCATCTGATTTATCTGTTTTTTGCAATATGCCTAAAAAAGAACCGTTTTCTATTTGATGAGTCACTTCATTTTTAATAATAAAACTTAATAAAGAAGCGCCCTCTGCTTCAATTGCCTTTAATGAAAGCGAAGAATAAGCCGAAACGGAAATAGTTGACAAAATACCTACGATAACAATTACAATCACAAGTTCAACCAATGTGAATGCTTTTTTGTCGGTGGGTATATGCCAATTTCTTTCCATAACACCCTCCTTCTGCTTATAGTATAGTACATATTTGTTTTTTTTCAATGCTTTTTTGAATTTATTTTTGATAAATAATCGGAAGAATATTTCTTTTTTTATCCATAAAAAAACACTTTCCGAATTATAAGTGGGAAAGTATAATAAAAACTAAATTTTAAATTTCCATTTTTATTTCAGCATCCGTTACCGTTGTTGCCATTGCCGTTATCAAGGCCGTTGGCATTTCCGTTATTGCCTTTACCGTTTCCTGTTCCGTTTCCATTATCGTTGCCATTTCCGTTATTTCCGTATCTGTATTTTTCTCTATGTTGTTTGCAAATTGCTTTTGCCGTAGCTTCATCGTTTGCATCAGGATCTTTAAGAATACCGCTAGACTCTCCCATAGATGAGCGTCCGAATGATAAAGTAATTTCCTTATCTTTATAGTTTCCTTTTACAACTACAAAAACAAAAGGCACTCCTTCATCATCAGTGCTTACAGTCGCTTTAAATGTATGAAAATATTTTGATATTCCCATATTAACTCCGAGTTGATCCGATTGTGTTGTATGACTGGGAACATCAAAGAAAGTTCCGTTCTCTATTTGATACGCAACTTCATTTGTTACTATAAAATTAACAAGAGAAGCGCCTTCTGCTTCAATTGCTTTTACCGAAAGCGAAGAGTAGGCAGTAACGGAAATTGTGGACAAAATTCCTACAATAACAATTACGATTACAAGTTCAACAAGCGTAAATGCTTTTTTGTCGGAAATTTTAATCCATTTTTTTTCCATACTGTCCTCCTCGCAAATATAGTATAGTACATGTTTATTGTTTTTCAATGATTTTCTGTTTTTATTTAAAAAATAACCGGCTATTATTTTTTCTGTTTCTATAAAAAACATCATAAATATTTGTGTTGACTTTTTTTATATTTTTATATACAATATTTGCACTCTCAGTTAATGAGAGTGTTTTTTTTCGCTCTTTTGAAAAGAGGGGGTGTGGCCGAGCGGCCAATGGCAACAGACTGTAAATCTGTCGGGCTTTCGCCCTACAATGGTTCAAATCCATTCGCCCCCATATTTCTTTTATCGCGGGAGTAGCACAATGGTAGTGCTCCAGCCTTCCAAGCTGGCCACGCGGGTTCGATTCCCGTCTCCCGCTCTTTAGAGTTATGCTCTGAGTGTGCCGAGGTGGCTCAGTGGTAGAGCACCTCCTTGGTAAGGAGGTGGTCGTGGGTTCAATTCCCATCCTCGGCTTACGAATTTAAATAATTTTAATAATTGCAGTAAATAAAACGGAGGTAAGTAAAATGTCAAAAGAGAAATTTGATAGATCAAAACCGCACGTAAACGTAGGAACGATAGGACACGTGGACCACGGCAAAACGACATTGACGGCAGCGATAACGAAGGTATTGGGAGACAAAGGCTTAGCGACATATATATCATACGATCAGGTAGCAAAGGCGTCAGAATCACAGGGAAGAAGAGACGATA
>JAHDRN010000020.1 GCA_018433245.1 Candidatus Proruminimicrobium quisquiliarum
ATACGGTGACGGTGGAATTTACGTATGAGGTGGAAGTAAAGTATACGGAAGAGATAGAAGTGAAGGAAAGGATAGCGGTAGAAGTGCCGGATGAAGACGATGCGGCGAAGAAGAAAGCTGCGGAAGAAGCGGCGAAGAAAGCGTGGGAAGAAAAGATAGCGAAGATGAAGCAGGATGAATTTGAAAGTCAGATGAGGGAAGGAGCTTTAAGGACGAGCGTAAAATCAAGCACGGAAGAAGAAGAGACGACAAAAGCAAATGAAACTGCAGCAGCGAAAGTGAAAGAATTGGAAAATATGAGCAACGAAGATTTTGAAGCTGCTGTAGGATCAGATGATAACATAAAAGTAAACAAGACGGAAATAAAAGACATAAAGGACGAGAACGGTAAAGATATAATAGATGCGGATTCGCTGGCAAATTTGAATAATGCGATAAACAACGGCAGTACGACGGTAGACCAGGCTGTTCAGGATTTAGGAACTGCGGTTTTAGTAAAAAATTCTATAGATAATACAAAAATATCGGTAGATGAAAACAGCGGACAGGTGCAGGTAACTGTTCCTACTCCCGGAAAAAATAATACAACAACGACCGTAAATGTTGCGGATATAGGAAACGGAGAACAGTTTATACAGGGATATAACAATGCCGTAAACGGAACTAATTCAATGCCGGGCAGTACGTCAAATTATGATCCTGCGGCCGGCTGGCAGGTTACGGTACCCGTCCCGGGCAGTACAACAACGCCTCCTCAGACTACAACCATAAATGCCAATAATATGACAAATACGGATATGAGTAAATTTATACAAGGATACAATAATGCTCTTTCGGGAACGAGCTCTATCCCGGGCAGCACGTCAAGTTATAATCAGGGAACTAACACATGGAGTTTTACTGTTGCCGTTCCCGGAAGTACAACTACTCCGCCTGAAACTAAAACTGTAAATGTCAGCAATATGTCTAATGATGATATGACGAAATTTGTAAAGGGATATAAAAATGCCGCTTCAACTGTCGGTTCAATTCCCGGCAGCAGCGTCACTTGCAGCGACGAAGGAGAATGGACGATAAATGTTCCTAAGATAGGAAGCACGACAACGCCTCCGGAAACATTTGCCGTAAATGCGGCCGATATTGAACCTGAAAGTTTTGTAAGAGATTATAATCATGCAAAGAAAATAAATCAAGAAACAGGATTGGAAACTACATACAGCAACGAAACAGGATTTGGTTTTAAAGTTCCTGAAATTAACAGGACCGTTTCACTTTCAGAAATAGGAGATCAGGAAGTTGACATTCGTAATTTCATAGATAATTATAAACTGGCCAAACAAAAAGCCGAGGAATACGGCGATAAAGGATTGACTATCGATTATGACGGAGGATGGAAGTTCTCAATCGGAACGGGCGATGATAAAAAAACATTTTCGGTAAATGCGGTATCTGCGGCAAATCTCGGATATGATGCTGCAAAAGGTTTTTATTTCGGCAATATCCCGACAGGAAAAGGAGACGAGACTACAAAAATATACTTATCCGATTTGCATGAAAAAGACGGCAAATTATATATTGTCGGTTCAGACGGTAAAGAAACTAAAACTGGATACACAGGCATAGACCAATTTGTAAATGCATGGCAGGCAGGTTATGCGGATGCAAAGGATTTAAAAAATATAGCCGGCGGAGAAAACGCTTCTTTCTATTTTAACGGAACCTCATTTATCGTATATGACGGCAGAAATAATCATAAAGTTGATGAAGAATATATCGGAACATACCAATTGAGAATGGCTATCACCGAAGAATATGCCGCGCAGGGGATGACAATCCCGCTCAGTTATAACTTTAACAGCGGCGGACATTGGAGAATAAAAGACGGCGATAATCCTGCCAGATGGATAGACACAATATACAGACGCGAAATATCGCAGCAGGGACTTACCGCCAGAGATTTTGTCGCAATGCAGGCATATATAAAAGATTTAAAAGCACAAGGTTATGATGTTCATTATACTGACGGGTCAGGCGTTTATACCGTAGGCGCTAACGGTCAAACTGTAAGATTATATCAGGCGTTATGCGGAAGCGATCCCGCATTTGGCGGAGTGCAGGAATTTATAGATTACCAGTACAGCATATATCTGCTCAGAGCCGGCGGATACAGGCCGAGTTATGACGAAAACGGCAGATGGTCTACCGTAAAAGCAAACGGCGTTGTTTACAATATAGACGATATTATTGGTTGGAATATGCCTGGTTCAGTTAACAATAGCGTCGGCGGCAGCGCAATAGAAAATATGCAGTGGTTTATTTATTCAATGGATTTTGTTCATGACGGAAAGATAAAGATAGATGAAAATACGGATTGGAGAAATATAGAAGGGGCGAGAGAAGCATATCTTGCCGATATAAAAGCGAATTATGAATTGATATTCGGCAGCGATTCTTCAAACGGTTTTTCAGAATTGGGTAATTTGATTGCCGGTTCGGGAAATCCGTTGACGATAATAGCCGGGTTCTGCGATCAGAAATACGAAGAGCTTTTTGCCACAAAAGCCGAAGAATTGGGTCTTACTGAAGAGGAAGTCGATAATATACTGAATTATCCGCTTACAGACGGGAACACCAATCCTTTCCTTTCAATATTTGCAAATGAAGATGTTTCTAACGAATACAAATATGAACTTCTTTTGGCTCTTCACGCGGTATTGGGAGACAAACCGTTATCAGTAGAGAATATATCGACTCTTTCTTATGATAAAGTTTCAGAATATCTAATGGATAAAATGAGCGGCGGTCAGACGGCTCAGGAAGTTCTTTTCGGAAACGAACCTATTTCAGGAACTCAGGCAAAAGTTTTAAGCGTTATTTTATCCGGAATTTTAAACGCTGATAATGAAAATTATGATTTGGAATCTCTGCTTAAAGAAGCTGAGGATGAAAAAAATTCTGCGGAATTGGATTTAATAAACGATAAGATTGCGAAAGCCGTTTTCCTCGGGCTAATAGGGGAAGAATTTACAGGCATAAAAAATGCCATAAGCAATGCCGAAGCGGCAGGCTGGCAGTCATATTCTATGGATGTAAATCATACTATAGCGTCGTGGAGAACATATGATATTGACTCAAGCGCATATGTCGAAGACGGTACTTATATAGTTACCATTACTTCCGACGGCAGACAATCAATAACAACGCAAGAAGGCGGAGTTGTAGACAGAGGGAACGGAACAACATATAAAATTTTCGGAGTACAAGGTGATGCCGTAAAAATAACACAGTATACTTCTGTATATACTGATGCCAAAGGCAATGAAAAAACATTTACGGCAGATGCCGGCAACGTATGCTGGGAATTTGAAATAAAAGAAAATAAAGACGGCGTAACTTACAGTATAAAACTTGACGGGACGAATAATCTGTATATTTTGGATAATGCTACTCAGATAGAACAATATAAGTCTCAGTATAAAGCCAATACTACTTCAGGCGACTCTCCGCTATCGCAAACAAGAGCGGTTATAAATGAAAATGATACAGGATATATTGCCAGCGGAGCAGGAAGCAGAGTCACAATGGATTTATCAAAAGGTAAAGGCAAAGCGGAATCAGTTATAGCAGGAAACGGGACAGTAGCTTTGACTGGTTCTCAGCTTATTACAGAAACCGGCGGTGAGACTGTAAAATTTAAAGTCACAAATGGCTCAATGACATATAGTAACGGCACATGGAGCACTAATGCAAATTCAATATTTCAATATGTCGATAATACAATGGGGCAGATGATTTTGGATTATGCCGACACTCTTATAGAAGGCAGTTGGACGAAACCTCAAATTAATTTAATCGGCGTAAATATGACAGGTACTGCAGGAAGCATGTCAGATGCCGTTACATCTTATAATAAAAATAAAAATGCCATTGAATATATTGCCGGTGAGAATTCCAGTATCATATCATCGGACGAAGCCGGTAAAGTTTTTATTCCGCAGGGGACCAGATTTGAATTACAGGTAAATGAAAACGGTAATATAGGTTTAGTTTTTGCCGGAAACAGTTCTGAAAATGAAGAGGAAACTTTTACTGCCGATGTTGCTCTTACCGATACCAAACATTATTCGCTTGCAGATGGCGCTACAACAATAGAGAATGTTGTTTTTAATGAAGGAGACTTTGTCAATTTTTGGACCGGTTTATACAATTCCCAGCAGACTGTTGTGACTAATTTTGCATTTTCTATAACTGATGATAAAGGGACCGTTACAAAAATCAATAAAGGCTTGTCATTAACCGGCAGTAAAGAAGGAGAAAGCGTTTTAACCGAAAATTTAAGCGTTAATTTCACAACGGATGCCGGCCAAAAGATTTTAAAAGATGGAACTGCAACGCAGGCATATTGGCAAAAAGGTTCCGTTATAAATTTTTCTTTCGGTAAAAATAATACAACATCTGCAGTTATTGAAGGAAATTTTACGGTTAAAAATGCTCTGATAAACGATAAAACAGACTCTTCTTCCGGAGGCGGATCTGATTTTGATGCAACTTTTAACGGGACAGTTTATGACCAGGGATCAACATTAAAAGTAACCGGAACATTTCATAATGTCGCTTCTGATACGTTAGTCAGCGAAGTATCCGCTCAGGCAGTTTATGCCGTTGGAAGCAAATATGATAAAGGATCAATTATTAACGGTCAGATATTGGAACAAAACTGTGAGATGACATCAAACGGGTTAGCTGTCGTTCCTGCTTTGCCTGTGCCGGATATTAGTTTGCCGACAACTTTAGACAGCTCGCAATTTGAAACAATGCTGGATTTAGTTTTTAATAATCCGGTTATAACTTCTATTATAAATTCTTTTAATATAGCAGCGGATGTATCAACGTTATTTGCTAGTGGATTAATGGATATGGCAGGAAGTGTAGGAGGATATGAATATAATTATGATTCCAATATATTTACAATTGAAGGATATGAGTTTAAACAAAATGCAGACGGGTCTCTAACCGTTGACTTAACAGGAATGGCCGTAGAGGGATTAGAAAATGCGACATATAAGAGCGGTACCGTAATTTTTACACAGAATCCGGATGGGACATGGAAACAAACTGCGGTCAATGATTGGAGTTATGATTACAAACCTACAAATAACAATATAGTTGATGTCAATAATGACGGATATGACGATGAAACGGGAATAAGATGGGGAGAAAATGTTGAATTAAATGTAAGTATGGGAGCAGATGGGGAATTGGCCCAGAAATTAATAAGCGGCAGCTACCAGCAGAAATTCGCGGCAACAGAAAGCTATGACGAAAACGGAATAAAATGGACTTCAGAATCGGTAATAGAAGTAACAGTAGTAGACGGCGAGGCAGCCCAGAAATTAATAAGCGGCAGCTATCAGCAGAAATTCGCGGCAACAGAAAGCTATGATGAGAACGGAATAAAATGGACTTCAGAATCGGTAATAGAAGTAACGGTAGTAGACGGCGAAGCGGCCCAGAAATTGATAAGCGGCAGCTACCAGCAGAAATTCGCCGAGACAAATGATTATGATGAGAACGGAATCAAATGGACGAGTGAATCGGTAATAGAAGTAACGGTAGTAGACGGCGAAGCAGTCCAGAAATTAATAAGCGGCAGCTACCAGCAGAAATTCGCGGCAACAGAAAGCTATGACGAAAACGGAATCAAATGGACGAGTGAATCGGTAATAGAAGTAACGGTAGTAGACGGCGAGGCAGTCCAGAAATTAATAAGCGGCAGCTACCAGCAGAAATTCGCGGCAACAGAAAGCTATGACGAAAACGGAATAAAATGGACTTCAGAATCGGTAATAGAAGTAACAGTAGTAGACGGCGAGGCAGCCCAGAAA